>NZ_JAQGNQ010000066.1 GCF_028291745.1 Ramlibacter sp. | reverse complement strand
AGTTGCTGACGACCGAGCAACTGCGCGACTGGGGCTGGCGGATACCATTCGTGCTGGGCGCGCTGGCTGCGCTGGTGGCGCTCTACCTGCGCCGCACGCTGACGGAGACGTCGACCGCGGAAAGCCGCGGCCGCAAGGAAGCCGGCACCCTGGCCGGGCTAATGCTGCACAAGCGCGCGTTCATGACCGTGGTGGCATTCACCGCCGGCGGCTCGCTCATCTTCTACACCTTCACCACCTACATGCAGAAGTACCTGGTGAACTCCGCGGGGATGTCCGTGAAGACGGCCAGCAACGTGATGACGGTCTGCCTGTTCATCTTCATGTGCCTGCAGCCGCTGTTCGGCGCGCTCTCCGACCGCATCGGCCGGCGCAACAACATGCTGCTGTTCGGTGCCCTGGGCACCATCGTCACCGTGCCGGTCCTGACCATGCTGCAGCACGTGCGCAGCCCGACGGCGGCCGGCGCCTTGATCCTGGTGGCGCTGGCCGTGGTCAGCTTCTATACCTCGGTCAGCGGGATCGTGAAGGCGGAACTCTTCCCGCCCGAGGTGCGCGCGCTGGGCGTCGGACTCGCCTACGCGATCGCCAATGCGGTGTTCGGGGGCACGGCCGAATACGTGGCGCTGGGGCTCAAGAGCCTGGGCAACGAGTCGCTTTTCTACTGGTACGTCTCGGCGATGATGGTGGTGGCCTTCCTGGTGAGCCTGCGCTTGCCGCGCCACCCGAGTTATCTGCACAACGAGCATTGAGGCGCGGCGCCGGTCTTGCTCCCGTCCTCTCCGGGGCACGGCTGGGTGGGGCGCTCCGCACGATTCAGCGGCGATCCCTCACCGTCTGCCTGCGCCGAAGCAGGAAGAAGAACGGCTGCTTCATCCCCTTGAGGTCCATCAGGCCGAGCACCGTGTCGTCGTCGGCCGCGCGAAAGACATCCTGGATCGGGACCTCGTCGTAGATCATGGCCGCCGTCAGCGTGCCGCGAAAACGCAGCATGCGCAGGCGGGCGTGCGAGCGGTGCGTTGCGAGCAAGGGGAGCAGGGCGCGTGCGATGCGAGCGACCGGCTCCGACTTGAGCTGCGGATAACGCAGCAGCAGCGGCACGCCGGGCCAGATCAAGCGCGGATTCACCGTGAACTCGCGCTCGCCGCTTGCGAACAGCAGCGGATGCACCTGCTCCTCGTCGTCGAAGCGTTTGCCGCGCCAGCCATAGGCCGTGAGCGCGCCATCCATCGGATGCCCGGTCGGGAACTCGTGGCCGGACCAGGTCCCGATCATGAAGGCGATGTCCACGGGCGCCAGCGTGTCGAAGAGCGCCAGTGCGGCATCGGGGCCTTCGCAGCCGTTCGGAAGGGCCGTGGGCGAGTTCACGCGCATGGCTTCCTCGCGGTCGCGGGCGAACGCTCACGCAACAGGCCGACCAGCCCGTACGTCTCGGGCGCCGGCAGTGCAAGCTGCTGGCCCAGCACCGCACCGGCCGCCAGGGCCGCGGAGCGCGCTGCGCTTTCCATCGAACAGGGCACCGACGTATCCGTCCAGTCGCCGGCAAGCAGCAGTCCGCCGACGGCCGTGCGATGGGACGGCCGCAACGCCTCGGTGCCGGGACGCGGTTGCGGAATCGCGGCGCGGATGCGGTGCACGCGCGCCGCCAGCACGCGGGTCGCACCCGCGCTCGGCGCGAACTCCTCGAGTTCGACCAGCGTGCGGTCGATCACCTGGGCGTCGCTCCACTCCAGGTGCGCATTGGGACCGATCGCATTGCAGGCGATGAGGGAGCCGCCGCCGGTGACGGCGGGGCGGATCTTCGCCAGGTCGTAGAAGTCGGTGTTCAGGTCCTGCGGATTCCACACGCGCGCCCAGAAGCGCTGCTCCCCGAGGCGCCGGTCCAGGGCCAGGTAGCTGCTGGTGTACGGCGCGCCGATGAAGCGCGTGGCGGCCTGCTGCAACGGCGCCAGCCTCGCCTCACGTGTGCGCGCCAGCAGCGGCGCGACATTCCACGGCGCGATGGCCACCACGCACCAGGGTGCGCGCACCGCACTGCCGTCGCGCAGGTGCGCGCCGCGCACGATGCCGTCCTGCACGTCGAGCGTGCGCACCGCGGCTTGCGTGCGCACTTCGCCGCCGCGCGCGCGAATCGCCGCGATGCATTGCGGCACATACATCTGGGACAGGCCCACCGTCGGGAATCCGAAGTGATAGCCGCTGCGTCCCTGCATCAGCCGGAAGATGCGCATGGCGGCGGCGGCGGAGCATTGCTCCAGCGGCACGTTCAGCATGGCCAGCAGCGCGGAGCGCCAGAACCAGTCGATGGCGCGCTCCGAGACCTGCAGAGAGCGCAGCCAGCTCGCCGCGTCCTGCGTGTCCAGCGCGCGCAGGCCGCTCTCGCTCACGCGCGCCGCCTGCCACGACAGGCGCCAATGAGAAAGCGCATCGGCCAGGCTCATGCGCCGCAGCGCCACGGGGATGTTCGGCAGGCCGTGCAAGGGCGGCGTCCAGCGCACGCTGGCGGCGGCTAGCAGCTCGCCCGCATCCAGCAGCGTGAGCAGGGGATCCGGCTGCCAGGCGATGCGGTCCGCGCTACCCAGGCGCTCGAGCATGCGAAGGAAGTTCACGTGTTCCGAGCTGACCACGTGCGGGCCGATGTCGATCTCCATGGCCATGCGCGCGTCGAACCAGCTGCGCGCGCGTCCTCCCGGCTCGGCGCGCGCTTCGAGAACGCAGACGCGCAGGCCGGCGTCGGCCAGGGCCGTGGCGCAGAAGAGGCCGGCAACGCCGGCGCCGATGACGAGGGCGTCGCAGGAAGCGGGGGAGGCGGTGGCGGGGATCGGCAAGCGGCGACCTTAGCGCAGGATCGAGCCGGCCGGGGCCGCCGGTGGGGCTGATCTTCGGTGAGCGCCGCGGTGGGGTGCCTGCGGCATCCCACCCTACGGTAAGCTTGTCGATCCGCTTTTTTGCCATTCGAAACCATGCACAACCGTCCCCTCGGCCCTTTCACCGTCACCGCCATCGGCCTGGGCTGCATGAACCTCAGCCACGCCTACGGCACGCCGCCTTCGCCGGAGCAGGGCGAGCGGGTGCTGCTGGCCGCGCTGGACGCCGGCGTCACGCTGTTCGACACGGCCGCCCTGTATGGCTTCGGCGCCAACGAGAGGCTCGTGGGCCGGGTGCTCAAGCCGCATCGCAGCAAGTTCACCCTCTGCAGCAAGGGCGGCATGGCGGGCGTCGCCGGTGACGACGGCGTCACGCGCCGCGTCATCGATGGCCGGCCCGAGACCATCCGCCGCAATTGCGAGGACAGCCTGCGCCACCTGCAGGCCGACGTGATCGACCTCTATTACCTGCATCGCTGGGACAAGAAGGTGCCCATCGAGGAGAGCGTGGGCGAGATGGCGCGGTTGGTGGAGCAGGGCAAGGTGCGTACGCTCGGCCTGTCCGAAGTCTCGGCCGCGACGCTGCGCAAGGCCCATGCGGTGCACCCGATCACCGCGGTGCAGAACGAGTATTCGCTGTGGACCCGCAATCCCGAAATCGCGATGCTGCAGGCCTGCCGCGAACTGGGCATCGCCTTCGTTGCGTTCAGCCCGGTGGGGCGCGGCTTCCTGTGCGATGCGGTGCATGACGTCGCGACGCTGGAGTCCAAGGACATCCGCCGCACCATGCCGCGCTTCGACGCTGACAACCATGCCCGGAACCTGAAGCTGCTGCCCGCGTACAAGGCGCTCGCGCAGGAGGCCGGCTGCACCCGCGCGCAGCTCGCGCTGGCCTGGCTGCTGCAGCAGGCGCCCTTCATCATTCCCATTCCCGGCACCACCAGCGTGGAGCACCTGCACGAGGATCTTGCTGCCGCGGACGTGGCGCTGTCGCCTTCGCTGGTGCAGCGGGTGGAGGCGCTGATCAACCAGCAGACCGTCGCCGGCAATCGCTACAGCGAGCAGGCCAACCGCGAAGTCGACGCCGAGACCTTCTGATGACGCAGATCCTGGTGCGCCGCGACGGCCACGTGGGCACGGTGCTCGTGTCCAACCCCGGCAAGTTCAACGCAATGACGGTGACGATGTGGCAGGCGCTCACCGCCGCCATCGCCGAACTCGATGGCGACGCCGACATTGCGGTGATCGTGCTCACCGGCGAAGGCGAGCAGGCCTTCGTCTCCGGCGCCGACATCTCGCAGTTCGAAAGCGAACGCGGCGAGCCCGACGCGCAGCAGCGCTACGGCGCGATCGTCGACGACGCGTATGCGGCGCCGGTGCGCGCGTCCAAGCCGGTGATCGCGAAGATCCGCGGCATCTGCATGGGCGGCGGCCTCGGCCTCGCAGCCGGCTGCGACATCCGCATCTGCGCCAGCGATGCGCGCTTTCGCATGCCGGCCGGCCGCCTGGGCCTGGGCTACAAGCCCGAGGGCGTGCAGCGCTTCGTTTCGCTCATCGGCGTGCAGAACACCCTCGACATCTTCTTCTCGGCGCGGGTGTTCGGGGCCGACGAGGCGTTGCGCATGGGCTTCGTCAGCCAGGTCGTGGCGCCCGGGGAACTGGACGGCATCGTGCGCGCCTACGCGGACACGATGGCGCAGAACGCGCCCTTGACGCTCAAGGCGGCCAAGCTGAGCGTGAACGCCTTCCTCGGCACGGTCAGCGATGCCGCCGCGCACGCGGCCGCGGACGCGTGCAACGCGAGCGAGGACTATCGCGAAGGCGTGCGCGCGTTTGCGGAGAAGCGCAAGGCGGTGTTCCGGGGCGTTTAGGGTCGGTCGCCCGGAGGCATCCCACCGTGCGCGGCGCGATCGCCATGCTGGGGTGCGCTGCGCGCAGCCCCAGCCTACCGGATGCATCCTGCATTTCGAAGCGGCGCGGCCCCCGCGAAGTCTTTTGGTGCATGCAGGTAAGTGCGGATGCGACCTGACCGGTCGCGGCACTAAAGTGCCCTCTCGTGGATTGCGGCGCCGCCGCGGGAGAAGTCGAATGCATCGGTTCCTGGTGAAGTGCTTGCTGGCCTCCCTCTCCGCCTGCGCGTTGCTGGCCGCCGTCCCGGCCCGGGCCCAGATGCAGCCCTGGGAAAAGGAGCTGTACGAGGCGGCCAAGAAGGAAAAGCCGGTCACCGTCTACACCGCGCACTACAACACCGACGAGGCCGCGGCCCTGTGCGCCGCCTTCGAAAAGAAGTACGCCGACCTCAAGTGCAATTTCGTGCGCACCACGGCGCAGGTGGCCTTCCAGCGCCTGCAGCAAGACATCCAGGCGAATGCGCCCGTGGCTTCGATCTTCAGCAGCACCGACGTCAGCCACTATCCGGCGCTCAAGCAGAAGGGGCTGCTGCTGCGCTACCAGCCGCACAACGCCGCCAACCAGGTCGACTCGCTCAAGCCCTACAACGACAAGGAGGGCTTCTACTGGGTGACGGCCGCGGCGCTGATGACCCTCACCTACAACACCACGATGGTGCCCGAGCGGGAGGCGCCGAAGAACTGGCCCGACCTGCTCGATCCCAAGTGGAAGGGCAAGGTTTCGATCGGCCATCCGGCCTTCAGCGGGTATGTCGGCACCTGGGTCGTGCTGATGCGCAAGCTCTATGGCTGGGACTATTTCATCAAGCTGGAAAAGAACGAGCCGCAGATCGGCCGCTCGGTGAACGACACCGTCACGATGCTCAATTCCAAGGAGCGCGCGGTCGCCGCCGGCTCGGAGGCGACCACGCTGCTCTCCCGCGACAAAGGCAATCCGCTGGCCGTGGTGTATCCCACCGATGGCGCGCTGCTGATGGTGTCGCCCAGCGCCATCCCCAAGAACGCGCCTTCGCCCAATGCCGGCAAGCTGTACCTGGAGTTCCTGCTGTCGAAAGAGGCCGGCGAGGTGCAGGTCAAGACGCACTCGCTCGCGGTGATGAAGGGCGTCGCGCCTTCGCCCGGCACCAAGCCGCTGGAGCAGATCAAGGTGGTGCGCCCGACCGAGGACGAGATCACCAAGGGCATCCCCGAGGTGAAGGAGAAATTCCGCGAGACCTTCGGCGTCTGACGCGCAGGCCGTGGCTTACGTCAAGACGACGCTGGACGAGGCGGCGCTGCCGCCCCAGGGACTGGCCCAGCGCTGGCGGCATTGGGACAAGTCCTCGCTGCTGTGGCTGGCCGCCATCGTGGTGCTGGTGTTCCTGGTGGTCAACCCGCTGGCGCGGCTGCTGGTGGTCAGCTTCCAGGACGACAGCGGCGGCTTCACGCTGGCCAACTACATCGCTGCCTATGGCCGTGCGCGCCACCTGCAGGCGCTGGGCAACTCGCTGATCCTCGGCGTCTCGGCCGGCGTGCTGTGCCTGCTGTTCGGAGTGCCGATGGCCTGGGCGCTCTCGCGCACCGACATGCCGGCAAAGGGGCTCGTGTGGGTCTCCATCCTCGGCACTTTCATCATCCCGCCGTATCTCGGCGCGGTGGGCTGGATCCTGCTGGCCGGCCCGCACGCGGGCTGGTTGAACCGGGCTGTCGTCGCGCTCACCGGAGCGACCTCCGGGCCTTTCAACATCTACTCGATGCCGGGGCTGGTGCTGGTGGTGGCCTGCTACAGCTTTCCGTATGTATTCGTGCTCACGAAGTCGGCGCTGGACCTCGTCTCCTCCGAGATGGAGGACGCGGCCAACATGCTGGGCGCGGGCAACATGCGCACGACGTTGCTGATCACGCTGCCGCTGGTGCTGCCCGCCATCCTGGGCGCCTTCATCCTGGTGTTCCTGGAGGCGATTGCGCTGTTCGGCTCGCCCGCGCTGATTGCGTTGCCAGGACGCTTCCAGGTGGTGACCACGCAGCTGTGGCAGTTCTTCGAGTTTCCGCCGCAGCTGGGGGTCGCCTCGGCCTATGCGATGCCGCTGTTGTTGATCACGGTCATGCTGTTCTGGGTGCAGCGGCGCATCACGAATCGCAAGGGCTATGTCTCGCTCACCGGCAAGGGTGGCGAGCGCCGTCCCGTTCCGCTCGGCCCGTGGAAGTGGCCGGTGCTGGGCTGGTGCCTCGCGGTCTGCACGCTGTCCTTCTTCATGCCGATGGTGGTGATCTGCCAGGCCGCCTTCGCCAAGGCCTGGGGCCGCGGCTTCTCCTGGGACAACCTCACCTTCGGCAACGTCACGGCGGTGCTGGTGGACAACGCGCTCACGCGCACGGCCACGCTGCACACCTTCGTGTATGCGGGCACGGCTTCGCTGTTCGCGCTGACGCTGGCGCTGTGCATCGCCTATGTGGTCAACCGCGGGCTGGTGAACCGGCATGTGGGCAGCGTGCTGAGCTTCCTCACGATGGCGCCTTTCGTGGTGCCCGGCATCGTGCTGGCCATCGGCTTCTATGCCGCGTACACGCGGCCGCCGCTGGTGCTGTATGGCACGGCGTGGATCCTGATCCTGGCCTTCACCACGCGCTTCCTGCCGATCGCCTTCGTCAACGCGAATGCCGCGATCCGCAGCATCAACCCGGAGCTCGAAGAGGCGGTGCGCACGCTCGGTGGATCGCGCCTGGCGGCCATCCGCTACGTGGTGCTGCCGGTGCTCAAACGCAGCATGGCGGGCGCCTTCATCCTGGTGTTCATTCCCGCCACGCGCGAGCTGAGCACGGCCATCTTCCTCTACTCGATCAACACGCAGGTGCTCTCGGTGCTGCTGTTCGACAAGAGCGACGAGGGCAACTTCGAAATGCTGGCCTCCATCGGCCTGGTGCTGGTGGTGATCACGGTGGCGCTGATCCTGGCGGGCTTCCGCCTGATGGGGCGCGACTTCATGCTGAGGAGGACGGTAGTTTGAGCCAGCTTGTATTGAGAAATGTCTCGCGCACCTTCGGCGGCTTCACGGCCGTCGACGGCCTGAACCTCGCGCTGCGCGAAGGCGAACTGGTCTCGCTGCTCGGGCCTTCGGGCTGCGGCAAGACCACGACGCTGCGCATGATCGCCGGCTTCATCGCGCCGAGTGCCGGCACCATCGAGCTCGATGGCCAGGTGATTTCCTCTGCGCAATCCTCGCTGCCGCCGGAAAAGCGCGGCATGTCGATGATCTTCCAGAGCTACGCGATCTGGCCGAACATGACGGTGCAGGAGAACGTGGCCTTCGGCCTGAAGCTGCAGAAGGTGCCGGTCGCCGACGCCAGGAAGCGCGTGGACAAGATCCTCGACGTCGTGCAGCTCAAGGCCTTGCGCGACCGCTATCCCGCGGAGCTCAGTGGCGGGCAGCAGCAGCGCGTGGCGCTGGCCCGTGCCATCGTGGTCAATCCCAAGGTGCTGCTGCTCGACGAGCCGCTGTCCAATCTCGACGCCAACCTGCGCGAGGAAATGCGCTACGAGATCCGCCGGCTGCACGACGAATTCAACATGACGATGGTCTACGTCACCCACGACCAGTCCGAGGCGATGGTCACCTCCGACCGCATCGCCGTGATGAACCAGGGCCGCATCGAGCAGCTCGATGCGCCGTTCGAGCTGTATGGGCGTCCGCGGACCCGCTTCGTCGCCGGCTTCATCGGCCGCACCAACCTGCTGACCGGTGCGCGCCGCGACGACGCGGTGGACTTCGGCGGCTTCTTCCTGCCCGCGCGCGCACTGGCGGCCGATGGCCAGTTGCCCTCCGAAGTGCAGGTGTCGATCCGCCCGCAATGCATCCAGCTCACGCGCGAGAAGCCGGCCGAACGCGACGCGCACCACTGCGTTCTGGCGAGCATCGCGCGCCGCTCCTACCTGGGCGAATCGTGGGACTATCACATTGCCCTGGCCCCCGCGCTGGAGCCGATCCGCGTGAGCGCCCGGCCCGGTGATGTCTTCGAGGTCGGCCAGACGATCTACGCCGACATCGACACCTCGCAGATCACTCTGCTCGCCTGAATTCAACCCCAAAGGAACCCCTTCCCATGCCGCTTCCCCTCGAAGGCGTCCGCATCCTGGACCTCACCAACGTGATGGCCGGCCCCTACTGCAGCATGGTGCTGGGCGACCTCGGCGCCGAAGTGATCAAGCTGGAAAGCCTGGATGGCGACAGCACGCGCAATTTCGAGCCGCGCGTCAACGACGAGTCCTATTGCTTCGCCGTCCTGAACCGGAACAAGAAGAGCATCTCGGTCGACCTGAAGTCGCCGCAGGGCAAGGAGATCGTCATGAAACTCGCGGCCACCTGCGACGTGATGATGGAGAACTTCCGGCCCGGCGTGGTCAAGAAGCTGGGCATCGCGTACGACGACGTGAAGCAGGTCAACCCCGGCATCATCTTCGCGTCCATGTCGGGCTTCGGCCAGACCGGGCCCTATGGCCGCAAGGGCGGCTTCGACATCATCGCGCAGGGCATGTCGGGCATCATGATGATGACCGGCGAGCCCGGTGGCCGCCCGGCGAAAGTCGGTATCGCGATGAACGACATCGCCTGCGGCGTGACCACGCTGTACGGCATCCTGGGCGCCTTCATCGGCAAGCTGCGCCACGGGCAAGGGCAGTACATCGAGACCTCGCTGCTGGAGGCGGGGCTGGCCTGGAGCATCTGGGAATTCGGCGCCTTCTTCGGCGGCGGCGAGAAGCCGACGGCCACCGGCACGCGGCACCGCCGCTCCGCGCCCTACCAGGCCTTCCGCTCGCAGGACGGCTATGTCACCGTCGGCGCCAGCGGCGACAAGCTGTGGCGCGCCTTCGTCACGCAAGTCGTCGAGCAGCCGCAGTGGCTCGATGACCCGCGCTTCGTACGCAACCCCTTGCGCGTGAAGAACGCCGATGCGCTGCAGGACTTGATCGAAGCGATCACCATCACCCAGCCCACCGCGCACTGGGTCGAGAAACTCGATGCCGTCGGCGTGCCCGGCGGTCCCGTCTATACCTACGAGCAGACGCTGTCCGATCCGCAGGTGCAGCACCGGCGCATGGTGTACGACATCGAGCATCCCACCATCGGCCTCATGAAGACGCTGGGCCTGCCGGTCAAGTCCAGCGGCGAGCTGACGCAGATCCGCAAGCCCGCGCCGCTGCACGGGCAGCACACCGAGGAGGTACTGCGCACCCTGGGCTACAGCGAGGGCCAGGTGCACGGCCTGCTGGCTGAAGGCGTGGTCAAGGCCAGCAAGGTGCCGGCATGAAGCTCGCCACCGACAAGATGATCGCGCTGAAAGACGGCGCGATCGGCTGGATCACCTTCAACAATCCGGCGCGGCACAACGCGGTCTCGGTGGCGATGTGGGAGGCGCTGTACGAGATCGTCACCGACTACGCGCAAGACCCCGCGATCCGCGTGATCGTGGTGCAGGGTGCGGGCGGCAAGGCCTTCGTCTCCGGCGCCGACATCTCCGAGTTCGAGGAGAAGCGCTCCAGTGCGGAAAGCACGCAGGCCTATCGCGAGATCTCGCATCGCGCGAATGACGCGCTGCGCTACGTGAACAAGCCGACCCTCGCGATGATCCGCGGCTACTGCGTGGGCGGCGGCGTGTCGCTGGCGCTGTCGTGCGACCTGCGCATCGCGGCCGAAGGCTCGACCTTTTCCGTGCCCGCTGCCAAGCTGGGCCTGGGCTATGAATTCGAGGGCGTGCGCAAGCTGGTCGACGTGGTCGGTCCCTCGTTTGCGCGCGAGATCTTCTACACCGCGCGGCAGTTCTCGGCGGCCGAGGCGCTGGCCATGGGCCTGGTGAATCGCGTGGTGGCGGCGGACGGCCTCGAGTCGTACGTGCGGGACTACGCTGCAACCATTGCCAACAATGCGCCGCTGACGGTGGCCTCGATCAAGACGCTGGTAGCCCAGGCGCTGGTCGACGACTCGGAGCGCGACGCGGCGCTGTGCCAGGAGGTGGTCGACCGCTGCTTTGGCAGTGCCGATTACGTGGAGGGGCGGCAGGCCTTCATGGAGAAACGCAAACCGAAGTTCACGGGCCGCTAGCAAGCCCCGGCGCCCAAGTCGGCTTCGCTTGAAGGGTCTGTTGGCCGGGCGCATACTGGCCCCGTCATATCACGGAGGGCCCCCATGGTCCAGGCACCGGGCCCCGAGTCGGGAGACGTGAGCATCTTCGAACAATCCTGCGCGTATTGCGGTGCGCGCCTGCGCGTCCTCGCCGTGCGGGTGCCCGACGAAAACCGCACGCAGGACTACAGCTGCCCGGAATGCGGCAAGTCCTACGAAACCGAAGCAGCCGCCGAGCCGCAGGTGCGGCTGGTGAAGGCGCGCTCGGACGGGAAGGACGATCGGTATCAGGAGACGCTGTTCTAGCAGGTAGGGTGGATTGCGCTGCGCGCAATCCACCCTACGCGGCCCATGTCACTGCGGGCGTGCACCCTGGATGTCATTGCGGGCTTGACCCGCAATCCATGCGGCGCAGGTGCATGCGCAGTCGTGGATCCCGGGTCGAGCCCGGGATGACATGCCAAGAGAACGGGCCCCGAAGGGCCCTTGTTGTTTACAGCGTGTCGATGAAGCTGCGCAGCTTGTCGCTGCGGCTCGGGTGCTTCAACTTGCGCAGCGCCTTCGCCTCGATCTGCCGGATCCGCTCGCGGGTCACGTCGAACTGCTTGCCGACTTCTTCCAGCGTGTGGTCGGTGCTCATCTCGATGCCGAAGCGCATGCGCAGCACCTTGGCTTCGCGCGGCGTCAGCGAGTCGAGGATGTCCTTCACCACGTCGCGCAGGCCCGCCTGCATGGCGGCTTCGATCGGCGCGGTGTTGCCGGTGTCCTCGATGAAATCGCCCAGGTGCGAATCGTCGTCGTCGCCGATCGGCGTCTCCATGGAGATCGGCTCCTTGGCGATCTTCATGATCTTGCGGATCTTGTCTTCCGGGATCTCCATCTTGGCCGCCAGGATGCTGGCGTCCGGCTCGAAGCCGAACTCCTGCAGGTGCTGCCGGCTGATGCGGTTCATCTTGTTGATGGTCTCGATCATGTGCACCGGGATGCGGATGGTCCGCGCCTGGTCGGCGATCGAGCGCGTGATGGCCTGGCGGATCCACCACGTCGCATAGGTCGAGAATTTGTAGCCGCGCCGGTATTCGAACTTGTCCACCGCCTTCATCAGGCCGATGTTGCCTTCCTGGATCAGGTCCAGGAACTGCAGGCCGCGGTTGGTGTACTTCTTGGCGATGGAGATCACGAGCCGCAGGTTGGCCTCGATCATTTCCTTCTTGGCGTCGCGCGACGAGGCCTCACCCTCGTTCATGCGCTTGTTGATTTCCTTCAACTCGGCCAGCGGCACCACCACGCGCGACTGCAGGTCTGCCAGCTTCTGCTGCAGTTCCTGGATCGCGGGCACGTTGCGGCCGATGATGGAGCTCCAGGGCTTGCCGGCGCCGGCCTGCTTCTCGACCCACTTCTGGTTCAGCAGGTTGGGCGGGAAATCCTTGACGAAGGTTTCCTGGGGCATGCCGCACTTGTCGACGATGATGCGGCGCAGCTCGCGCTCCTTCTTGCGCACGTCGTCGACCTGGCCGCGCACCATGTCGCACAGCTTCTCGATGGTCTTGGCCGTGAAGCGGATGCTCATCAGCTCTTCGGACAGGGCCTTCTGCGCCTTGTGGTAGGCGGGGGTGCCCCAGCCTTCCTTGTCGTAGACCTTGTGCACCTTCTCGAACAGTTCGGCGATGCGGGCGAAGCGTTCGAGGGCCTGGGCCTTCAGCTCTTCGAGCTTCCTGGTCAGCGCCTTGGAGCCGCCGGAGCCGTCGTCGTCGTCATCGGCATCGAACTCGTCGAAGTCTTCTTCGGCGACGTAGTCGTCGGCTTCGTTCGGGTTGGAGAAGCCGTCGACGATCGTGGAGATGACGATCTTGCCTTCGCGGATCTCCGCGGCCAGGCGCAGGATCTCGGCGATCGTGGCGGGGGAGGCCGAGATCGCCTCCATCATCGCCATCAGGCCGCCTTCGATGCGCTTGGCGATCTCGATCTCGCCCTCGCGCGTGAGCAGTTCCACCGTGCCCATCTCACGCATGTACATGCGCACGGGATCGGTGGTGCGGCCGAATTCGCTGTCGACGGTGGACAGGGCGGCTTCGGCTTCTTCTTCGGCTTCCTCCACCGTCGCCGTCGTCGGCGTGGTGTTGTTCAGCAGCAGCATCTCGGCGTCGGGCGTCTGCTCGTACACCGCCACTCCGAGGTCGTTGAGCATCGCGACCACGACTTCGAGCGTCTCGGCATCGACCAGCTTTTCGGGCAGGTGGTCGGTGATTTCGGAGTGCGTCAGGTAGCCGCGCGTCTTGCCCAGCGTGATCAGGGTCTTCAGGCGCTGCCGGCGCTTGGCCATTTCCTCTTCGGACAGGACGGTCTCGTCCAGGCCGAATTCCTTCATCAGCGCGCGTTCCTTGGCCTTGCTGATCTTCATGCGCAGCGGCTTGGCCTTCTCGGCCACCGCGACGACTTCCTCGACCACGACGGGCTCGCTGTCCTCGAATTCGGTCTCGACGTCGGCCAGGTCCACGTCTTCGGTCACGCCCTTGGCAAGGGCTTCGGCGACCTTCGGCTTGCGGCCGCGCTTGGCGCCGGTCACGGCCTGGGCGGACGTGTCGACTTCCGCGCTCGCCTTGGGCGGGCGACCAGGCTTCTTCTTCACCGCGCTGTCATCGGCAGCAATCGCGGTCTTGACGGGCTTCTTCGCTTCTTCCTTGGCGGTGGCCTTCTCGGCCTTGGCGACGGGGGACTTGGTGGGCACGGGCTGGGCTACTTTCGTTGGAGACTTCGAGTCGGGCTTGCGATCGCTCTTGACGATCTTCAGCCCGACCTTGGCGCCGGGTTGCAATGAGGATTGGAGTGGCTTTCGGTCGGCGGGTTTCGCAGCGTTGGACGGCTTCGCGGACTTTTGAACGGGCATACGACCTCGGAACAAGACGGCAGAAACGAACATGCGCCACGACAACCTGGCGCGGGGAGAAAGGCCGACCTCGGCCTGCCGGGCAAGATGGATGGGCGAACATTTGGTGTGCAGTCCTTGCGGAGATATGGCCTGGGCCCGCTGTGGGGCGCCGCACGGTGTGCACGGCTGGCCGGTCCGGAGGTGCTGCTGTCGCTCTTGCCGCTAGCAACCCTACATTATACCGTCGTCATCCGAATTCAAGGCTTGGCACCGGGTTTCTGCGCGTCCAGCAGGGCGCGATAGCGTGCCTGAGCTTCCGGATCTATGAGGCCCGCGGCCACCAGTCGGTCCATCTCCAGCTGCCGCTGGCGATCCTTTTCCTTGGCCAGGATGTCGGCCAGTTCGGTGGGATCGCTCTCGATCTGCGGCGGCACCTTCTCGATCTCGGCGATCGCGAACTGCTCGTGCAGGTGGCCTTGCAGCGCCTGGCGCAAGGCGGCCCAGGGCTGCGGGCCGTGGTCATGATGCTGGCTGTCGAGCCAGGCGAACAGCGGGCCGTGCGGCGCCGGCAGTTCGCACAAGAGGTGGTGTTCGTCGCTGCTGAGCCGTTCCCACGCCGCCGGCTCGGTGAACAGGATCTGCAACGCCCGCGTGCCGCGGTTCATGGGCTGGCCGCGCAGTGGCGGCTGCGGCGGGCGCTGCTCGCGCTCGCGCCAGGGCCGGCCCGAGCGCCGCCAGCCGTCCTCCTTGCGGGAGCCGCCGGTCCGCGGGTAGGCGCCCTCGGGAGCGTAGTGGCTCTCGGGCGGATAGCCGGGGTCGGCCGGATAGTCGCTCTCTGGCGGCGGGGCTTCGCGGCGGGAGGGGCGGGCGCGCTGGCCCTCCCAGAGCTCGCCGAGATCCGCGGTCGGAAGCTGCACCAGGCTGGCGATCTCGGACAGCAGCTGGCGCTTCAAGGCGCCTTCCGGCAGTTGCGTCCACAAGGGCTTGGCGTTGGCCGCCAGGTGCGCGCGGCCCTCGGCGCTGCTCAGGTCGCAAGCTTCGCTCGCGGCCTCGATCAGGAAGCGTGACAGCGGCACCGCCTGTTCGATGTAGCTGGCGAAGCCCTCGCGCCCGTGCTCGCGGATGTAGCTGTCGGGGTCGTGCTCGGCCGGGAGGAACAGGAACTTGACGCTGCGCACGTCGGTGGCATAGGGGATGGCGCCATCAAGCGCCTTGCGGGCGGCACGCCGTCCGGCCGCATCGCCGTCGAAGCTGAAGACCACGCTGTCGGTGAAGCGAAACAGCTTTTGCACATGGTCCGGCGTGCAGGCCGTGCCGAGCGTGGCGACCGCGTTGGGAAACCCGAGCTGCGCCAGCGCGACCACGTCCATGTAGCCCTCGGTGACCAGCACGAAGCCGTGCTCGCGCAGCGCATTGCGCGCCTCCCACAGGCCATAGAGCTCGCGGCCCTTGCTGAAGACGGGCGTCTCGGGCGAGTTCAGGTACTTGGGCTTGTCATCGCCCAGCACCCGCCCGCCGAAGCCGATGCACTCGCCCTTGACATTGCGGATCGGGAACATCACGCGGTCGCGAAACCGGTCGTAGCGCCGAGCCTGCCCCGGACCTGATCCGGGGTCCTCCTCGTTGACGATCACCAGGCCGCTCTCGGCCAGCAGCGGGTCGTCGTAGTTGGGGAACACGCTGGCCAGCGAGCGCCAGCCCTCGGGCGCATAACCGAGGCCGAACTGCCGGGCGATCTCGCCGGAGAGGCCGCGGCCCTTGAAGTAGGCGACGGCGCGCAGCGAATTCTTCAGGTGCTTGCGGTAGGCATCGCCGGCCTTCTCCAGCACGTCGGAGAGCGTCTGCTGCTTCTGGCGCTGCTCCGCCTGCCGGGCGCGTTCAGCGGGGGAGATGTCGTCGTCGGGAACCTGCATGCCGTACTGGCCGGCCAGGTCCTTCACCGCCTCGACGAAGCCCATGCCGGCATAGTCCATCAGGAAGCCGAGGGCATTGCCGTTCTTGCCGCAGCCGAAGCAGTGGAAGAACTGCTTGGCCGGGCTGACCGTGAACGACGGCGTCTTTTCGCCGTGGAAGGGGCACAGCCCGGAGAAATTGGCCCCGGTCTTCTTCAGCTGCACGTAACGGCCGACGATCTCGACGACGTCGGCGCGGGCGAGCAGTTCCTGGATGAAGTTCTGGGGGATGGCCACGGAAGGAGGGATGGGGTTGCCGCCCGATTCTGCCCGGATCGGAATCAGGCTACTCTGCGGCCATCGAGACCCACGGAAACCGCGATGACCCGCATCTTCGACCAGGACCTGCCCCGGAACGCGGCGAACTTCACGCCGCTGTCGCCGCTCTCTTTCCTGGAACGGGCGGCCGATGTTCATCCGCAACGCACGGCCGTGATCCACGGATCGCTGCGCCGCAACTGGCGGCAGACCTACGAGCGCTGCCGGCGCCTGGCCAGCGCACTGCAGCGCGCCGGCCTGGGCAAAGGCGATACGGTAGCCGTGATGCTGCCCAACACCCCTCCGATGGTGGAGGCGCATTTCGGCATTCCAATGGCCGGCGCCGTCCTGAATGCGCTGAACACGCGGCTCGATCCCGAGGCGGTCGCCTTCATGCTGGAGCACGGCGAGGCCAGGGCCGTGATCGTCGATCCGGAGTTCGCCGGCGTGATGCAGCGGGCGATCGCACTGCGCAAGGAAGGCCGGCCGCTGCTGGTGATCGACGCCGAGGATGCGATGTACGCCGGCGTGCCGCAACGCATCGGCAGCACCACCTACGAGGACTTCCTGGCCGGCGGCGACCCGGAGTTCGCCTGGGAACTGCCGCAGGACGAATGGGACGCCATCTCCCTGAACTACACGAGTGGCACCACCGGCAATCCCAAGGGCGTGGTCTACCACCATCGCGGGGCGGCGATCAATGCGATCTCCAACATCCTCGAATGGGACATGCCCCAGCACGCGGTCTATCTGTGGACCCTGCCGATGTTCCACTGCAACGGCTGGTGTTTCCCCTGGACGGTCGCGGCGCGCGCCGGCGTCAACGTCTGCCTGCGCAAGGTGGAGGCGCGCGCCATGGTCGACGCGATTCGCGCGCACGGCGTGACGCATTACTGCGGTGCGCCGATCGTGCACGGCCTGCTGGTGAATGCGCCCGGTGAGCTGACGCAGGGGCTGCCGCGCGGCGTCAAGGCGATGGTGGCCGGTGCGGCGCCGCCCGCATCGCTGATCGAAGGGATGGAGGCGCTGGGTTTCGAACTGACGCACGTCTACGGGCTGACCGAGGTGTACGGCCCGGCGACGGTGTGCGCCAAGCATGCGGAATGGGACCGGCTGGAGATCGGCGAACGCGCGCGCCTGAATGCGCGCCAGGGCGTGCGCTATCACCTGCAGACCGCCGCCCGCGTGCTCGATCCGCAGACGCTGCAGCCGGTGCCCTGGGACGGCGAGACCATGGGCGAGATCATGTTCCGCGGCAACATCGCGATGAAGGGCTACCTGAAGAACGCGCAGGCGACGCAGGAGGCCTTTGCCGGCGGCTGGTTCCACACGGGGGACCTGGCGGTGCAGTACCCGGACGGCTACATCAAGATCAAGGACCGCAGCAAGGACATCATCATCTCGGGCGGGGAGAACATCTCGTCGATCGAGGTCGAGGACGTGCTCTATCGCCATCCGCAGGTGCTGGCCGCCGCGGTCGTCGCCAGGCCGGACGCGAAATGGGGCGAGACGCCCTGTGCCTTCGTCGAGCTGAAGGCGGGAGCCAGCGTCACGCCGCAGGAGATCGTCGCGCATTGCCGCCAGCACCTGGCCGGCTTCAAGGTGCCGCGCGCGGTGGTGTTCGGCGAACTGCCGAAGACCTCGACCGGCAAGATCCAGAAGTTCGAGCTGCGCCGGCAGGCCGGATCGGCGGCGGCGATCGATGTTTGAAGCCGGGCAGCGGCAGCCCCCGCCGCGCGAGCCCGCAGGCATACTCGGCCGCATGAGAGTGCTGAGTCCTGCCAGCGCCTGGGTGATGGCGCATCCCGGCACCTTCGCGCGCCGGGTGTTCCAGAGCTTCCAGGCCAACCAGGGCCTGCTGCTGGCGGGCGCCGTGGCTTATTACGCGCTGCTGTCGGTGGTGCCGCTGCTGATCCTGGCCGTGATCGCGCTGTCGCACATCGTGGACCAGCGCGAACTGCTGCAGACCCTGGGCCACTACCTGGAGTGGCTGATGCCGGGCCAGTCGAAGGCGATCGTCGCGGAGCTGTCCAACTTCGTCGCCCACCGCGAGGTGATCGGCTGGCTGCTGCTGGTGACGATGCTGTTCTTCAGCTCGCTGGCCTTCACGGTGCTGGAAAAAGCCATGTCGGTGATCTTCCTGCACCGCTTCGAATTCAAGCGCCGCCGCTTTGTGGTGTCCGCGCTGCTGCCCTACTGCTACATCCTGCTGCTCGGCTTCGGGCTGCTGGTGATGACGCTGGTCTCGGGCAGCATCGAGGCCATGGGCGAGGACAGCGTGTATTTCCTCGGGCGCGACTGGTCGCTGCACGGGGTGTCGGGCGTATTGCTGTACCTGCTGGGATTGCTGGGCGAGGTTTTCGTGCTCACCTCCGTGTACATGGTGATGCCGGTGGGCCGCATCTCGTGGCGGCATGCGCTGATCGGCGGCATCACGGCAGCGCTGCTGTGGGAGATCACGCGCCGGGTGCTGGTGTGGTACTTCGCGACGCTCTCGCAGGTCAGCGTGGTGTATGGCTCGCTCACGACGGCCATCATCGTGTTGTTCAGCCTCGAGCTGGCGGCGACGCTGCTGTTGCTGGGGGCGCAGGTGATCTCGGAGTACGAGCGGATCGGGCGCAAGGTGGAGGGCAAGGAGACGGAGCCGGTGCCGGCCGCCAAGCTGTCATCGCGGGCGTAATGGAGGTCATCCCGGGCTGACGGATGTCATCCCGGGCTAGCCCCGGGATCCATGCGGCGGTGGTGTGGGCGCCGTCGTGGATTGCGGGTCAAGCCCGCAATGACATGTTTGGTCCGTTCGCCTCGTGCGTTCACCGTGGCGCCAGCCGGATCGCTCCATCGAGCCGGATCACCTCGCCATTGAGCATGTCGTTCTCGAAGATGTGCTTCGCGAGCTTGGCGTAATCCTGCGGCGTGCCCAGGCGCGAAGGGAAGGGCACGCTGGCGGCCAGCGCGTCCTGCACTTCCTGCGGCATGCCGAACAGCATGGGCGTGCCGAAGATGCCGGGGGCGATCGTCATGTTGCGGATCCCGTTGCGCGCCAGGTCGCGGGCGATCGGCAAGGTCATGCCGACCACGCCGCCCTTGGAGGCGCTGTACGCGGCCTGGCCGATCTGGCCGTCGTAAGCCGCGACCGAGGCCGTCGAAATCATGCAGCCGCGCTCGCCCGTGGACTCGGGCTCGTTCTTCGCCATGGCGTCGGCCGCGAGGCGGATCATGTTGAAGCTGCCCACCAGGTTGACCATGATCGTGCGGGTGAACACGTCCAGCTTGTGGGCGCCGTTCTTGCCGACGGTCTTTTCCGCCGGCGCGATGCCGGCGCAGTTGACCAGACCCATCAGCTTGCCCAGCGAGACGGCCCGGGCGACCACCGCTTGCGCGTCGGCTTCCTGGCTGACGTCGCACTTGACGAAGGCGCCGCCGATCTCGCGCGCGACCTGTTCGCCCTTGTCGGCCTGCATGTCGGCTACGACCACCTTGCCGCCCTCGGCCGCCAGCATGCGCGCCGTGCCTTCGCCCAGCCCCGACGCGCCGCCGGTGACGATGAAGACCTTGCCTCGAATGTCCATCTCTTCCACTCCTGCGTGCCGTTGGCGTAAGCGGCAATTATGGGCGAGGCCGCGGGCCGCGCCAGAATAGCGGCCTGCGCGGCGCCTGGCTGGCGCCCGGTCCATGCATGAACGACGAAACGAAAAAGAATCCCTCCCTTTGGCCCCAAGGTGCCTGGCGCCTGCACGCACTGCTGCTCGCCGCGCTGATGGCCGGCTGCGCGAGCACACCGCCGCCGCCGCCCGCTGCCCCGATCACGATGTCACCGCCTGCGGTGGTCGTTCCCAAGGTGCCGCCGCGCATCGGCCTGGCCTTGGGCGGAGGCGCGGCGCGCGGCTTCGCGCATGTCGGCGTGATCCAGGTGCTGGAGGAAGCGGGCATCCGGCCCAACCTGGTGGTCGGCACCTCGGCCGGCAGCCTGGTCGCGGCGCTGTACGCGAGCGGCCGCAATGGCCAGCAGCTGCAGGCGGTGGCCATGGAGATGGACGAGGCGGCCTTTGCCGACTGGACACTGCCCCTGTTCAACCGAGGCGTGCTGCGTGGCGAAGCATTGGGGCGCTACGTCGACAACCAGGTCAATCACCGCCTGATCGAGAACATGGCGCTGCCCCTGGGCGTGGTGGCGACCGACCTCAAGTCCGGCCAGGGCGTGCTGTTTCGCCGCGGCGACACCGGCACCGCGGTGCGGGCTTCGAGCGCCGTGCCCGCGGTGTTCCTGCCCGTGAAGATCGGTGGCCAGGAATACGTCGATGGCGGACTGGTCTCGCCGGTGCCGGTGCGCTATGCGCGGCAGATGGGCGCGGAGGTGGTGATCGCGGTCGACATCTCCAGCGCGCCCGAAGGCAATCCCTCGGGCGATCCGCTGCAGATCCTGCTGCAGACCTTCGCGATCATGGGCAAGAGCATCAACAGCTGGGAACTCAAGGACGCCGACGTGGTCGTGCGTCCCGCCCTCGTGGGCATGGGCAGCGGTGATTTCACGGGCAAGCGGCGCGCCATCGAGGCCGGCCGCAACGCGATGCGCGCCATGCTGCCGCAGCTGAAGGCCGCGCTGGAGGCCAAGGCGCACGCGCCATGAAAAAAGCCCCCGAACTTGCGACCGGGGGCCAATGGATCCTGAACCTCCGAAGGTGTCGAAGGACCCGAGGAGACAACCTGAAGAACTCGCCTTCCACCGAAGGGGAGTACCGATAGAGGTCAGCTTTGTCCGCGGAGTTCCTGAGCCACGCGATGTGGCGTCAGGAACCCGCAATCAAGATCAGGCGGCGCGCTTGGTCTTGGCGGGGGCCTTGCTGGCGTTCATCGCGGTGTTGGCGACGGCGTTGAAATTGGCTTCGGCGACGTCGGAGGCTTGCTTGACAGCCTTCTGCACGGACTCCAGGGCGTTGTTGCCGGCGGCAACGGCGCTCTTGAAGACGGCGACGGCGGTCTCGGAACCGGCGGGCGCGTTCTTGGCGGCGGTGTCGACCACGGCCAGGAACTTCTTCTGGGCTTCGGCGACCTGGCCTTCGAACTGCTTGCCGAACTCGGCGCCGGTGCCGGCGGCGATGTCGTACAGGTGACGGCTGTAGGCGGCGGTCTTCTCGGCCATCGGCTGGAACAGGGCAGCCTGCAGGGCCATCAGTTCCTGCGCGTCCTTGACACCCAGCATGCTCTGGGTGGTTTCGGCAGCTTCTTCCAGGGCGAGCTTGGAGGCGGTGACGTTCAGCTCGACGAGCTTCTCGACGCCTTCGAAGGCCTTGGTGGTCAGGCCAAACAGGGTTTCGAGGTTGGACTTCTGGGCGGCAATGAGTTGTTCAGCGGTCAGCATGGGGAATCTCCGGTTCAGTCAAAGGGTGTGGCGAGGGCTACTTCCGTCTGCGCTGTGGTTCATCCGACCATGTTGCAGTGCAGCATGAGAGAAGTATAAGGGCGTCTCGCGTCATTGCAAGCGTTTTTGTTGCATCGCACCAATGTGCTGTGCACGATGACTCGCTGCGCTGGATGACGAATGGCGAATGACCAAGGATTCCTTGTCGTTCGCCATCAAGCGGCGCAGCCGCGCGGTCCTTCGTCAGCGCGGGAGAATGCAGCGCATGCAGGTCTTCTACACGGATCAGTTCGTGCTTCCGCTGCCGACAGGCCATCGTTTTCCGATGGGCAAGTACCGGCTGCTGCGCGATCGGCTTGCGGCCGAGTTGCCCGAGATCCGCCTCGTCCCGGCGCCGTCGGCTTCCGACGGCGAACTGGCGCTCGTCCACACACCAGCCTACATCCAAGCGATTGCCGACGGCACGGTAGACCCCAAGGTGATGCGCGAGATCGGCTTCCCCTGGAGCACAGCGATGGCGGAGCGCGCGCGCCGCTCCGTGGGCGCCACCATCGCCGCGTGCCGCGCGGCCTTGGCCGAGGGCGTGGCGGCCAACATCGCGGGCGGCACCCACCATGCCTATCCCGACCGGGGCGGCGGCTTCTGCGTCTTCAATGATGCCGCTGTCGCCACCCGATTGATGCAGGCCGAGCACGCGCGGCGACAGCGCGAGCCGCTGCGCGTGGCCATCGTCGACCTGGATGTGCACCAGGGCAATGGCACCGCCTTCATCTTTCGCAAGGATCCCACCGTCTTCACGCTGTCGCTGCACGGCCAGAAGAATTTTCCCTTCCGCAAGGAGGCCGGCGACCTCGATGTCGACCTGCCCGATGGCACCGGGGACGACGCCTACCTGCAGGCCTTGGAGCGGGCGCTCGACGAGCTGTCGCAGCGCTTCGATCCCGCCTTCGTGATCTACCTCGCGGGCGCCGACCCGCACGAGGGCGATCGCCTCGGTCGCCTGAAGCTCACCTGGGACGGCCTCGAGGCGCGCGACCGGCGCGTCTTCGACTGGGCCTGGCAACGCGGACTGCCGCTGGCCTTCGCGATGGCGGGCGGCTACGGTCACCGGCTGGAGGACACGGTGCAGGTGCAGATCAACACCTTCGCGGTGGCCGCGGCGTATGCCGGCCGCTGGCACAATCGCGGCCGATGAGCGATGCCACCTCCGAGAAGCCGCAGCCGGAAGGACGTGCCGGCTACCGCGCCTTCCGCACGATCAGCACGCGCTGGATGGACAACGATGCCTACGGGCACGTGAACAACGTTGTGTACTACAGCTGGTTCGACACCGCGGTGAATGCGCACCTGATCGAGCACGGCGCGCTCGACATCCACCAGGGCGAGACCATCGGCCTGGTGGTCGAGACGCAGTGCAACTACTTCGCGCCGGTGCAATTTCCGCAAATCGTGCAAGCGGGCCTGCGGGTGGCGCGCATCGGCAGCTCCAGCGTCCGCTACGAGCTGGGCCTGTTCCTGCAAGACCAGCCGCTCACCGTGGCCAAGGGCCACTTCGTGCATGTCTACGTGGACCGGCACACACGCCGTCCCGCGCCCTTGCCGCAGCGCCTGAAGACGGTGCTGGAGGCGCTGCAGTGAGCGGGCCTTCGCAAGTGGAGACGGTCGTCGCCGATCCCGGCAGCGTCGAGGCCGCGATCGCCAGCCGCTTTTCCTGCCGCGCCTTCCTGCGCGACCGGCCGGTGCCGCGGCAGACCATCGAGGAGATCCTGGCGGTTGCGAGCCGCGCGCCCTCGGGCACCAACACGCAGCCCTGGCGCGTGTACGTGCTGCAGGGCACACAGCGCAACGCGCTGGCCGACCAGGTGTGTGCCGCGCACGACGCGATCCACGCCGACCCGGCGCTTGCCACCGAGTACCGCGAGGAGTACGACTACTACCCCACGCGCTGGGTCTCGCCCTACATCGAGCGCCGGCGCGAGAACGGCTGGAGCCTCTATGGACTGCTGGGCATTGCCAAGGGCGAGAAGGACAAGATGCATGCGCAGCACCAGCGCAACTTCCGCTTCTTCGATGCGCCCGTGGGCCTGATGTTCACCATGGACCGCGTGCTCGGACGCGGCTCGCTCATGGACTACGGCATGTTCCTGCAGAACATCATGGTGGCCGCGCGCGCCCATGGCCTGCACACCTGCCCGCAGGCGGCATGGAACGGCTTCGCGAAGATCATCCTGCCGCTCCTGGGCGCGGGCGCCGAGGAGATGCTGGTCTGCGGCATGTCACTGGGCTACGCGGACCTGGCCGCGCCCGTGAACGGCTTCCACACCCCGCGCGAGAGCGCCGCGGACTTCACCCGCTGGCTCGAGTAAGGGCGCTTGGCGCCTGAACAGGCCCTAGAGGCGGCCGAAGCGCTTCTTGGCGTCCAGCAGGCAGTTGGCGCGGCCTTCGCCGGGCAGCACTTCGCAGCGCTCGCGGGCCGCGTTGAATTCGGTCTCGGCCACTCGCTCCTGCTGCGCGGTGCGGTCCCGGACCGTGACCGCGGAACGCAGCTCCTGCTCGGACACTTCGCGCTGCAGCTTCGCCTCGGCCTTGGCCTCGTTGAACACCGACTTGGCGTCATCGCGGCAGACCCCGCGCGCCTGGCCGTCGAAGTCCTTGCAGCGCACCAGTGCCAGCGAATAAGCCGCCTCGGCGCGGGCGGTGCGCAGCTTCTGGTCGTTGTCACCCGTGGGCTCCGCCTGCAGCTGCAGCTCGGCCTGCTGGATGTCTCGTTCGCCGCGGGCCCGTTCGTTGCACAGCTCGCGGGCATGGCCCTGCACGCGCCGGCAGCGCGTCTGGGCCTGGTCGTACTGTTCCTCGATGCGCACCTTCTGCGCCTTCACGTCGTCGCGGGTGAGCGCCTGGTCCACCAGGGGCAGGGCATGGGCAGCGCCGGCGCCGGCCAGGAGGAATGTGCACGCGAGTCGGATCCACATGGTGTCTTTTCTCCTGTCAGCGGGGGCTGTCGTTGGCGCTGCCGCCCTCGTCGAGGCGGAACTCCGGGTTGCGGCCTTCCCAGTCGGTCAGCTGCCGGTCGGCCTCGTCGCGTGCCAGGCCATGGCGTTGCTGGATGCGTCCGAGCAGCTGGTCGCGCCGGCCGGCGATCACGTCGAGGTCGTCCTCGGTCAGCTGGCCCCACTGTTCCTTGACCTTGCCCTTCAATTGCTTCCAGCGACCCTGGATGCGATCCTGGTTCATGTGCGTGTCCCGTTGTGCCAATCGGCTCGATGATCGTGCCGCCCAGCTTGACGCCCGGGTAGGAAACCCTGTCCACGTCCCGTAGGTGCGCACCGACAGCCCGGCCGAGCAACAGGGGATGACGGCCGGGCTAGCCGCGATAATCGCGCGGTCGCCCCAAGAAAAACCAGGCGCCCCCGTGAGCCTCGCCGGCATCCCGATCGACTTCGTCCTGTTCGCATTCACCTTGCTGGGCGTCGCGCTGTTGCACCACCACACGCTGGCGGTGGCGGTGAGCGGCATGGTGGCCATCGCGCTCTACAAGCTCCTGTTCGGCGACTTCGCTGGCGAGCGCGGCGCGCGTGGCCTGGTCCACCTGCTCGGTCACGAATGGGTGACGCTGGCCAATCTGCTCGGGCTGCTGCTTGGCTTTGCGCTGCTCGCGGACCACTTCGAGCGCAGCCGCATGACCGAACTGCTGCCGCGCATCCTGCCCGACGACTGGCGTGGCGGCTTCGTGCTGCTGCTGCTGATCGCGCTGATCTCCAGCTTCCTCGACAACATCGCCGCCGCCATGATCGGCGGCGCGATGGCGCACGTGCTCTATCGCGGCCGGGTGCACATCGGCTTTCTGGCGGCGATCGTCGCGGCCAGCAACGCGGGCGGCGCGGGCAGCGTGGTGGGCGACACCACGACCACGATGATGTGGATTGCCGGCGTGCGGCCGAAGCAGGTGTTCGAGGCCTACGTCGGGGGCGCGATCGCGCTGCTCTTTTTCGCCGGCATCGCGGCGCGGCAGCAACAGGCCTACCAGCCGATCATGCGGGAGCCGCCGCGCGCGGTGCGCGTCGACTTTGCGCGGCTCGCCGTCGTGGCGCTGATGCTGCTGGCCGCGATCGCCACCAACATCGACCTGAACCTGCGCCACCCCGAACTGCTGGCGCACTGGCCGGTGATCGGCCTGTCGGTGTGGGTCGCGTTGCTCGCCACAGCCGGCTGGCGGGCGCCCAGCTGGCACCTGCTGCCGGGCGCGCTGCGGGGCAGCCTCTTCCTGCTGTCGCTGGTGCTGTGCGCGGCGATGATGCCGGTCAAGGCGCTGCCCGCCGCGTCCTGGGCCAGCGCCCTCGGCCTGGGCTTCATCAGCGCGGTGTTCGACAACATCCCGCTCACCGCGCTCGCGCTGCGCCAGGGCGGCCATGACTGGGGCTTCCTGGCTTTCGCCGTCGGCTTCGGCGGCTCGATGGTCTGGTTCGGCTCCTCCGCGGGCGTCGCCCTGTGCACCATGTACCCCGAAGGCCGGTCCGTCCTCGGCTGGCTGAAGGGTGGCTGGCATGTCGTCGTCGCTTACCTGCTGGGTTTTGCGGCGATGATGCTGCTCCTGGGCTGGGCGCCCGACGAGCCGGCGGCCCGCAAACTCTCCGCTCCCTCGGTCGAAGCCCCAGCCCCTGTCGAATCCCTTCCGCACCGCAAGCCATGAACCCCAAACCCCGCATCCTCGTCGCCCGGGCCGTGTTCCCGGAAACCCTGGCCCGCCTCGAACAGCACTTCGAGGTGGAGCACAACCAGGCCGACGCCGCCTGGAGCCGGCAGGACCTGGTCGCCCGCCTGCAGGGCAAGGCCGGCGCCTTCACCACCGGCACCGAGCGCATCGACGCCGACGTGCTGGCGGCGTGCACCGACCTGAAGGTCTGCGCCAACATGGCCGTGGGCTACAACAACTTCGACCTGCCGGCGATGAGCGCGCGCAAGGTGCTGGGCACCAACACGCCCGACGTGCTGACCGAGACGACGGCCGACTTCGGCTTCGCGCTGCTGATGGCCACCGCCCGGCGCATCGCCGAGAGCGAGCATTACCTGCGCGCCGGCAAGTGGACCAAGTGGAGCTTCGACATGTTTGCCGGCGCCGAGGTGCACGGCAGCACGCTGGGCATCCTGGGCATGGGACGCATCGGCCAGGGCATCGCGCGGCGCGGTGCCCATGGCTTCGGCATGAACGTGATCTATCACAACCGCTCGCGGCTGACCCCCGAGCTCGAGGTCGCGTGCAAGGCGCGCTACGTGGGCAAGGAGGAACTGCTCAGGACTGCCGACCACCTGGTGCTGGTGCTGCCGTATTCCGCCGAGTCGCACCACGCGATCGGCAGCGCGGAGCTCGCGCAGATGAAGCCCACGGCCACGCTGGTCAACATCGCGCGCGGCGGCATCGTCGACGACGCGGCGCTGGCCCAGGCCCTGCGCGAGCAGCGCATCGCCGCCGCGGGCCTCGACGTGTTCGAGGGCGAGCCCAAGGTGCATCCCGACCTGCTGACGGTGCCCAACGTCGTCCTCACCCCGCACATCGCCAGTGCCACCGTGCGCACCCGTCGCGCGATGGCCGACCTGGCCGCCGACAACCTGATCGGCTTCCTGGTGCACGGCAAGCCGGTGACACCGCTCAACCCGGACGTTCTCGCCTAGTGGAACTCTGGATCCTGATGGCGCTGGCGTTGGCCAGCGTCGTGCTGCTGCTCATCCTGCTGCTGCGCAGACCGCCGGTGTCCGACGGCGGCCGCGCCGAGTTGCTGGCCGCGACCGAGCGGGTCGAGCGCGAACTGCGGCGCGAAATCGGCGACAGTGCCCGCGGCGTACGCACCGAGCTGATGAACACGCTGGCCACCTTCCAGGACGCGGTGGTGCGGCAAAGCGCCGAGGCCACGCGCACGCAGAACACGCAGATCGATGCCTTCTCGCAGCAGCTTGGCCTGCTGCAGAAGACGCTGGCCGACACGCTGGCCGTGCAATTGCAGTCGCTCAGCGAGGCGAATGCGCGGCGCCTTTCCGAAGTGCGCACGACCCTGGAGACGCAGCTCGCGTCCCTGCAGCAGACCAACGTCGCCAAGCTCGAGGAGATGCGCCGCACCGTCGACGAGAAGCTGCAGACCACCCTGGAGACGCGCCTGGGTGAAAGCTTCCGCCAGGTCGCCGAGCGGCTGGAGCAGGTGCACCAGGGCCTTGGCCAGATGCAAACGCTGGCCAAGGGCGTGGGCGACTTGCAGCGCGTGCTGACCAACGTCAAGACGCGCGGCATCTTCGGCGAGGTGCAGCTCGAAGCCTTGCTGGAACAGGTGCTGACGCCGGAGCAATACGGCAAGCAGGTGGAAACCAAGCCGCGCAGCAACCAGCGCGTGGACTTTGCCGTGCGCTTTCCCGGCCGCAGCGCCGACGGCACGCCGGTATGGCTGCCGATCGACGCGAAGTTTCCGCGGGACGACTACGAGCGCCTGCTGGACGCGCACGACCGCGCCGATGCGGCCGGCGTCGACAGTGCCGGCCGCGCGCTGGAGGTGCGCATCCGTGAGGAGGCGAAGTCGATCTGCGAGTCCTACCTGTCCCCGCCGCACACCACCGACTTCGCGATCCTGTTCCTGCCGATCGAGAGCCTCTATGCGGAGGTGTTGCGCCGCCCCGGCCTGATGGACAAGGTGCAGCGGGACTACCGCGTCACGCTGGCCGGACCGACCACGCTGCTGGCGATGTTGAACAGCCTGCACATGGGGTTTCGCACGCTGGCGCTGGAGCAGCAGGCATCCGAAGTGTGGAAGGTGCTGGGCGCGGTCAAGACCGAGTTCGAGCGCTACGGCGAATGGGTGGCCCGCATCAAGGAGCAGGTGCAGAAGGCCGCCGACACGGTCGACCGGGCCGACACCCGGACCAAGATGATGCGGCGCGTCCTCAAGGACATCGAGGCGCTGCCCGAAACCCAGGCGCAGGGCCTGCTGCCGCCGGCCGAAGATGCGAGTGACGACCAGCTCCCCTGAAGCGCGCAGCCCGAGGCGCGAACTCGCCCGCCTGATCACGGGCCACGTCTTCCTGCACGCGTGCATGGCGGGCATGCGGATGGCCGCGCCCCTCATGGCGCTGCAACAGGGTTACAGCGACGTGGCCGTCGGCATGCTGCTGGCGCTGTTCGCGCTCACGCAGGTCTTCCTGGCGCTGCCCGCCGGCCGGTATGCCGACCGCCATGGACTGAAGAAGCCGGTGCGCCTGAGCGTCGTCGCCGCCGTTCTCGGCGGCGCGATCGCCGTCGCGTTTCCGACCTTCCCGGTGCTGTGCCTCAGTGCCTTGCTCACGGGCGGAGCGACGGGCAGCGCGGTGATCGCGCTGCAGCGCCACGTCGGGCGCGCGGCGCATACGCCGAGCGAGCTGAAGCAGGCGTTCTCGTGGCTGTCGATCGGGCCGGCGTTCTCCAACTTCGTCGGCCCCTTCAGCGCGGGCCTGCTGATCGACCATGCGGGCTTTCGCGCTGCCTTCCTGCTGATGGCGCTGCTGCCGCTGCTGGCCTGGGCCTTCATCCGCAAGGCGCATGAAGAGCCCTTGCCCGAGCGCCCCACGTCCGCGCACGCCAGCCGCGCCTGGGACCTGTGGCGCGACCCGATGTTCCGCCGCCTGCTGCTGGTGAACTGGTTTCTCTCCGCGGCCTGGGACGTGCACACCTTCGTCGTGCCGGTGCTGGGGCACGAACGCGGCCTGTCGGCGTCGGTGATCGGCAGCATCCTCGGTGCGTTTGCCGCCGCGGCCGCCTTGATCCGCGTCGGCCTGCCGATCCTGGCGGCGCGCGTGCACGAATGGGTGCTGATCGTCGCCGCCATGGTGGCCACGGCGCTGATCTACGCCGTGTACCCGTTCATGCACACGGCAGTCACGATGGGGATCTGTTCGATCCTGCTCGGGTTCGCGCTGGGCATGGTGCAGCCCATGGTCATGAGCATGCTGCACCAGATCACGCCCGAGCACCGCCACGGCGAGGCCGTGGGCATGCGGCTGATGATGATCAACGCCTCGAGCGTCGCCATGCCGATGCTGTTCGGCGCCGCTGGCGCGCTGGTGGGTGTGAGCGCGGTGTTCTGGACCGTCGCCGCCACCGTGGGCGCCGGCACGCGGCTGGCGCTGGGCCTCAGAGACGATAGAACGTCCGGATGATGTCCCAGGCGACCTGCGGGTCGTCGGCGAACTGGAACAGGTCGAGGTCGGCCGGCGAGATCACGCCTTCGTCGACCAGCATGTCGAAGTTGATCAGCCGCTTCCAGTAGTCCGAGCCGAACAGCACGATCGGCACCTGGCGCGCCTTGCGCGTCTGCACGAGCGTGATCACCTCGAACAGTTCGTCCAGGGTGCCGAAGCCGCCGGGGAAGGCCAGCAGCGCCTTCGCACGCATCATGAAATGCATCTTGCGGATCGCGAAGTAGTGGAACTTGAAGGACAGAGCGGGCGTGACGTACTCGTTGGCCGCTTCTTCCATCGGCAGCGCGATCGACAGGCCGACGCTCACGCCGTGGGCCTCGCAGGCGCCGCGGTTGGCCGCTTCCATGATGCCGGGGCCGCCGCCGGTGCAGACGAACAGCTTGTCGCGCGCCTCCTTGGGCGCGCTGTACTCGGCGACCAGGCGGCCGAAGGCACGGGCTTTCTCGTAGTAGTGCGCGTTGCGGGCCAGCGCGCGGGCGCGGCGGGCGTCCACCGGCGCCGGGCCGGTTTCGCCGCCCGCGTCGGCGGGCACCGGTTGCGGCGCGGTCTCCGCCTGCTTCACCAGTTCGTCGGCGCTGGCCTGGTCGCGAAAGCGCGCGCTGCCGAACACCACGATGGTGTTCTCGATGCCATGGACCTGCTGTTCGAGGTCCGGCTTGAGCAGCTCCAGCTGCATGCGGATGCCGCGCGTCTCGCGGCGCAGCATGAATTCGGGATCGGCGAACGCGAGGCGATTGGCGTCGGGGTCGAGCGGCAGGCCGGCGTCGGAGTGGGACTTGATGGTGGCCCAGGCATCGGCCAGGCGCCGGTCGTGGATGTTGCGGGTCGAAGACATAACGCCCATTGTGGCCGGATTCCGCCCCCTGCCGGACTCGATGCCGCTGAGGAATGCCGCTATCCTCGACGGCAATCGATGGGAGGCGCGGTGGAGAATCCGGTGTATCACGTCGTGCATGAAGGTCGCAAGCTCGGTCCCTTCGACCGGCGGACGATCGTCGGCATGAAGGTGAAGAAGGCGCTGGCGGCGGCCGACGTGCTGGTCGGCGCCGATGGCGTACAGCTCACCGTCGCCGAGCTGGTCCGCCAGGGGCAGGCCGCCGACGGCGGCTTCGTCATGAGCGGCGACGCGGGCCAGGCGCCAGCGGCGGGCCGCTCGGTCGTGCACGGCATCTACACCGCGACGGTGCTGACGCTCGAGAGCGGCGGCTACCGCGTGCCGCCGTTCAAGGGCGAAGTCGAAGTCCGCGTGCAGACCCAGGCGCTGCGGATCTCGGGCCGCTTTCGCGAAGGGCTGGGCTGGCGCGAGGACCGCGTGAAGTTTCCCCTGCTGGACATCGCCCATGCGCGCTTGCACGGCACCGTCGTGGACCTGTGGGTGCGCACGCCCGAGCATCCGGCGCTGCAGCGATTGAGCCTCGACCTGCAACAGCCCGAGTCCGCCGGCGAACTGGCCGAAAGCCTGCCCCATGCCGCGCCCTGGCCGGGCAGCGAGCCTCTGGCCGGGCGCTCGCAGGCGGGCACGAGCGCGGTCCATCCGATGCTGTGGACGGCGGTGGTCGGGACGGCGCTGATCGTGCTGGCCGTGCTCGTCTGGGTGCTGACGCGGACGGCGTGAGGCGCAATGGTGGTGTGCGCTGCGCGCATCCCACCCTACAAGACTCACCGCGCCGCACGGAACCGTAGGGTGGGATGCGCGCAGCGCACACCACCGTGCAGTCCGCAATCACACGCCGTCGGCCAGCCACGCCAGCAGCCGCTCCCGCGCCGGCGCCAGCCCCTTGTAGGCCAGCACGGCATCGCTCATCGAGGCGAGTGCAGCGTGCAGCCGCTGCGCATCGTCACGGCGCGTCACCGCCTCCGTCAGCGGCCGCAGCATCACCCGAATCGTGAACACCGCCTGCCCGGACGTACCCGCCACGGGGAAAAAGGTCTGGCGCTCGGCCCGCAGGAAGCATTGCTGCGCGAATCCTTGCTGGTCCTGCGTGGCCGGCCACGGCGTGCGGGCATGGCGCAGCGGATGCTGGTCGTGGCGGCCGCTGGGCGACACCGTCCAGACGAAACGCTCGAAGCGTTCGCCCGAGGTCACCAGCGTCACCAGTTGCCGGCTGGCCGCCAGCAGCGCCTGCTTGTCTGCGACCGGCGCATGCACCGCGGCAAAGGGCTGTCCCAGCTTTTCCTCGGGCGCCCAGTGCGAGGGCACGCACACGCACAGCCAGGGCAGGGTGGTGCTGGCGCCATCGAGCACGGCAAAGTCTTCCTCGCAGGCCAGCTCGATCGGCTCGCTGCAATCCATGCCTTGGTCCCGCGCCTGGGCGAGGATCGCCTCAGTCGCCGGGCGTGCATCGAATCGCGGCACCACGAGCCGACTCGCGCCCGCATCGTGCACCCGCTTTTTCTCGTGCCACAACGCGCTGCCCGCGGCCAGTGGCGTCAGCTGCGGCGTGCCCGGCGCCAGTCGCTGCAGGCCGGGCTGCATGCGAAAGGGAGCGACGATGCGGGCGAGGTCGAAGTCGAAAGCAGTCATGGCCAAAGAAAAAGGCTCCTTGCGGAGCCCTGGCCGGAGCGCTGATGCCTCAGACGCGACGGCGGTATTCGCCGGTGCGGGTGTCGATTTCGACCTTGTCGCCCTGGGCCACGAAGATCGGCACGCCGATCTCGTAGCCGGTGGCGAGCTTGGCGGGCTTGAGCACCTTGCCCGAGGTGTCGCCCTTGACGGCCGGCTCGGTCCAGGTGATCTCGCGCTCGACGCTGGTGGGGATTTCCACCGAGATGGCCTTGCCTTCGTAGAACACCACTTCGGCGGGCATGCCGTCTTCGAGGTAGTTCAGCGCGTCGCCCATGTTGTCAGCTTCGACTTCGTACTGGTTGTACTCGGCGTCCATCCAGACGTACATCGGGTCGGCGAAGTACGAGTACGTGCAGTCCTTCTTGTCCAGGATGACCTGGTCCATCTTGTCGTCGGCCTTGAACACGGTTTCCGTGCCCTGGTTGTTCAGCAGCGACTTGAGCTTCATCCGCACGGTGGCGGAATTGCGGCCCCCGCGGCTGTATTCGGTCTTGAGCACGACCCACGGCTGGGCGGTGTACATGATCACGTTGCCGGCGCGGATTTCTTGAGCGATTTTCATGACGGTGTCTTCGATGAGAAGCCGCTGCGCGCGCAAGAGCAATGTGCTGGCTGTGCGGGTGGCGGCGAGTGTTGCGCGTCGTCTGGCACGAAGCCCGAAGCGCAAAGCTCTATATTCTACTGCGCGACCGCAAAGCGCACCAGTTCGGCCCCGAGCTCCGGAAGGGCATGGGCTTTTTGCCCTGCCACGTGGGCGGTGGGCGCCCAGCCGGCGAGGTCCAGGGGCGGCAGGCGGCCCGTCGCCACGCCGTTCCACTTCAGGAAAAAGTCACGCAGATCCGGCGGCGGCTGCAGCCACCGCAGGAAGGCGTCGAGCTTGTCGTGATGCGCCGCGTCGTCCTGGGGATAGATCTGCCACACCGCGGGCACGCTCGCCAGCAGACCGCGCGCCAGCGAGTCCTCGCCCCGCACGAAGTTGAGGTCGCAGGACCACAGCAGTTCGTCGTATTCACGCTGGGTCAGCCAAGGCAGGAAGTGCAGTCGCAGGCGGCCGGCATCCTGGACGCCGAGCCCCTGCAGGAAGCGGGTGGCGCGGCCGGCGGTCACCAGCAAGTGCGTGGCGTCCGGGCCAGCGGCCAGATCCTCCAGCAGCTGCGGCAGCAGCGCCGGCTCATAGCAGAACAGGCTGATGATCCGGTCGCCGGCAGCGGGGGCGATGCCGCGTGCCCGCAACCACGCGGCGCGGTCGAAGCGCGCGCGCCGTTCGGTGAAGTCCCGCTCGCGCAGGAGACCGCCGGTACGCGGGGTGAAGCCCGGATAGAAGAAATGCTTGACCAGTCCGGCCCCCGGCCCGTGCATCACCGGCGAAGGCAGGCGGTGGTTGCGCTCGACAAAGCTCTCGGCCGAGAGGTATTCCAGGTTCAGCCACACGGGTGGCCGCTTTGCCGCCGCCATGCGTGCGACGAAGGCCGGCGGCGGATCGCAGCCGAAAGCTTCGATCACGACCTGCCCGGGCACGGCGTCGGGCAAGGGCTCCTGCCACGCGATCACCTGCACGTTGGCCGCGCCTTGCGGCGCCATCCAGCGCAACATGGCGGGCTCGTCGATCCACAGGCGCACGGGCTCGCCGCGGCCAGCGAGTTCCGCGGCGACGCGCCAGCACACGCCGGCGTCGCCGTGGTTGTCGATCACCTTGCAAAAGAGGTCCCAGTGCATCGGCCGGGATAATAGGCGACATGCACTCGGAAGAACTGCTCGCGCAGGTTGCGGCGCTGCCCTCGCTGCCCGGCGTCTACCGCTACTACGACGACCAAGGCACGGTCCTGTACGTCGGCAAGGCGCGCAATCTCAAGAAGCGCGTCTCCACCTATTTCCAGAAGAACCACGGCGGCACGCGCATCGGCCACATGGTCGGCAAGATCGTGAAGCTCGAGACCACCGTGGTGCGCTCCGAGGCCGAGGCGCTGCTGCTGGAAAACAACCTGATCAAGACGCTGGCGCCGCGCTACAACATCCTGTTCCGCGACGACAAGAGCTATCCCTATCTCAAGATCACGGGCGTGGCCGACAAGCAGGGCTTCATGGCGGGGGGCGGCGGCGCGCCCTCGGCCGCGGTGTTCCCCCGCGTCGCCTACTACCGGGGCGCGGTGGACCGCAAGCACCGCTACTTCGGCCCTTATCCAAGTGCCTGGGCCGTCAAGGAATCGATCCAGCTGCTGCAGAAGGTGTTTCGCCTGCGCACCTGCGAAGACACCGTGTTCGCCAACCGCACGCGGCCCTGCCTGCTGTACCAGATCAAGCGCTGCACCGGGCCCTGCGTGAACCTGGTCTCGCCCGAGGACTACCACCAGGACGTGCTGCACGCCGAGTCCTTCCTGCGGGGCGACGCCCAGGCCGTGATGCAGTCGCTGGAATCGCGCATGCTGGCGCACGCCCAGAAGCTGGAGTTCGAGCAGGCCGCGGAACTGCGCAACCAGATGGGCGCGCTCTCCAAGGTGCTGCACCAGCAATCGGTGGAAACGGCCTCCGACAAGGACGTCGACATCCTCGTCGTGCAGGTGCAGGGCGGCAAGGCCTGCGTCAACCTGGCGATGGTGCGGGGCGGTCGCCACCTCGGCGACCGCGCCTATTTCCCGAGCCACATCGAGGACGCGGCGGCGGTGCAGGAGTTCGACGATGCCGCCGACGCAGTGGGCACGCAGAGCGTGGAGGTCCAGGTGCTGGAGGCCTTTGTCGCGCAGCACTACATCGGCGTGCCGGTGCCTTCGGCGCTGATCACCAGCCATCCGGTCGACCCGGAACTGATCGAGGCCCTGGGCAGCCAGGCCGGCGCGCGCATTACCGCCGTCCACAATCCGCGCGGCCAGCGGCGGCTGTGGCTGGAGATGGCGGAGAAGAACGCGCAACTGCAGCTCGCGCGGCTGCTCGCGGAAGAGGGCTCGCAGCAGGCCCGCACCCGGGCGCTGGTCGACGCGCTGGACCTGGCGCCCGACAACCTGGACACCTTCCGCGTCGAATGCTTCGACATCTCGCACACCGCGGGCGAGGCGACCCAGGCATCGTGCGTGGTGTTCCACCACCACCAGATGCACAACCGCGAATACCGCCGCTACAACATCGAGGGCATCACGCCGGGCGACGACTATGCGGCCATGCGCCAGGTGCTGACCCGCCGCTATGCGAGGCTGGCGCAGGCCGGCCGCGACACACCCGATGCCACTCCCGCGCAGGAGCCGGAGAGCGCCGAGAACGAGCTGGGCGGCGAGGCGCCCGAAGTGATGATAGAGGCCGCTGGCCTGGAGGCGCAGGGCAGGGAAGACGTCGTGCTGGCCACGGCGGCGGAGGTCATTGCGGCCGGCGACGCCGAAATTGGCGTCGCCGTAGCCGCGGAAGCCTCGCCGACCGACGAGCCCAAGCGCGCCAAGCCGGGCGGCGGCGGCAGCGCCTTGCGCCTGCCGGACCTGGTGCTGGTCGACGGCGGCCGCGGGCAGGTGAGCATGGCGCGCGAGGTGTTCGCGGAGCTGGGGCTGGATCTGTCGGTGATCGTCGGCGTCGAGAAGGGCGAGGGCCGCAAGGTGGGCCTGGAGGAACTGGTGTTCGCCGACGGGCGCGAGAAGGTGTTTCTCGGGCGCGAATCGGCGGCCTTGATGCTGGTGGCGCAGATCCGCGACGAAGCGCACCGCTTCGCCATCACCGGCATGCGCGCGCGCCGTGCCCGCGTGCGCGTGGGCGGCAGCCAGCTGGAGGAAATCCCCGGCGTCGGCGCGAAGAAGAGGGCGCGCCTGCTGCAACGCTTCGGCGGCGTGCGCGGCGTGGCCGCCGCCAGCGTGGAGGACATCGCGAATGTCGAAGGCATCTCGCGCGAGCTGGCGGAGGAGATTTACCGGGCGCTGCATTGAACCGGACTTCCACAAGGCAGAAGGCGCGGAAATTCGCGGAAAACGCCGAAGGATTCCATTTGAAATTCTGTTCTGCGTCTTCTGCGCAACTTCTGCGTCCTGGATGTCCGCATTCGGCAGCGCCCGGTCGGTGACGCCGCCCTCATGCACAATCGCTCCATGTTCCTCACGGTCCCGACGCTCCTGACCTGGACGCGCATCGTCGCCATCCCGCTGCTGGTGGGGGTGTTCTACATGGGATTGGAGCCGCGGCTGCAAAACCTGGTGGCCACCGTGATGTTCATCGTCTTCGCCGCCACCGACTGGCTCGACGGCTTTCTGGCGCGCAAGCTGAACCAGACTTCCTCCTTCGGCGCCTTCCTCGATCCGGTGGCCGACAAGTTCCTGGTCTGCGCCTCGCTGCTGGTGCTGGTACACCTCAAGCGCGCCGACGTCTTCGTGGCCCTGATCATCATCGGCCGCGAGATCGCGATCTCCGCGCTGCGTGAATGGATGGCGCAGATCGGCGCCTCCAAGAGCGTCGCGGTGCACATGCTCGGGAAGATCAAGACGACCGTGCAGATGATCGCCATCCCCTTCCTGCTGTTCGACGGCCACCTCTTCGACTTCGTCGACACCTTGGTCTGGGGCACCTGGCTGATCTGGCTCTCGGCCATCCTGACCGTCTGGTCGATGATCTACTACCTGCAAAAGGCGCTGCCCGAAATCCGCAGGCGCGTGCAATGAGCGCCACGGTCGGCGGGCGGGTCGACCCGCTGGTGCGGGCCATGCCCGCCGTCTTCGTCGTGATCTGGAGCACCGGCTTCGTCGTCGCGCGCTACGGCATGCCGCATGCGCCGCCCATGACCTTTCTGTGCGTGCGCTATCTGCTGTCGGTGATCGCGTTCTTCGCCTGGGCGCTGCTGGCCGGCGCCCGCTGGCCCACGGAGCGCCGCCAGTTCGCCCATCTTGCGGTCACCGGCATCCTGATGCACGGCGGCTATCTCGGGGGCGTCTGGGCGGCCGTCAAGGGTGGCATGGGCGCCGGGCTCGCGGCCCTGCTGGTGGGCCTGCAGCCGGTGCTGACGGCAGTGTGGATCTCGCTGCAAGGCGGTCGCGTGGCGCCGCGCCAGTGGGGCGGCCTGGCGCTCGGCCTCGCGGGCCTGCTGCTGGTGGTGGGGCAGAAGCTCGGGCAGGGCGAGGTGAATGCCGGCAATTTCGCCTGCGCGATGGTGGCGCTGCTGTCGATCACCGCCGGCACGCTGTACCAGAAGCGCTTCCTCGGCCCGTGCGACGTGCGCACCGCCAACCTCGTGCAACTGGCCGCGGCGTTCGCAGCCACCATGCCGCTTGCCTTGCTGGAAGCGGAGCCGATGCGCTGGCTGCTGCCTTCGGGCGCGGTCAATCGCGAACTGGTGGGGGCGGTCGCCTGGTCGGTGCTGGGCCTGACGCTGGGCGGCAGCTCGCTGCTGTACCTCCTGATCCAGCGCGGCGCGGCCACCACCGTCACCAGCCTGATGTACCTGGTGCCGCCCACCACCGCGCTGATGGCCTGGGTGCTGTTCGGCGAGCCGATCACCGCATGGATCGTCGCCGGCATGGCGCTTACCGCGGTGGGCGTGAGCCTGGTCGTGCGGGCGCCCCGTTCGTGATCTTCCACGGCTCGCCGCGAAAGCGCTCCGCCAGGAAATCCACCAGCAGCCGGATGCGCTTGGGCGTGCTGGCGGTGTGCGGCGCCAGCCAGTGGATGTCGGCATCGGTCATGGCGTAGGCCGGCAGCACGCGCAGCAGCTCGCCGGCCGCCAGCGCGCCAGCGATGTCCCACAGGCTGCGCAGCATGATGCCGTGGCCGGCCAGGCACCAATCGCGCACCAGCTCGCCCGAGTTGCTCGAAAGCGGTCCGCCCACGCGCACGCGCACCTCGCCGCGATCCCGTTCGCGCTGCAGGCGCCAGACGTCGAACTGCTCGTTCTCGCGCACCACCAGGCAGTCGTGTGCGGCCAGTTCCTCGATCGTGCCGGGCGTGCCGCGCCGGCGCAGGTACGCGGGCGCGGCCACCAGCACGCGCTGGTTGCGGGCGAGCCGCCGGGCGGTCCATTCGGTGGCACGCTGGCCGCGCACCGTCCACAGCCACACCGCGCCATCGAAGCCTTCCACCGCCAGGTCGGGCAGCTGCTCCACCAGCTGCAACTGCACATCGAGCTGCGGATGGCGCTCCTGGAATTGCGCGATGGCCGGCCCGAGCCACAGGCGCCCGAAACCGAAGGTCGCGGCCAGCCGAATACGCCCCACCGGCTCCTTGTGCCGCTCCTGCAGCTCCGCCTCCAGCTGGCGAAAGCCGGCCAGCAGGACTATGGCCCGCTCGCACAGCGCCTCCCCTTCGGCAGTGGGCACGACGCGGCGCGTGGTGCGCTGGAACAGCTTGAGTCCGAGCCGCGCCTCCAGCGCCGCCAGCCGCTTGGTGATCACCGACGGCACGACAGCGGCCGCCGACGCCGCGCCCGCCAGGCTGCCATGCTCGCGGATCGCCAGCAGCAGCTCGAGGTCGGGGCGGTCCAGGTGCGCGTTCATTGTTGCTCTAATGGAAAGAATTACTTGCCGGATTATTGCTTGCCGCGAGGTGCACGCCGGTCCAGAATCGCGCCCATGCTTGCCGGCTTCGAATCCCTGCGCCTCGACCGCGCTGGCGTGACCCTCAACCTGCGCCGGGCGGGGCAGGGCGCGCCCCTGCTGCTGCTGCACGGTCACCCGCAGACGCACGCGATGTGGCATCGGGTCGCGCCGCAACTGGCGCAGCAGTTCGAGGTCGTGCTGCTGGATCTGCGCGGCTACGGCGACTCGGGCCGGCCGTCGGCGGGCGCGCAGTCCGCCGCCTACAGCAAGCGCGAGATGGCGCTGGACGCGCTGCACGCCATGCGCGCGCTGGGCCACCAGCGCTTCCAGGTGCTGGCCCACGACCGCGGCGCGCGCGTGGCGCATCGCCTCGCCCTCGACCACGCCGATGCCGTGGAACGCATGATGTTGCTGGACATCGCGCCCACGCTGGCCATGTACCGCAACACCACCGAGGCCTTTGCGCGCGCCTACTGGCACTGGTTCTTCCTGATCCAGCCGACGGCGCTGCCCGAGGCCCTGATCGATTCCGATCCGCGGCGCTACGTCCGCAGCGTGATGGGCGCGCGCCATGCCGGCCTCGACGCCTTCGCGCCCGAAGCGCTGGCCGAGTACGAGCGCTGCATCGCCATTGCCGGCACCGCGCAGTCGATCTGCGCCGACTACCGCGCCAGTGCCGGGATCGACCTGCAGCATGACCAGGTGGACGTCGACGCGCAGCGCAAGCTCACCCAGCCCCTGTGCGTGCTGTGGGGCGAGCATGGCGCCGTCGGCCGCAACTTCGACGTGCCGGCGCTGTGGCGCGCCGTCGCATCCGACTTCTCCGGCCGCAGTCTCCCCTGCGGCCACTACATCGCCGAAGAAGCGCCCGCGCTTCTTCTGGCAGAGGCCCGCAACTTCCTAAGGAGCAAACCGTGAGCAAGAAAAGAATCGCCGTCATCCCGGGCGACGGGATCGGCAAGGAAGTCATGCCCGAAGGCATGCGCGTGGTGGACGCCGCCGCCCGCAAGTTCGGCATCGACCTGGCGTTCGACGAATTCGACTTCGCAAGCTGGGACTACTACGAGAAGCACGGCAAGATGATGCCGGACGACTGGAAGGAGCAGGTCGGCTCGCATGACGCGCTGTTCTTCGGCGCCGTCGGCTGGCCCGAGAAGATCCCCGACCACGTGTCGCTGTGGGGTTCGCTGCTGCTGTTCCGCCGCGAGTTCGACCAGTACGTCAACCTGCGGCCCGCGCGCCTGATGCCCGGCATCATCGCCCCGGTCGTGCGCAGGGACGGCAGCCCGCGGCAGCCCGGCGAGATCGACATGTACATCGTGCGCGAGAACACCGAGGGCGAGTACTCCTCCGTCGGTGGCCGCATGTACCCCGGCACCGAGCGCGAGATCGTGATGCAGGAGACGATCATGTCCCGCGTCGGCGTGGACCGCGTGCAGAAGTTCGCCTTCGAGCTGGCCAAGTCGCGCCCGAAGAAGCACCTGACCAGCGCGACCAAGTCGAACGGCATCGCCATCACCATGCCTTACTGGGACGAGCGCTTCGCCGAGATGGCGAAGAACTATCCCGAGGTCAAGACCGACAAGTTCCACATCGACATCCTCACCGCGCACTTCGTGCAGCGCCCGGACTTCTTCGACGTGGTGGTGGCCAGCAATCTCTTTGGCGACATCCTGTCCGACCTGGGCCCGGCGTGCACCGGCACGATCGGCATTGCGCCCAGCGCCAACCTCAATCCCGACGGCAAGTTTCCCTCGCTGTTCGAGCCGGTGCACGGCTCCGCGCCCGACATCTACGGCAAGAACATCGCCAACCCCATCGGCCAGATCTGGTGCGGCGCGATGATGCTGGAGTTCCTCGGCCACAAGGAGGCGCACGACGCGATCCTGAAGGCGATCGAGACCGTGCTCGATCCCAAGTCGGGCGCACCGCGCACGGGCGACATCGGCGGCAAGGCCAGCACCACCGACGTCGGCAAGGCGATCGTCGAAGCGCTCTAGGCACCGCCTTCGGGCGGCCAACCGCTGCCGCAATGGCAGCGGGCGTGTTGTATTGCCGCATGTCATATTGACACCCGGCTCAGCCGTGCTCTCTAATCGAATCGCTGGCTGCAAGGCCGCGCACTGTCTCCCCTTCCCGCGCACGGCGCCCGTCGTGCCGCGGGAACGGGAGACATATTTTTGACGAGACCGCATTCCACAAACGATTCCGCACGAGGGCCCCCTGTGAACAAGACCGAACTGATCGAGCACATCGCCAAGCATGCCGACATCTCCAAGGCCGCCGCCACCCGGGCACTGGAATCGATGATCGGGGCGGTGAAGACGACGCTGAAGAAAGGCGGCTCGGTCTCGCTCGTGGGCTTCGGCACTTTTGCGGTCGGAAAAAGGGCGGCGCGGGCCGGTCGCAATCCACGGACCGGCGCACAGATTAAGATCAAGGCTGCCAAGGTGCCCAAGTTCCGTCCCGGCAAGGCGCTCAAGGATGCGCTGAACTGAAACGGATTCTTCCGGTGGGGTGCTTAGCTCAGCTGGTAGAGCGGCGCCCTTACAAGGCGTAGGTCGGCGGTTCGAACCCGTCAGCACCCACCAACGAATAAGGCGAACGGGGTTCGCCTTATTGTTCTTTTAAAGAGTCGCGCATGTTTGATTTCGTCCGCAAGCACACGAAGGTGATGCAGTTCCTGCTGTTCCTTCTGATCGTGCCCTCCTTCGTGCTGTTCGGTCTGCAAGGCTACAACCGCATGCGCGAGAGGGGAGACACGGTCGCGAAGGTGGATGGCCACGAGATCACCCAGCAGGACTGGGACGACGCCCACAAGCGGGAAGTCGATCGCATCCGCGAACGCATGCCCAACGTCGATGCCAAGCTGCTCGACTCGCCGGGCGCCCACTATGCGTCCCTGGAAAGCCTGGTGCGCGCGCGTGTCATGGCCGCGGCCGTGAACGACTCGAACCTGCTGGTCGGCGACCAGCGCGTCGCCCGCGAACTGCAGTCCAACGAGATGATCACCGCGCTGCGCGGCCCGGACGGCAAGCTCGACATGGCCCGCTACCGGGACCTGCTGGCCGCGCGCGGCCTGACGCCCGAGATGTTCGAGAACCAGGTGCGCGGCGACCTCGCCACCCGCCAGGTGCTCGGCGGCGTGGCGCAATCGGCGTTCTCGCCGGCCGCCGCCGCCAACGTCGCACTCTCCAGCTTCTTCGAGCGGCGCGAGGCGCAGGTCGCGCGCTTCAGCACGGCCGACTACAAGGCCAAGGTGACGCCCACCGACGCCGAACTGCAGGAGTTCTACAAGGCCAATGCGGCGCTGTTCCAGTCGCCGGAGCAGGCCAGCATCGACTACGTGGTGCTCGACCTCGCCGCCGTGCAAAAGGGCATCACGGTCAACGAGGCGGACCTCAAGACCTACTACGACCAGAACGCGACCCGCATCAGCGGCCCCGAAGAACGCCGGGCCAGCCACATCCTGATCGCCGTGCCCAAGACCGCCTCGGCCGCCGACAAGGCCAAGGCAAAGGCCAGGGCGGAAGAACTGCTGGCCGAGGTGAGGAAGAATCCGGACAGCTTCGCCGAAGTCGCCAAGAAGAACTCGCAGGACCCGGGTTCCGCGGTCAACGGCGGCGACCTCGACTTCTTTGCCCGCGGCGCCATGACCAAGCCCTTCGAGGACGCGGCGTTCGCGCTGAAGAACAAGGGCGACATCAGCGGCCTCGTCGAGACCGAGTTCGGCTACCACATCATCAAGCTCACGGACCTCAAGCAGCCCAAGCAGCGCACCTTCGAGGAGATGAAGCCGGAGCTCGAGGCCGAGGTGAAGAAGCAGCAGGCGCAGAAGAAATTTGCCGAAGCGGCCGAGACCTTCACGAACACCGTCTACGAGCAGTCCGATTCGCTCAAGCCGGTGGCCGACAAGCTCAAGCTGGAGATCCGCACGGCCAAGGGCGTGACGCGCACGCCGGTCGCCGGCGCCACCGGTGCCCTGGCCAATGCCAAGTTCCTGAGCGCGCTGTTCGCGCCCGACGCCACCGAGCGCAAGCGCAACACCGCAGCGGTGGAAATTGGCGCGAACCAGCTGGCCGCCGGTCGCGTCACGCAGTACGCGCCGACGCGCACGCGTCCCTTCGAGGAAGTGAAGGCGCAGGTGAGCGAGCGCGTGGTGGCCAGCAAGGCCGCCGAACTGGCGAAGAAGGATGGTCAGGCCCAGCTGGCGCAGTGGAAGGCCGCGCCCGCCACTGCGCAACTGCCGGCGGCGCCCGTGATCCTCGGCCGGCAAGGCGGCGACGCCGCCCAGCCGCGCCAGATCGTCGAAGCGGCGCTGCGCGCCGACCCCGCGAAGCTGCCGGCACTGGTGGGCGTGGACCTCGGCGCCGACGGCTACGCCGTGGTGAAAGTGAACAAGGTGCTGGCCCGCGAGACGCCGAAGCTCGAGCAACTGCGGCAGGAGGTCGGGCAGTACACGCGTGCGTGGTCGACCGCCGAGAGCATGGCCTATTACGAGATCCTGAAGGACCGCTTCAAGGTGCAGATCCTGGTGCCCAAGCCCAAGGACCCGATTCCCGGTCAGTGATCGCGCGGGCGAACGTGGGGGAGCGTGGGGGACGGGTCCCCCGCGTCGGGGAATAATCCCCGCGGACCGCGGCTTGCGCCGCGTTCTGCGGGCAAGAGGGCAGGCACGCTTATTGATTGAAGCTGCCTGGAGCTGGGCGCGCTGCGGCCCGGCCCGTCATGACCCGAGGAGCACCGCATGAAGTCCCCCATCGTCCTTGCCGCCGCCTTGCTGGTGCTGTCCACGGCGTTTGCCCACGACCACGAACACGGGGCGGGCGGTCCGGCGACGGCGCCGGTCGCGCCGAACTACGCGCCGCCGGCGCGCGAAATCAAGGCCCTGTCCCCGCAGGAGCAGCGCGGCTGGATCGAAGGCGAGAACATGGGAATGGCGCGCGCCGCCGAACTCAATGGCTACCCGGCACCGATGATGGTGCTGGAGATGGCGCAGACGCTGAAGCTCACGCCGGAGCAGGCGGCGGCCACGCGCGAGCTGATGACGCGCCACAAGTCGCAAGTGCGCAAGCTCGGAGCCGAGCTCGTGGATGCCGAGCGGCAGCTCGATGTGGCTTTCCGCGACCAGCACGCCGAAGCTTCCGAAGTGGACCGCCTCACCGGGCAGATCGGCCAGCTCCAGGCACGCATCCGCGCGTCGCACCTGCGAACGCACGTGGCCGAACAGGCCTTGCTGACGCCGCAGCAGATGCAGCAATACGCGGGGATGCACGGCTTCGCGCATTAGGTGAACCGTCGGCATAGGATCTTTGATCGGGATCACAGGGGCCGCCCACGATCCTGCACAGAATCGGCGTCTTGCGCGCACGCACGTGCGTCACCCCTGGAGAACCGGTGGTTCGACGCCCAGCTCTCCGACCACGGCAAGGACGCCATGGCGGGGCATGAGCAGCATCGAACTCCGAGCAAGTAGGCATTCAGGCGGAACGCCCACGCCCAGGGACGGCCCTACGCCGTCTCCGCCACCTTCGGCTGCCCCAGCGCCCGCAGCACGTCGCGCACCATCTGCGCCCGCTCCTTCACGTCGACCAGCGACTTCTCGATGCGCAGCTTGTCATTGCCCGCCAGCTTGATGTGCTTGTTCTTCTGCACCAGCTGGATGATGGCCAGCGGCTCGATCGGCGGGTTGGCCTTGAACGTGATGTTGATGACGGTCGGCGCCGCATCGACCTTCACCACGCCATAGGGCCGCGCCAGCACGCGCAGCCGGTGCACGTCGATCAGCGTCTGCCCTTGTGGCGGCAGCTTGCCGAAGCGGTCGACGATCTCCTCGAGCAGCCGGTCGATCTGGTCGACGTTGCGCGCGGTCGCGAGCTTCTTGTAGAACGAGAGCCGCAGGTGCACGTCGCCGCAGTAGTCGTCGGGCAGCAGTGCCGGCGCATGCAGGTTGATCTCGGTGGTCACCGACAGGGGTGAGAGCAGGTCCGGCTCGTGGCCCGCCTTGAGCGAGCGCACGGCCTCGGACAGCATCTCGTTGTACAACTGGAAGCCGACCTCCAGCATGTTGCCGCTCTGGTTCTCGCCCAGCACCTCGCCGGCGCCGCGGATCTCCAGGTCGTGCATCGCCAGGTAGAAGCCCGAGCCCAGTTCCTCCATCTGCTGGATGGCATCGAGCCGCTGCGCCGCCTGCTTGGTCAGGCCCTCGATGTCGGGCACCATCAGGTAGGCATAGGCCTGGTGGTGGCTGCGGCCGACGCGCCCGCGCAGCTGGTGCAATTGCGCCAGGCCGAACTTGTCGGCGCGCGCGATCACGATGGTGTTGGCGGTCGGCACGTCGATGCCGGTCTCGATGATGGTGGAGCAGAGCAGCACGTTGTGGCGCTGCTGGACGAACTCCCGCATCACGCGTTCGAGGTCGCGCTCGGGCATCTGGCCGTGGGCCACCGCGATGCGCGCCTCCGGCACCAGGCGCTCCAGCGCTTCGCGCCGGTTCTGGATCGTGTCCACCTCGTTGTGCAGGAAATAGACCTGGCCGCCGCGCTTCAACTCGCGCAGAACCGCCTCGCGGATGACGCCACTGCCCTCGTTGCGCACGAAGGTCTTGATCGCCAGCCGCCGCTGCGGCGCGGTCGCGATCACCGACAGATCCCGCAGTCCCTCGAGCGCCATGCCCAGCGTGCGCGGGATCGGCGTCGCGGTGAGCGTGAGCACGTCGACCTCCGCCCGCAGGGCCTTGACGGCCTCCTTGTGGCGCACGCCGAAGCGGTGCTCCTCGTCGATGATCAAGAGGCCCAGGTTCTTGAACTTCGTCGACTGCGACAGCAGCTTGTGCGTGCCCACCACGATGTCGATGCTGCCGTCTTCCAGCCCCTTGAGCGCCGCGTTGATCTCCTTGGTGGAGCGGAAGCGGCTCATCTCCGCCACCTTCACCGGCCACTTCGAGAAGCGATCGACCAGCGTCTGGTAGTGCTGCTCCGCGAGCAGCGTCGTCGGCGCGAGGAAGGCGACCTGCGTGCCGCCCGTGACGGCGACGAAGGCGCCGCGCAGGGCGACCTCGGTCTTGCCGAAGCCGACGTCGCCGCACACCAGGCGGTCCATGGGATGCGGCGACACCATGTCCTGGATCACCGCGTGGATCGCGGCTTTCTGGTCCGCCGTCTCCTCGAAGCCGAAGTCGTTGGCGAACTGCTCGTAGTCCTGCGCCGAGAAGCGGAAGGCATGCCCCTGGCGGGCGGCGCGCCGCGCATAGAGATTGAGCAGTTCGGCCGCGGTGTCGCGCACCTGTTCGGCGGCCTTGCGCCTGGCCTTCTCCCACTGCCCGGAGCCCAGCTTGTGCAGCGGCGCTTCCTCGGCGCCGACGCCGGTGTAGCGGCTGATCAGGTGCAGCTGGCTGACGGGGACGTAGAGCGTCGCGTCGCCCGCGTATTCGAGGTGCAGGAACTCGGTGCTCCCCTGGCCGAGGTCGAGGTTGACCAGGCCCTTGTAGCGGCCGATGCCGTGCTGGGCGTGCACGACCGGGTCGCCGATGTTCAGCTCGGAGAGGTCCTTGATCAGCGCCTCGACGTCGCTGACCTGTTCCTGCTTCTTGCGGCGCCGCACGGTGGCCGTCGTCGCGAACAGCTCGGTTTCGGTGACGAGGTCGATCGCTTCCTCGACCCAGGCGAAGCCGCTGGCCAGCGCCGCGGTCGCGATGCCCAGCTTCTCGTCGCTGGCCATGAACTCGGCCAGCGACTCGAACGCCGGCAGGTTCAGGTGGCTCGCGCGCAGGAAATCGAGCAGGCTCTCGCGCCGGCCCGCGCTCTCGGCCAGCACCAGCACCTGGTTGGGCGTGCTTTGCGCATGCTGCTTGAAGCGCGCGAGCGGATCCTCGGCGCCGCGCACCACCGACAGGTCGGGCAGGCGCTGGAAGACGCCCTCACCCCAACCCTCTCCCGCCAGCGGGAGAGGGAGTGCAGACCCTTCTCCCGGCAGCGGGAGAGGAGGTGCGGAGCCCTGACTTGCTCCCTCTCCCGCTGGCGGGAGAGGGCGGGGGCTGCGCAGCGCCAGCTGCGCATGCGCATTGGCGCGCGTGTAGAACTGCTCCGTGTTCAGGAACAGCGCCTCCGGCGGCAGCACCGGCCGCTCGGGATCGCCTTGCACCAGGCGATAGCGGTCGCGCGTGTCCTGCCAGAAGCGCTGGAATGCCGGCTCCAGCTCCCCGTGCAGCACCACGGTCGACTGCTCGCCGAGATAGTCGAACACGGTCGCGGTCTCTTCGAAGAACAGCGGCAGGTAGTACTCGATGCCGGCGGTGGCGACGCCGTTGCCCATGTCCTTGTAGATGCGGCTCTTGGTCGGGTCGCCTTCCAGCAGTTCGCGCCAGCGGCTGCGAAAGCGCGCGCGCGCCTCGTCGTCCATCGGGAACTCGCGGCCGGGGAGCAGCCGCACCTCCGGCACCGGATACAGGCTGCGCTGCGTGTCGGGGTCGAAGGTGCGGATCGAATCCACCTCGTCGTCGAACAGGTCGACCCGGTACGGCACCGGCGAGCCCATGGGGAACAGGTCGATCAGGCCGCCGCGCACCGCGTATTCGCCGGGGCTGACCACCTGCGTCACGTGGTTGTAGCCGGCCAGCGTCAGCTGCCCCTTGAGTTTGGCCTCGTCCAGCTTCTGCTGGACGCGAAAGTGGAAGGTGTAGCCGGCCAGGAAGGCGGGCGGCGCCAGGCGATAGAGCGCCGTGCTGGCCGGCACCAGCACCACGTCGGCCTCGCGCTGCAGGATGCGCCAGAGCGTCGCGAGCCGCTCGCTGATCAGGTCCTGGTGCGGCGAGAAGGTGTCGTAGGGCAGCGTTTCCCAGTCGGGGAACAGGGCCAGGCGCAACTGCGGCGCAAAGAAGGCGATCTCGTCCTGCAGGCGCTGCGCGTCGTTGGCATCGGCCGTGACGATGGCGGTGAGCTTGCCGTGCTGGAGTTCCTTTTGCGCGAGCCGGGCCAACAGCAGTGCGTCGGCCGAGCCGGCGGGCCGTGGCACGGCCATGCGACGACCGGGGATGAGCTTGGGTAGATCCATCGAGGGAGAAACGGGGGTGAAAATGCAAAACACCCCGCTTGCATTCTGCGCGGGGTGTGAAAGCATTTTAGGGTGAATAGAATGAATGCGAAGGACATGAACGACAGCGCCCCCACCCCCCGCTATTTCGCCCTGATTCCCTGCGCCGGCAATGGCAGCCGCGCCGGCACCTCGGGCCCGAAGCAATACGAACGTGTCGGTGGCCAGCCGATGGTCTGGCACACCTTGTCTGCCTTTGCCGGCGTCAAGCGCATCGCGCGCACGCTGGTGGTGGTAGCCCCCGGCGACGGCTTTTTCGAGCGCAATCCCACCACCTCCGCGCTGGTCGTGCCCTGCGGCGGCACCACCCGTGCCGCCAGCGTGGCCAACGGCCTGCGCGAACTGCGCCGCGCCGGCGCCGTCGACAGCGACTGGGTGCTGGTGCACGACGCCGCCCGCTGCCTCATCACGCCGCAACTGGTCGATCGCTTGATCGACCGTTGCAGCGAGGACGAAGTGGGCGGGCTGCTGGCCTATCCGCTGGCCGACACGCTGAAGATCGGCGAGGCCGGCCGCGTCGCCGGCACCGTCGACCGCGGTGACAAGTGGCAGGCGCAGACGCCGCAGATGTTCCGCCTGGGCCTGCTGCGCCAGGCGCTGGAAGCGGCGGGCGACGGCATCACCGACGAATCGAGCGCCATCGAGGCCCTGGGCCTGAAGCCGCTGCTGGTGGAAGCCGGCGGCCACAACTTCAAGGTCACCTACCCCGAGGACTTCGCCATGGCCGAGGCCGTGCTGCGCGGCCGGCGCTGATGCCGCTCGCCCCGCGCTTGCGCATCGGCGAGGGCTGGGACACGCACGCGCTGGTGCCGGGCCGCCGCCTGATGCTGGGCGGCGTGCAGGTGCCGTACGAGCGCGGCTTGCTGGGACATTCCGACGCGGATGCCTTGCTGCATGCGATCACCGATGCGCTGTTCGGCGCGGCGGGGCTGGGCGACATCGGCCGCCACTTCCCCGACACCGACGAACGCTTTCGCGGCGCCGATTCGATCGTGCTGCTGCAGGAGGCGGCGCGGCGCGTGCGCGAGGGCGGCTGGGAAATCGCCAACGTCGACAGCACCGTGATCGCGCAGGCACCGAAGCTGGCGCCTCACATCGAGGCAATGCGTTCGCGCATCAGTGAGGCGCTGGGCGTCGCTGCGGGCCAGGTCAACGTCAAAGCCAAGACCGCCGAAAAGCTCGGTCCGGTGGGTGAGGGTCAGAGCATCGAGGCGCGGGCGGTGGTGCTACTGGTGGGCGCTGGTTAGGCCCTGCAGGCTCAAGAAATCTTGAACGCAGAAGGCGCAGAAAGTACGCAGAAATCGCAGAAAAAACCTTTTGAAGGTTGTCCTTCTGCGTCTTCTGCGTACTTCCGCGACTTCTGCGTTCAAAGTGCCGGCCGCTACGCCGTCGCTTCCTTCGGCGCACTGCGCTCGCGCCGCGCCGCATCGCCATTGCCCCCCGGCACCGGCGGCATCATGCGGGGGCGCTGCAGCTTGATGTGCGCCGCCAGGCCGCCCGAGCTGGTGTTGGCCAGCGCGAAGATCCCGCCCATGCGCTGTACCGTCTTGTCGACGATCGCCAGGCCCAGGCCCGCGCCGGTCGCTGCCGTGCGGGCTGCATCGCCGCGGAAGAAGGGCTTGACCAGGTTCGGCAGCGCTTCGGGTGACACGCCCATGCCGTGGTCGCGCACCTTCAGCAGCACCCATTCGTTGCGTGCGCGAGCAGCGATGTCCACCACCGCGATGCCGGTCTCCGGCGTCTTGCCGTAGCGGCGCGCGTTTTCCAGCAGGTTGGAGACGACGCGCGCGAGTTCGACCTCGTCCGCCAGCACCTGGATGTTCTTGGGCATGTCGAGGTTCACGCGGATGTCGCCGTGGTCCTCGATCGCGTACATGCAGGCCTCGATCACGTCGTTCAGCACCACGGGCTTGAGCTCCGCGTGGTCCGGCCGCGCGTAGTCGAGGAACTTGTCGATGATCGCATCGAGCTGGTCGATGTCGGCGGCCATGTGCTCGCGCGCATCGGCATCGACCACGCTCATCTCGGTCTCCAGGCGCAGGCGCGCCAGCGGCGTGCGCAAGTCATGCGAGATGCCGGCCAGCATCACGGCGCGGTCCTGTTCGATCTTGGCGAGCTGCTGGGCCATGCGGTTGAAGCCGATGTTCACCTCGCGGATCTCGCTGGTCACCGCCTTCTCGTCCAGACGGCTCGCATCGAAGTCGCCGTCGCGCACGCGACTGGCCGCAAACGACAGCTGCTTCAGCGGCCGATTGATCAGCCGCGCAATGACCGCCGCGCCGGCCAGCGACAGCGCCGCCGCCGTGATCAGCCACACCAGCCAGGTCTTGCCGCCCACCTGCGAGAACCGGGTGCGGTCCATCAGCATCCAGTAGTCGTCCCGGTCGATCTTGAAGCCGATCCACAGGCCTTCTTCCTTGTTGACGCTGCTGGCCATGACGGTGCCGCTGCCCAGGCGCCCGACCAGCTCGTCGACGATGCGCCTGTCCATCGCGCTGCCGGTCAGCGTCGCGTACTTGTCCCCCGGCTCGCGCGGCAGGATGCGCACGCCCTCCTGGTCGGCCAGGGTCTTGATCAGCGACACGCGCGCGATCGGATCCGCATGGACCAGCGCGGCGCGGCTCAGGTTCACCAGCGAGGCGATCTGCTGCGCCGTCTGCACCGCCCGCGGCTCGAATTCCAGCGCGCGGAAGGTCTGCAGCCAGGCGACGATGGAGCCTATCAGCAGCAGCGACAGCAGGAAGAAGGTGCGCCAGAACAGCGACAGCCCCACCCGCGGCCGCATCTCGAGCGGAGCCGGTGCGGTTTCCAGCGGGGCGGGGCTGGTGGCTTCGACGTTGGTCATCACGGCACGGATCATGAAGCGCGCCGGGTGACGAGGAAGGAAGAAAAGGTCCTGCTCATCGGCGCATTCTGGGCGCTGCCGCCAGCTTTGTCATTCATCCTTGCGGAGCGGCACCGTGCGATTTTCCATCCCGGCGGCGCCGCTGCCGGCCATCAACCCGCGCCGTCCGGCACGAAGACGTAACCGACCCCCCAGACGGTCTGGATATAGCGGGGCGAAGCCGGGTCGGCCTCGATCAGCTTGCGCAGGCGCGAGACCTGCACGTCCAGGCTGCGGTCGAAGGGCTCGAACTCGCGGCCGCGGGCCAGCTGCGCCAGCTTCTCGCGCGACAGCGGCTGGCGCGGATGGCGCACCAGGGCCTTGAGCATGGCGAATTCGCCGGTGGTCAGCGGCAGTTCCTCGCCGTTCTTGCGCAGGGTGCGGGCGCCCAGGTCGAAGGCAAACGGGCCGAAGTTCACCACCTCGTTGTCGGAAGAGGGCGCACCCGGTGCCTCCTGGGCCGGGCGACGGCGCAGCACGGCGTGCACGCGAGCCAGCAGCTCGCGCGGATTGAAGGGCTTGCCCAGGTAGTCGTCGGCGCCGACCTCGAGGCCGACGATGCGGTCGACGTCCTCGCCCTTGGCGGTCAGCATGATGATCGGGGTGCGGTCGTTGGCCGCCCGCAGGCGGCGGCAGATCGACAGGCCGTCTTCGCCGGGCATCATCAGATCGAGCACGATCAGGTCCGCGGTTTCCCGCAGCATCAGGCGGTTGAGGGCCTTGCCGTCCTCGGCCAGGATGACTTCGAAGCCCTCCTGGGTGAGATAGCGGCGCAGCAGGTCGCGAATACGCGCGTCGTCGTCCACCACCAGAATCTTGTCGGTCCGTGCTGCAGCTTGCGTCATGGTTCTCCAGAAGCCTATTTGTAACTGCGCCGATTCTGAAGCCGGTCCAGCGCGATTCCCGGTTTGGGCGGTGGTTTTTCACCGCGTTACAAATGTTGCCCCAGCTGTGCCTCCTTGACAAGTGTCCTGGTGGACGTAGCTGATGCACGGGCGTTGCACAGGTCATGCGCTAGGGTTGCGCCCTCAGCCACCCAGGATCCAGACTCAGCCATGACCAGAACGACCCTTCTCGCCGCGTGCCTGCTTGCCGCCACCACCGCCTTTGGCCAGACGCTGCCGCCGCCGCAGAACGTGCTTCAGCTGCAGGCCAGCGGCACCGTCGAGGTTCAGCAGGACCTGCTGACCATGACCCTCACCACGGCGCGCGACGGCAGCGACCCGGGCACGGTGCAGTCGCAGCTGAAGACCGCACTCGATGCCGCGCTGAGCGAAGTGCGCAAGACCGCGCAGGCCGGCCAGCTCGATGTGCGCACCGGTAACTTCGCCCTGTATCCACGGCGCAACCGCGACGGCCACATCACCGGCTGGAGCGGCTCTGCCGAGCTCGTGCTCGAGGGGCGCGACTTCGCGCGCATCACGCAGGCTGCGGGCCGCGTGCAGACCATGACGCTCGGCGGCGTGAGCTTCGGCCTCAGTCGCGAGCAGCACGCGCGCGTCGAGGGCGAGGCGCAGTCCATGGCCATCGAGCGCTTCAAGAGCAAGGCCAACGAACTGGCCCGCGGCTTCGGCTTTGGCGGCTACACGCTGCGCGAGGTGGCCGTGAACGCCAACGAGCCGGGCTTCATGCCGCGCATGCGCATGGCCGTGGCCTCCGCTGCGGCGCCCGAGGCCGCCGTGCCGGTGGAGCCGGGCAAGGCGAGCGTCGTGGTCACCGTCTCCGGGTCGGTCCAGCTGCACTGAGGGCTGCAGTCCGACACGGCCGTGTCGGCGCTGCCGCTAAGCTGCCGCGCATGCCCACGCCCGCACTGCGCCTGCCTGCCCGATGACGGTCCTGCTGCACCTGTCCGATACCCATTTCGGCACCGAGCAGGAGGCGGTGGTCGCCGCCGCCCGCAAGCTGGCCCACGCGGAGCAGCCCGACGCGGTGATCCTCAGTGGCGACATCACGCAGCGCGCGCGCGCCGCGCAGTTCGACGCGGCGCGGATCTTTTGCGACGGCCTGCAGGTCGAGCGCCTGCTCACGCTGCCGGGCAATCACGACATCCCCCTGTACAACGTGGCCGCGCGCCTGTTCGCGCCCTATGCGGGTTACGCCCGGGTGTTCGGGCGCAACCTGGAGCCGGAGCTGGAGTTCGCGGACGTCCTGGTGATCGGCGTCAACACCACCCGGCCCGAGCGCCACAAGGACGGCGAAGTCTCGCCGCGGCAGATCGAGCGCGTCGCGCGGCGCCTGCAGGGCGCGCGGCGCGATCAGCTGCGCGTGGTGGTCACGCACCAGCCGGTCTGCGTGATGCGGCCGGAGGACGAGAAAGATCGCCTGCATGGCGCCGACGCGGCGGTGCAGGCCTGGTCGCAGGCCGGCGCGGACCTGGTGCTCGGCGGCCACATCCACCTGCCCTACGTGAGCGACGCGTGCGCGCGCGTGAAGGGCACGGGCCGGACCATGTATTGCGTGCAGGCTGGCACCGCGTTGTCGCTTCGCGTGCGGCACAACACGCCCAATTCACTCAACGTGATCCGGTGGACGGCGCCGGCTGCGGGCGCGCCGCGGATCTGCAAGGTGGAGCGCTGGGACTACGACCTGGCGGACGACCGCTTCGAGATGACGCACCCGTATGACTTGGCGCTCGGGGAGTAGGCGATGCGCGATGGCCAGCCGCTGCTCTTGCGCAAGCAATTCAAGAAGACCTTCGCACAGCCACGGACTTACCTGGAGCGCGGTCTTGCCCTGGAGCGTGGCGTCTCCTCTGCGGGATGATTTAGGATGACGCGAAACGCGGAAGCGCACTCGCTTGCGCTCCGCGCGCACCCATGACCGTCCCTACGCTGAACCACGTATCCTGCCCCGATGCCGTAGGCAGTCATCGCATGGCGTACTGGCTATGGGGTGCACCCGATGCGCCGCACCTGGTGGTGTGCGCCCACGGCCTGTCGCGCCAGGGCCGCGACTTCGACACGCTGGCCGATGCGCTGGTGCAAGCGGGCGAGCAAGGCGTGCGCGTGGCCTGTCCCGACGTGGTCGGCCGCGGCCGCAGCGAATGGCTGGCCGATCCCATGGGCTACGCCATGCCCACCTACGTCGCCGACATGCTGCAGTTGCTGGGCGCCTTGCACGCGGCCGCGCCCATCGCCAGCCTCGACTGGGTGGGCACCAGCATGGGCGGCCTGATCGGCATGACGCTGGCCGGCGCGCCGGGCCTGCCGCTGCCGGTGCCGATTCGCAGCCTGGTCCTGAACGACGTCGGCCCGGTGATCGAGTGGTCGGCGCTGCAGCGCATCGGCGGCTATCTCGGGAACACGGGCCGCTTCGACACCGTGCAGCAGGCGGCCGAGGCGATGTGGCAGATCTCGCGCGGCTTCGGTCCGCACACTCCGGAGCAATGGCTGGAGCTGTCGCAGGCGATGGTGAAGTCGCTGCCTGGTGGCGGCTTCACGCTGCACTACGACCCGGCGATCGCCGTCCCTTTTCGCGCTATGACGCAGGCCGCGGCGGCGGCGGGCCAGGCGACGCTGTGGCAGTTCTACGATGCGATCCGTGCGCGCACGCTGCTGCTGCGCGGCGCCGACTCGGACCTGCTCGCGCCCGCGACCGCCGAGGAAATGATGCGCCGTGGCCCGAAGCCGCGGCTGGTGGAATTCGCCGGGGTGGGCCACGCGCCCACGCTGGTGGCGGCCGACCAGGTCGAGGCGGTGCGCGCCTTCCTGCTGGCCGAAGAACCGGTGACCCATGAAGAGCCACGCAGCGGAACAGGGTGACGCCGCCGTCGTCGTGCCGGAGCTGGTGGCGGCCGCGGAGCAGTCGTTGCCGCAGCAGGCCAACGCGCTCGCCCGCGCCCGGGCCTTCGCCGAGCCGCTGATTGCCGGCGAGACGCTGGACACCGGCGAGAACACGCTCGCCCACGCCGATGCGGTGGCTGCCATCCTCAAGACCATGGGCGGCTCCGAGGCCATGCAGGCCGCCAGCTACCTGGTCTACGCCTGCACCCACCTGAACAAGCCGCAGGAAGTGATCGCCAAGGCCTTCGGCGAAAGCTACGCCGCACTGGCGATCGAGACCACCAAGCTGGTGCGCGTGCAGCGCCAGGCGCGCCGAGCACAGGCCGAGGAAACGCGCGAAGACGCGCGCGCCCAGACCGAGAACGTGCGCAAGATGCTGCTCGCCTTTTCGCGCGACCTGCGCGTGGTGATGCTGCGCCTCGCCTCGCGCCTGCAGACGCTGCGCTACTACGCCGCGACCAAGCAGGTGGTCCCCGAAGCGGTGGCGCGCGAGGCGCTGAACGTGTTCGCGCCGCTGGCCAATCGCCTGGGCATCTGGCAGGTGAAGTGGGAGATGGAGGACCTGGCCTTCCGCTTCCTCGAGCCCGACACGTACAAGGGCGTGGCGCGCTGGCTGGACGAAAAGCGCGTCGAGCGCGAGCAGTACGTCGAGCAATTGCGCAGCCGGCTCGAATCCGACCTGCGCGGGCAGGGCATCGCCGCGCAGGTGAGCGGCCGGCCCAAGCACATCTACAGCATCGTCAAGAAGATGCGCGGCAAGTCGCTGGACTTCGCGCAGGTGCTGGACGTGCGGGCGCTGCGGGTGATCGTGCCGGACGTGCAGGACTGCTATGCCGCCCTCGCGTGGGTGCACGAGCGCTTCGCGCCGATCGCCGACGAGTTCGACGACTACATCGCGCGGCCGAAGGCGAACGGCTACCAGTCGCTGCACACGGTGGTGCGCGATGCGGCCGGCCGGCCGATCGAGATCCAGATCCGCACGCAGCGCATGCACGAACACGCCGAGCATGGCGTGGCGGCGCACTGGGCCTACAAGGAGGCGGGCGCCAGGGGCTATGCCGGCGTCAGCGCCTCCAGCGAATACGACACCAAGATCGCGGTGCTGCGCCAGCTGCTGGCGTGGGAGCGCGACCTGGCCGGGTCCGCCGAGGGCCTGTTCGAGGACCGCATCTACGTGCTGACGCCGCAGGCCGCGATCGTGGAGCTGCCGCGCGGCGCCACCCCGGTGGACTTCGCCTATACGCTGCACACGACCCTGGGCCATCGCTGCCGCGGTGCGCGTGTCGATGGCGCGATGGTGCCGCTGAACACGCAGCTGGCGAATGGCCAGACCGTGGAGATCGTTGCGGCGAAGGAGGGCGGCCCCTCGCGCGACTGGCTGAATCCCGAGCTGGGTTTCCTGGCCAGCCCCCGGGCCCGGTCCAAGGTGCGGGCCTGGTTCAACGAGCAGGCGCGGCACGAGACGGTGGCGCGCGGCCGCGAGCTGGTCGAGCGCCTGCTGCAGCGCGAAGGCAAGACCGCCATCAAGCTGGAGGACCTGGCTTCGCAGCTCGGATTCAAGTCGGCGGAGGACCTGTTCGGGGTCGTCGGCAAGGACGAATTCTCGCTGCGCAACATCGAGGTGCTGCTGCATCCGCCGCTGCCCGCGCCGAGCGACGACGAGCTCCTGCTCGCCAAGAAGTGGAAGCCGGCGACGCAGAAAGCGGGCAAGGGCGGCGTGCTGGTGGTGGGGGTCGATTCCTTGATGACGCAACTGGCGCGCTGCTGCAAGCCGGCGCCGCCGGATGTGATCAGCGGGTTCGTCACGCGCGGCAAGGGCGTGAGCATCCACCGCAAGGACTGCGCGAGCTTTCGCGACATCGCCGGGCGCGATCCCGAGCGCGTGATCGACGTCGAGTGGGGCCGGCCCAAAGGCGGCGAGTCGGCGGTCTACCCGGTCGACGTGGCCATCGAGGCGGCCGATCGGCAGGGCCTGCTGCGCGACATCTCCGAACTGTTCGCCAAGGAGAAGATGAACGTCATCGGCGTGCAGACGCAGACCGTGAAGGACACCGCCTGGATGACCTTCACGGTGGAGATCGCCGACTCGCACCGCCTCGGCCAGGTGCTGACCGCGGTGCGCGACGTGCGGGGAGTGCGGGCTGCGCAGCGGCGGTAGGTCGGTGCGACGCCGGAGCAGTCGCTCGCGCAAGCCGCCAGGCAAGCCAGCCGACAGTCCGCCATGATCCCGGCCATGGACCCCATGCTGGAATGCCTTCTGATCGCCTGCGAGCAGGCAGTCAGGGTGGAGTCGCTGCCGCTGCGGCAGGATGGCTCCTTCGCTTCGACCTATGCCAGCTCGGGCGAGACGCTGGCCAGGCGGATCCGCAACGGCGACTTCGACGCGCTGGTATCGCAGGCGACCACGCCGGCCACCGAAACGGACGCCCCCGCCCCCTACCACTGGACGGTGCGGGTGCGGGCCGGCGGAGCGCGCAAGACGGTTTACAAGCTGTGGCTGCGCGAGTCACCGGAGCAGCTCGAAGCACTGCTGGCGGCCCGGAAAGAAGCGGCGCAAATGCGGGCACTCCTGCCGCACGGACAGCGCCAGAGGAAGCCGTGGGGCCCGCTCTGAGTCGGCGGCGATCGGCGTCGAGAACCGGGCGTCCGGCCTGCGAGAGGCGGTTCGAGTGCTGCTATACTTGCGGGCTGACGCAGGCTGCATCGCTGGCTTGCGTCGGACAGATAACACGGGCCGTTAGCTCAGCGGTAGAGCGCCTCTTTGACGTGGAGGATGTCGGAGATTCGATCTCTCCACGGCCCACCAATGATTCCCGCAGGTACGAACCCGCTCCCGAAAGGGGGCGGGTTTTTGCTTTTCAGGTCTTCCCGTCGTGCCCGCTGCGCCGGCCCGTCATAGCTCCAGATGGCGACGCAGGGAGGTCATTGCGGGCTTGACCCGCAATCGATGCGGCGCTTCCGCACACGTCGTCGTGGATCCCGGGTCAAGCCCGGGACGACATCCATTCCGTGCCGGAGACTTGCACTGCCGTCAGTGCCGTGAGCACGCCAACGCTGGGCGCCGTCCAGCCGACGATGCCGCCCTGCGCGTGCATCATCTCCAGGGTCGCGGCCTTGAAGCGCGGGAAGTAGCTTTCGGTGCAGTCCTCCAGCAGCAGGCAGTCGTAGCCGCGATCGTTCGCCTCGCGCATCGAGGTCTGCACGCAGACTTCGGTGGTGACGCCCATGAAGACCAGGTGGGTGATGCCGCGTTCGCGCAGTGCCGCATCCAGCCGGGTCGCATGGAAGGCACCCTTGCCGGGCTTGTCGATGACGATCTCGCCGGGCGCCGGCGCGAGGGCGTCGATGATGGCGTTGCCCGGTTCGCCCCGCACGAGGATGCGTCCCATCGGCCCGGCGTCGCCGATGCGCAGGGACGGATCGCCGCGCAGCCGCTTGGCCGGCGGACAGTCCGAGAGGTCGGGCGCATGCGACTCGCGGGTGTGCACCACCAGCGCGCCGGCCGCCCGCCACGCGTGCAGCACGCGCTGGCAGGCCGGCACGATCGCCGCCAGCAGGCCGACGTCATTGCCCAGCGTCTCGCCAAAGCCGCCCGGCTCGATGAAATCCCGCTGCATGTCGATGATGACCAGCGCGCTGCGCGCCGGCTCGAAGACGTAGGGGAAGGGCAGCGCCGCAACCGTGCTCACGCCGCCGCCTCTTCCAGCGGCGCATCGGCGGGCGCGGGGGGTGTTGGCGTCGCCACCGGGGCGGCCGTGCCGTGGTGCCCGCCGCCCATGTGGGCGCCGAGCACGCGCCGGTCGGCCTGCGCCGCCGCGCACTCGTGGACCACGCGGCCTTCGCTCATGACGACGATGCGGTCTGCCAGCTCGATCAGTTCGTCGAGGTCCTCGCTGATCAACAGCACCGCGCCCGCCCGATCGCGCACCTCGCGCAGGCGGCGATGGATCTCCGCCACCGCGGCGAAGTCCAGGCCGAACACCGGATTGGCGGCGATCAGCACGTTGATGTCGCCGGCCAGCTCGCGTGCCAGCACGGCGCGCTGCACGTTGCCGCCCGAGAGGCTGCGAATCGGCGCGTCCTCGCCCTGGGTCTTGATCCCGTAGGCGGCGATCCACTCGCGCGCGCGGCTGCGCCAATGTGCCATGCGCAGCAGGCCGCGCGTCGCGAGCGGCGGCCGGTCGAAGTCGCGCAAGGCCATGTTCTCGGCGACGCTCAGGTCGGCCACGCAGGCATTGCGCAGCGGTTCCTCCGGCAGGCTGCGCACCTTCAGGCGGTGGTTGTCGGCGCGGCGCGCCGCATAGGGTTCGCCCAGCACGCGCACCGTGCCGCCCGCGCGCTCGCGCTGGCCGACCAGCGCCTCGACCAGCTCGCGCTGGCCGTTGCCCGAGACGCCGGCCACGCCGAGGATCTCCCCCCGGCGGACCTGCAGCGACAAGCCGCGGACGGCAAGCGCGCCGCGGTCGCCCATCACGCTCAGGCCATCGACCTGCAAGGCCGGCACTGTGTCGCCGCTGCGCGGTGCCGCCGGGCGAGTCGGCGCGCGCCCGCTGCCGGTCGCCGCGCTGTCCCCCACCATGGCCTGCGCGAGCTGCGCGGCATCGGTCGTGGCCACGGCGCAGTGATGCACGGCCTGGCCGCGGCGCAGCACCGTGACCTCGTCGGCGTACGCCATGACCTCGCGGAACTTGTGCGTGATCAGCAGCACGGTGCACAGGCCGGCGCGCGCGAACTCCCGCACGTGGCCCAGCACCTCGTCGGCCTCCTGCGGCGTGAGCACCGAGGTGGGTTCGTCCAGGATCAACAGGCGCGGCCGCAGATACAGCTGCTTGAGCAATTCGAGCTTCTGCTTTTCGCCGGCCGAGAGTTCCAGCGGTCGGGCGTCGAGATCGAGGCGGAACGGCGTCGCGGCCAGGAACGCCTGCAGTTGCGCGCGCTTGCGCTTCCAGGCGATCACGCCCGGCACCTGGCCACCGGCCAGCAGCAGGTTCTCGGCCACGGTCATGCCGGGGGCCAGCGTGAAGTGCTGGTAGACCATGCCGATGCCCAGCGCGCGCGCCTTGACCGGCGATGCGATGTCCTGCTCGCGCCCGTCGACCACGATGCTGCCCTGCTCGGCGCGATGGAAGCCGGCGATGCACTTCACCAGCGTGCTCTTGCCGGCCCCGTTCTCCCCGAGCAGCGCGTGCACCGACCCCGGCGCCACCTTGAGGGTGACGGCGTCCAGGGCGGTGAGGCGGCCGAAGCGCTTCGTCAGTTGCCAGGTTTCCAGCGCCATGGCGCCGGTGGGCGGCGCGACGGAGGTGATGTTCATAGCGCCTCCAGCAGCGCACCGGAGGTGGCGTGGGCGCCGAACACGCCACCCTGCATGGTGATCATCTTCAGGGCCGCCTCGTGGTTGCCGCGGTCGGTGGCCGCCGTGCAGTCGGACAGCACCAGGCATTCGAAGCCGCGGTCGTTGGCCTCGCGCATCGTGGTGTGCACGCAGACGTCGGTGGTGATGCCCGCGAGCACCAGGTTGCGGATGCCGCGCGTGCGCAGCACGAGCTCGAGATCGGTGGCGCAGAACGATCCCTTGCCCGGCTTGTCGATAACCACTTCGCCCGGCAGCGGTGCGAGCTCGGGGATGATCTCCCAGCCTGGTTCGCCGCGCACCAGGATGCGGCCGCAGGGGCCGGCGTCGCCGATGCCCACGCCGTCGCTGCCGATCTGGCGCGAGCGCCAGCGCTTGTTGGCCGGCAGGTCGGACAGGTCGGGCCGATGGCCCTCGCGCGTGTGCATCACGGCCAGGCCCTGCGCGCGCAACGCCGCCATCACCCGGCGCAGCGGCGCTATCGGTGCGCGCGTGAGCGAGATGTCGTAGCCCATCTTGTCGACGTAGCCGCCAGGACCGCAGAAGTCGATCTGCATGTCGATCACGATGAGGGCCGTATTGGCCGGCGTCATGTCGCCGTCGAAAGGCCAGCGGTAAGGATTGGCGAGAACGAAGCTTTGCATGGTCAGGCCACCTTCTTCAGGTTTTGCTCCCTCCCCCTGCGGGGGAGGGCTGGGGTGGGGGCGCTCGGCGCTTCCGCCATCACCGGATTCGCTTCGGCGCCGATGTACTCGCGCGCAGGCGCCGCAAACCCGCACGACGTCCCATCCCTCACCTGCACGTCCCACGGCAGCTGGTACGTCCCCGCGGCCATGTCCTGCATGTACGTATAGGGACAGTCCTGCGCGCCGCCCTTCACCGCGACGTAGCCTCGGTGATAGAGCTGGTAGATGTTGTTCTCGACGCCCCAGCCGGTGCGCGCCTCGCGCAGCAGGTCGGGCCGCAGTTCGCAGGTGACGATCTCGTCGGGCCGGCCGCCGCCTTCCACCAGCACGGTGCCGTCGAAGTTGCAGAACATGCCTTCGCCCATGCTGTCGAAGCTGCCGTCGCTGCCGCTCAGGCAGACGCTGGCCGTGTACACGAGGTTGCTGAAGGCATTGGCCTGGTTGCTGATCTTCCACGCGTGGCGGATCGGTGCCGTGTAGCCCGCGGTGCGCAGGATGATCTCCGCGCCCTTGTACGAGGCCTCGCGCGCCATCTCGGGGAACATGCCGTCATGGCAGATGATCAGCGCCAGCTTGCTGCCGTTCGGGCCGTCGCAGACCGGCACGCCCAGGTTGCCGGGTTCCCACGGTTCCACCGGCACCCACGGATGCAGCTTGCGGTAGTACAGGCGGATCGCGCCGGTGGCGTCGATGATCAGGCCGCTGTTGTACGGATTGCCGCCGGGGTTGGCCTCCATGATTGAGAAGCAGCCCCAGATGCGATGCTGCTCGCACGCCGCCTGGAAGGCCGCAACCTCGGGACCCTCGAGCGTGCACATGATTTCCGGATTGGTGTCCATCGAGAGCCCGTGCAGCGAGTACTCGGGGAACACCACCAGGTCCATGGTCCCCTGGTTGCGCCTGGCCTTGCCCACCAGTTCGCAGATGCGCTGCGTCTGCCGCGCGAGATCCGCCTTCGTTGCGACCACGGGCAGTTGCAGCTGCACCAGGCCCACCGCCACGCCGTGCTTCGACTTGTTCAAGCCACCCAGACCGGACATTGCATTACCTCGCAGAGAATTCCCCGGGCGCGCCGGCGGCCAGCTGTCCTGGTTTGCACGAGAAGACCAGGATGACCAGGGTCAGCACATAGGGGACGATGTTGAACAGGTGGTAGCCCCAGCCGATGCCGATCGACTGCAGCGCGGGGCCGATCGCCCCGGCGCCGCCGAACAGCAGCGCCGCGCCCACGCAGCGCAGCGGATTCCAGCGCGCGAAGATCACCAGCGCCACGGCGATCAGGCCCTGGCCGCCGGAGATGCCTTCGTTCCAGCTGCCCGGATAGAACAGCGTGAGGCAGGCGCCGCCCAGGCCGGCAACGGCGCCGCCGGCGACCGTCGCCGCGATGCGGATGCCGTTGACGGAATAGCCCAGCGTGCGCGCGGCATTGGCGGAGTCGCCCGCCATCCGCAGCAACAGCCCGGGCCGCGTGTTGGCAAAGGCCCACCACAAGGCGCCCGCCAGCAGCACGCCCAGCGGCACCAGCGGGTTGATCTGCAGCGCCGAGCGGATCGCGGACGATGCGCTCCAGTTGCCCAGGGCCAGCGGCGGCAACTGCGCGGCCTGCGGCTGGATCAGGGGCTTGCCCAGGAAGAACGCGAGGCCCATGCCGAGGAGCATCAGCGCGATGCCGGTGGCGACGTCGTTCACGCGCGGCAGCGAACACAGCACGCCGTGCAACGCGCAGAGCGCCGCGCCGGCCGCCATGGCGCACAGCACGCCCAGCCAGGGGGAACCCGTGAGCCAGGATCCGGCAAAACCGGCCATGGCCGAAAGCACCAGCACGCCTTCGAGGCCCAGGTTGATGCGCCCGCCCTTTTCGGTGATGCACTCGCCCAGGCTCACGAAGAGAAAGGGCGCGCCCACCCTCAGCGCACCGCCGAGAATGCCGGCCGCGAGGCCGATGATCTGGTCGGACGTCATGATGTCTGCGGCGCCGGCTGCACGGGCGCTGAAGCGGTGCGGCGCAGGCGCGCCAGCAGCGAGGTCCAATCCACGTCGCGCAGCACCTCGCTGGCGAGGATCAGCACGAAGGCGATGCCCTGCAGCACCAGCACCGCGGCATCGGGCAGTCCGAGTCGCCGTTGCAGCAGGCTGCCGGCCGCGCCGAAGCCGCCGAACAGGATGGCCACCGGGATCACCGCCAGCGGGTTGTGCCGGGCGATGAAGGCGACGAGGATGCCGGTGTAGCCGTAGCCCACCATGATCGACGCGTTGGCCGTCGTGTGCACCGCGGCCACTTCGACCGCCCCGGCCAGCCCCGCCGATGCGCCGCCGAGGCCGCACGCCAGCAGGATCAGCGCGGAGGCGGGCAGGGCGACCAGGCGCGCCGCGCGCAGGTTGCCGCCGACCACGCGCACCGCGAAGCCCGAAGGCGTCTTGTGCAGCCAGAACGCCGCGGCGATGCAGGCCACCACGCCCAGCACGAAACCCCAGTGCACGTCCGAGCCCGCGATGCCGGAGATGCGCAGGCTTTCGTTCAGCGCGTACGTCGACGGCTTGTTCAGGCTGGCCGGATCGCGCAGCGGCCCTTCGACCAGGTGCAGGAACAGCCCGCTCGCCACGTACGCCAGCAGCAGGCTGCTGATCGTCTCGTTGACGCCCCGCCACTGGCGCAGCCAGCCCGCCAGCATGATCCACAGCGCGCCCAGCAGTGCGCCCGCGAGGCAGGCCACCACGCTGCCGGCCAAGCCGACTAGGGGCAGCATCTGCGCGGCTGCGGCACAGCCCAGTCCGCCCAGCACCAGCGCGCCTTCGCCGCCGATGATCACCAGCCCGGCGCGCATGGGGATGGCCACGCAGAGCGCGGTGAGCATCAGGGGCGCGGCCCGCTGCAGCGTGTTCTGCCAGGAGAACCAGCTACCGAACGCGCCCGTGAAGAGCGTGCGCCACACCTCGACGGGACTGGCGCCGGCAAAGGCAACGAAGATGCCGAACAGCCCCAGCGCCGCCGCGATGGCGGCGCACGGCAGCATGGCTTCGCGCAGGATGGCGCGCATGCGTCTGTCCCCTTCAGGCGGCGGTGCCGATGACGCCTTCGACCAGATAGTTCATCTGCTCCAGCACCGGGTCGGTCTGCTTGATGGACTTGCCCGCCGGAATCGCGACGTTGCCCTTGTTGTCCTTCAGCGGGCCCTTGAAGATGTCGAAGCTGCCGGCGACCATCTGCGCCTTGACCGCATCGGCCTGCCGGCGTGCCGCCTGGGGGACCATCGGCCCGTAGGCCGACATCTTCACGTAGCCTTCCTTGAGGCCGCCGCGCAGCAGGTTGGGATGCGGCTTGCCGTTGCGCGCCGCGTCCACGAAGGTGTTGTACGCGGTCAGCCAGTTCCACTCGGCGCCCGTGAGGTAGGCATTGGGCGCCAGCTTGGCCTGGCTCGCGTGATAGCCGCAGACCATCTTGCCGCGCCGGGCCGCGGTCTCGACGATCACCTTCGGGCCGTCGACGTGCATGGTGAACACGTCGGCGCCCTGGTCGGCCATGCTGTTGGTCGCTTCCGCTTCCTTGACGGGCATGGACCAGTCGCCGGTGAAGATCACCTGGGTGGTGATGTTCGGCTTGACCGAGCGGGCGCCCATCGTGAACGCGTTGATGTTGCGCAGCACCTGCGGGATCGGCTTGGCGGCGACGAAACCGAGCTTGTTGCTCTTGGTCATGTGGCCGGCGATCACGCCATTGAGGAACTGGCACTCGTCGATGTAGCCGAAGTAGCTGCCGACGTTGGTGGGGTGCTTGCCCGCGGTCCACAGGCCGCCGCAATGCGCGAAGCGCACGTCCGGGTACTTGGGCGCGACCGCCAGCACGTGCGGGTCGAAATAGCCGTACGAGGTGGGGAACAGCAGGCTGGCGCCGTCCTGCTGGATCATGCCGGTCATGGTCTTCTGCACGGCGTTGGTCTCGGGCACCTGCTCCTCTTCGACCACCTTGATGCCGGAGGTCTTCTTGAGCGCCGTCACGGCCTCGAACTGCGCCTGGTTGTAGCCGTAGTCGTCGCGCGGGCCGACGTAGATCACGCCCACGGTCAGCGCCTTCTGGGCGAAGGCGAAGGGGCTGGCGCCCAGCGCCGAGAGGGCGGCCAGCGACTTGAGCGCGTCGCGGCGATGGATCTGCTGATTCATGGAACTCTCCTCACAGGGGACGAACGATGGAAAGGGATGCGGCCTTCATGCGAGCAGGCTGACGTGCGCGGCCACCACCCGCCAGCCCTCGGGCGTGCGCGCCCAGGTCTGGCTCTGGCGGCCGGTGCGGGGGCTGCCGGCGCGGCGGAATTCGATGTTCGCAGTGGCGAAGTCGCGGCCGTAAGTGGTGATGACCGTCTTCAGCACATCGCGGGCAAGCCCCTGCGACGGCCGCTCGGCGCGGAACTGCGCGATCGCTTCGTGGCCGTACAGGTTCTCGCCGACGCCGTAACGCAGCGTGTGCGGGCTGTTCCAGAACAACTCGTCGAGCACGCCGACCTCGTTGTTCGTGAGCGCCTGCTCGTAACGGGCGAATTGCGCGGCGACTTCGGCCAGCACTTCGGGGAGGTTGATGTCCATGTCTTTCACAAGTGCGCGACTCCGCTGTCCTGCAGCACCTTGGCGGCGCGCAGGCACAGGTCTTCGTTCCACGGCGCAGCGATCAGCTGCACGCCGATCGGCAAGCCGCCCGTGCCTTCCGGCCACAACGGGGCGGCAACCACCGGGCAGCCCGCGAAGGAGATCGGTTGCGTGAGCAGGCCCAGTGCCGCGCGGCTCGGATGGCGCTGGCCGTTGATGGCGATCCAGTCATCGCCGATGGTGGGCGCCGGCACCGGCGTGGCCGGGGCAATGAGCACGTCCCAATCCTGGAACAGGGCATTGACGCGGTCGCGATAGATGCGGCGAAAGCGCTGCGCCCGCAGCGTCCAGTCCGCGGGTTGCAGCAGGCCCGAGAGGAAGCGGTCCACCGAGAGCGGCTCGAAGTCGTCCGGCCGCTTGCGCAGGTCGTCCAGGTGCAGGCTGCCGCCTTCGCTGGCGGTGATCAGGAAGGCGGCGGCGCGGCCGATCGCGGCATCGGGCCACTCGACCTCGGCGCGTGCGCCGAGGGTTCGTGCCGCAAGCTGTGCGACGCTGCGCGCGGGTGCGCTGGCCATTTCGTGGAAGTAGCCGCCCAGCACGCCGATGCGCAGCCCGGCGACGCCGCGCGCCAGCTGCGCCGCGGCGGGCTGCACCCGCAGCGCGTGGCAGCCGGGGTCCAGCGGATCGGGCCCCTGCATGGCGTCGTAGGCGAACGCCAGCCCTTCGACGCTGTCGGCCAGCGGCCCGAGGTGGTCGAGGCTGTGCACGAAGGGATAGCTGCCGCGGCGCGAGAGCCGTCCGAACGTGGGCTTGAGACCCCATACGCCGCACAGCGATGCCGGCACGCGGATCGAGCCGTTGGTGTCGGAGCCGAGGGCCAGGGGCAGCTGGCCCGCCGCCACCGTCGCACCCGAGCCGCCCGAGGAGCCGCCGGCCATGCGCGAGGGATCGCGCGGGTTGCGCGTGGGGCCGTAGTGCGTGTTCTCGGTGCTGAAGCCGTAGGCGTATTCGTCCATGTTCAGCGCGCCCAGCAGCACCGCACCGGCCGCCTGCAGCCGCTGCACCAGCACGGCGTCTGCCCGCGCAGGGGGTAGCTCGCGATTGATCTTCGAGCCGGCCAGCGTCGTGATGCCGGCAATGTCGAACAGGTTCTTCACCGCATAAGGCAGGCCGGCCAGCGGCGGCAGCACCTCGCCGCGGGCGCGGCGCGCATCCACCGCGTCGGCTTCGGAACGGGCCCGTGCGGTCGTGCGCTCGGTAAAGGCATTGATGCGCGGCTCGCTCTCGGCGATGCGGTCCAGGGCGGCATCGCACACTTCGCGTGCGCTCGCCGCACCGCTGGCGACCGCGCCCAGGATCTCGACGGTGTTCATGCTGGGTCCTCCTGCGGGAAGGGCGCCGGCCGATAGACCTCGGCCGGCTCGTCGGCGGGCGCGAGCGGCGCCTGTTCCAGCAGCCGCGCGATGGCGACGCTGCGGCCCAGGTGCAGGGCCACGGCTTGGGCGCGTGCGTCGGTCAGCGGAATGCCGACCGCCAGCGCCGCGGCCCTGACGTAGTTCAGGACTTCGGTTTCTTCCATGGTCTTGCGGTTCAGGCGGTCGGCAGCGCTGCGGGAGGCGCGAGTCAGCGGCCGCGGTGGGAAATGTCGATGCCGTGCGCCCGCGCACCCGCATTGCGCAGGCGGCGCACCACGGTGGCATCGCCCGCCGGCCGATACGAGAAGGGAGGACAGCGCGCCCTGCGGGCGCGGGCGGCGGTGAGCGGCATCTGCACCATGCGGGGGCATCCATCCATGTACGGCAGATGCTCCGCAAGGCCCGTGCCACAGCCGCGGAACGCAAAAGCGGGCCCATGGGGGCCCGCCTGGCGATCAGGGGATCAGGGGATCAGGGGATCAGGCGATCAGATCCAGACGAGGAACGCCACGGCGCCCACCACCAGCGCCAGCTTGGTCGCGCGGTAGGCGGTGCGGTTCCACTGCTTGAAGCGGCGGCGCATGCGGCCGGCGTGGAAGGAGACGAGGAACAGCTTGTTGATCAGGCCGGTGCGGTCGCTGGCCTCGTTGGGCGAGGCCGCGGCGCTCATGACGTTGCGCGACACCCAGCCTTGCGCGGCCTGCGCCCAGCGGTACTTCATGGGCCGTTCGATGTCGCACAGCAGGATCATGCGCGACTCGTCGGTGTCGTTGCGCACCCAGTGGATGTAGGTCTCGTCGAAGATCACGCCTTCGCCGTCGCGCCAGCTATAGGGCTCGCCATCGACGTAGATGCGGCAGCTGTCGTCGTTGGGCGTGCGCAGGCCGAGGTGGTAGCGCAGCGATCCGGCATAGGGGTCGCGGTGTGCGTTGAGCTTGGCGCGCGGCGGCAGTTCGGCAAAGAGCGCGGCCTTGATGCAGGGCGTGTTGCGCAGGAGTTCGACGGTGCGCGGGCACAGGCGCTCGGCGGACTCCGGCCTCACCTCGTACCACTTGAGATAGAAGCGCTTCCAGCCTTCCTTGAAGAAGGAGTTGAAGCCGGCGTCGTTGTTGTCGGCGGCCTTGACGGCGCGCAGCCGCGCCAGTTCTTCGCCCTCGTCGCGGATCACGTGCCAGTTCTTCTGCAGTTCGAGCAGCTCGGGCCATTCCTGCACCGGCAGGTAGGGCTTGGCCGGCACGCGCGAGAACGCGTACATCAGGACATTCAAGGGCGCGACGAAGGCGGAGTGGTCGAAGACCTGCTTGCCCAGGCGATGGCGCACGCGCCCGCGAAAGTGGATCCACCCGATCGAGAGGACATACAGAACAACCAGGGCCCATTTCACGGGAAAGATCTCCAGACGGCCGGATGGCCACGACAACACGGCCGCAAGGATACGCCAGCGGCCCGGCCGTTTCCAGCAAAGCCCCGCTGGGTATGATGCGGCGCGGCCCGGCCCGTGTACTTCGCACGCATCCGGCGCTTAGGGTTGTTCCCGCCATGCAGGGCCGCGCGCCTCCCTAGAATCTGTTGCAACGCAACAGTGCGGGGGCGAACCCGCCACCAGGAGTCCCGTTCGTGACCAGCAAGAAAGCCGGCGCCGCCAAGCAAGTGCAGCGCGTCATCAAGAAGTACCCGAACCGCCGGCTCTACGACACCGAAACCTCCGCCTACATCACGCTCGCCGAAGTCAAGCAGCTGGTGATGGACACCCAGGCCTTCGTGGTGCGCGACGCCAAGACCAACGAGGACCTCACGCGCAGCATCCTGCTGCAGATCATCCTCGAGGAAGAGGCGGGCGGCGCGCCGATGTTCACCGAGGCCGCGCTGGCCAACATCATCCGCTTCTACGGCCATGCCATGCAGGGCTTCATGGGCAGCTATCTCGAGAAGAACGTGCAGGCCTTCACCGACCTGCAGGGCCAGATGGCCGAACAGACGAAGAATTTCACGCCCGAGATGTGGACGCAGCTGATGAAGGTGCCCAATCCGCTGATGCAGGGCGTGATCGGCAACTACGCCGAACAGTCCAAGACGATGTTCGAGAAGATGCAGGAGCAAATGCAGAAGAACACCGAGCAGATGCTGGGGGCGTTCGGGATCAAGAAATGACGCAATGACGGATGACGCAGGTGGAGCGGTCGGCCGCCTCATTCGTCATCGAGCGTCCGCCAGGACACGAGGTCATTCGTCATCAGGGACAATAGGGAGATGAGCGCCCTCGCAGTCCTGGACACCCCCGCCGCCACAGCCTCGCCCAAGGTGGGCTTCGTCAGCCTCGGCTGTCCCAAGGCCCTGACCGATTCCGAACTGATCCTCACCCAGCTGAGCGCCGAGGGCTACACCACGTCCAAGACCTTCGAAGGCGCGGACCTGGTGATCGTCAACACCTGCGGCTTCATCGACGACGCCGTCAAGGAAAGCCTCGACACGATCGGCGAGGCGCTGGCGGCCAACGGCAGGGTGATCGTCACGGGTTGCCTGGGCGCGCGGGCGGGCGCGGCCAGCGACAACATGGTGCGCGAGATCCATCCCTCGGTGCTGGCCGTCACCGGCCCGCATGCCACGCAGGAGGTGATGGACGCGGTGCACGCGCACCTGCCCAAGCCGCACGATCCCTTCGTCGACCTGGTGCCGCCCACGGGCATCAAGCTCACGCCGAAGCACTACGCTTATCTCAAGATCAGCGAGGGCTGCAACCATCGCTGCACCTTCTGCATCATCCCTTCCATGCGTGGCGACCTGGTGAGCCGTCCGGTGGGCGACGTGCTGAAGGAAGCCAAGGCCCTGTTCGAGAGCGGCGTGAAGGAACTGCTGGTGGTCAGCCAGGACACCTCCGCGTATGGCGTGGACGTCAAGTACCGCACCGGCTTCTTCAACGGCCGGCCGGTGAAGACGCGCATGCTCGATCTCGTGGCCGCGCTCGGCGAACTGGCGCAGCCGCATGGCGCGTGGGTGCGCTTGCACTACGTGTATCCGTACCCACATGTGGATGAAGTGATTCCGCTGATGGCCAGCGGCCTCGTGCTGCCTTATCTCGACGTGCCGTTCCAGCACAGCCACCCCGACGTGCTGCGCCGGATGAAGCGTCCCGCCAGCGGCGAACGCAACCTCGAGCGCATTTCCCGCTGGCGCGAGCTGTGCCCCGAGATCGTGGTGCGCAGCACCTTCATCGCCGGCTTCCCGGGCGAGACCGAAGAGGAGTTCCAGCACCTGCTCGACTTCGTGCGCGAGGCGCAGATCGATCGTGCCGGCTGCTTTGCGTACAGCCCGGTGGAAGGTGCGGCCGCCAACGAATTGCCGGGCATGCTGCCGCAGCAAGTGCGCGAGGAACGACGGGCGCGCTTCATGGCGGTGGCCGAGGAAGTGTCGGCTGCGCGGCTGCAACGCCGCGTGGGTGCGACCATGCAGGTGCTGGTGGATGCGGCGCCGGCGCTGGGCCGCAAGGGCGGCGTGGGCCGCTCCTATGCGGACGCCCCCGAGATCGACGGCACGGTCCGCCTGCTGCCGCCGCGCAAGCTGAGCAAGCGGCTGGCGGTGGGCGAGTTCACGCAAGCGCGCATCGTCGCCACCGATGGACACGACCTCGTCGCCGAGCCGATCTGAGCGCCGCACATGCCCAACCCGCGCAGGCTTATGATGCCTGCCGTGACCGAAACCACGACACCATTGAAAAAGCCGGCATGCGCCGGCTTTTTCGAAGTGTCTGGTGCCCAGGAGAGGACTCGAACCTCCACGGAGTTACCCGCTAGTACCTGAAACTAGTGCGTCTACCAATTCCGCCACCTGGGCATTTCAGGAAAAACGAGATTGTATATCAAAAGCACAGAGAAGAATTCCGGCCTGGTCGATGAGATCGAGGGCGCGATCCAGGGACACCGCGACGGCCACGGCTACGTGGTGCGCGACGACGGCGAAGCCGACATCTACCTGCCTCCGAATGAAATGCGCGCGGTGCTGCACCGCGATCGCGTGCGCGCGCGCATCGTCCGCCAGGACCGCCGGGGCCGCCCCGAAGGCCGCGTGGTGGAGATCATCGAGCGGCCCCCGCATCCCATCATCGGCCGCCTGCTGCACGAAAGCGGCGTGTGGCTGGTGGCCCCCGAAGACAAGCGCTACGGCCAGGACGTGCTGGTGCCCAAGGGCGCCACCGGTCTCGCCAAGGCGGGCCAGGTGGTGGTGGTCGAACTGACCGAGCCGCCGAGCCTCTATGGCCAGCCGGTGGGCCGCGTCAAGGAAGTGCTGGGCGAGGTCGACGATCCCGGCATGGAGATCGAGATCGCGGTGCGCAAGTACAGCGTGCCGCACGAATTCTCCGAAGCGTGCATCGCGCAGGCGCGCTCGCTGCCGGACAAGGTGCGGGTGCAGGACAAGCGCAAGCGCGTGGACCTGAGTGACGTGCCGCTGGTGACCATCGACGGCGAGGACGCGCGCGACTTCGACGATGCCGTCTACTGCGAGCCGGCCAAGGTGGGCCGCGGCAAGGGCTGGCGCCTGCTGGTCGCCATCGCCGACGTCAGCCACTACGTGGAGACCGGCAGCGCCATCGACATCGACGGCTACGACCGCGCGACCAGCGTCTACTTCCCGCGCCGCGTCATTCCGATGCTGCCGGAGAAGCTGTCCAACGGCCTGTGCTCGCTCAATCCCGAGGTCGATCGCCTGTGCATGGTGTGCGACATGCTGATCACCGCCGATGGCGAGATCCACGCCTACCAGTTCTATCCGGCCGTGATGTTCAGTCATGCCCGCATGACCTACACCGAGGTCGCGGCCATCCTGGCCAACACCCGCGGGCCCGAGGCGGCGCGGCGCAAGGAGCTGGTGCCGCATTTCCTGAACCTGCACGACGTCTACCGCGCGCTGCTGAAGGCGCGCAACGCCCGCGGCGCGGTGGACTTCGACACGGTCGAGACGCAGATCATCTGCGACGAGAACGGCCGCATCGAGCAGATCGTGCCGCGCGTGCGCAACGACGCCCACAAGCTGATCGAGGAGGCCATGCTGGCCGCCAACGTCTGCTCCGCCGACTTCATCCAGCAGGGCGAGCACCCGGGGCTGTTCCGGGTGCACGAGGGCCCGACGCCGGAGAAGATCGAGATCCTGCGCCAGTACCTGAAGGCAATGGCGGTCGGGATGACGGTCTCCGACGAGCCGACGCCGATGGAGTTCCAGAAGATTGCGCTCGCAACGAAGGACCGGCCGGACGCGCAGCAGATCAGCACGATGCTGCTGCGCTCGATGCAGCAGGCGATCTACAGCCCGCACAACAGCGGCCACTTCGGCCTGGCGTACGAGGCCTACACGCACTTCACCAGCCCGATCCGCCGCTATCCGGACTTGCTGGTGCACCGCGTGATCAAGGCGATCCTGCTGAAGGAAAAGTACCAGCTGCCGGCCTTGCCCACGCCGGGCGAGGCGCACGAGAAGCTGGCACGCCGGCTCGCCGCGCGCGCCGCGGCACCGACGCAGAAGCCCAAGAAGCAGCCGGTCGCCAGCTCGCGCGAACTGCAGGCCTGGGAGGCCGCGGGCCTGCATTGCAGCGCCAACGAGCGGCGGGCCGACGAGGCCAGCCGCGACGTCGAGGCCTGGCTCAAGTGCAAGTACATGCGCGACCACCTCGGCGAGGAGTACTCCGGTGTGGTCACGGCGGCCACCAGCTTCGGCATCTTCGTCACGCTGGATGCGATGTATGTCGAGGGCCTGGTGCACATCACCGAACTCGGAGGCGAGTACTTCAAGTTCGACGAGGCGCGCCAGGAGCTGCGTGGCGAGCGCACCGGCATCCGCTATGCGATCGGCTCCCGCTTGCGGGTGCAGGTGAGCCGCGTCGATCTCGATGGCCGCAAGATCGACTTCCGGCTGGTGCGCGACGACGAGGAATTCATGGCCCGCGCCATGAAGGAGAAGGGCGTCGCCGCCACCGGCCGCGAGGGCGAGCCGGCCAAGGCCTCGGCCAAGCGGGCGCCCCGGAAGGCGGCGGGCGCCAAGGCGCCCAAGCAGGCGGTGCGCGCAGCCAAGAAGGCGGCGGCCAAGGCCAAGTCGCCGCGCAAGACGCGGCGCTGAATTCCAACGAACGAGGAGACACCATGGCAGACACTCATGCCGCGGCCGGCCAGGTCGCGATCGTCACGGGCGGCGGCACCGGCATCGGCCGCGCCGCCGCACTGGCATTGCTCAAGGCCGGCTGGCGCGTCGCCGTCGCGGGCCGCCGCGCGGAGCCGCTGCAGGAGGTAGCGGGCCAGTTCGGCGAGCGCGCTCTCGCTGTGCCGACGGACATCACCAATCCCGACTCCGTGCGGGCGTTGTTCGATGCCACCGTGCAGGCCTTCGGCCGGGTCGACCTGGTGTTCAACAACGCCGGCACGGGCTTGCCGGTGCAGCCGCTGGAAGACATGAATCCGGCCGACTGGCAGCGCGTGGTCAACACCAACCTGTCGGGCGTGTTCTACGGCATCCAGAATGCGTTTCGCGTGATGAAGGCGCAGAGCCCGATGGGTGGGCGCATCATCAACAACGGCTCGATCTCGGCGCATGCGCCGCGCCCGCATTCGATCGCCTACACCGCGACCAAGCACGCGGTGACCGGGCTGACCAAGACCGCCGCGCTCGACGGCCGCCGCTACGACATCGCGGTGGGGCAGATCGACATCGGCAATGCCATGACCGACCTGGCCGCGCGCATGGCCAAGGGCGTGCCGCAGGCCAACGGCGAGATCGCCGTGGAGCCGCTGATGGACGTCGACATCGTCGGCCAGTCCATCCTCTACATGGCCAGCCTGCCGCTGGAGGCCAACGTGCTGTTCCACACCGTGATGGCCACGAAGATGCCGTTCGTGGGGCGGGGGTGATCGGGGTGTGGTGGGGTGCCCTGCGGGCATCCCACCCTACGGGGCCACTCGTTCGTCGTAGGGTGGGTTGCGCGTAGCGCAACCCACCGTGTCCGACCCCGAGGCCAACGCGCTCGCCGTGAGTGGCACGTCCCGCGGCCACCGATCCGCTGCGAGGCCATGCAGATACACCGCATCGCATGCCGCTGCAAACGCGTCTTCCTTGTTGGCCAGCCGCGCGGCGACCATGCCGGCCAGCACGTCGCCGGTGCCGGCGATGGCCAGGCGCGCATTGCCGGTCGGATTGATCCGCAGCTGGCCGTCGGGCGCGGCGATCACCGTCCCTGATCCTTTCAGCACCACGACACACTCGAAGCGCCGGGCGAGTTCGCGCGCGGCGGCGAGGCGGTCGGCCTGGACGGCCGTGGTGTCCTGCCCCAGCAGGCGGGCCGCTTCCAGCGGATGCGGCGTGAGCACCGTGGCGGCGCCGCGCCAGGCCCGCGCCTGCAGCAGCGATTGCAATTGCAGGTCCCCGGCGATCGCATTGAGCGCATCGGCATCGAGCACCAGCGCCCGCGCATCGAGCACGCGGCGCAAGGCCTCTTGCACCGCCTCGCCACCGCCGCAGCCACAGGCCACGGTGATGCGCGGCAGGTCCAGGCTGTCCCAGGGACGCACCATCAGGTCGGGCTGTTGCAAATCAAGAGTCGGCGCGTCCGGAGCGAGGAAGCCGACCAGCACGCGCCCGGCTCCATGCGCGAGCGCCGCCCGCCCGGCCAGCAGCGCCGCGCCCGTCATGCCGGCGGCGCCGCCGACAATCGCCACATCGCCGTAGCTGCCCTTGTGGCTCGCGTGCAGCCGGCGCGCGGCAGCGGGTGGCGCCAAGAGGGTGGCGACGGGCGTCTCACCGCTGGCATCGACCTGCAGGTGGTCGAACCAAACGGCGCCGGCCGCGTCGCGGCCCTGCGCGGTGAAGAGGCCCGGCTTCAGCGCGAGCAGCGCAAGCGTATGACTTGCACGTACGACGGCATCGGCGTGGCCGGTGTCGGCATTCAATCCGGAGGGCAGGTCGATCGCCAGCACGGGCGCCGGCGATGCATTCAGCGCCTCGATCTGCGCGAGCAGGGCGCCTTCGGGCGCCCGCGTGCTGCCGATCCCGAGCAGTGCGTCGATCGCCAGGTCCCATTGGGCCGGTGGCGCGGCGGCGATGCTCACGCCTGCGGCCAGGGCGCGCTCGCGCGCAGCGTGCGCATCCGCCGGCGTGCGCGCCGGTTCGCCCAGCCAGGTGAGCACCGGCTGCTTGCCCCAGCGCTTGAGGTGCAGGGCCGCCTCGAAGCCGTCGCCGCCGTTGTTGCCGGGCCCGCAGGCGATCCAGATCGTGTGCGCATGCGGCGCGACGGCCAATGCGAGACGGGCGACGGCCAGGCCGGCGCGCTGCATCAGCGTGTGCGGGGGCAGGACGGCCGCGGCCCCTTGTTCCAGCCGGCGGGTTGCCGCGACATCGAGGAGGGACCAGGGCCGGTCGGGGGTGACGCGCTGCATGCGGGGGATTCCTAGGGCGCGAGACGTTCCACGCCCAGGCCTTCGATGTCCACCTCCGGCGCCCGCCCCGACATCAGGTCGGCCACCACCCGCGCACTGCCGCACGACAGGGCCCAGCCGCTGGCACCGTGGCCGATGTTGATCCACACGCCCGGCACGCCGGTGGCGCCGAGCACGGGCGGGCCGTCGGGCAGCATGGGCCGCGCGCCTTTCCACTCCTGCACGGCGGCGCCCGTGTTGGCCAGTTGCGCGGCGCCGGGAAACCAGTCGTGCAGCACCTTGTACAGGGTCTGGATCGCCGAGGGCCGCTTGCGATCGGGCGCGCCGCCGATCTCGGCGCTGCCGGACACGCGCACCCGGTTGCCCAGGCGCGAGATCGCGACTTTGTAGCGCTCGTCCATCACGCCGCTGCGCGGTGCGTTGAGCGGCTCGCGGATCGGCGCGCTGATCGAGTAGCCGTGCACCGCTGCCAGCGGGACGCGCAGGCCCACCGGCCGCAGCAAGGTCGAAGAGGCCAGGCCGCCGCACATGACCACGGCATCGAAGCGTGTGGCCAGGGGGGCCGCATCGCTGTGGCGGGTGATGCGCAGCAAGGCCGGCTGCGCCGGATCCAGCGGCGCCACGGTGCAGTTGAATTCGAAGCGCGCGCCCAGCGCCTGCGCCTGGTTCTTCAGCAGCAGCGCGAACTGGCGGCAATTGCCGACCTCGTCGTCCGGCAGGTGCACGCCGCCGGCAAAGACCGTGTCGGCATTCAGCGCGGGCTCCAGCGCGCGTGCCTGGTCGGCGTCCACCTCGGCGAAACGCACGCCGGTCTCGCGCAGCACCTGCAGGCCGGGCTGCGCCATGCGGCGGTCCTTCTCGGAGCGCAGCAGCATCAGGTAGCCGCTGCTGCGGTCGTATTCGAGCTGCAGGTCTTCCTCGAGCTGGCGCTGCCGGTGCGCGCTGTAGAAGGCAAGACGCTGCAGGCGCGTGCGGTTGGCCAGATAGCTTTCCAGCTCGCACGCGTGCCGCCAGCGCATCATCCAGCGCACCTCGTGCGCGGCCAGCGGCCAGCACACGCGCAGCGGCGCATGGCGGCTGAACAGGGAGCGGGCGAGCTTGCCCGCCATGCCGGGCGCCGCCCAGGGCGTGACGTAGCCAGGGCCGGCGACGCCGGCATTGGCGAAGCTGGTCCCGAGCGCGGCGGCGCCGTGGCGCTCGAACACGGTCACTTCATGGCCGTCGGCAGCCAGTTCGTACGCTGTGGTCACGCCGATGATGCCGGCGCCCACGATGGCAACTTTCATTCAGCGGACCGGGGTGGAGGAGGCAAGCAGAGCTTCGATCTGCAGCGAAAGGCTCAGGATCGCGTCGTCGTGCAGGCCCTCGTGCCAGACCATCAGGCCCACCGGCAGTTCGCCGGGGTCCTGACAGGGCAGCGAGAGCGCGCAGCCATCGAGCATGTTCACCACGCTGGTATTGCGCAGGAGCAGGGCGTTGACGCGGAAGAAGGCTTCGTCGCGCTCCGCGCCCGGGGCGAGGTCGGCAATCGCCGGAGCGACCAGGGGGACCGTCGGCGAGAGCACCGCGTCGTAGCCGGCGAGCGCCTGGCCGACCTCGGCGATCCAGGCGGCGCGTGCGCGGTGCAAATCGAGGTACTCCCACGCCTTCATGCCGGCGCCGCGCTCGATGCGTGCGCGCACCCGCGGGTCGTAGCGCTCGCCTGCGCGTGCCAGCCGCAGGCGGTGATCGGCATAGCTCTCCGCGGCCGCGAAGCCGCCGGTCGACTGGATGCTGCCCAGATTCTGGATCTGCGCGAGCGGGATCTCGTCGATGCGCACACCGGCGGCGCGCAGCCGTTGCAGGGTGCGCTCGAAGCCGCGTGTGACGGCAGCGTCGAGGCCATCGAGCATCTGCGTTTGTGCGACTGCCAGTCGGTAGTGCGCCAGCGGTTTGCCGCTGCGCTCCACCTGGCAGTCGGCGAGGATCTCGTGCGCCAGGATCGCGTCGCGCACGCTGCGCGTCAGCGCGGACACCGTGTCGAGCGTGCCTGAGAGCGGATAGGCGCCCGCCAGCGGCGTCAGGCGCGCGGTGTTCTTGAAGCCGACGATGCCGCACAGCGCCGCCGGGATGCGGATGGAGCCGCCGGTGTCCGAGCCCAGGCCGATGAAGGCGCTGCCGTTGGCCACCGACACCGCCGCCCCGGAGGAGGAACCGCCCGGGATGCGGGCCGTGCCGGGATCGCAGGGATTGGCCGGGGTGCCGTGGTGCGGGTTGATGCCCACGCCGGAGAAGGCGAACTCGCTCATGTTGGTGCGGCCCACCACCACCCCGCCGGCGGCGCGCAAGCGCGCGACCGCCAGGGCATCGCGGGTCGCGGGCGCCGCATCGGCCAGCGCCAGCGAGCCGGCGGTGGTCACCTCGCCCTCGCAGTCGAACAGGTCCTTGACCGAGACCGGCAGGCCGGCGAGCGGCGCATCGGCCGGCACGCGCCTGGCCTCGCCCTCGGCCGCCGCGAAGCGGGTCTTCAGGAACACGTGGGCCGCGGCGGGCGAATCGGCGGCGGCGCGAGCGGCCGCCAGTTCGTCGCTGGCGGTGGACCGGCCCTGCTGCAGGCGCTCTCGGGTGGTGTGGAGGTCGGGGCGGGGCATGGGTGAGGCAAGGGGTTGGGAAAGGGGGCCTGTGCTAGAATCTCGCGGTTTTGCCGGGTGACACGCACAAGGTGTGCGTTCGCAGGTCGGCAAGACCAATCGCGAATCCCGCCCCCCTCGAGGTGTCGCAACCCAGGCCTTCCCTGAAGGCCACTGTTGCGATTTCGGACGGATTCTAGACCCAACCTTCGGAGCTCTTACATGACCGTATCCATGCGTGAAATGCTGGAAGCCGGTGTCCATTTCGGACACCAGACCCGCTTCTGGAACCCCAAGATGGCCCCCTTCATCTTCGGGCACCGCAACAAGATCCACATCATCAACCTGGAAAAGACGCTGCCGATGTTCCAGGAGGCGACCAAGTTCGCCCGGCAGCTGGCCGCCAACCGCGGCACGATCCTGTTGGTGGGCACCAAGCGCCAGGCGCGCGAACTGGTCGCCAGCGAGGCCGTCCGTGCCGGCATGCCTTTCGTGAACCAGCGCTGGCTGGGCGGCATGCTGACCAACTTCAAGACCGTCAAGACCTCGCTCAAGCGGCTGAAGGAAATGAAGGCGCAGCAGGAAGGCGGCCTGGAGGCCATGTCCAAGAAGGAACAGCTGATGTTCCAGCGCGAGCTCGACAAGCTCGAGAAGGACATCGGCGGCATCCAGGACATGAACACCCTGCCGGACGCGCTGTTCATCGTCGACGTCGGCTATCACAAGATCGCCGTCGCCGAAGCGCAGAAGCTGGGCATCCCGATCATCGCGGTGGTGGACTCCAACCACTCGCCCGAAGGCATCGACTACGTGATCCCCGGCAACGACGACTCGGCCAAGGCCGTGACGCTGTATGTCCGCGAGATGGCCGACTCCATCCTCGAGGGCAAGAACAACCCGGCGGGTGACGTGCAGCGCGCCGTCGCCGAAGGCAGCGACGAGTTCGTGGAAGTGAAGGAAGGCGCCGCGGCGTAAAGCCCGGCCCCATGTCACAAGGAAGGGGGCTCTTGAGCCCCCTTTGCACACCACGATCGAACTGAACAGAACCGAATAGAGGACAAGATGGCTGCAATCACCGCAAGCATGGTCGGCGAACTGCGGGCGAAGACCGACGCGCCCATGATGGAATGCAAGAAGGCCCTGACCGAGGCCGAAGGCAACATGGAGAAGGCCGAGGAGCTGTTGCGCGTCAAGCTGGGCAACAAGGCCGGCAAGGCCGCCTCGCGCGTGACCGCCGAAGGCGTGGTCGCCGCTTCCATCGCAGGCACCACGGGTGCGCTGCTGGAAGTGAACTGCGAGACCGACTTCGTCACCAAGAACGACAGCTTCCTGCAACTGGCGCGCGCCGCTGCCGAACTGATCGCGAAGAACAATCCCGCCGACGTTGCCGCCCTGGGCGCGCTGCCGTACAGCCAGGACGGCTTCGGCCCCACCCTGGAAGACGTGCGCAGGGGCCTGATCGGCAAGATCGGCGAGAACATGAGCTTTCGCCGCTTCAAGCGCTTCGATGGCTCCAACAAGCTGGTGAGCTACCTGCATGGCACGCGCATCGGCGTGATCGTCGAGTACACCGGTGACGAGGTCGCCGCCAAGGATGTCGCCATGCACGTGGCCGCGATGAAGCCGGTCTCCCTGGCCAGCAGCGACGTGCCCGAGGAGCTGATCGCCAAGGAACGCGCGGTTGCCACCGGCAAGGCCGAGGAAGACCGCAAGACCGCCGAAGCCGCCGGCAAGCCGGTGCAGTCCGCCGAGATCGTTGCCAAGCGCATCGAGGGCGGCGTGCAGAAGTACCTGAAGGAAGTCTCCCTGCTGAACCAGTCGTTCGTGAAGAACGACAAGCAGACCGTGGAGCAGATGCTCAAGGCCGCCAACACCCAGGTGAAGAGCTTCACGCTGTACGTGGTGGGCGAGGGCATCGAAAAGAAGACCGACGACTTCGCCGCCGAAGTGGCTGCGCAGGTCGCCGCCGCCAGGCAGGCTGCCTGAGGGCCGGGCCGGCTGACAGCCGGCCAACAGCCCGGACCGCTAAACTCGACCCAACGCCACCCCAGGAGAACCCGTAATATGCCCGCCACGCCAGCCCACAAGCGCATCCTGCTCAAGCTGTCGGGCGAGGCCTTGATGGGAGACGACGCCTTCGGCATCAACCGCGCCACCATCGTGCGGATGGTGCAGGAGGTGGCCGAGGTCGTGAACCTGGGCGTGCAGGTCGCCGTCGTCATCGGTGGCGGCAACATCTTCCGCGGCGTGGCCGGCGGCTCGGTCGGCATGGACCGCGCCACCGCCGACTACATGGGCATGCTGGCCACCGTGATGAACGCGCTGGCGCTGTCCGACGCCATGACCAAGCAGGGCCTGGTGCCGCGGGTCATGTCGGCCATCGCCATCGAGCAGGTGGTCGAGCCCTACGTGCGGCCCAAGGCGCTGCAGTACCTGGAAGAGGGCAAGGTCGTGATCTTCGCGGCCGGCACCGGCAACCCCTTCTTCACCACCGACACCGCCGCCGCGCTGCGGGGCGCCGAGATCGGCGCCGAGGTGGTGCTCAAGGCCACCAAGGTCGACGGTGTGTATTCCGCCGACCCCGCCAAGTTTCCCGACGCCAAGCGCTATTCGCGCATCAGCTTCGACGAGGCCATGGCCCAGAACCTGGGCATCATGGATGCCACGGCGTTCGCGCTGTGCCGCGACCAGAAGCTGCCGATCAAGGTGTTCTCGATCCTCAAGCACAACGCCTTGAAGCGCGTGGTGCTGGGCGAGGACGAAGGTACCCTGGTGTACGCCTGACCAAGGGAGTCCCCGATGACAACGATCGCTGAAATCAAGCAGACCACGCAAGGCAAGATGGATTCCTCCATCGCCGCCTTCAAGAACACGCTGACCAAGATCCGCACCGGCCGCGCCAGCCCCGGCCTGCTGGACACGGTGCACGTCGACTACTACGGCAGTTCCGTGCCGCTCTCGCAGGTGGCCAACGTGTCGCTGCTGGACGCCCGCACGATCAGCGTGCAGCCCTGGGAAAAGGGCATGGGCGCCAAGATCGAGAAGGCCATCCGCGAAAGCGACCTGGGCCTGAACCCCGCCTCGATGGGCGACCTGATCCGCGTGCCGATGCCGCCGATGTCGGAAGAGCGCCGCCGCGAAATGACCAAGCTGGTCCGCACCGAGGCCGAGAACGCCAAGATCGCCATCCGCAACCTGCGCCGCGATGCCAACGAGCACGTGAAGAAGCTGGTGAAGGACAAGATCGCGACCGAGGACGAACACAAGCGCGCCGAGGCCGATGTGCAGAAGGTCACCGACAAGCACATCGCCGAGATCGACCAGCTGGTCGCCTCGAAGGAAAAGGAGATCATGGAGGTCTGAGGACCACCATGAGCGCATGACGCAGCGCGTCGTTCCGAACCACATCGCCATCGTCATGGATGGCAACGGGCGTTGGGCCACCAAGCGCTTCCTGCCGCGGGTGGCGGGGCACAAGAAGGGCGTCGATGCCCTGCGTGCCTGCGTCCGTTATTGCGGCGACATCGGCGTGAAGGTGCTGACCGTGTTCGCCTTCTCCTCGGAGAACTGGAACCGGCCGCCCGACGAGGTCTCGGGGCTGATGGAACTGCTGGCCATGGCGCTCACGCGCGAGGTGCCGCAGTTGCAGGCCGAGGGCGTGCGCATCCATTTCATCGGCGACCGCTCCAAGCTGTCGGACAAGGTGCGCAACGGCCTGACGCAGGCCGAGTCCATGACGGCCGGCAACACGCGCCTGGTCTTCAACATCTGCTTCAACTACGGTGGCCGCTGGGACATCGCGCAGGCGGCGGCACAGCTGGCCGCGCGCGGCGAAGCGATCACCGAGGCCAGTCTCGACCGCGCCATGGCGCTGGCGCACGTGCCGGATCCGGACCTGCTGATCCGCACCGGCGGCGAGCAGCGCATCAGCAACTTCCTGCTCTGGCAGGGGGCGTACAGCGAGCTCTATTTCACCGACAAGCTGTGGCCCGAATTCGACGCCGCGGCCATCGACGCGGCGATCGCCGACTACGCCGGGCGCGAGCGCCGCTTCGGCCGCACTTCCGAGCAGCTCACGCCGTCCCCGCTGCGCGCGCGCAGGAAGGCGGCATGAGCGGGGGCTCTTCAGCCTTGCCGGTCCCGCGATGCTGAAGCAGCGCGTCATCACCGCCGTCGTCCTGCTGGCGATCCTGTTGCCGGCCCTGTTCTGGCATACGCCGGAACCGTTCCTTGCCATCACGCTGCTGCTGATTGCCGCCGGCGGCTGGGAGTGGGGCCGCCTCAATGCCTTGCCCGCGGGCGCGAGCCTCGCACTGGGCGGGGTCACGCTCGTGCTGTGCGCCGCGGCCTGGGCGCTGGGATGGCCGCAGCGGCCCTCGTCGCTGCTGTGGACCATCGTCGGCGGGGTGTGGGTGCTCGCCGGGTTTGCCCTCGTGCGTGGCGGCGTGGCCGGCTGGCCGAAGATTCCGCGCGCGCTGCGCGTGCCGGCCGGTGTGCTGGCCCTGGCATTGGCGTGGCTGGCCATGGCGCAGGCGCGCGTGATCGGCGTCAATTTCCTGCTGTCGATCCTGGTGCTGGTGTGGGTGGCCGACGTGTTCGCTTATTTCACCGGCCGGGCGATGGGCGGCAAGATCACGCAACGCAAGCTGGCGGCCACGATCAGCCCCAAGAAGAGCTGGGAAGGCGTGTGGGGCGGCATGCTGGGCGTGATCGTCCTGGCCATCGCCTGGACCCTGGCCGATGGCGCGACGCAGGCCCAGGTGCCGAGCCTCTACGCCCGGCTGGCCACGTCCTTCGGCTGGGCCGTGCAGGTGCTGGCCGTGATTTTTCTCGCGGCCATGAGCGTGGTCGGTGACTTGTCGGAGTCCCTCGTCAAGCGTAGTGTCGGCATGAAGGATTCCAGCCAGTTGCTGCCGGGGCACGGCGGCGTGCTCGATCGCGTCGATGCGCTCCTGCCGACACTGCCCCTGGCCATGATGCTGGCGACATTGGCCCGCTGAATGACTGAAATGACACCCGCTGTTCACCCGATACGGGCGCGCTGCCGCGTTGCAAATGCTCGCGATGCCAATGGGCATCGCTGTGCTTTGCGCCTTGCATCGCATCCCGTCTCGGGCGCCCCTCGGGCGCCCTTCCAGTCATTCAGCGGGCTGGCCCAACGATGAAACAGCGCATCGCCGTCCTCGGCTCCACCGGTTCCATCGGTGCGAACACGCTCGCCGTGATCGCGCGGCATCCGGACCGCTTCGAGGTGTTCGCGCTGAGCGCCGCCACGCAGGTCGACCTGATGCTGCAGCAATGCCTGCGGTTCCGCCCGGCGATCGCCGTGATGGCGCACGAAGAGGCGGGGCGCGCGCTCGCCGCCCGCATGGAATCCAGCGGCCTGGCCACGCGCGTGGCGTGGGGCGCGCAGGCGCTCGATGCCGTCGCCGCGCACGAACAGGTCGACACGGTGATGGCCGCCATCGTTGGCGCCGCGGGTCTCTCCTCCTGCATCGCCGCGGCACGGGCGGGCAAGAAACTGCTGCTGGCCAACAAGGAAGCCCTGGTGGTCGGCGGCGACTTCTTCATGGCGGCGGTCCGGCGCGGCGGCGCCACGCTGCTGCCGATCGACAGCGAGCATTCGGCGATCTTCCAGTCCTTGCCCGAAGACGCCGCGACCTGGTCGGCGCGGGTCGAGAAGATCATCCTCACCGCATCGGGCGGGCCGTTTCGCACGCGTGAACCCGCAAGCCTGCGCGACGTGACGCCGGACCAGGCCTGCGCCCATCCCAACTGGGTGATGGGCCGCAAGATCTCGGTCGACTCGGCGACCATGATGAACAAGGCGCTCGAGGTGATCGAGGCCCGCTACCTGTTCGGCCTGGCGCCCGAGCGCCTGCAGGTGGTGATCCACCCGCAAAGCGTGATCCACTCGATGGTGCAGTACCGCGACACCTCGGTGGTGGCGCAACTGGGCACGCCCGACATGCGCGTGCCCATCGCCTACGGCCTTGCATGGCCGGACCGCGTGACCTCCGGCGCCCAGGCGCTCGACTTTGGCGCATTGGCGGACATGAGCTTCGAGTCGCTGGAGACGCGCGGCCATCGCCAGCGCTTCCCCGGCCTGCAGCTTGCCTGGGACAGCCTGGCCGCCGCGCCCGGCACGCCGGCGGTGCTCAATGCCGCCAACGAGGTCGCCGTCTCCGCGTTCCTGGAGCAGCGGATCCGCTTCGACCAGATCCATTCGGTAAACCTGGCAACTCTGGAGCGGGTGACGCCCTCCAATCCCGCAACCCTGCAGGACCTGCTGGACCTGGATGCACGTGCGCGCCGCGGCGCGCACGACGCCATCCGGAGCCTGGGGTCCTGACGGAGCACGCACCATGCTGACCGTCCTTGCCTTCCTCGTCGCCCTCGGGCTCCTGATCGCCGTGCACGAATTCGGCCACTACCGCGTGGCCGTCGCGTGCAACGTGAAGGTGCTGCGCTTCTCGATCGGCTTTGGCAAGACGATCTTTACCTGGAAGCCCCGCAAGCCGCGACCGGGCCAGGACACCGAATTCGTGATCGGCATGTTTCCCCTGGGCGGCTACGTGAAGATGCTGGACGAGCGCGAGGGACCGGTGGAGCCGGCCGAACGCCATCGCGCCTTCAACGTCCAGCCCCTGCCTGCGCGCGCGGCGATCGTCGCCGCCGGCCCGATCGCCAACCTGCTGCTGGCCGTGGTGCTCTATACGCTGGTCAACTGGATGGGCGTGCAGGAGCCGCAAGCCATCCTGGGCAGCCCGGTGGCCGGTTCGCTGGCGGCCGATGCCGGCCTGCATGGCGGCGAGCGGGTCGAGCGCGCCGCGCTGGAGGGCGACGAGGTCGCGCCGGTGCGTTCCTTCGAAGACCTGCGCTGGCTGCTCACGCGCGGCGCGCTCGACGGCCGCGACCTGCGCCTGGTGCTCGCGCCCGAAGGCGCCGGCGGCAAGCGCGAGGTGCTGCTGCCGCTCTCCGGCCTGAACTCGCGCGACGCCGATGCGCAACTGCTGCGCAAGATCGGCGTCCTCATGCCCTGGAGCCCGCCGGTGCTGGGCGAGGTGATGCCCGGCGGTGCCGCCGAGCGCGCCGGCCTGCGCAAGGGCGATACGGTCAAGCGCGTGGCCGGCCAGCCCGTCGGCGACGCGCAGCAGCTGCGCGACCTGATTCGCGCGCAGGTCAAGGACAAGCAGGCGGTGTCGTCCACCTGGGAGCTCGATCGCCAGGGCCGTTCCGTGCAGGTGGCCGTGACCCCCGACCTGGTCAAGGAGGCGGCCGGCCAGCAGGTGGCGCGCATCTCGGCCTACGTCGGCGCGCCGCCGGCGATGCTGACGGTGCGCCGCGGCCCCGTGGAGGGTCTGTGGAACGGCGTCACCCGCACCTGGGACGTCTCCTCGCTCACGCTGCGCATGATGGGCCGGATGGTCGTTGGTGAAGCTTCGGTAAAAAACCTCTCCGGTCCGCTCACGATTGCCGACTATGCCGGCAAGTCCGCAAGCCTCGGCCTCACTCAGTACCTGCTGTTCCTGGCCCTCATTTCGGTGAGCCTCGGGGTGCTGAACCTGCTGCCGCTGCCTGTCTTGGACGGTGGGCACCTGATGTATTATCTTTGGGAGGCCGTCACGGGCAGGAGCGTCTCCGACGCCTGGATGGAGCGCCTGCAGCGCGGTGGCGTGGCGGTGCTGCTGGTGATGATGTCGATTGCACTCTTCAACGACGTCGCCCGGCTCTTTGGATAGAACAACGTTGCAGCTGCCGCCAAGGGGGCCTTGCAGGTCCCCGCCGGCGCCTTTCCAGATCCAATGAAGAAACATTTCAAGCGCTTTCGCGTGCGTACCGTTACGGCCGTTTGCGGCCTCGCCTTCGCGGCGAACACCTGGGCGGTCGAGCCTTTCACGGTGCGCGACATCCGCGTCGAAGGCCTGCAGCGCATCGAGCCCGGCACGGTGTTCGGCTCGCTGCCCTTTCGTGTCGGCGACACCTACAACGACGACAAGGGCTCGGCCGCGATTCGCGCGCTGTTCGCCCTCGGCCTGTTCAAGGACGTGCGCCTCGAGACCCAGGGCGACGTGCTGGTCGTGGTGGTCGAAGAGCGGCCCAGCGTGGCCGACGTCGATTTCGTCGGGACGCACGAATTCGACAAGGACACGCTGAAGAAGGCGCTGCGCGACATCGGCCTGACCGAGGGCCGCCCCTACGACCAGGCCCTGGCCGACCGCGCCGAGCAGGAGCTCAAGCGCCAGTACATCAACCACAGCCTGTATGGGGCCGAGGTGGTGACCACCGTGACGCCGATCGAGCGCAACCGCGTGAACCTCACCTTCACGGTGACCGAGGGCTCGCCCACGCGCATCCGCGAGATGCACATCGTCGGCAACCACGCGTTCGACGAGGGCACGCTCAAGGGCCTGATGGAGCTGGACACCGGCGGCTGGCTCTCCTGGTACAGCAAGAACGACCGCTATTCGCGCACCAAGCTCAATGCCGACCTGGAAGCGCTGAAGTCGTACTACCTGCAGCGCGGCTACCTCGAGTTCCGCATCGACTCCACGCAGGTGGCGATCTCGCCGGACAAGCAGGACATCAGCATCACGATCAACATCACGGAAGGCGAGCGCTACGTGGTGTCCGGCGTGAAGCTGGAAGGCGACTACCTGGGCAAGGAAGAAGAGTTCAAGACCCTGATCAAGATCAAGGCCGGCGAACCGTACAACGCCGACCAGGTGACCGAGACCACCAAGGCCTTCACCGACTATTTCGGCAACTTCGGCTATGCGTTCGCGCAGGTCGAGGCGCGGCCGGACATCGACCGCGCGAACAACCGGGTGTACTTCAGGTTGGTGGCCGAGCCCTCGCGCCGCGCCTACGTGCGCCGCATCAACATCGCGGGCAACAACCGCACGCGCGACGAAGTGATCCGCCGCGAGTTCCGCCAGTTCGAATCGAGCTGGTACGACGCCGACAAGATCAAGCTCTCGCGCGACCGCCTCGACCGCCTGGGCTACTTCAAGGAAGTGAACGTCGAGACCAGCGACGTGCCGGGCGCGCCCGACCAGGTCGACCTGAACCTCACGGTGACCGAGCGTCCCACCGGCAGCCTGCAACTCGGTGCTGGCTTCTCCAGCGCGGAAAGGCTGGCGCTGTCCTTCTCCATCAAGCAGGAGAACGCGTTCGGGACCGGCAACTTCCTGGGCGTGGAGGTGAACACCAGCAAGTTCAACCGCACGATCGCCTTCAACTCGGTCAACCCGTATTTCACGGCCGACGGCATCTCGCGCACCATCGACGTCTACCACCGCACCTCGCGTCCCTACGACGACCAGGGCGGCAATTACTCGCTGGTGACTTCGGGGGTGGGCCTGCGCTTCGGCGTGCCCTTCAGCGAGACCGACACCGTGTTCTTCGGCGCCGGCCTCGAGCGCACCCAGATCAAGCCGGGCACCGCGATCCCGGCCGCCTACCTGGCGTATGCCGAGCAGTTCGGCTTCACCAGCACGTCGGTGCCGCTGACGATAGGCTGGTCGCGCGACGACCGCGACAGCGCGCTGACGCCCACGCACGGCCGCTTCCAGCGCTTCTCGGGCGAGTGGGGGGTGGCCGGCGACGCCCGCTACCTGCGCGCCAACTACCAGTACCAGCAGTACGTGCCGCTGAACAAGCAGTACACCCTGGCCTTCAACGGCGAACTGGGCTGGGGCGAGGGCCTGCAGGGCCAACCCTACCCGGTGTTCAAGAACTTCTTCTCCGGCGGCCTGGGTTCGGTGCGCGGTTTCCAGCAGGGCACGCTGGGCCCGCGCGACGTGACCGGCGCCTCCATCGGCGGCCCGCGCAAGATCACCTTCAACGCCGAAGCCATCACGCCCTTCCCGGGCGCCGGCAACGACCGCACGCTGCGCCTGTTCGGCTTCTTCGACGTGGGCAACGTGTACGGCGCAAACGAGCCGATCACCTTCTCCACGCTGCGCGCCTCGACCGGCTTCGGCCTGTCCTGGCTGTCGCCCATCGGGCCGCTGCGCATTGCCATCGCCCAGGCGATCCGCAAGGAGCCTGGGGATAGAATCCAGCGAGTCCAATTCCAGATCGGAACCTCCTTCTGATGCAGCAGACCCTCCCACGTTTCTGCCTGGCTTTGCTGCTGGGCGTGCTGGCGCTGGTCGCCCGGGCGCAGGCAGAGGATTTCCGCGTGGGCTTCGTCAACACCGACCGCGTGTTCCGCGAGGCGAATTCCGCCAAGGTCGCCCAGATCAAGCTGGAGCAGGAATTCGCCCGCCGCGAAAAGGACCTGAACGACCTCGGCGCCTCGCTCAAGGCCGCCTCGGACAAGTTCGAGCGCGAGGCCCCCACGCTCACCGAGGCGCAGCGCTCGCAGCGGCAGAAGGGCCTGATCGACCAGGACCGCGAGTTCCAGCGCAAGCGCCGCGAGTTCCAGGAAGACCTGAACGCGCGCAAGAACGAGGAACTGCAGGCCGTGCTCGATCGCGCCAACCGCGTGGTCAAGCAGGTGGCCGAGCAGGAGAAGTACGACCTGATCCTGCAGGAAGCGGTCTACATCAATCCCAAGCACGACATCACCGACAAGGTGATCAAGGCGCTGAACTCCACCAAGTAAGGCGAGGCGCGTTCCGTGTCCTTGCAGCTTGGTGAGATCGTTGCCGCCCTCGGGGGCGAACTGCACGGCGACCCACAACTGCGCATGGCCGGCGTCGCGCCGCTGGAGTCGGCACAGCCCGACCAGCTCTCCTTCCTGAGCAACCCGAAGTACCGCCAGCAGCTGGACGCCTCGCGCGCCGGCTGCGTCATCGTCGGCCCGGCTATGCGCGAGCCGGCGCTGGTGCGCGGCGCCTGCATCGTCGCCGACGACCCCTACCTCTATTTCGCGCGCCTGACCCAGCTGTGGAAGCGCAGCCATGCGCGCGCCAGCGGCCCGGCGATCCATCCGACGGCGGTGATCGATGCCGACGCGGTGATCGGCGCGGGCGTGCGCATAGGCGCGCATTGCGTGGTGGAGCGGGGCGCGCGCATCGGTGAGGGCACGGTGCTGAAGTCGCGCGTGACCATCAGCGAGGACTGCGTGCTGGGCGCGCGCTGCATCGTGCATCCGGGCGTGGTGATCGGCGCCGACGGCTTCGGCTTCGCGCCGGCGCCGGGCGGCCGCTACGAGAAGATCGAGCAGCTGGGGGCGGTGCGCATCGGCGACGACGTCGAGATCGGCGCCAACACCTGCATCGACCGCGGCGCGCTGGCCGACACGGTGATCGAGGACGGCGTCAAGCTCGACAACCAGATCCAGGTGGGCCACAACTGCCGCATCGGCCGCCACACCGTCGTCTCCGGCTGCACCGGCATTGCCGGCAGCGCCACCATCGGCGCGCACTGCATGATCGGGGGCGCCGCGATGATCCTGGGCCACCTCACGATCGCGGACGGCGTGCACATCTCCGCCGGTTCTTTCGTCGCACGCTCGATCGCGAAGCCCGGGCTGTACACCGGCATCTTCCCCATCGACGACAATGCGGCCTGGGAAAAGAACGCCGCCACGCTCAAGCAGCTGCACACGCTGCGCGACCGGATCAAGGCCCTGGAAAAAAGAACCTGAGGCCCACGCTCGGCCCGGCGGCAACTCAATCATGACCACCACGCTCGACATCCACCAGATCCTGAAGAAACTGCCGCACCGTTATCCGATCCTGCTGGTGGACCGTGTGCTGGCCGTCGATGGCGGCAAGAGCATCAAGGCCCTGAAGAACGTCACGATCAACGAGCCGTTCTTCGCCGGCCACTTCCCGCATCGGCCGGTGATGCCGGGCGTGCTGATCCTCGAGGCGATGGCGCAGTCCGCGGCCCTGCTGGCCTTCGCCAACGAAGGCGCGGCGCCCGACAGCAACTCGGTCATCTACTTCGCCGGGATCGACGGTGCGCGCTTCAAGCGGCCGGTGGAGCCGGGCGACCAGCTGATCATGGACGTGACGCTCGAGCGCGCCCGGGCCGGCATCTACAAGTTCAAGGGCACGGCGCGCGTGGGCGACGAGGTCGCCTGCGAGGCCGAGCTGATGTGCACGATGCGCAGCATCGCCTGAGCAAGCCGTGAACGCAGCGATGCCCGGCATCCATCCCACCGCCATCATCGATCCCAAGGCGCAGCTGGATGCGGGCGTCACGGTCGGCCCGTACACGGTGATCGGCCCGCACGTGAAGATCGCTGCCGGCACCACGGTGGGACCGCACGTGGTGGTCGAGGGCCACACCACGATCGGTCGTGACAACCGGATCTTCCAGTTCTGCTCGGTCGGCGCGATCAACCAGGACAAGAAGTACCAGGGCGAGCCCTGCGAGCTGGTGATCGGCGAGCGCAACACGATCCGCGAATTCGCCACGCTGCACATCGGCACGGTGCAGGACAAGGGCGTCACGCGCATCGGCGACGACAACTGGATCATGGCGTACACGCACATCGCGCACGATTGCGTGGTGGGCAACCGCACGACCCTGGCCAACAACACCACGCTGGGCGGCCACGTCGAGCTGGGCGACTGGGTGACGGTGGGCGGCCTCACCGGCATCCACCAGTTCGTGAAGGTCGGCGCGCATGCCATGGTGGGCTTCGCCAGCGCGGTCTCGCAGGACGTCCCGCCCTTCATGCTGGTCGACGGCAATCCGCTGGCGGTGCGCGGCGTCAACACCGTGGGCCTGCGGCGGCGTGACTTCAGCGAGGGGCGAATCGCCGCGGTCAAGCAGATGCACAAGCTGCTCTATCGCGAAGGGCGCACGCTGCAGGATGCGATGGCGGCCATCGCGGCGCTCGCCGGGCCGATGCCGCAGGCGGCGGGCGAAGTAGCGCTCATGAGTGAATTCCTCGCGGGTGCCACCCGCGGCATTGCCCGCTAGATGCCACATCCACGCTTCGCGATGGTCGCCGGTGAGGCCTCCGGCGACTTGCTGGCCGGCCACGTCCTGGACGCCATGCGCGCGCGCTGGCCGGAGCTGGGCGCCGGCGGCATCGGCGGCGCGCAGATGGACGCGCGCCACTTCCTGTCCTGGTGGCCCGCGGAGAAGCTCGCCGTCAGCGGCTATGCGGAAGTGCTCAGGCACCTGCGCGAGATCCTGCGCATCCGCGACGACCTGCGCCACCGCCTGCTGGCCGACCGCCCCGATGTCTTCATCGGCGTCGACGCACCCGACTTCAACCTGGGCCTGGAATCCCAGCTGCGTGCCGCCGGCATCAAGACCGTGCACTTCGTGTGCCCCTCGATCTGGGCCTGGCGCATGAAGCGCGTGGAAAAGCTGAAGCGCGCCTGCGACCACGTGCTGTGCATCTTCCCGTTCGAGCCGGAACTGCTGGCGCGCCATGGCGTGGCTTCGACCTATGTCGGCCATCCGCTGGCCAGCGTGATCCCCATGGAGCCCGACCAGGCGGGCGCGCGCCGCAAGCTGGGGCTGCCCGCCGATGCCAAGGTGGTTGCGGTGCTACCGGGCAGTCGCGCCTCGGAGATCGAGGCGCACACCGCCCGCTTCCTCAAGGCCGCGGCGATGCTGGAGAAGCAGCGTGGCGACACCTGGTTCGTGCTGCCGGCGGTGCCGGCGCTGCAGGCGCGCATCGGCGAGATCGCGCGACGCGGACCGGCGCCGCGGCACCTGACCATCGTCACCGGCCAGTCGCATGCGGCGCTGGCCGCCTGCGACGTGGCGCTGGTGGCCAGCGGCACCGCGACCCTGGAGACGGCGCTGTTCAAGCGGCCGATGGTGATCTCCTACCGCACCAGCTGGCTCACGTACGCGCTGATGAAGCCGCGCCACCTGCTGCCCTGGGTGGGCCTGCCCAACATCCTGTGCCGGGATTTCGTGGTGCCCGAGTTGCTGCAGTCCAACGCAAAACCCGACTTGCTGGCCCGGGCGCTCGGCGAGTGGCTGGCGAGCCCTGACAGAATGCGCTCCGTGCAGGAGAAATTTCGCGCCCTGCATGCCGACCTGAAGCGCGACACCGCCACTCTCGCCACCGATGCCATCGAAAAAGTCCTCGCCTCCTGAGCCGGTGCGGCCCATCGTCACCTCGACGATCCGGACGAAGCAGGCCAAGGCGGTGCAGAAGCCGCTGCTCTTTCCCGACCCGATCGGGCTGATCGCGGGCGTGGACGAAGCGGGCCGCGGCCCCTTGGCCGGCCCGGTGGTGGCCGCCGCGGTGATCCTGGATGACAAGAAACGCATCCTGGGCGTCAACGACTCCAAGGTCTTGACGCCGCTGCAACGCGACCGGCTGTACGACAAGATCCGCGAGAAGGCCCTGTGCTGCTCGGTGGGCATGGCCAGCGTGCTGGAGATCGACGAGATCAACATCTTCCACGCGACCATGCTGGCCATGAAACGCGCCGTCGAAGGGCTGCGGCTCAAACCTGTCAAGGTGCTGGTCGATGGCAATCGCCTGCCCAAGTGGGAGATCCTCTCCGAGGCCATCGTCGATGGCGATGCCAAGATCAAGTCGATCTCCGCTGCTTCCATCATCGCCAAGGTCACGCGCGACCGCATGCTGGTGGAACTGCACCAGCAGTTCCCGCAATACGGCTTCGCGGCCCACAAGGGCTACAGCACGCCGGAACACCTCGAGGCGCTGCGCAAGCACGGCCCGTGCGTGCACCATCGCCGCCACTTCGCACCGGTGGCGGCGCAGTTCGCCACCCGCGAGGGCGTGACGGTCTCCGTCCAGCTCTCGTGACCTCCACGGGTCCGCAGCACATCGCCTCGCGCGACAACGCGCTGCTGAAAGAGCTGCGGCGGCTGGCCCAGGACAGCACGGCTTACCGCAAGCAGGAGCGGGTCTGGCTCGAGGGCGAGCATCTGTGCCGTGCCGCCTTGCAGCGGGGGCTGCAGCCCTCGCATGCGGTGTTCCAGGCTTCCTATTTCGACCTCGCCGGCCACCAGTGGGTGGCTGCCGGTGGCAAGGTGGTGGTTGTCGACGACGCGCTGTTCGCGACGGTCAGCGGACTGGAGTCGCCGGCGCCCATGGGCTTCGTGCTGCCGCTGCCTTCGCAGCCGCAAGTGCAGGGCGATGTGGCGAGCGTGATCCTCGACGGCCTGCAGGATGCCGGCAACGTCGGCACGATCCTGCGCAGCGCCGGGGCCTTCGGGTTCCGCCAGGTGCTGGCCATGAAGGGCACCGCGGCGCTGTGGAGTCCGAAAGTGCTGCGCGCGGGGATGGGCGCACATTTCGGGCTGTGCCTCATCGAGGGGCTCACGCTGGAAGCGCTTTCCGGCTTGCAAGTGCCATTGCTCGCGACCAGTTCACATCAGGGCGAGTACCTGCACCGCGCGGCGCTGCCCTGGCCCTGCGCGTGGGTGCTGGGGCATGAAGGGCAGGGCGTGAGCGCGGCGCTGGCCGAGCGGGCAACGCGGTTCGTGCGCATCGTGCAGCCCGGGGGCGAGGAGTCGCTCAATGTCGGCGCGGCGGCGGCGATTTGCCTGCACGCCAGTGCGGCGGGGCGGGCGCCGTGACCCGGGCGCCGCATTCGCGCCATTCGTAGGCTGGGCTGCGGCGAAGCCGCACCCCAGCGATGCTCCGTTGCTGGGGTTCGCTGCGCGAAGCCCAGCCTACGAAGCCCCGAGCCCCGAGCCCCGAGCCCCGAATCGGCCAACCCGACCACGCCCGAGGGAAAACCCCTCCTCGCGCTATAATCAGAGGCTTTTCCCCCAACCCTACGCCCGTAGCGCATCCAGCCTCTCCCCCGAAAAAAAGCAACATCGAGAGTTCCGCTCTTGGTCGCGTTTCTGGGCGTACCGTAATCATCCGGAGAACCCAGTGCTTTCGTCGCTTCAGGGAGCTTTCCCGCCCGCCATCCTGGCGCTCGCAGACGGCACCGTCTTTGTCGGCAGCTCCATCGGCGCCGCCGGTTCCAGCACCGGGGAGGTCGTGTTCAACACGGCGCTCACCGGCTACCAGGAAATCCTGACGGACCCGAGCTACGCGCACCAGATCGTCACGCTCACCTATCCGCACATCGGCAACTACGGCGTCAACGCCGAAGATGTCGAAGCCGGCAAGGTGCACGCCGCCGGCCTGATCATCCGCGACCTGCCGCTGATCGCCTCCAGCTTCCGCGCCGACATGACCCTGCAGCAATACCTGCAGCGCGAGAACACCGTCGGCATCGCCGACATCGACACCCGCAAGCTCACCCGCATCCTGCGCAGCAAGGGCGCGCAGAACGGCTGCATCGTCGCGCTGGCCAAGGGGCAGGAGGTCACCCCCGCACGGATCGACCAAGCCATCGCCAGGGCCCGCGCCGAGAAGTCGATGGCCGGCCTCGACCTGGCCCGGGAAGTATCGGTCGCCAAAAGCTACGGCTGGGACCAGACCGAGTGGCAACTCGGCACCGGCTACGGCCGGCTGGAAAACGCGAAATACCACGTCGTCGCCTTCGACTACGGCGTGAAGAAGAACATCCTGCGCATGCTGGCCGAACGCGGCTGCAAGGTGACCGTGGTGCCGGCGCAGACGCCGGCGGCCGAGGTGCGCAAGCTCAACCCGGATGGCGTGTTCCTCTCCAACGGCCCCGGCGACCCGGAGCCTTGCGACTACGCGATCGCCGCCACCCGTGAACTGATCGACGCGGGCTATCCCACCTTCGGCATCTGCCTGGGCCACCAGATCATGGCGCTGGCCTCCGGCGCCAAGACCTTCAAGATGAAGTTCGGCCACCACGGTGCCAACCATCCGGTGAAGGATCTCGACTCTGGCCGCGTGAGCATCACCAGCCAGAACCACGGCTTTGCGGTGGACGAGAAGACGCTGCCCGGGAACCTGCGGGCCACGCACATCAGCCTGTTCGACGGCACGCTGCAGGGCCTGGCCCGCACGGACCAGCCCGCGTTCTGCTTTCAGGGTCACCCGGAAGCATCCCCCGGCCCGCACGATATCGGCTACCTGTTCGACCGCTTCACCGGCCTGATGGACGCGAAGAAGAAGTAATCATGCCCAAGCGCCAAGACATCAAGAGCATCCTCATCATCGGTGCCGGCCCGATCATCATCGGCCAGGCCTGCGAGTTCGACTACTCCGGCGTGCAGGCCTGCAAGGCGCTGCGCGAGGAGGGCTACAAGGTCGTCCTGATCAACTCCAACCCGGCGACGATCATGACGGACCCGGCGACCGCCGACGTCACCTACATCGAGCCGATCACCTGGCAGACGGTCGAGAAGATCATCGCCAAGGAGCGGCCCGACGCCATCCTTCCCACCATGGGAGGCCAGACCGCGCTGAACTGCGCGCTCGACCTGTGGCGCAACGGCGTGCTGCACAAGTACAAGTGCGAACTGATCGGCGCGACGCCGGAGGCGATCGACAAGGCCGAAGACCGCCTGAAGTTCAAGGAAGCGATGACGCGCATCGGCCTGGGCTCGGCGCGCTCGGGCATCGCCCACACGATGGAAGAGGCATGGGTGGTGCAGAAGACCCTCGGCTTCCCCACCGTGATCCGCCCCAGTTTCACGCTCGGCGGCACCGGCGGCGGCATCGCCTACAACTCGGAAGAATTCGAGACGATCTGCAAGCGCGGCCTCGAAGCCTCGCCGACCAGCGAACTGCTGATCGAGGAGTCGCTGCTGGGGTGGAAGGAATACGAGATGGAGGTGGTCCGCGACAAGAAGGACAACTGCATCATCGTCTGCTCGATCGAGAACCTCGACCCGATGGGCGTGCACACCGGCGACTCGATCACCGTCGCGCCGGCCCAGACGCTGACCGACAAGGAATACCAGATCATGCGCAACGCCTCGCTGGCGGTGCTGCGCGAGATCGGCGTCGACACGGGCGGCTCGAACGTGCAGTTCTCGATCAATCCGCAGGACGGTCGCATGATCGTCATCGAGATGAATCCGCGCGTGTCGCGCTCCTCCGCGCTGGCTTCCAAGGCCACCGGCTTCCCGATCGCCAAGGTCGCGGCCAAGCTGGCGGTGGGCTACACGCTGGACGAACTGCGCAACGACATCACCGGCGGCGCCACGCCCGCGTCGTTCGAGCCCTCGATCGACTACGTCGTCACCAAGATCCCGCGCTTTGCCTTCGAGAAATTCAAGGACGCCAACGATCGCCTGACCACGCAGATGAAGTCGGTGGGCGAGGTGATGGCCATGGGCCGCACCTTCCAGGAGTCGTTCCAGAAGGCGCTGCGCGGGCTGGAAGTGGGCGTCGACGGCCTGAACCAGAAGACGCTCGATCGCGAGGTGCTGGAAAAGGAACTGGGCGAGCCCGGTCCCGAGCGCATCTGGTACGTGGGCGATGCCTTCGGCATGGGCCTGTCGGTGGCCGAGGTCCATGACCTGACCAAGATCGACAAGTGGTTCCTGGTGCAGATCGAGGAGATCGTGAAGATCGAGCTCGAACTCGACCAGTTGGCCGAAAGCCAGGGCGAGCAGGCGCTGGCCGCGCTCGACGCCGCCACGCTGCGCAAGTTGAAGCGCAAGGGCTTCTCCGACCGGCGCCTGGCCAAGCTGCTCAAGACCACCGACAAGGCGGTGCGCGAGCGGCGCAAGGCGCTGAATGTGCGCCCGGTCTACAAGCGCGTGGATACCTGCGCGGCCGAATTCGCGACCAACACGGCCTACATGTACTCGACCTACGAGGACGAGTGCGAGGCCGAGCCCACGGACAAGAAGAAGATCATGGTGCTGGGCGGCGGTCCCAACCGCATCGGCCAGGGCATCGAGTTCGACTACTGCTGCGTGCATGCGGCATTGGCGCTGCGGGAGGACGGCTACGAGACCATCATGGTCAACTGCAACCCGGAGACGGTCTCGACCGACTACGACACCTCCGACCGCCTGTACTTTGAGCCGCTGACGCTGGAAGACGTGCTGGAGATCGTCGACAAGGAAAAGCCCACCGGCGTGATCGTGCAGTACGGCGGCCAGACGCCGCTGAAGCTGGCGCTGGGCCTGGAGGCCGAGGGCGTGCCCATCATCGGCACCTCGCCCGACATGATCGATGCCGCCGAAGACCGCGAGCGCTTCCAGCAGCTGCTGGTGCACTTGAAGCTGCGCCAGCCGCCCAACGCCACCGCACGCACCGAACCGGAAGCGCTGGAAAAGGCGCAGGCCCTGGGCTACCCGCTGGTGGTCCGTCCCTCGTATGTCCTGGGTGGCCGGGCGATGGAGATCGTGCACGAGCAGCGCGACCTCGAGCGCTACATGCGCGAGGCCGTGAAGGTCTCGAACGATTCGCCCGTGCTGCTCGATCGCTTCCTGAACGACGCGATCGAATGCGACGTCGATTGCATCGCCGACGGCACCGGCCGCGTGTTCATCGGCGGCGTGATGGAGCACATCGAGCAGGCCGGCGTGCACTCGGGCGACTCCGCGTGCTCGCTGCCGCCGTACTCGCTGTCGGCAGCGACGGTCGACGAGCTGAAGCGCCAGACCGCCGAAATGGCGCGCGGGCTGAACGTCATCGGCCTGATGAACGTGCAGTTCGCGATCCAGGAAAAGGACGGCCAGGACGTCATCTTCGTGCTGGAAGTGAATCCGCGCGCCTCGCGCACCGTGCCTTACGTGAGCAAGGCCACGGGCATCCAGCTGGCCAAGGTGGCGGCGCGCTGCATGGTCGGCCAGACGCTGGAGCAGCAGGGGATCCTGAAGGAAGTGACCCCGCCTTACTTCAGCGTGAAGGAGGCCGTGTTCCCCTTCGTCAAGTTCCCCGGCGTCGACACCATCCTCGGCCCCGAGATGAAGTCCACCGGCGAGGTGATGGGTGTGGGCAAGACCTTCGGCGAGGCCTTCGTCAAGAGCCAGCTCGGCGCGGGCACCAAGCTGCCGCGCCCGACCGATGCCGACGGCAAGCCGGCCGGCAAGGTGTTCCTCACCGTGAAGAACAGCGACAAGCCGCGCGCCGTCGAGGTCGCGCGCGAGCTGGTGGCCATGGGCTTCAAGGTGATCGCCACCAAGGGCACGTCGGCGGCGATCACCGCCGCGGGCGTGCCTTGCGAGACCGTGAACAAGGTCACCGAAGGCCGGCCGCACGTGGTCGACATGATCAAGAACAACGAGATCGTCATGGTGGTCAACACGGTCGAGGAGCGCCGCAACGCGATCGCCGACTCGCGCGCCATCCGCACGTCCTCGCTGCTGGCACGGGTCACCACCTTCACCACCATCGCCGGGGCGCAGGCCGCCGTCGAGGGCATGAAGTGCATGGACAACCTCGACGTGATCTCGGTGCAGGAAATGCACGCGCAACTGGCGCCCTGAGCCAATGACCGAGGCCATCGTCACCGTGCCCCTGACCGAGTGGTCGGGCGCGGTCAGCGAGCCCGGCTGGGTCGAGGCGGTCGAGGCCGGGCGGGTGCTGTTCTTCCCGGGCCTGGCCTTCCGCATGGAGCCGGCCGAGACGGCCTTGCTGTCCCCGGCGCTGCTGGCCCAGGATGCGCGCAACATCAGCCTGGATGCGCGCGGCGCGCTCAAGGGCGTCGCCGGCGACGAGGCAGCGCGCGCCCGGGTGAGCGGCATGATGGGTCGCTTCGCTGGCCAGGCGCGCGCGCTCATCCACGGCCTGTTCCCGGCCTACGACGCGCACCTGCGGCCGGCACCCACCAGCCTGCGACCGACCGATGTCTCCACGCGCAAGCAGTCGGTGCGGGCCGACGACCGTCGCCTGCACGTCGATGCCTTTCCTTCGCGGCCGAATCGCGGCGAGCGCATCCTGCGGGTCTTCAGCAACATCAACCCGCAGGGGCAGCCGCGCATCTGGCGCGTGGGCGAGCCCTTCGAGGACGTGGCGAAGCGCTACCTCCCGCAGGCCACTGCGTATTCGCCCTGGCAGGCGAAGCTGCTGCGCTCGCTGCACGTCACCAAGAGCCTGCGTAGCGAGTACGACCACCTGATGCTGCAGATGCACGACCGCATGAAGGCCGACGAGGGCTATCAGCGCGAGTCGCCGCAGCAGACCGTCGCCTTCCCGTCGGGCAGCACCTGGATCTGTTTTTCGGATCACACCGTGCATGCGGCGATGTCCGGCCAGCACATGCTGGAGCAGACTTTCCACCTGCCGGTCGAGCGGCAGTACGCGCCGGCGGCCAGCCCGCTGGCGATCCTGACCCGGCTGGCAGGGCATCCGCTCATCTGAGGGGGCCCCGCGGCTTTCGCGGGCATAATTCCCTGCATCACCGCCGGGCGTCCTCGTTCGGCGGTTTTCATTTTGGATCCGGAGACTTTCGATGGCCACCATTCCCATCACCAAGCGCGGCGCGGAAAAGCTCAAGACCGAGCTGCACCGCCTGAAGACCGTCGATCGCCCGGGCGTGATCCAGGCGATCGCCGAAGCGCGCGCCCAGGGCGACCTGTCGGAAAACGCCGAATACGATGCCGCCAAGGACCGCCAGGGCTTCATCGAAGGGCGCATTCGCGAAGTCGAAAGCAAGCTGGCTGCCGCCCAGATCATCGACCCGTCGTCGCTCGACGCCGGTGGCAAGGTCGTGTTCGGCGCCACCGTCGAGCTGGAGGAAGTGACCTCCGGCGAGACCGTGAAGTACCAGATCGTGGGCGAGGACGAGGCCGACCTGAAGCAGGGCCTGATCAACGTGTCCAGCCCGATCGCCCGGGCCCTGATCGGCAAGGAAGAGGGCGACACGGCCGAAGTGCAGGCGCCCGGCGGCACCAAGCGCTACGAAATCGTGGCCGTCCACTACCTCTGACATCGATGCACTGGAAGGCGCGACTGACCTTGCTGGCGGCCGCCCTCTGGTGGGGCAGCCTGGGTGCGATCGGCTTCCTGGCCGTGCCCTTGCTGTTCGCGAACGCCTCGTCGCCGGCGGTGGCCGGCGGCCTGGCGGCGCACCTGTTCCGCGGCGAGACCTGGGTCGGGATCGTCTGCGGATTGCTGCTGCTGGCCACCGCGCGTGACGACGAGGGCCAGCCCAGCATGCACTGGGCCGGGGGCGCCATCGCCTATGTGCTGCTCGGCATGCTGGCCGCCCTGCTGCAGGAATTCGCAGTGGCGCCGCGCATCGTCGCGCGCCAGGACCTGGCTTTCTGGCACGGTGCCGGCACCGTGCTGTACGCGGTGCAGTGGCTGTGCGCGCTGGTGGTGCTCTGGCGCCTGAGCGGCCTTACCCGGCCCGTGTCTTCTTGACCGACTTCTGCTTGGGCTTGGCCTTGCGCACGTTGCCGCCGCTGGTCAGCCGCTGGTTGCCCAGCACGCGCACGCGCTTCACCTCGGGGCGCTGGCCGCCGCGGCTGGAGTTCTTCACGACCTTGAATTCGCGCGGACCCGCCTTGCGGTCTTCGTCCTCGGCCTTGGTCTTCACCGGTTTCGGGCGCCACAGGACCAGCAGCTTGCCGATATGCTGGATCGGGGCGGCGTTGAGACCGTCGCACAGTTGCTGGTAGATGGCTTCGCGCTGTTCGCGGTCGTCGCCGAGCACCCGCACCTTGATCAGGCCATGGGCACTGAGGGCGGCGTCGGTCTCCTTCTTCACGGCGGCGGTGAGACCGTCATTGCCGATCATCACCACGGGGACCAGGTGATGGGCTTCGGCCCGATGCGCCTTGCGCTCGGCCACACTCAATTGGATTGCTGGCATGCCCGTATTATCGGCTTCCGGCGCACACGAACATGAAAGTCAAAACCAAGAGCAAGAAGGTCAACAAGGCGTGGTTGAACGACCACGTCCGCGACCCCTACGTCCAGCTCGCCCAGAAAGAGGGCTACCGCGCCCGTGCCGCCTACAAGCTCAAGGAGATCGACGAGACGCTCGGCCTGATCAAGCCCGGGTACCTGGTGGTCGATCTCGGCTCCGCGCCGGGCGCCTGGAGCCAGTACGTGCGGCGCAAGCTGGCGCCCCAGGGGGCCGCCGCGGGCGTGCTGGCCGGACAGATCCTGGCCGTCGACATCCTGCCGATGGAACCGGTGGAAGGCGTGACCTTCGTGCTGGGCGACTTCGGGGAGCCCGGGCCCGCGGCGGAACTCGAGAAGCTGCTTGCCGGCCGCAAGGCCGACGTGGTGGTCTCGGACATGGCGCCCAATCTCTCAGGCATCCCGTCCTCGGATTCGGCGCGCATCGCGCACCTGGTCGAACTGGCGCTCGACTTCGCCGGCGCGCACCTGAAGCCGGAGGGTGCCCTGGTGTGCAAGGTTTTTCACGGCAGCGGCTACAGTCAGCTGGTGAAGGCCTTCAAGGACCGGTTCCGCATGGCCAAGCCGATCAAGCCCAAGGCGTCGCGCGACAAGTCCTCGGAGACCTTCCTGGTCGGCATGGGTTTGAAGCCCGCCAAAGCCGACCAGGCCGCGAACCCGGAATAATTCGTCACGCGGCGTCTTGTCCGGCATCACGCGCGCGTTTCTTCCTATGGAGCGCCGGCCAAAAATAGACCGGCCGCCTGCTTGAAACCCCTAGAATGGGCGTCACTTGCCGCTAGAGATGGGCCATATCGCCCTCGGAGACTCAGTTTGAACAATCAGTGGTTTTCCAAGATCGCCGTCTGGCTGGTGATCGCACTGGTGCTATTCACCGTATTCAAGCAATTCGATACGCGTGGCGGTGCCGGAGCTTCCGTCGTCGGCTACTCGGATTTCCTCGAACAGGTCCGCAACAAGCAGATCAAGAACGCCGTCATCCAGGAGGGCCAGGGCGGCACCGAGATCGTGGCCGTCACCACCGATGACCGCAAGGTGCGCACCACTGCCACCTACCTCGATCGCGGCCTGGTCGGCGATCTGATCAACAACGGCGTCAAGTTCGACGTCAAGCCGCGCGAAGAGGGCTCGCTCCTCATGACGCTGCTCGTGAGCTGGGGGCCGATGCTCCTGCTCATAGGCGTGTGGATCTACTTCATGCGGCAGATGCAGGGCGGCGGCAAGGGCGGCGCCTTCAGCTTCGGCAAGAGCAAGGCGCGCATGCTCGACGAGAGCAGCAACCAGATCACCTTCAGCGACGTCGCCGGCTGCGACGAGGCCAAGGAAGAAACCAAGGAAGTCGTCGACTTCCTCAAGGACCCGCAGAAATTCCAGAAGCTGGGTGGCCGCATCCCGCGCGGCCTGCTGCTGGTCGGTCCTCCGGGCACCGGCAAGACGCTGCTGGCCAAGGCCATCGCCGGCGAAGCCAAGGTGCCGTTCTTCTCGATTTCCGGCTCCGACTTCGTCGAGATGTTCGTCGGCGTGGGCGCGGCCCGCGTGCGCGACATGTTCGAGAACGCCAAGAAGAACGCCCCCTGCATCATCTTCGTCGACGAAATCGACGCGGTCGGCCGCCAGCGTGGCGCCGGTCTCGGCGGCGGCAACGACGAGCGCGAGCAGACCCTGAACCAGATGCTGGTCGAGATGGACGGCTTCGAGACCAACCTGGGCGTGATCGTGATCGCCGCGACCAACCGACCGGACATCCTCGATGCCGCGCTGCTGCGCCCGGGCCGCTTCGACCGCCAGGTCTACGTGACGCTGCCGGACATCCGCGGCCGCGAGCAGATCCTGAACGTGCACATGCGCAAGATCCCGATCGGGCAGGACGTCAACCCCGGCATCATCGCCCGCGGCACGCCCGGCATGTCCGGCGCCGACCTCGCCAACCTGTGCAACGAGGCCGCCCTCATGGCCGCCCGCCGCACCGCGCGCGTGGTGGAGATGCAGGACTTCGAGAAGGCCAAGGACAAGATCATCATGGGCCCGGAGCGCAAGTCCATGGTGATGCCGGAAGAAGAGCGGCGCAACACGGCCTACCACGAGTCCGGCCACGCCATCATCGGCAAGCTGCTGCCCAAGTGCGACCCGGTGCACAAGGTCACCATCATCCCGCGCGGCCGCGCCCTGGGCGTGACCATGAGCCTGCCCGAGAAGGACCGCTACAGCTACGACCGCGACTACATGCTGAACCAGATCAGCATGCTGTTCGGCGGCCGGATCGCCGAAGAAGTGTTCATGCACCAGATGACCACCGGCGCTTCCAACGACTTCGAGCGGGCCACCCACCTGGCGCGCGACATGGTGATGCGCTACGGCATGACCGATGCGCTGGGCCCGATGGTCTACGCGGAAAACGAGGGCGAGGTCTTCCTCGGCCGCTCGATCACCAAGACCACCAACATCTCCGAGCAGACCATGCAGAAGGTCGACGGCGAAGTGCGGCGCATCATCGACGAGCAGTACGCCCTGGCGCGCAAGCTGATCGAGGACAACAGCGAGAAGATGCACCGCATGGCGCAGGCTCTGCTGGAGTGGGAAACCATCGACGCCGAGCAGATCGACGACATCATGGCCGGCAAGGAGCCGCGCCCGCCCAAGGACTTCACGCCGCGCGCCGGCAATTCCGGCGGCACGGGCGGTCCTTCGGTCACCGCCGACCCCGCGCCGAACGCGGCGTAAAACTTCCGCGATCCGTGCATAAGGGCCCCTCGCGGGCCCTTTCGCTTTCCTTGCTGACGCACAATCCGGCCATGCAGTGGCAGACCACCCGTTTCGCCCTCGACCTGTCCGGTCCGCTGGTGATGGGGATCGTCAACGTCACGCCGGATTCGTTCTCCGACGGCGGCTGCTTCGTGAGCACGCGCACGGCGCTGGACCACTGCGAGCAGTTGCTGCGCGAAGGCGCGCACATCCTGGACATCGGCGGCGAATCGAGCCGGCCCGGCGTGGCGCCGGTGACGCTCGAGGAAGAGCGCGCGCGGGTGCTGCCGGTGCTGCGCGAGGCGGTGCGCCTGCAGGTGCCGATCTCGGTGGACACCTACAAGCCGGAGCTGATGCGCGATGCGCTGGATCTGGGCGCCGACATCATCAACGACATCTGGGCGCTGCAGCGGCCGGGCGCGCTGGATGCGATCGCTGTCCATGCCTCCTGCGGCATCTGCCTGATGCACATGCACGGCGAGCCGCAGACCATGCAACGCTCGCCGATGCTGGGCGATGCCGTGCCGCAGGTGCGCGAGTTCCTGCGCGAGCGCAGCGCGGCCCTGCGGCTGCGCGGGGTCTCGGTGGGGCGCATCGCCTGGGACCCGGGCATCGGCTTCGGCAAGACGGTCGAACAGAACTTCGCGCTGCTGGCGCGCCAGCGCGAGCTGCTGCACGAGGGCTATCCGCTGCTGGCGGGCTGGTCGCGCAAGTCCTCGCTCGGAACGATCACGGGCGAGTCGGTGCAGCACCGCATGGCGGCGAGCGTGGCGGCGGCGGTGCTGGCCGTCGAAAAGGGAGCGCGCATCGTGCGGGTGCACGATGTGCGCGAGACAGCGGCCGCGCTCAAGGTATGGAGCGCGACGCAGGAGGCCCTGGCCGGGCCGGCAGAAGGCAGGACATGACCAGAAAGTTTTTCGGCACCGACGGCATCCGTGGCACGGTCGGCGAAGCACCCATCACTCCGGATTTCGTGCTGCGCCTGGCGCACGCCGTCGGCCGCGTGCTCAAACGCACCGAGGAGCGCCCCACCGTCCTGATCGGCAAGGACACGCGGATCTCCGGCTACATGCTGGAAAGCGCGCTGGAGTCGGGCTTCAACTCCGCCGGCGTCGACGTGGTGTTGCTCGGGCCGCTGCCGACCCCGGGCGTGGCCTATCTCACGCGGGCGCAACGGGCGAGCCTGGGCGTGGTGATCAGCGCCAGCCACAACCCGTATCCGGACAACGGCATCAAGTTTTTCAGCGAGCAAGGCACCAAGCTGCCGGACCAGTGGGAGATCGACGTCGAGGCCGCGCTCCTGGAGCCGCCGCAGTGGGCGAACTCCGGCAACCTGGGCAAGACGCGCCGCCTGGACGATGCGGCGGGCCGCTACATCGAATTCTGCAAGAGCACCTTCGCCCACGATCTCACCCTCAAGGGCATGAAGATCGCGGTGGATTCGGCGCATGGCGCCGCGTATCACATCGCGCCCAAGGTCTTCCACGAGCTGGGCGCCGAGGTGTTCTGCATCGGCTGTTCGCCCGACGGCCTGAACATCAACGACCGCGTCGGCGCCACCCACCCCGAGGCACTGGTCAGCGCGGTGCGTGCCAATCGCGCCGACTTCGGCATCGCCCTGGACGGCGACGCCGACCGGCTGCAGGTGGTCGATGCGCAGGGGCGCCTGTTCAACGGTGACGAACTGCTGTTCCTGATGGTGATCGACCGGCTGCAGCGCGGCGAGCGGGTGCCGGGGGCGGTCGGCACGCTCATGACCAACATGGCGGTGGAGCTCGCGCTCAAGCAGCGCGACGTGGAGTTCGTGCGCGCCAAGGTGGGTGACCGCTACGTGCTGGAAGAACTCGAGAAGCGCCGCTGGCTGCTGGGCGGCGAGGGCTCCGGCCACCTGCTTTGCCTGGACAAGCACACCACGGGCGACGGCCTGATCAGCGCCTTGCAGGTGCTGCAGGCGTGCGTGCGCAGCGGCAAGTCGCTGGCGCAACTGCTCGAGGGCGTGACCCTGTTCCCGCAGACGCTGATCAACGTGCGCCTGGCGCCCGGGCAGGACTGGAAGAAGAACGACCGGCTCGCCGCCGAGTGCGATCGCCTGCAAAAGGAACTGGCCGGCTCCGGCCGCATCCTGATCCGCGCCAGCGGCACCGAGCCGGTGCTGCGGGTGATGGTCGAAGCCAGCGAGGCAGCCGTCGCGCAGCGCAGCGCCGAACGCCTGGTCGAGGCCGTGCGCGCCGGCTGAGCCTTTCTTGCATGGACTTGCTCCCTCTCCCGCTTGCGGGAGAGGGCTGGGGTGAGGGCGACTCCCCGAGCGCCCCCACCCCAACCCTCCCCCAAAGGGGGAAGGAGCCAGTCCCGACCCGTCGCGCAGCCACCACAAAAGCACCAAGTGGAGATGCGCAATTCCCGGGCTGCGTCTAGAGTGAATCCATGCGCCGCCTTCACTCCCGCCTCCTCATGCCGGTCTTCTGGGCCGGCCTGCTGCTGGGCGCGGGCGCCGCATTCGCGCAACTGGCCCCGGCCAACTACACGCTCACCGCGCCCGCCTGGCGGGGCGAGCCCGAGCTGACGCCCGCTGCGCCGCTGCTGGCCTGGGGCGGCATGCGCCTGGCCACGGCCAGTTCCTTCAGCGGCAGCGGCCTGTCGCTGGAAGCGGGCGAGCGGTGGTTCGCCCGCGGCGGCATCGGCCGCAGCCTGGACAACGACGTCATGAGTCTCGGGGGCGGCTACCGCTTCGGTGACGGCAATGCGCTGTCCATGCACTTCACCCGCCAGCTCGGGCAGGAACGCCTGGGGCTGGCACTGCGCTACGACCTGCACAGCAGTTTCCTGCGGCTGTCGTACGAGCAGCCGATGCGCAGCCCCGGCGCCCACGACAGCCTGCGCTTCTCGGCCGGGGTGCGCTTCTAGGGCCCGTTCACGGGCGCTGGCCCTGGCTGCCGCGCGAATCGATGACAGTGTCACAGAACTGTCATCCCACCGCCATAGAGTGACGCTTGCCGCGCGGCCCGACGCCGCGCAATCGACGAAAGCGAGCGAGTGTCCTCCACAGCCCCCGCAGGCCAGCGCAGCCTGTCGACCCCGACGCGTGTCGGCCCCTCCATCGCGCAGAACCTGCGCGCTGGCGTCAGCGCGTTCGTCGACCGCCTGTTCGGCTGGGCCGCATGCGCCGCGGCGCTGCTCACGCTGGCCTTGCTGGCCGGCATCCTGGTCTCGCTGTTCATCGGCGCGTGGCCCGCCATCGAGAAGTACGGCCTGAGCTTCCTCACGAACAGCGTGTGGGACCCGGTCAGCGAAAACTTCGGCGGCGGCGTGATGATCGTCGGCACGCTCGTCACATCGCTGATCGCCCTGGTGATCGCCGTGCCGGTCAGCTTCGGCATCGCGGTGTTCCTCACCGAGCTGTCACCCTCGTGGCTGAAGCGCCCGCTCGGCACCGCGATCGAGCTGCTGGCCGCCGTGCCCTCCATCGTCTACGGCATGTGGGGCCTGCTGGTGTTCGGGCCGGTGCTGGCCAGCTGGGTGCAACAGCCGCTGCAATCGGCTTTCGGCAAGGTGCCCGTGCTCGGGGCGCTGTTTTCGGGCCCGCCGGTGGGCATCGGCATGCTGTGCGCCGGAATCATCCTGGCGATCATGATCATTCCCTTCATTTCCGCGGTGATGCGCGACGTGTTCGACGTCACCCCGCCGATGCTGAAGGAGTCCGCGTACGCACTGGGATCGACGACCTGGGAGGTCGTGTCGCGGGTGGTGCTGCCCTATACCAAGGGCGGCGTCATCGGCGGGATCATGCTGGGCCTGGGCCGCGCACTGGGCGAGACCATGGCGGTCACCTTCGTGATCGGCAATTTCAACCAGCTCCAACCCTTCAGCCTGTTCGCGCCCGCCAACAGCATCACCTCGGCGCTCGCCAACGAATTCGCCGAAGCGGGCGAGGGCATGCACCAGGCGGCGCTGATCTACCTGGGCCTGGTGCTGTTCTTCATCACCTTCGTCGTGCTGTCGCTGTCCAAGCTGCTGCTGGCGCGCCTGCGCCGCAACGAGGGCGCACGGTCATGACCATCACCAGTACGTCGCAAGGCCTGCTGCGCGCTGCCGACCGCGCGCAGCAGCAGGAGCGCATGTACCTGCGCCGCAAGCGCGTCAACCGCATCGCCCTGACGCTGTCGCTCGGCGCCATGGCCTTCGGCGTGTTCTGGCTGGTCTGGATCTTGTGGGACACGGTGCGACTGGGCTTCGCCGGCCTGACCTGGGCGACCCTGAGCCAGTCGACCCCGGCGCCCAATGACGCCGGCGGCCTGCTCAATGCCATCTGGGGTTCGCTGCTGATGGTGCTGCTGGCCACCTTCGTCGGCACGCCCATCGGCGTGATGGCCGGCATCTACCTCGCCGAGTACGACGCCAAGGGCTGGCTGGGCAACAGCACGCGCTTCGTCAACGACATCCTGCTGTCGGCGCCCTCGATCGTGATCGGCCTGTTCGTCTACGCGGTGCTGGTCGCGCGCTTCCACCAGTTCTCGGCCTGGGCCGGTGCGATCGCGCTGGCGCTGATCGTGATTCCCATCGTGATCCGCATCACCGAGAACATGCTGCTGCTGGTGCCCTCCGGCCTGCGCGAAGCGGCTTATGCGCTGGGCGCCCCCAAGTGGAAGGTCATCCTGAAGATCACGCTGCGCTCGGCCCGCGCCGGCGTGGTCACCGGCGTGCTGCTGGCCGTGGCGCGGATCGCCGGTGAAACCGCGCCGCTGCTGTTCACCGCCCTGAACAACCAGTTCTTCACCTCCGACCTGGGCCAGCCCATGGCCAGCCTGCCGGTCACCATCTTCAAGTTCGCCATGAGCCCCTACGAGAACTGGCAGCAGCTGGCCTGGGCCGGCGTGTTCCTCATCACCCTGGCCGTCCTCGGCCTCAACATCGCGGCGCGCGTGTTCACGCGCAGCAAGCTCTGAACGCCTTGATGCAAGCCACCTCCGTTCCCCAAGCCGCGGCTGCCAAGCTGGCGGTGCGCGACCTGAACTTCTACTACGGCAAGTTCCACGCGCTGAAGAACATCGACCTCGACATCCCCGAGCACAAGGTCACGGCCTTCATCGGCCCGTCCGGCTGCGGCAAGTCGACGCTGCTGCGCACCTTCAACCGCATGTACGAGCTGTACCCCGACCAGCGGGCCGAGGGCCGGATCGTCCTCGATGGCGAGGACCTGCTGAGCTCGAAGAAGGACGTCGCCCTGATCCGCGCCAAGGTGGGCATGGTGTTCCAGAAGCCCACGCCCTTTCCGATGTCGATCTACGACAACATCGCCTTCGGCGTGCGCCTGTTCGAGAAGCTCGGTGACGCCGACATGGACGAACGCGTCGAATGGGCGCTGGGCAAGGCAGCCCTCTGGGACGAGGTCAAGGACAAGTTGCGCCAGAGCGGCGCCGGGCTTTCCGGGGGCCAGCAGCAGCGCCTGTGCATCGCCCGCGGCATCGCGATCAAGCCCGAGGTGCTGCTGCTCGACGAACCCTGTTCCGCGCTCGACCCGATTTCCACCGGCAAGATCGAGGAGCTGATCATCGAGCTGAAGAAGGACGTCACGGTGGTGATCGTCACCCACAACATGCAGCAGGCGGCGCGCGTGTCCGACTACACCGCCTACATGTACCTGGGCGATCTGATCGAGGTGGGGGAGACCGAGCAGATCTTCTTCAAGCCGCGGCGCCAGGAGACCGAGGACTACATCACGGGCCGTTTCGGCTGAGGAATTCGCGATGGCAGACAAGCATCTTTCAACCCAGTTCGACAGCGAACTCAATGCGCTCTCCGCCCGCGTCATGCAGATGGGCGGGCTGGTGGAGTCGCAGATCCGGCAGGCGATCCTGGCCCTGTCGCACTTCGACGGCGAGGTGGCGCGCCAGGTGATCGCCACCGAGGACCGCGTCAACCAGATGGAAGTGGAGATCGACCGCGAGCTGTCCAGCGTGATCGCGCGGCGCCAGCCGACCGCGCGCGACCTGCGCCTGTTGATGGCCATTTCCAAGACGACGGCGAACCTCGAGCGCGTGGGCGACGAGGCGCGGCGCATCGCCCGCATGGTGCAGTCGATCCTGGAGAAGAGCGGCATGGTGCGCAACCTGCCGGCCAGCGAGCTGGGCGTGGCCGCCGACCTGGCCTCGGCGCAATTGCGTAAGGTGCTGGATGCGTTCGCCCGGCTCGACACCGCCGCCGCCGTGGCGATCATGAAGGAGGACGACCTGCTCGATCGCGAGTTCGACGGTTTCGTGCGCAAGCTGATCACCTACATGATGGAAGACCCGCGTACCATTTCCAGCAGCCTCGACCTGCTGTTCGTGGCCAAGGCCATCGAGCGCATCGGCGACCATGCCACCAACATCGCGGAGTTCATCATCTACGTGGTCAAGGGCGCGGACGTGCGCCACAGCTCGATGGAGCACATCGAATCCGCGATCCGGTAAGGGGCGCACCATGAAGCACCTGCCCCGCGTGCTGGTCGTCGAGGACGAGCCCGCCATCGCCGAACTGGTGTGCGTCAACCTGCGCCACAACGGCTTCACGCCGGTGTGGGTGGACGACGGCGAGGCCGCGCAGCGCGAGATCGACGCCATGCTGCCGGACCTGATCCTCCTGGACTGGATGCTGCCCGGGCGCAGCGGCCTGGAGCTGGCGCGCCGCTGGCGGGGCGATGCCCGCACGCGCGCCGTTCCCATCCTGATGCTCACCGCCCGCGGCGACGAGCCCGACAAGGTGGCCGGCCTGGACGCCGGCGCCGACGACTACATCACCAAGCCGTTCTCCACCCAGGAACTGCTGGCGCGCATCCGCGCCGTGCTGCGCCGGCGCGCCCCCGAGAAGACCGACGAAGCCGTGCAGGTGGGCCAGCTGCTGCTGGACCCCGGCACGCATCGCGTGAGCTGGCGCGGCGAGCCGCTGAAGCTGGGCCCCACCGAGTTCAAGCTGCTGCACTACCTGATGAAGAATCCCGAGCGCGTGCACAGCCGCGCGCAGCTGCTGGATCGCGTGTGGGGCGACCACGTCTTCATCGAGGAGCGCACGGTGGACGTGCACGTCAAGCGCCTGCGCGAGGCGCTCGGCACCGCGGGGGTGCTGGTGGAAACCGTGCGCGGTGCGGGCTATCGCATCACGGCCGAGACCCGATGAGCCGCCGGGCCGCTGCCAAGGCGAATACCGCAGTTCGTAGCACGAAGGCTTCCGAATGACGGGACGCGTCCTGCTGTTCGCGCTGGCGCTCCTTGCGGGCCTGGTGGCGGGGGCGCTGCTGCAGGGAGAGCGGGGGGCTGTCGTCGGCATCGCAGCGGGCGCCGCACTCTGGTTTGCGATCGATACCTTTCGCGCCGCGCGGGTGCTGCGCTGGCTGCGCACGGCGCAATTGCGCGGCGCGCCGATCCACGGCGGCTGGTGGGGCGAGGCCGCGGATCGCGCCCGTCGCGCCCTGGCCGCGCGCGAGCAGCAGGTTCAGGACGCCGAGCGTCGGCTCGACGCCTTTCTCGACGCCATCCGCGGTTCGCCCAACGGCGTGGTGCTGCTGGATCCGCAGGCCCGTATCGAGTGGTGCAACCAGACCGCCGCCGTGCACCTGGGGCTCGACCCCGAACGCGACCTCAAGCAGCAGATCGTGCACCTGCTGCGCGACCCCGGCTTCTCGGCCTTCTACCATGGCGGCAACTATGCGCAGGACGTGACGGTCACCGCCCCCGGCAGCGCCGCCAGCCGCCCGCGCAAGCTCTCGCTGCACCTGCATCCCTATGGCGAGGGACGGCGCCTGCTGCTCTCGCGCGACGTCACGGCGGTGGAACAGGCCGAAGGGATGCGGCGCGATTTCGTCGCCAACGTGTCGCACGAGATCCGCACGCCGCTGACGGTGCTGGCGGGTTTCGTCGAGACGCTGCAGACCCTGGACCTCTCGCGCGAGGAGCGGGCGCGCTACCTCCAACTGATGGCGCAGCAATCGCAGCGCATGCAGACGCTGGTCAGCGACCTGCTGACCCTGTCGCGGCTCGAGGGCAGTCCGCCACCCGGTGAGGGCGAGTGGACGCCGCTGGCGAGCCTGCTGGCGCAATGCGAGCAGGACGGGCGTGCGCTGGCCGCGAGCCTGGGCAAGCCCATGCGGATCGTCATCGCGCCGGCGCCCGCGCTGGCGCTCAGTGGCAACGGCACCGAGTGGCAAAGCGCGCTCTCCAACCTGGTGAGCAATGCGGTGCGCTACACGCCGGCGGGTGGTTCGGTCGATGTGCAGGTGCGGCCGGGCGACGCGGGGCGCTATTCCGTGGCTGTGCACGACACCGGTCCCGGGATTGCCGCGGAGCACCTGCCGCGGCTGACCGAGCGTTTCTACCGCGTCGATCGCAGCCGCTCGCGCGAGACGGGCGGCACCGGGCTCGGGCTGGCGATCGTCAAGCACGTGGTGCAACGGCACGGCGGCGAGCTGAAGATCGAGAGCACGCCGGGCGCGGGATCCACCTTCACCATCGTGCTGCCGGCAGCGCGCGTGCGCGCGCAGTCGCTCACGCCGGCCGAAAGCGCCGCACTGCCCGCCACAGGATCAACGGCAGGATGACGGCGAGCAGCGCCAGCCCCACGCTGCTGGCGATCCAGAAGGCCGAAGGGCTGCGCAGCGCCGGCCAGCAGCCGATGCCGCGATAGGCGAGCTGGTAGCCGCCGATCACGCCCACGCCCCACAGCAGGAGGCAATAGGCCATGAGGGGCGCCACCGCCACGCGATAGGAGCGCAGCACGAAGACGCACAGCGCCTGGGTGGCATCGCCGCAGTGGTAGGCCGCCACCAGCGCCAGCAGGCCGGCGGCAACGGCCGCCACGTGCGGATCGGCGGAGTAGAGCGCCGCGATGCCATGGCGGCTGGCCAGCACCACGCCGGAGAGCAGCAGCGCCAGCGACAGCCCCATGCGAAAGCCGGTGCGGATGCTGCCGCGGGCCCGCTTCAGCTCGCCGGCGCCCAGCCAGAAACTCACGCGCGCGCTGGTCGCGATGGCGATCGACAGCGGCACCATGTACATCACGGCGGTCACGTTGGCGGCGATCTGGTGGGCGGCGGACGACAAGGTGCCTTGCCGCGCGATGAACAGCGACATCAGCGTGAACGAGGTGACCTCCACCACGATCGAGAGGCCCGCGGGAATGCCCAGGCGCGCGAACTGCGCGATGGTCGGCCAGTGCGGGCGTTCCATGCGCCGCCAGATGGCGTACGGCGCATAGAGGCCATCGGTGCGCACCATCCACAACGCGATGCCGAGGAAGACGTAGTTCACCACCACGGTGGCCCACGCGCAGCCCACGGCACCCAGTGCCGGCAGCCCGGCGCCGCCGAAGGCGAACCAGATCGTCAGCGGCACCTTGCAGGCCAGCGAGCCGAGCTGCAGCCAGGTCACCAGCTGCGGCTTGCCCAGGCTCTGGTTCAGCGTGCTGTACATGCGAAACAGCAGCGCCGGCGGCAGCGCAAGCGCCAGCACGCCGAGGTAGTGCCGCACGTCGCTCTGCAAGGCGGCCGGCACCTGCGTGCCTTGCAGCAATGCATTGGGGAACAGCAGGCCGAAGACACCGGCGACGGCGGCGAGCACGGCGAGATAGAGCGCCTGCCGCACGGAGCGGCCGACGTCCAGCCGGCGGCCGGCACCGTGCAGTTCGGCCCACGTGGGCAGCAGCGCCTGCAACACGCCCATCAGCGCGACGAACACCGTGATGTAGACGGCAGAGCCGACCGACAGCGCGGCCAGCGCCTGCTGCGAGTAGCGCCCCGCGACGATCGTGTCGGTGATGCCGAAGGCCATGGTGGCCAGCTGCCCGGCCAGCACGGTGCCGGCGTGGCGCGCGATGATTCCGCGTTCGCTCAAGGCTTCTTCTGGTACAGCAGCAGGTTTTCGCTCTTGTCGGTGGGACGCGGAAACTTGGCGACCAGCCGCCATCGGTGGCTGTTCAAGGCCATCGGCACCGACTTTTCCAGGTCCTCGGCCACCACCAGCCAGGGGCAGGTTTCCGGCTCGCCCGCCATGCGCAGGTCCAGGCGCCCGTGGTAGCGCAGCGCGGCGATCTGCGCGCGCGTGAGGCCGAACACCTCGACGCATCCGGGAGTGTCGATGCGCGTGGCCACGCGGTGCACCACGGCGGCATAGCTGCGGGCGTAATCCAGTACCGGGAGCCACAGCGTCATCACCAGCAACCAGGCGAGGGCAGCGCCGCCCGCCGGCAACACGAGGCTCTTCCAGATCGCATGGCGATTGCGCTTGGTGCGCCAACGGACCAGCGCGACCCAGGCGATGGTGGCTGCCAGCGCCACCAGGAAAGGCAGCAGCGAGAAGCTGGGCGTGAAGCCGGGCGCCAGCTTGGCGACGTTGGCCGCGGGCTTGGGCGGCACGCCGGTCTGCAGGGAAATCCAGATCACCCAGATCACCAGCGCGCAGCCGCTGAAGAACAGCAGCGTGAACCAGTCGATCAGGGCGGACACGCTGCGCTCCAGGGTGGGCAGCGCGAACGCCGCCAGTGCGGCCAGGGCCGGCAGGCTGAGCAGCAGGGCGCGGTCGGAGTTCGGGGCCAGCACCGCGGTGAACAGGCTGACCACCGCGAACCACAGCGGCAGTGCGACGTGGCGGCGCCCCAGTTGCCGGCGCCAGCGCCAGATGGTCCACAGGGCCAGCGGCCACGCGGGCCAGGTGAACCACGCGAGCAGGCGGAGGATGGAAGCCGCATCGTGCGCGGTGTCGAAGGGCAGCGGATCGAGGCGCCACTGCCACATGTCCAGCAGGGCGGCGATCAAGGCAGCGACCGCTGCGACCACGACGATCACCGCGGTGCCGCGCCAGCCGCGCAGCCCGCTGCTCGCGTCGTCGGGGCTGTCGGCCGTGTGCACCACGGCGCCGCCGATGGCGAACAGGGCAGCCATGGTGGGCGCACCGCTCAGCCCCAGGCCGATCAAGCCCAGCGCCAGGCTGGCCGTGGGCCACGCGAGCCGGTAAGGCAGTGCCGCGAGGCCGTAGAAGGTGAGGGCGGTGAATCCCAGTTGCGCGAGCGCCGGCGTGGTCTCGTGCGACAGCTGCATCAGGCCGAGGCAGGCGATCAGCGCCAGCAGGCCGCCGTCGGCCATCGCGCGTGCGTAGTCGGGCGGATGCGCTTCGCCGCCGAAGGCAAACGGCACGGGCTGCGCGCGGGGCGTGCGCGCCAGGTAGTACACGCCGTACCAAGTGGCCAGCAGCGTGACCACCAGCAAGGCGATGAAGGGAATGCGCCCGGCGAAGTCGACGGCCAGCCACGCGGGCGCGAGCCGCATCGACCAGGCGCCAAGCCAGTAAGGCAGCAGGGCTTCGAACTCGGGCGGCTGCCCCAGCAGGGAGGGGTGCAGCCAGGCGCTATGGCCGGTCGCCAGCTCGAACATGTAGCCCAGCGTCATCATGTCCTGGTTCTTCCAGGGCTCGCGGCCGATGAAGCCAGTCAGCACGTAGGCCGCGCAGAACAGCAGCAGGGCTGGTCGGGGCAGGCGGCGCACTGCGCTCTGGGCGACGATGGCGGGGGTGGGCTGGTTCACGCGCGGGAGTTTGTCACAGCGCCGTGGGGCGCCGCGCCAATGAAAAAGGCAGCCGGAGCTGCCTTTCGACGGGGTGAGCCGTTCTTCTTACTTGGCGGCGGGCTTGCCGAACTTCTTGAAGAACTTGTCGACCCGGCCGCCCATGTCGTTCACGGACTTCTGGGTGCCCGTGTAGAACGGGTGCGATTCGCTGGAAGTGTCCAGCTTGAAGAGCGGCAGTTCACGGCCGTCTTCCATGGTGATCTTGTCGCGCGCCGAAACGCAGGAACGCGTGACGAACTTGAAACCGTTCGACAGGTCCTGGAAACACACGTCGCGGTAGCCGGGGTGAATGCCGTCTTTCATGGGATGTCCTCTAGTCGTTGCGGCAGCCGCGCCAGGACATCTGGCGTACTTTCCGTGAAGCCTTCAATTATAGCGTGGTGGTGGAAGGCCGTTGAAAGACCAGCAACCGGACGCAGAAGGCGCGAAAGTCACGCAGAAGCCGCAGAAGAATCCATCAAAAAAGGATTCGAGTTTTCTGCGACTTCTGCGCTACTTCTGCGCCTTCTGCGTCCGGATATTGGCTTTTAAAGCTCAGCCCCCCCGCCGCATCATGTCGAAGAACTCCACGTTCGTCTTCGTGGCCTTCATCGACTTCAGGACCATTTCCATCGCTTCGATCTCGTCCATGTTGTACATGAACTGGCGCAGGATGCGGGTCTTCTGCAGGATCTCGGGGGCCAGCAGCAGTTCTTCGCGGCGGGTGCCCGAGCGATTGAGCTGGATCGAGGGGAATACGCGCTTTTCGTACAGCCGGCGATCGAGGTGGAGTTCGCAGTTGCCGGTGCCCTTGAACTCCTCGAAGATCACTTCGTCCATGCGCGAGCCGGTGTCGATCAGCGCGGTGGCGATGATGGTCAGCGAGCCGCCTTCTTCGACATTGCGCGCCGCGCCCAGGAAGCGCTTGGGCCGCTGCAGCGCGTTGGAGTCGACGCCGCCGGTCAGCACCTTGCCGGAAGAGGGCACGACGTTGTTGTAGGCACGGGCGAGGCGCGTGATCGAGTCGAGCAGGATCACCACGTCCTTCTTCAGTTCGACCAGGCGCTTGGCGCGCTCGATCACCATCTCGGCGACGTGCACGTGGCGCGCGGCCGGTTCGTCGAAGGTGGACGCGATCACTTCGGCCTTGACCGAGCGCTGCATGTCCGTCACTTCTTCCGGGCGCTCGTCCACCAGCAGCACCATCATGTGCACGTCCGGGTGGTTGGCTGCAATGGCGTGCGCCATGTGCTGCATCATCACCGTCTTGCCGCTCTTGGGCGGCGCGACGATCAGCGCGCGCTGGCCCTTGCCGATGGGCGCGATGATGTCGATGACGCGGCCGGTGACGTTCTCCTCGCCCTTGAGGTTGTCGCGTTCGAGGCGCATCTGTTCGCGGGGGAACAGCGGCGTCAGGTTCTCGAACATCACCTTGTGCTTGTTGTCTTCGGGCAGCCCGTCGTTGACCTTGTCAAGCTTGGTCAGCGCGAAGTAGCGCTCGCCGTCCTTCGGCGTGCGCACCTCGCCCTCGATCATGTCGCCGGTGTGCAGGTTGAACCGGCGCACCTGCGAAGGCGAGATGTAGATGTCGTCGGTGCTTGCCGTGTAGCTGGTGTCGGGGCTGCGCAGGAAGCCGAAGCCGTCCGGCAGGATCTCCAGCACGCCATCGGCGAAGACCTGTTCGCCGGCGCGCGCGCGCTTCTTGATGATGGCGAACATCAGCTCCTGCTTGCGCATCCGGCCGGTGTTCTCGATCTCGAGCTCTTCGGCCTGCTTGAGGACTTCGGAGACGTGCAGCGCCTTGAGTTCGTTCAGGTGCATGGAATGACCCCTTCGGGGCAGATGTTCTTGAAGGTCTGGGGAGGTTCGTTGCGGGGCGAGAGCTGCCCTGCGAACCGGTTTCGATTGGCCTGCTTGGGTAGGCAGACCAGTGATGGTGCGGATTATGCCGCAAAAAAAAAGAAAACGGGGCCGGCCGGCCCCGTCGCGTGTCAGGCGAATCCCTTACGCGAGCTGCTGGTCGATGAAGGCGGTCAGTTGCGCCTTGCTCATGGCGCCCACCTTTGTCGCGGCCAGCTGGCCGCCCTTGAACAGCATGAGCGTCGGAATGCCGCGGATGCCGAACTTGGCCGGGATGTCGCGGTTCTCGTCGACGTTCATCTTGGCGATCTGCAGCTTGTCCTTGTACGACTGCGAGACCTCGTCCAGGATGGGCGCGATCATCTTGCAGGGACCGCACCACTCCGCCCAGTAGTCCACCAGGACCGGCTTGTCGGCCTGCAGGACGTCGGACTCGAAGCTGGCGTCGGAGATGTGCTTGATCAGGTCGCTGGCCATGGTTTCCTCTCGATGTGCGGGACTCACGCCCGCTACGGCTACAGTCAGGGCATTGTGACAGAAACCAAGTCCCCTCGCCGGGCGCGGAGCTGAGGGCCTTTGCTATGGATGCGATAGCAGTTCCCCATCCATCCGCGCGCCACTGGCGCGAACTCATGCAACGACTGGCGGCCGCCATCACGGCCCGCGGCGCCCATGCCGCGCGTACCGTCGTGCTGCTGCCGTACGCCCAGCTGATGCCCGTGGCGCGGCAATTCTGGGCCGCGCTTGCGCCCACCGGTTTCGCGCCGCGCTTCGAGACCACGATGAACTGGGCGCGCCAGTGCGCCTGGGAGCCGGGCGAACTGGATCTCTCCTTCGAGATCGGCCGCGACCTGCTGGCCGCGCGCGGCTGGCTGGAGCAGGGCGGCTTGCGCGCGCAGGCCGATGCGCTGGCCGGCCTGCTGGTCGAGGCCGCCTGGCAGGCCGCCGAGGCGGCGCGCGCCGTGCCGCCCGCCGATCGCGCGGCGTGGGCCGAAAGCTTGCGCCCGCAACTACCCCAGGGCATGGAGGCGCCGGCGCTGGCCACCGAAGCGGCGATCGCGCGCATTGCCTTCGAATGGGCGGCCGCCTCCAGTTATGCGACCGACGCACTGCTCGATGGCCGCTTGACGCGCGAGGTCGACCTGCTGCTCGTGCTCCAGGGTTTCCAGGCCGAGCCGGTGCCGCGCGCGCTGGTGGAGCAACTGGGCGAGCGCGCGCTTGCCTGGCCGCTGCCCGCGCCAGCGCCAGTGGGGACCATCGCGCTGCATGCCGCGGCCGACGCCACCGAAGAAGCCGAGCGTGCCGCGGCCTGCGTGCTGCAGCGCCTGCACTCCGGCGAAGTGCCGGTCGCCCTGGCCGCGACCGATCGCGTGCTCACGCGCCGCATCGGCGCCCTGCTGTTCACGCGAGGCGTGCGCGTGCACGACGAAACCGGCTGGAAACTTTCCACCACGCGTGCCTCCGCGCATGTGATGGGCGCATTGCGCGCCTGCGCCTGGGATGCAACGGCGGATGCCGTGCTCGATTGGCTGAAAAACGTGCCTGCTCTGGCGGGCGGCACCGTGCAGGGCGTGGAGCGGCGCGTGCGCCGCACCGGCCAGCGCGAATGGCGCATGCTGCGCGAGGGCGACTGGGGCGGCTCCGAATCCGCACTGGGCGCTGTGCAGCGCGTGGCCGGGTGGCGCGAGCTGCTGCAGTCCACCCGCACGCTCACGCAATGGCTGGACGCCACGCGCGCGCTGCTGCAGCAGACCGGTCAATGGGACTTGTTGCGCGCCGATGCCGCCGGCCTGAAGATCATCGAGGCTTTGCGCCTCGAGGACGGCGCAGCGACCGACTGGAGCGGCTGGTCCCTGGCGCAGCGCCGCCTGCCCCTGCGCGAGTTCACCGCCTGGGTCAACGAGGTGCTGGAGGGCGTGAGCTTCGTGCCGCCGCATGCGGGCGACGAGCAGGTCGTGGTGCTGCCCCTGAGCCAGTTGCTCGGGCATCCCTTCGCCGCGCTGGTGCTTCCCGGGTGCGACGAGCGCACCCTCCCTGCGTCGCCCGAGCCGGCGGCGGGGTGGTCGCAGGCGCAGCGCCGGCTGCTGGGGCTGCCCTTGCGCGAGGACCTCGAAGCCGTGCAGCGCGCGGCCTGGCAGCACGCATTGCAGGCGCCCAGCGTCGACATCCTCTGGCGCGCGAGCGACGACACCGGCGAGCGCACGCTGGCCAGTCCGCTGGTGCAGCAGCTCGTGGTGCAAGGCGTCGGCGCTCCCGCGGACGACCCCCGCGCCCTGCGCGAGGAGCAGGCCGTGCCGGTGGCACCGCCCATGGTGCAGGCGGCGCAGCTCGCGCCCAGGCAGCTCTCGGCCACGAGCTACGAGGACTTGCGCCGCTGCCCCTATCGCTTCTTCGCCCTGCGCATGCTGGGCCTGAAGGAAGCCGACGAGATCGAGGGCGAGGTGGACAAGCGCGATTTCGGCACCTGGCTGCACGGCGTGCTCAAGTCCTTCCACGAGGAATTGCAGCAGCGCGGCGCGCTTGGCCACGAGGAGCGCGCGGCCATGCTGGATCGGCATGCGCGCGCCGGCATAGCCAGCCAGCGCCTGGGCGAGGGCGAGTTCCTGCCTTTTGCCGCGGGCTGGCCGGCGGTGCGCGAGGGCTATCTCGCGTGGCTGGCGCAGCACGAGGCCGCGGGCGCGGTATTCGAATCGGCGGAAAGCGAACACAAGGCGCAGCTCGGCGCCGTGACGCTGCAGGGACGCATCGACCGCATCGACCGCACCGCCGGTGGCGGCACGCTGGTGATGGACTACAAGACCGAGAGCCTGCAGGCCACGCGCGACCGCATGAAGACGCCGCTGGAGGACACGCAGCTCGCCTTCTATGCGGCGCTGCTGCCGCAGGCCGACCTGCAGGCGGCCTACCTGAACATCAGCGAGCGCGGCGAGGTGAAGGCCGTGCCGCACGAACAGCTGGCGCTGGGTGCCCACATGCTGCAGGAGGCCATCACCTCCGAGCTGCGCCGCATCGACGAGGGAGCGCCGCTGCCGGCGCTCGGTGAAGGGCGCGTGTGCGACTTCTGCGCCGCGCGCGGCCTGTGCCGCAGGGATGGCTGGAGTGAGTGACATGAGCACGCTGCCGGCCGGACCGGCCTATGAGCACAACGGCCGCACGGTCAGGCGCGAGCAGTTCTATGCGATCGCCTGCGACCCGCGCCGCCACGTGGCGGTCGAGGCCTGCGCCGGCGCCGGCAAGACCTGGATGCTGGTGTCGCGCATCGTGCGCGCGCTGCTGGCCGGCGCGCAGCCGCACGAGATCCTGGCGATCACCTTCACCCGCAAGGCGGCCGGCGAGATGCGGCAACGCCTGCAGGAGTGGCTGGCGCAGTGGAGCGGCGCGTCCGATGCCGAACTCGCCGAGGCCCTGCGCGCCCGCGGCGTGCCGCACGCCGATGCCGACCTGCGCGAATCGCTGCGTGCCCTCTATGCATCGCTGCTGCAATCGGGGCGGCCGGTGCAGATCCGCACCTTCCACAGCTGGTTTGCCTCGCTGCTGCGCGAAGCGCCGGTGGCGGTGCTGCAGTCGCTCGGGCTGCCCACGCGCTTCGAGCTGCTGGAGGACGACAAGGAGGCGGTGGCCCGCGTCTGGCGTAGCTTTCATGCGGAGGTGGAGCGCGACTCCGCAGCCCGTGCCGACTACGAATGCTCGGTGGCGGCGCATGGTCGCTTCAACACGCTGAAAGCGCTGGAGTCGGCACTGTCCAAGCGCGTGGAATTCGCGATGGCCGACGCACACGGCGTCGTGGACGATTCGGTGCGGCCGTTTGCCGATCGCTTTGCGCAGTTTGCCGGGCTCGCGCGTCCCGAGGAAAGCCTGGCCAGCGAAGGCGCGCGCCGGCGCTGGCTGGAGCGCGCTCGCGCCCTTGGCGCCGAGAAGGCGAAGACGCCGCAGGCCGCCGCCGACGCCATCGTGCTGGCCTTCGAGGGCGAGGACCTGGCGCAGCGCCAGCGCCTGCTGCGCGAGGCGCTGTTCGTGGCCAGGGAGGACCGGCTCAAGACCAATCTTGCCAAGTTCGCGGCGGCGCAGGAGGCGGAGGAAGAACTGCAGCAGCTCTGCGCGGCCTGCGCGCAGCACGAGGCCTGGCTGCATCACGGCCGCATCGCGCGCCTGGCCCGCCTGCTGTTGCAGGCCTATGCCGCGCTCAAGCGCGAGCAGGGCTGGGTGGACATGAGCGACGTCGAGCGGACCGCGCACGTGCTGCTGTCGGATCCGGTGCTGGCCGGCTTCGTGCAGGAGCGGCTGGACCAGCGCGTGCGCCACCTGCTGATCGACGAATTCCAGGACACCAACGCGCTGCAGTGGCAGGCGCTGCATGCCTGGCTCTCCAGCTATGCCGGCGCGGGCGGCGACGGCCCGGCGATCTTCATCGTCGGCGATCCCAAGCAAAGCATCTACCGCTTCCGTCGCGCGGAGCCGCAGGTCTTCCTGGCCGCGCAGGATTTCATCGCCCGCGACCTGGGCGGCGACCGCCTCAGTTGCGACCACACGCATCGCAACGCGCCGGAGGTGCTGGCCGCCGTGAACGCGGTGATGCAGGGCGCCGAGCGCGAGGCCCTCTATTCGGGCTTTCGCGCGCACACCACGCAGTCACACCATGCCGGATCGGTGCTGGCCTTGCCGCCGATCCCGCGCCCGCCCAAGGAGACGCCGGTCGACCAGGGCCCCGCCTGGCGCGACAGCCTGACGGTGCCGCGCGAGCTGCCCGAGGAGCGCCTGGTCACGCTCGAATGCCGTCAGGCCGCCGCCTGGATCGCGCGTCAGTTGCAGCACGGCATAAGGCCCGCCGACGTGATGGTGCTGGCCCGCCGGCGCGAGCGCCTCTCGGTGCTGGAGGACGAACTGCGCACGCTGCACATCGCCGCGCAGCAGCCGGAGAAGACCGACCTGTGCGAAGCGCCCGAGGTGCAGGACGTCGCCGCGCTGCTCGACGTGCTGGTCTCGCCGGGCCACGACCTCTCGCTGGCGCGCGCGCTGAAATCGCCCCTGTTCGGATGCAGCGACGACGCGCTGGTCGCACTGGCGCTGCGGGCCAGGGAGAACGCCGGGCGCAGCTGGTTCGACCTGCTGCAGCAGGAGCAGGAGCTGCCCGCGCCGCTGCCGCAGATCGCCGCGACCTTGCGCCAGTGGCAGCGCTGGGTGCAGGTGCTGCCGCCCCACGATGCCCTGCAGGCGATCTACGACCAGGGCGACCTGCTGGCGAAATTCGCGCGTGGCGCGCCGGCGCCGCTGCGTGCCTCGGTGCTGGCCAACCTGCAGGCGCTGCTGGGGGCGGCCCTGCAGGTCGGTGGCGGCCGCTATCTCACGCCCTATGCGCTGGTGCGCGCGCTCAAGGCCGGCGGCATCCGCGGGCCGGCGGTGGCCGCGCAAGATGTGGTGCGCCTGCTGACGGTGCACGGCGCCAAGGGCCTGGAAGCATCCATCGTGGTGATGCTCGATACCGACAGCGCGCCCTCGCGCCCCGAGACCATGGGCGCGCTGTGCGAGTGGCCGGGGGAAGCGCCGGCGCCGTGGCGCTTTGCCTTCCTGGCCAGCGAAAGCCGGCCGCCCGCCTGCAGCGTCGATGCCCTGGCGCTGGAGCAGGCGGCGCGCGGCCGCGAGGAACTGAACGCGCTGTACGTGGCCATGACGCGGGCCGAGCGGCAACTGGTGATCTCCTCGGTGGTGCCCCTCACCGCGCCGGCGGCGCCGACCTGGTGGCAGCGCCTGCTGCCTTGCGCGACGCAGATCGCGGCGCCCGAGGCCGTTGCCGCTGGCGACGATCGCGGCCGCCAGGCCGTGTTCGCGCTGCGCGTGGTCCCGGCGCCCGCCGAGGCCAGCGTGCTGGAATGGCTGCGCCCCGCGGCGCCGCAGGACAGCAGCGCCTCACGCCTCGGTGAGGCGATGCACCGGCTGCTGGAGACCTGGCCCGCGCGCGGCGAGCCGACGCCCGCGCAGCTGCGCGATGCGCAGCGCCGCTTTGCCCTGGATGCCGCGGCGGCGCAGCAGGCGCTGGCGATGGCGACGCGCATCCGTGCGGGTGAGGGCGCTTGGGCCTGGGATGGCGCGCAGGTGGACTGGCACGGCAACGAGGTGGAACTGCACTTCGCCGGCGAACTGCTGCGGCTGGACCGGCTGGTGCGCCGGCGCGACAGCGGCGAGTGGTGGGTGCTGGATTTCAAGTCGGCAGCACAGCCGCAGCGGCAGCCGCAACTGCTGGACCAGATGCGGCGCTACCGCGAGGCGGTGAGCGCCGCGAATCCGGGCGCGGTGGTGCGCACTGCTTTCCTCACCGCGCAGGGCACCGTGGTGCCGGTGGCCTGAAGCGTGGTCAGAAGCTGGTGCGGTAGTAAAGCATCGGCCCGCCGTCCTTGCGCTTGACCGAGATGCGGGCGCCGCTTTCCAGCTGCATGCCGATGAAGCCGCCGTCGAGGCTGAGGGGGCCCTTGCTGGGAGAGAGGTTCAATTCGACGCGGGCGCCGTAAACCGGCTCGCGCGACTGGGCCAGCGTGTATGCGTCTTCGTCGGAGCTCATGCGGCGCCAGGCGGTGATGTCGATCTGGCTGCTCTGCACGCGCTGGCTCCAGCGCAGGCCGAAGTCGACGCTGGTGCGCGGCGGCGGCAGGCCCAGCAGCGGCGACCGGTTGCTGAAGCCGCTGACCCCGACGACGGCGCCGAGATTGGAGCTGGCCGTGGGGAACAGCGACAGGTCGATGCGGGGTGCCTGGAAGCCCGAGTCTTGCGCCTCCAGGCGGGGCAGCGCGCTGGTCTGCACCTGCACGCGCACCGACTGCTCGGCGCGCGCATTGGCCACCACCGCATCCGCGGTCTTCTGTTGTTGCGCCTGCACCGACCCGCACCCGATGCCCAGGGCCACCAGCGCGAATGCGGCGCAAGGCGCGAGCGGTTTCTGGCAACGACTCCCGGCGCTGTGGCCGGTGACTGCGACCTTCTCCATGACTCACCTCCCAGTGATGCGATCCAGTCTAGGCGCGGCAATAAGGGGAAGTTTGTGGGAAGTTGCGTTAGTAGCTTGTAAGAAGGAGGATGGCAGAGGCAGCGGCGGCGGCGGACACGCGCCAGATTGGGGCTGTGGCGCCTTCGCGTGCGCTGGGCAGGAAACCGCATGGATGGTTGCTGCCCCGCCCGACGCCAGACAGCACCTACATGTCAGGCCCCGATGTGGTGCCAGCGTTTTTCCGGCACCTTGCGCAGCGCCCCGAGTACCTGCGGCAGCACGCCTTGCGCGTCGGCCCATACCAGGTGCTCGCGCAGGCGACTGCGCAGCTGCAGCGCCGGCAGCTGCGCCCATTCGGCCGCGGTCATGGGCACCGGCGACAAGGTGCTGCTCTTGTTCGGAAGATAGTCCCAGACCTGCTTCCAGATGGCGGGCAGGGGGCATACGCGGTTGTTGCGGCGCACTTCGAGCAAGGCGTCATCCAGGCTCACGCCGGCGGACGGCTCGTTGGCCGGGGGCGCCGGTTCCAGGTGTCCCGGCCGCGTCGTCTCGACGCCGTGTTGCTGCTGCAGGCGCAGGGCTTCGAACAGGGCCCACGCCGTGTCGGTGTCCTTCTCGACGACCTCCACCGCGCGCTCCGCGTCCCCGGGCTGGCGCAAGCTTGGATCTCTCCTCGATTGACTCACCGACTACCCTCTCGTTTTGATTGTGGGGGCGACTCTACGGGAGGGGGAGGGGAATGGGAATCGGCCGGGGGAGGGGATGGCAAATAGGCGACAGGGGGCGTGTCGCCGCGAGCTCCAGGGCCTTGCACATGTCGTAGATCGTGAGCAGGGCGACACTAAGTCGCTGATTCATAAGGCTAGAGGTGGTGCCTCTGATGCCGCTTTGTCCATCTTGGTTGGACAAAATGTGGACAGACACTTTCTGCCACGCGCAATCTTAGCCAGCCAACACCTCGCGCAACCGAAGTGTCGCCAAAACGAAACTATTTTTGAACACCTAGTGCTGAACGAAACATTTCAGGCATAAAATCCGCCAACACGAAACTCAGAGGCTGCCGTGGCTAAACCGATCGAGACTGTTCCGTCGCTACTGGCGCGTAATGTGCCGCGTCCGCTAGTCCTCGCTGTGGAGGAGGCCCTGACCGCAGGTGCTGCACGGGCGTATGCCGGGGCGAAAGGCATGCAGGATGGACATTTGCCGCACGTCGTGGGGCAGCTTCGGCACTTCCACATGAATGAGGCGTTCCATCAAGCGCTGGCGGTCGCGGAGGCGCAACCTACGCCGCTTCGAGGTAACAGTGTGGTGACCGGGCGAACCGGTGTTGTGACGCTGGCGCGTTTCAACATTCCGGAAGGATTCTGGGTCAACGGAAGGCGCAGCAAGACGCGACGCCAAATGTCGCTGGCGAACAGGGCGATCGAGCCTCTGGTTCAGCCGGGCCTGTTTCACACCTACTCGCCCGCTTCGGATGCAGTCGCATTCTTCGTTGCCTGCTTTTCTGGTTCCATTCACGTCCAGCCGGAAGGGCCAGTTTCCGTCCAGATCGCGGTGCCGAATCCGCAGATGACCGGCTGGCTCTATCGTGAACCGCTGTCGGCGTTCCTTGAGCATTACGAGCATCAAGTGCCGGGTGCAGCTGCTGAAGATCGCGCTGTGCCGCGTCTGAAGACCAACGTTATCAAGAAGAACGAGCAGGACGGCACCGGTCATGGCTAGGAATGGTATTCAGGGCTTCGAGGCGGCTCGTTTGAGTCAGGCACTTGCTGCCCGTCGTCTTAGTCAGGTGCAGCTTGCGTCACTCGTTGGCGTGTCGCCGGCAACGATCAGCAAGTGGCGATCGGGCCAGCAGGCCCCGGAAGCAGACGCCCTTGAGCGATTGGCAACGGTGGTGAACGTTACCCCCGAGTGGTTTACCAGGAAGCCCCCACCGCCCGCCGTATCGCCCCCGCTTTTTAGAAGTAATGCGTCTGCTCATGTCGCAGCACGCGCGATGCTCGAACAGAGGCTCCTTTGGGGCCAGGAGCTTGCGGCCGCGTTAGAGGAGTACGTCGACTATCCTGACGTGCTTCTGCCCTTTCGGGAGCATCGGAACCCAGAAGAAATCACGGCGGAGGAGATCGAACGCGCTGCGTGTGAATGTAGAGACATGTGGGGTCTTGGCCGTACGGCAGTTCCTGACCTCGCCCTCGCTGTTGAAGGGGCAGGCGTAATCCTGCTGAGGGAAGAGACCGGTATCGCCCAAATCGAAGGCCTGTCCGCCTGGAGCGGGGCGATGAGTCGCCCATTCATCCTTCTGTCTGCCGACAAAGACAACGGCTATAGAAGCAGGTTTGATCTGGCTCACGAATTGGGCCACCTCATTCTTCACAAGCACATCACGGACCCATCTGACCGGGACCGACACAAGTTGCTAGAGAAGCAGGCTCACTACTTCTCCGGAGCGCTACTTCTCCCGGCAGAGACGTTCGCATCTGAAATCCGCATGCCCGTCACCTTGGACGATCTGCTTCTGCTGAAGCGTCGCTGGGGTGTTTCAGTAGGCGCAATCGTGATGCGGCTTCGGGCACTATCGATCCTTTCCGAGGAAGGGGCGCAAGTGCTCTTCAAGCGGCGCTCTGCTCGTTGGGGAGCGAAATCCGAACCCTTTGATGGCGATCGTCCTCCAGAGCAGCCACGTCTTCTAAGGCGCACTCTCGATCTCCTGATCGAGTCGGGTGTGCTGACGCTCGAATCTATTCCGCGTCAGATTGGTCTTTCGGCTTTGGATGTGCAGATGTTGGCTGGTCTGCCGGATGGCTACTTCGAGGGGAAGGACAACGTCGTACAGATGGCGACCCTTCGACAGCCGACTGAGCCTAGTGCCGGGAACGGGAGTGGCGGGAGTGGCGGGAGTGGTACGGTGGTGCCGTTCCGACTCTCACGTCCCAAGCGTGCCTAGGCCCTTGCGTTTTTTGCAGGGGTGCCAGAGCAGCAGAGACAGACGCGCAAGTCGCGGTTGTGCATTACTCATGCCGACTTAAATGCCAAGAACGCCCGCTAATACTGCGATCTATCACATCACGGACGTGGCGAACTTGCCTCGAATTTTGCAGTCCGGAGGTTTGTACTCGGACGTTGCCTTGACAGCAGTCGGTGGGCCGGCGCAGCAGATCGGCTACGGACATATCAAGCAGCGAAGAATGACTCAACTCCGCGTGGACTGTTGCGGAAATCGGTTTGTGGGAGAGTTTGTCCCCTTCTACTATTGCCCTAGGTCTGTGATGCTGTACACGATCAACATGGGCAACACCGGCTTACCCAAAGGGTGCCAAACGACCGTCGTGCACTTGGTTAGTACTGTAGCGACCGGCATTTCGCTCGGACGTGCGTGGGCCATCTCAGATGGAAACGCGGGTGCCGCTCACGCGACTTTTAGCCCTGATCCTTCTGCCTTAGAGCATCTCGATTGGTCCGCTATCGAGGCAAATTCATGGGGTGGGCGTACTCACCAGAAGGCCGCCGAGTTCTTGGTCGCAGACTTCTTTCCGTGGACGGCGATATCGCATATCGGCTGCCATAACGCCGAGATTCAAGCAGCTGTGACTCAAATGCTTGTCACACAAGCTCACCGTCCCCCAATCTCTGTCAATCGCCACTGGTACTACGGATGATCGAACCTACATCGGGAAACCTGCTTTTAGCTCCGGCTGACGCATTGGTGAACACCGTCAACACCGAGGGCGTGATGGGCAAAGGGATAGCGCTGCAGTTTCGCAACAGCTATCCCGCCATGTACCAGAATTATCTCGACGCCTGCAAATCCGGCCGGATCATGTTGGGAGAGATGCACGTTTATGACTTGGGAGCCATCGGTGATGGACCCCGGTGGATCATCAACTTCCCTACCAAGGGTCACTGGAGATCCAAGAGCAGGATTGCCGACATCGAAGAAGGACTGAAGTCACTCGTACAGACCATCCAACGGCTGCAAATTCGCTCGATCGCGGTGCCTCCGTTAGGTTGTGGAAACGGGGGCTTAGACTGGGCTGAGGTAAAGCCGCGCATCTTGAAGGCTTTTGAAGCATTGCCACAGGTCAAGGTGCTGCTTTACGCCCCCGGCGACGCGCCTGCGGCGGCAGACATGCCGAATGCAACGGCAAAGCCCAAGATGACCTTGGCGCAGGCGACGCTTATCGCTCTCATGAACCAGTACCGTCGTGGACTGCTCGATCCTTTTGTGAGCCTCCTTGAAGTGCAGAAGCTGATGTACTTCATGCAAGAGGCTGGACTCAACCTAAAGCTTAGCTACAAGGCCCATCACTACGGGCCTTATGCGACCAACCTCCGACAGGTCCTAATCCGGATGGAGCAGCACTACCTGCAAGGGTTCGGGGACGGCGAAGACCAGCCAAAGAAGCCCCTGTTGTTGATCAATGATGCGATCGAGGAGTCAGACGACTTTCTCGCTAAGCGGCCTGACGTTCAGGAGCAGATGGAGCGGGTTGCGAAGCTCATTGACGGCTACGAGGACGCCTATGGCATGGAGCTACTCAGCACAATGCATTGGGTGATGTGCCACGATCCTGAGGCAAGGTATTCGTGCGATGCCGCTATTGCGGCGGTACATCGCTGGAGCGGGAGAAAGAGTGAACTCTTGAAGGCGCCTCACTTGCGCAAAGCTTGGGAGCGGCTGAAAGAGCAGCGCTGGGATGACGAGTCCCGCAGTGCAATTCACTAGCTGCGCCCTAGAGCGTGATTGGTTGCTGTCTCACGCCGTCGTGGGCCGCGACCAATGTAAGAAGAGGCGCTGCCGGTTGTAGCTTTAACTTGCTACGTCCGAAAATTCCCCTCCTCGTCTCGATCGTGCATAGTCATGACGCCATTCCAATGAGTGGCGTAGTACTCGCAAACATCATGGCAGAGGTCCGGGAATCTCTCGAAGTACTGCGCAAATCCATCGACGACCTGGCCGCGGGGCTGCCAGCCCAATTCGTCCAGTTCGACGTATTGCTGCTGCCCATTAGCAGTGACGAGTTTGAACGTCTTGTAGCTCATGCCTAAGCTTCTGGCAATCTCCGGATCCCGTGATTCGTAGCCTCCCCAATTTAGATTTAAGAGGAACCTGAACCCATCCCCTTCATAGTAGTCATGTAGGAGCTTCGTAAACGATGGCGAGGCGTCGTTCGGCTGCATCGCGCCGAAAATGATTTCGTCGGGTTCCTCACTTCCCGGCTCAAACAATGCGAGCGTGTAGTCAGGGACGTAACTCTCTCCGTCTGGACGGCTTGCAACCAAATAGAGTGTCAGGCAGAAGTTGCTTGGATTGAACACCCGCAACCTCGCATGCAACTCTGGTCGGTTCGCCGACAGCTCGTCAATCATGCGAAGGAGTTGTAGTCGCCAAGGCGCGTTGTCACGTAAACAGCGTTGGATCCCCGCGCGAACCTCTGCAACTTCAGCCTTCGACGACAGCATGAAGTCTCGGGAGAACTTCTGAGCGCTATTCCCGTCGGTGCCCCGAAGATCGCTGACGATCGCGTCGTCGGCCAGAAGCGAATTCGAGCGAAGGGTGCCGTAACGCCGCACCTCTAAGATCTGCCACCCTTCAGTGTCGAGCAACTTGGTGCCGAATTTCGCGGGGTAACCGATCTCATAGTAGTCTCGTGGAGGTGACGGTTCTACCTCGTACAGCTTCTCGTGCAGTGTGCATAGCCGTTCCTCTCCGGTCATCTCCTCAACGTAAGACTCGAACTCGGCTAAGTCTTCAGATTCCGCGCCCGCACGAATGCCGGCCCAACAATCCTCTTCGCTCATTTGCAGAGTTGCAAAATACAAGAGGAACCTGTGCTCCGGAAGCCACTCCACAATCTCCGTAGAGTTGCGCATCCCCAGCGCACTTCGTTCTTCGTCCCCGCAAATGGCGTCAAGCGCCGCTTTGATACTGGCAGCGCTTGCTTCATGGAAGCCCGCCTGCGCTTCCATGACAATGAGGACGTAGTTGTCGATCCCCTTCGCGGCGCAACTTGCCTCGTATCCCGCAACGCCGCCGTCAAGCGCCGGACGGTCTTCGTAGAGATTCACCTCGTGCCATGGGGCAAAGAGGCGGTCGGCGACGAGGTCTACGGGCGCGACCTTCTCGGCAGACACTGGGATGTTGTTTTCGTCTACCGTGAGCCTGAAGCCCTCGACCTGACAAGTGACTCGCCTCACAAATGATGAGAAGGGAACGAGCAACTCGCGCCATTCTGTCGAGACAACGAGAATGCGGATCTCCGAGTCCCGGGCGCTTAGCGCGGCCTTCACCGCCTCCAGGTACTTCATCACTTCATGAAGTGCCTCGCGGCTTGCCGCGTCGCTTCTCTTTAGCTCGATCAGGACGAACCTACCGGCTGCATCCCGCGCAAATAGGTCAATGAATCCACGGGTTCCCTGCGGGTTCGGGAGGTACTTCTCTATCTCAACGAGTTGAAGTCCCGGCTCAAGCAACTCTAGCCGGGAGCTTAAAGCATCTCGGATTTCAGCCTCATTGCGCTGCATACCTCTACCCCTTGTAGTAGCTTTGGCAGCAAGCACGGCTGGAGCCGAACTTACCGTTGCCTGATGGTAGCGGCTTGTGTGCTGCTTTCCTTTCATCGATGAGGGGTGGACGGATGTACCCGGTACGAAACCGACCGGATAAGGACCCCAGCCGGTGACCACGTCCGAAACCATGCTTGTCACTATTTCGGACATGGCGCAGATTCGCACGTAGTCGTTCCTTCCGCATGACTCATAAGCGCCACGTACGTAGAGGATGCTCGGCGCGCAGGATCGTGCCTTTGCTGATCGTCTCGCACTTGCCGCACCTCCCACGGACAGCACCGCGCACCCGTTGCGGTATGTCGGCTTTGCAGGGCGTCAGCAGTCTGGACTGCGCGTAGGTAGTAGCGCGTCTCGGGAGAAAGGGCCGGACAGGCGCGACATGCGGAGGCTCCACGTTGTGTACGTGGCACCCCAGGTGCTACAAATCTCCCGAACCCGTCACAGTGCCGTAGCCACTGGTTGATCCGCAAGGGACCTGCAAGAAGAAGTTGACGAGCCTTACCCCCGGCACTGGCTCCACAGTTAGGGCTGCTTGGTTCCCCACCTGACCCGGTTGGCCGCTTCACCATGCGGGGAGGCCCGTCAGGGGTCATTGTAGCCGCGATGCAAGGCCGAGTTCGGGGGGAGGCGACCTTTAGAATCGCTGCATGTCGTATCTCGTGCTCGCCCGGAAATACCGGCCCCGGACCTTCACCCAGATGGTGGGCCAGGAGCACGTGGTGCAGGCACTGACGAACGCCTTGCAGCAGCAAAGGCTGCACCATGCTTACCTCTTCACGGGCACCCGCGGCGTCGGCAAGACCACCGTCTCGCGCATCCTCGCCAAGTCGCTCAACTGCCAGGGGCCGGACGGGCAGGGCGGCATCACCGCCGCGCCCTGCGGCGTGTGCCAGGCGTGTACCGACATCGATTCCGGCCGCTTCGTCGATTACACCGAGCTCGATGCGGCCTCCAACCGCGGCGTCGACGAAGTGCAGTCGCTGCTGGAACAGGCCGTCTACAAGCCGGTGCAAGGGCGCTTCAAGGTCTTCATGATCGACGAGGTGCACATGCTCACGGGGCATGCGTTCAACGCGATGTTGAAGACGCTGGAAGAGCCGCCCGAGTACCTGAAGTTCGTGCTGGCCACGACCGATCCGCAGAAGGTGCCGGTCACGGTGCTGTCACGCTGCCTGCAGTTCAACCTGCGGCCGATGGCGCCGGAGACGGTGCAGGAACACCTTGCATCCGTGCTCGAGGCCGAGGCCGTGCCCGCCGATGCGCAGGCCCTGCGACTGCTCTCGCGCGCCGCCCGCGGCTCGATGCGCGACGCGCTGTCGCTGACCGACCAGGCCATTGCCTTTGGCGGTGGCCAGCTGCAGGAAGCGGCGGTGCGGACGATGCTCGGAAGCGTCGACCGCAGCCACGTGTTCCGCCTGATCCAGGCGCTGGCGCAGGGCGACGGCAAGACGGTGATCGACACCTCCGAGGCGCTGCGCCTGCATGGCCTGTCCGCCGGCGCCGCGCTCGAGGAAATGAGCATGGTGCTGCAGCGCATGGCGGTGCTGCAGGCCGTGCCGCAGGCGGACGCTGGCAGCGACGAGGAAGCGGCGGCGATCGCCCGCCTGGCCGCCATGATGCCGGCGGACGAGACGCAGCTGCTTTACAGCATCTGCCTGCATGGCCGCGCGGAGCTGGGCCTCGCCCCCGACGAATACGCGGGGCTGACGATGGTGCTGCTGCGGCTGCTGGCGTTCAAGCCTTCAGGGGAAAAAAAAACTCTGAATGATCCCGGTGGGGTGGCTGCGCCATCCCACCCTACGCGACAACCCGTTCCCGAGAGTAGGGTGGGATCGCGCAGCGACCCCACCGCGCCCGTCACCGGGCAATCTGCCCCCGAACGCAGGGTGGAATCGCGCAGCGACTCCACCATCCCCGCTGCACCCCAACGCCCCGCCGCCCCTCCCGGCCACGTCCTGCCCGTCATCGAACCGCGCCAAACGCCGCCGCGCACCGCCGCCCCCGAGCGCCCCGCCGGCGACGTCATGGGCGTCCCCGTGCGCGTGCAACCCGAGCCGCTGCGCGAGACGGCAACCGGCGTGCCCAGCGTGGTCCCCACGCCCGATGGCGACTTCTGGCAGCAGACCGTGCAGCAGCTCGTCGAGCGCGAGGCGGTCACGGCGCTCGTGCGCGAACTCGCGCTGCAGGCGCAACTGGTCGCGCGCGACGAGGGCCACTGGATGCTGCGCGTGGAGCGCGAATCACTCAACCAGCCGGTGAGCCGCGAGCGCCTGAAGACGGCGCTGCAGGCCGCCGGCCACCCGGTCGATCTCTCGGTGGAGGTCGGCCCCATCAGCGACAGCCCGGCGCGCCGCCTGGCCGTCGCCGCCCACGAGCGCCAGCAGGCGGCCGAAGAGATCATCCACAACGATCCCTTCGTGCAGCGGATGCAGCGCGAGTTTGGGGCGAGAATCGTCCCTGGCAGCATCAAACCCACAGCCAAACACTAGAGAGCGAAACCATGTTCAACAAGGGACAGCTGGCCGGCCTGATGAAGCAGGCGCAGGCAATGCAGGACAACATGAAGAAGGCGCAGGACGAGCTGGCCCTCATCGAGGTCAACGGCGAGTCGGGCGCCGGCCTCGTGAAGGTCGTGATGACATGCAAGCACGACGTCAAGCGCGTCACTATCGACCCCAGCCTGCTGGGCGAAGACAAGGACATGCTCGAAGACCTCGTGGCCGCCGCCTTCAACGCCGCCGTGCGCAAGGCCGAAGAGACCACGCAGGAGAAGATGGGCAAGCTCACTGCCGGCCTGCCGGCCGGCATGAAGCTGCCGTTCTAAGATTTGGCCGAGCCTTCCCTCCAGGGTCTCGTCGAGGCGCTGCGGCGCCTGCCCGGCGTGGGCATGAAGTCCGCCTCGCGCATGGCCTTCCACCTGCTGCAGCACGATCGCGAGGGCGCACACGTGCTGGCGCGCGCGCTGGAGCAGGCGGCCAGCCACGTGCGCCACTGCAGCGAGTGCCACACCTTCACCGAGGACGAGGTCTGTGCCACCTGCCGCAGCCCGCAGCGCGATCGCAGCAAGCTGTGCGTGGTGGAGACGCCGGCCGACCAGGCCGCGCTCGAACGCACGCAGGCCTTCGACGGCCTGTACTTCGTCCTCATGGGCAAGCTCAGCCCCCTCGACGGCATCGGCCCCAAGGAGATCGGGCTGGGCAAGCTGTTCGAGCGGGCCACCAACGGCGAGGTGCAGGAGGTGATCCTCGCCACCAACTTCACCGCCGAAGGCGAAGCCACGGCGCACGTGATCGCCGAAGCCCTGAAGCAAAGAGGCCTGAAGGTCACTCGGCTCGCGCGCGGCGTGCCGGCGGGCAGCGAACTCGAATACGTGGACCTGGGCACCATCGCGCACGCGCTGGTGGATCGGAGAACAAGATGACAACCACGACGATCTACTTCCGCTTCACCGTGGCGTACTGGTGCGTGCTGATCGCGGTGCTGCTGCCATACATCTGCTCGTACATCGCCAAGGCGCACGGCTTTCGCAAGCGGGGCGGTGAAGGCGGTTACGACAACGCGGACCCGCGCGGCTGGCTGGCGCGGCAGGAGGGCTTCAGCGCGCGCGCCAACGCGGCGCAGACCAACAGCTTCGAGGCGCTGCCCTTCTTCATCGGCGCGGTGATCATCGCCCACCAGCTCGGCGCCCCGCAGACGCGCCTCGACATCCTGGCGGTGCTGTTCGTCACGCTGCGCATCATCTACATCGCGATGTACGTGGCGGACCTGGCGACGGCGCGTTCGGCTTTCTGGGCGCTCGCCTTCCTGGTCAACATCGGCATCTTCCTGAGCGGCTGGCACTGAGATGGCAGTCTGTGCGGCAGAGAAACGGGCCTGCGCGAGCTCCTGAACGCGTTACGTGAAAACCCGCACGGGTACGCCCCGATGCGGCTGTGCAGCATGGCTTCTAAGCTGCGCGCGTCCCCAGAAGAAGACGCGAAGAGAGGCTCCCATGAGCGCACCATCCCTGAACCGGCGCAGTTTCACCGTGCTGGCTGCCGCGGCCATCGCCGCCCCCACGCTGCACGCACAAGGCAAGCTCGAGAAGACCAAGCTGGCCATCGCCGTCGGTGGCAAGGCCTCGTTCTACTACCTGCCGCTCACGATCTCCGAGCAACTGGGTTACTTCAAGGCCGAAGGTCTCGACGTCGAGATCTCCGACTTCGCGGGCGGCGCCAAGGCGCTGCAGGCGCTGGTGGGCGGCTCCGCCGACGTGGTGAATGGTGCCTACGAGCACACCATCAACATGCAGGCGAAGAACCTGTTCATCCAGTCCTTCGTGCTGATGGGGCGCGCACCGCAGATAGCGATGGGCGTGTCGACCAAGACGCTCGCGCACTACAAGGGTTTCGCCGATCTCAAGGGCAAGAAAATTGGCGTCACCGCGCCGGGCTCGTCCACCAACATGGTGGCCAACCTGCTGCTCTCGCGTGCCGGCCTGAAGCCCAGCGACGTCAGCTATGTCGGCGTGGGCACGTCGGCGGGTGCGATCAGCGCGATGCGCTCGGGGCAGATCGATGCCATCTGCAACATCGACCCGGTGATGACCATGCTGGAGCAAAAGGGCGAGGTGCGCATCATCAGCGACACCCGCACGCTCAAGGGCACCCACGAGGTCTTCGGCGGGCCCATGCCGGCGGCCTGCTTCTACACGCACGCGGAGTTCCTCAAGAACAATCCCAACACCTGCCAGGGCCTGGCCAATGCGGTCGTGCGCGGCCTGAAGTGGCTGCAGACGGCGGGGCCCAGCGACATCATCAAGACGGTGCCCGAAAGTTATCTGCTCGGGGACCGCGCGCTGTACCTCGCCTCGTTCAACAAGGTGCGCGAGGCGATCGCGCTCGACGGGATCATGCCGGAGGAGGGCGCGCGCACGGCGCTGAAGGCGCTGGCCAGCTTCGAGCCCGCCATCAAACCCGAGCGCATCGACCTGGCGAAGACGTTCACCAACGACTTCGCGCGGCGCGCCAAGGAGAAGTACAAGGCCTGATGACACGCACCGTGTCATCAGCGCTCGAATTCGACGACATCGCCGTCACCTTCCGCGAGCGCGACGACGCGCAGGCGCGCTATACGGCGGTGGCCCACACCAGCCTGGCCGTCGGTGCCGGCGAATTCGTCTCCGTGGTCGGGCCCACGGGCTGCGGCAAGTCGACGCTGCTGAACGTCGGTGCCGGCCTGCTCGAGCCCTCGTCCGGCGAAGTGCGGGTGTTCGGCGAGCCACTGCGCGGCATCAACCGGCGCGCGGGCTACATGTTCCAGACCGAGGCGCTGATGCCCTGGCGCAGCGCGCTGGCCAACGTGATGGTGGGCCTCCAGTACCGCGGCGTGCCCGAGGCGCAGGCGCGCGAACAGGCCCAGGCGTGGCTCACGCGCGTGGGCCTCTCCGGTTTCGGCGACCGCTACCCGCACCAGCTCTCGGGCGGCATGCGCAAGCGCACGGCACTGGCGCAGGTGCTGGCGCTCGATCCCGACATCATCCTCATGGACGAACCCTTCAGCGCGCTGGACGTCCAGACCCGGCAGCTGATGGAAAACGAGGTGCTGGATCTGTGGGCCGCGAAGAAGAAGGCCGTGCTCTTCATCACGCATGATCTCGACGAAGCCATCGCGATGAGCGACCGTGTCGTGGTGCTGTCCGCCGGGCCGGGCACGCATCCGATCGGCGAGTTCGCCATCGACCTGCCGCGGCCGCGCGACGTCGCCGAAGTGCGCAGCGACCCGCGCTTCGTCGAACTGCATGCCCGCATCTGGGCGGTGCTGCGCGACGAAGTCCTCAAGGGCTACGCGCAGCAACTGGGCAAGGCGGCATGAGCCGCCGGGCCGCCCCAAGGCGAATAGTCCCGCAGCGCGTAGTGCGGAGGGTAGTCCAGTGAGCGCCCGGGGCCTCAGCCGGCGTGGCCTGCGCGCCTGGCAGTTCGGTGTGCTGGTGCTGCTGCTGCTGGCCTGGGAGCTCGTCTCACGAACCGACCAGGGCGCGTTCTTCTTCGGCGATCCGGTCGGCGTCGCAGGCCGCATCTGGTCGTGGTTCGTGCCCGTCGACGTGGCGGCCAACCGCTTCTTTCCGGAGGGCTTGCCGGGGCGGGCGGACATCTACCGGCACCTCGGCGTGACGCTGATCGAGACGGTGCTGGCCTTCGCCATCGGCACCGTGCTGGGACTCGCCGTGGGCCTGTGGTTGGCGCTGGCGCCGACGGCGAGTGCCGTCTTCGATCCCTACATCAAGGCGATGAACTCGATGCCGCGGGTGATCCTGGCGCCGATCTTCGCGCTGTGGTTCGGGCTGGGTATCTGGAGCAAGGTGGCACTCGCCGTCACGCTGGTGTTCTTCATCGTGTTCTTCAACGTCTATCAGGGCGTCAAGGAGACCAGCCGGGCGCTGGTCGACAATGCGAAAATGCTCGGCATGGGTGAGCGGCAGCAGCTGCGCCACGTCTATTGGCCATCGGCGCTGTCGTGGATGTTTTCTTCGCTGCACACTGCAGTGGGATTTGCGGTGGTCGGCGCGGTGGTCGGCGAATATCTCGGCTCCGCGGCAGGGCTGGGCTACCTGATCCAGCAGGCCGAGGGGACCTTCGACGTCGCTGGCGTGTTCGCCGGGATGATCGTGCTGTCGGTCTTCGTCATCCTGATCGATCTGGCGGTGACTTTGGCCGAGCGCCGGCTGCTGGTGTGGAAGCCGGTAGCGACGGGGCGGGACTGAATCGCTGTCGTTCCGGGATGCGGTAGACGGCGAAGCCGGCTGGTGCAGGCCCGGAACCCAGAGATGTTCATCGTCCCATCTCGGGGTGCCGGGTTCGCTCGCAGCTTGCGCTGCTCTCGCCCCGGAACGAC
>NZ_JAQGNQ010000017.1 GCF_028291745.1 Ramlibacter sp. | reverse complement strand
TGCGCCCGAGGACGCGGTGCCGCTCGGGCCCGCGCTGCTGCAAGGCCGCAGCCGCTGGACGCCGGTGCGCTGGTCGGACCTGCCGGGCTTCGGCGATGACGCCTTGCACGAGGCCTGGGGCGCCTGGATCCGCAGCTGCGAGCGGCCGCTGCCGCCGCAATCGGCGCTGTGCCCGGAGGTGCGGCGTCTCTCGATCGCCACGCCCGAGGAGCAGCGCGCCTGGATGATGCAGCGGCTGCAGCCCTATCGCGTCGAGCCGCTGCAGGGCGGCGCCGAGTCGCTGCTCACCGCCTACTACGAGCCGATGCTGGATGCCACCCGGGTGCCGACGGCAATGCAGTCCGTGCCGCTGTACCGCCCGCCGACCGATCTCGCCAGCCGGCGCCCCTGGTACACGCGGCAGGAGATCGACACGCTGCCGCAGGCCCGGGCGGCGCTGCGCGGTCGCGAGATCGCCTACCTCGCCGATCCCCTGGACGCGCTGGCGCTGCAGATCCAGGGCTCGGGGCGCCTGCGCATCGTGGAGCCCGATGGCCGCGTGAGCCTGGTGCGGGTCGCGTTCGCCGGCAGCAACGAGCAGCCGTATCGCAGCGTCGGCGGCTGGCTGTTGCAGCAGGGCGCATTGCGCGATGCGTCCTGGCCCGGCATCAAGGCCTGGGCGCGGGCCAATCCGCAGCGGTTGCAAGAGCTGTTGTGGAGCAATCCGCGGATGGTGTTCTTCCGCGAGGAGCCGCTGTCGGACTTCGACGCCGGCTTCGGCCCGCGCGGCGCCCAAGGCGTGCCGCTGACGCCGGGCCGCTCGATCGCGGTGGACAAGGACAGCATTCCCTACGGCACCCCGGTCTGGCTGTCCTCCCCCGGCCCGCTGATCGACCTGCACCGCCTGGTGTTCGCGCAAGACACCGGCAGCGCCATCGTCGGCGCGGTGCGGGCGGACTACTTCGTAGGCTGGGGCGACGCCGCGGGGGAGATCGCCGGCCGGCTGAAACAGCCGCTGGCGATGTGGGCGTTGTGGCCGCGACAGATTCCCTGAGGACATGGCGTCCAGGCGACAGGAAGAAATACTGCTCGTCGGTTGTGAACACAACTTGATACACTCGCGACCCTCAAGAAGGGTTTCCACATGGTCCAGGCGACGGCGGGGAGCAGTCATCCCGAGCTGGCATCCGGCGATGAGCCGCTGTTCAATGTCGACGTGAAGATGCGCGCGAACACGACGTTGGAAGACGTCGAACGCCAGGCCCGTGCGGCGGGCATCCAGCCCGAGCGGGCGCAGGCGCTGCTCAACGCCTTGCGCAACGCGCCGCAGATCCGCATCGGCACCAATGTGTCGCGCGCGCGTGCCGATGCTGCCCAGGCCCAGTTCGGCAAGGCAGGGCTCCTGGTGGAGATCACGCCGGTGCTGCTGCTGCAGGACAAGTTCGAGTTGACCAGCGACGCCAACGTGACATGCCCCGCCTGCGAGCAGCGCGTGCAACTCGGGGCGCAACGCCAGTGCCCCGAATGCGGCGTGTTCGTCGACAAGGTCAGCCCGGAGGACGTGCTGCGCCGCAAGCTGCTGCGCCAGGAGCGCGCCAAGATCGATTCCCAGCTTGCGCGCGAGGCCAGGGATTCCGAGCAGAAGACGCGCAACGCACTCGAGGCGGCGCTGCGCAAGAAGATCCGCGACGAGCTGGAGAAGGAATACGGCCTGAAGGAACGCCGCAGCCGCCTGACTTCGGCGCCGGTGCTGGCAGTGGCAGCCTTGGCGGTCGCGGCCGGGGCCTTCGTCGGTGGCCGCGGCAGCCTCGGCACCTGGCCCTGGCAGCAGGCCGGCGGCACGGGCACCGTGGCCGCGGCCGGCGACCCCGACAAGCTGTTGGCAAGCATGGGTGGCAAGGCGGCCGCCGGAGCGCCGGCCGAGGGCACGCCGGTGGCCGATGCGGATCTCGACGATCCGCTGATCCAGCAAGCTGCCGGCAAGGGCACCGGCGGCAAGGGCCTCACGATCGAACAGGCGGTGGCGGCCGCGCAGGTGCTGGGCAAATCGGTCGGCGTGGGCGCCGGTGCCGGTGTCGCGGGTGCGACGGGTTCGGGCGATGCCGCGGCCGCGGCCGCGGCCGAAGTCCCGCCGGTGCCGGTCCCCCCCGCCGTGAAGACGATGCTTGCGCTGGAGCTGGCACGGCAGTTGGCGGAGATGGGCGAGTGGTCGCGGGCCCAGGCCGTGGTTGCCGCGCTCGGCTCCTCGTCGCGCACGGTCGCGGACCCGGCGCTCGCCGCCGCAGCGCAGGCCACCGATGTCGAAGTCCGCGCCTGGGCGCTCCAGGGCGTGGCGCCGGGCCAATCGCGCGCCGCCGTCGACACGCTGCTGACGCGGGCGCGCGCGGCGGCGAGCCCCGCCCGCCAGGCGCAATCGCTCGGGCTGGCCGGCGCCATCCTGAGCGGCCAGCCGGCGCTGTCCGAGGAAGTGCCGCGCGCCTTCCTGCAAGAGGGCGTGCAGGCAGCCAAGCGCATCGAGCCGCAAGCGGAGCGCACCGCCGTGGCCTCGGAACTGACCGTCGCCGTCGGGCAGACGCTGCTCTCGGAGGCGACGCGGGCGATCCGCGCCGGCGCCTGGTCGCGCGCCCAGACGGCGGGCACACGGCTGGAACGCCTGGCCGACGAGGCGGCCGACCCGGCGGTGCAGGCGCGCCTGCTCGCCATGGACTCGCAGCTCAAGGCGCAGTCGGGCAAGGCCGAGCCCGCCGCCCGAAGCCTGGCGCGCGGCCTGCAATCCGCCGAGCGCGTGGCCGACCTGCCGCAGCGCGCCGTCCTGCTGCAGCAGTTGGCGCGGCTGACCGATGCCAGTGCGCAGGCGCAGATCGGGGCCAGCGCCGGCGCGCTGCAGACGATGGCGCTCACGCGCGCGGGGGCCGAGCGTGCCCGCACGCTGGCGGAACTGGCGGTGCTGTATGCGCAGGCCGGACTGAAGGGCAAGGCGGACCAGGCGGCCGCGGCGGCCACCGCCACTCCGGGCGTCGCGCCCGCCGACGCCGTCGCACTGCAGGCGCGCCTGATCGTGTGGCGCGAGCTGGCGGCGGCTCGGCTGCTGCACGCCTCCGGCGCCTATGCCGAGGCGGAGGCGGCACTGCGGCGGGTCGGCGACTACGTCCTGTAGCCAGGGGGCGGTCAGCCCTTCAGGTGCGACAGGGGCCAGCTGCTGCTGGCCTTCACCTCGCCCAGCGAAAAGCTCGTGTGGATGTCTTTCACGTTCGGCAGGTTGATCAGCACCTTGCGGGCGAATTGCGAGAAGCTGTCCAGGTCTTTCGAGACCACCTGCAGTTCGAACGTCCCCGCGCCGCTGATGTAGTGGCACGAGACGATCTCCGGGATGCCGCGGATCGCGTCTTCCATTTCCCGCGTGCGCTCGCCCGTGTTGCGCTCGGCATCCAGCCGCACGAAGGCCAGCACGCCCAGGCCGATGCGGTGGCGGTCGATTTCCGCGTGATAGCCCTTGATGAAACCGGCCTCCTCGAGCGCCCGCACGCGCCGCCAGCACGGCGCCGCCGACAGCCCGACGCGCTGCGCGAGTTCCGCGTTGGTGACGCGGGCATCGGCCTGCAGCTCGGCCAGGATCTGGAGGTCGTAACGGTCGAGTGTTTCCATTTATCCCTAATTTGCGCAAGATCCTTTCTCATCCTAGCCGGTCCGGGGCACAGAAAGCAAAAACAGTTCGTGCTGCCGGGCATACACTGCTCTCTACGAGGCGCACAGCCCACTGGAGACAACACGCGATGAACGCACCGCTGCCCGAACACATCCGCAAGGCGCTGGAAACCGTCACGCTGGACGACAAGTATTCGCTGGACGTCGGTCGGGCTTTCATGAGCGGCATCCAGGCGCTGGTGAAGTTGCCGATGCTGCAGCGGCAGCGCGATGCCTTGGCCGGCAAGAACACCGCGGGCTTCATCAGCGGCTACCGCGGCTCGCCGCTCGGGGGCTACGACCAGGCGCTGTGGAAGGCCAAGAAGTACCTGCAGTCGCAGAACATCGTCTTCCAGCCGGGGGTGAACGAGGAGCTCGCGGCCACGGCCCTCTGGGGCACGCAGCAACTGGGATTCGCACCCGCGGGCAGCAACAAGTACGACGGCGTGTTCGGCATCTGGTATGGCAAGGGCCCGGGCGTGGACCGCTGCTCCGACGTCTTCAAGCACGCCAACATGGCGGGCACCACGCCCTGGGGCGGCGTGATCGCGGTGGCCGGCGACGACCACGTGGCCAAGAGCTCCACCGCGGCCCACCAGAGCGACCACATCTTCAAGGCCTGCGGGCTGCCGGTGTTCTTCCCGGCCACCGTGCAGGAGATCCTGGACCTGGGGCTGCATGCCTTTGCCATGAGCCGCTTCTCGGGCGTCTGGGCCGGCATGAAGACGATCCAGGAAATCGTGGAGTCGAGCGCCACCGCGATCATCGATCCCGAGCGCGTGCAGATCCGCATCCCGACCGACTTCGAAATGCCCCCGGGTGGCGTGCACATCCGCTGGCCCGACACGGCGCTGGAACAGGAAGCGCGCCTGTTCGACACCAAGTGGTACGCCGCGCTCGCCTATATCCGCGCCAACCGCCTCAACTACGACGTGATCTCCACGCCGCACGACCGCTTCGGCATCATCGCCAGCGGCAAGGCCTACAACGACACGCGCCAGGCCCTGCTCGATCTGGGACTGGATGACGAGACCTGCCGCCGCCTGGGCATCCGCCTGCACAAGGTCGGCGTGGTGTGGCCGCTGGAAGCGCAGGGCACGCGCGAATTCGCGCAGGGGCTGCGCGAGATCCTGGTGGTGGAAGAAAAGCGCCAGGTCATCGAGTACCAGATCAAGGAAGAACTCTATAACTGGCGCCCCGACGTGCGGCCCAACGTGCTGGGCAAGTTCGACGAGATCGAGGGCGACTACTCGGGCGGCGAATGGGCGATGCCCAATCCCACGGCCCACACCCTGCTGCGCGCCAACGCGGACCTGTCGCCGGCGCTGATCGCACGCGCGATCGCCAGGCGCCTGAAGAAGCTGGGCCTCGACGCCGACGTGCAGGCGCGCATCGACGCGCAACTTGCCATCCTGCAGGCGAAGGAACAATCGATGCAGGTGGTGGAGGTCAAGGGCGAGCGCCAGCCATGGTTCTGTTCGGGCTGCCCGCACAACACATCGACGGTGGTGCCGGAAGGCTCGCGCGCGATGGCCGGCATCGGCTGCCACTTCATGGCGACCTGGATGGACCGCGCCACCATCGGCTTCACGCAGATGGGCGGCGAGGGCGTCCCGTGGGTCGGGCAGCAGCCCTTCACGCACGACAAGCACATGTTCGCCAACCTCGGCGACGGCACCTACTTCCACAGCGGCCTGCTGGCGATCCGGCAGGCGATCGCGGCCGGCGTCAACATCACCTACAAGATCCTCTACAACGACGCCGTGGCCATGACCGGCGGCCAGCCGGTGGGCGAACGCCCCGAGGGCCACACGCCGATGCAGATCGCGCAGAGCCTGGATGCCGAGGGCGTGGTGAAGATGGTGGTGGTGACCGACCAGCCCGAGAAATACCAGGGCGCCAGGCTGCCCGCGGGCGTGACGGTGCACCATCGCGACGAGCTCGATCGCGTCCAGCGCGAGTTCCGCGAGATCGCCGGCGTCACGGCCATCATCTACGACCAGACCTGCGCCACCGAGAAGCGGCGCCGCCGCAAGCGCGGCACCCTGGTGGACCCGGCGGTGCGCGTGATGATCAACGACCTGGTGTGCGAGGGCTGCGGCGACTGCAGCGTGCAGTCCAACTGCCTGTCGGTGGAGCCGCTGGAGACCGAGTTCGGCCGCAAGCGCACGATCAACCAGAGCACCTGCAACAAGGACACGAGCTGCCTCAAGGGCTTCTGCCCGAGCTTCGTCACCGTCGAAGGTGGGCAGCTCAAGGGCAAGGCGAAGCAGAAGGATGCCGGCCCCTCTCCCTACGAGGGCGGCGAACTTCCCGAGCCGCTGCTGCCCGCCACCGCGGACGCCTACGGCATCGTCGTCGCCGGCGTCGGTGGCACCGGCGTCATCACCATCGGCCAGCTCCTGGGCATGGCGGCGCACATCGAGGGCAAAGGCATCGTCACGCAGGACGCGGCGGGCCTGGCGCAAAAGGGCGGGGCCACCTGGAGCCACGTGCTGATCGCCGACCACCAGGATGCGATCCGCACCACGCGCGTGAGCATGGCCGCGGCCGACCTGATCATCGGCTGCGATCCCATCGTCACCGGCGGCAAGGAGACGGTGCTGCGCATGCGCCCGGGCCGCACCCACGTGGCCCTGAACGCGCACAGCACGCCGACCGCGGCCTTCGTGAAGAACGCGGCCTGGGAGAATCCCTCGGACGCCTGCGCGCTGGAAATCGGCAAGGCCGTCGGCGCGGAGAACCTGGCCGCCTTCAACGCCGAGGGGCTTGCCGCCAAGGTGATGGGCGACAGCATCTACACCAATCCGATCATGCTGGGCTACGCGTGGCAAAAGGGCTGGATCCCGCTGGCGCGCGAGTCGCTGCTGCGGGCGATCGAACTCAATGGCGTGGCCGTGGACAACAACAAGGCAGCCTTCCAATGGGGTCGCCGCGCCGCCCACGAGCCGCAGGCGGTGGCGGCGCTGACCGGCGCCGGCGCCCAGGTGATCGAATTCAAGAAGCGCGAAACCCTGGAGAGCATCGTCGCGCGCCGCGTCGAATTCCTCACCGCCTACCAGAACGCCGGCTATGCCGCGCGCTATCGCGAACTGGTGGAGCAGGTGCGTGCGGCCGAACTGCCCCTGGGCAAGACGACGCTGGGCGAGACCGTCGCCAAGGGCCTGTTCCGCCTGATGGCCTACAAGGACGAATACGAAGTGGCCCGCCTGCATGCCGATACCGGCTTTCGCGAGCAGGTGGCCGCGCGGTTCGAAGGCGACTTCAAGATTCACTATCACCTGGCGCCGCCGCTTATCGCCAAGCACAACGACAAGGGCGAGCTGGTCAAGCAGAAGTTCGGCCCCTCGACGTACTACCTGTTCAAGCTGCTGGCCCGCCTGAAGGGCCTGCGCGGCACTGCGCTGGATGTCTTCGGCCACAGCGAGGAGCGACGCACCGAGCGCGCGCTGATCGACGAATACCGCCAGACCGTGCAGGAGCTGCTGGCGGGACTGCAGCCGGGCAATCACGCGCTGGCGGTGGAGATTGCCGGCCTGCCGGAGAAGATCCGGGGCTACGGCCACGTGAAAGCGCGCAACCTCGCGGCCGTGCGCCCGCAGTGGGAGCAGTTGCTGCAGCAGTGGCGTGCCAGCGGGCAACGGCGGCAGGTGGCCTGATCCCGGGCCGGCGCCGGGCGCCTGAGGGGCTACCCGGACGGCCGGCCCGAAGGGGGCCGCATACAATCCTTTTTTCCTCCCGCGGCAGGGCTGCTGGCGTGCAGCCGTGGCGCGGGGATTTGCTTGTCCGGTTTCCGGAGTGGAGTCATCCGTGTTCATTTCTTCCGCGTTCGCCCAAGTGGCACCGGCCCCCTCGAGCGGCGGCGACATGCAGTCCTCCCTCATGAGCATGGCGCCCCTGGTGCTGATGTTCGTCGTCCTCTACTTCGTGATGATCCGCCCGCAGATGAAGCGGCAAAAGGAGCACCGCACGATGGTCGAGGCGCTGGCCAAGGGGGACGAAGTCGCCACCACCGGCGGCGTGCTCGGGCGCGTGACCAAGCTGGGCGACACCTACCTGGGCGTGGAGATTGCCCCGGGCGTCGAAGTGCAGGTGCAGCGCACGGCCGTCGTGCAGGTGCTGCCCAAGGGCTCGATCAAATAAAGACGAAACGCGGGTGCTCGCGCACCACGCGTCCACCTGATGAACCGATATCCTCTCTGGAAATACGTGATCCTCGGGATCGCGTTGCTGATCGGGGTGCTCTACACCCTGCCCAACTTCTTCGGCGAGGATCCCGCCGTGCAGGTGTCGTCCGCGCGCAGCAGCGTGCACGTCGATGCCTCCACGCAGGCGCAGATCCAGCAGGCGCTGGCCGCGGCCAACATCCAGCCGCTGTCGACCGTGCAGGAGGCCGACTCCATCAAGGTGCGGCTGCCCAACACGGACGTCCAGCTGAAGGCCAAGGACGTGATCCAGCGCGCGCTGGCGCCGAACCAGGACGACGCGCCGTATGTGGTCGCCTTGAACCTGCTGTCGAAGACGCCGACCTGGCTGGCTGCGCTGCGCGCCGCGCCCATGTACCTGGGCCTCGACCTGCGCGGCGGCGTGCACTTCATGCTGCAGGTGGACATGCAGGCGGCACTGACCAAGAAGGCCGAGTCGTACGCGGGTGACCTGCGCACCGTGCTGCGCGACAAGAACGTGCGCCACGCGGGCATCGAGCGCAACGGGCAGTCCATCCTGATTCGCTTCCGCGACCCGGCCGCCCTGCAGGCCGCCCGCAGCACCATCGCCGACCAGTTCCCCGACCTGGCCGTGACCGACAGCGTGCAAGGCGACACCACCACGCTCAACGCCACCCTCAAGCCCGAGGCCGCCCGCCGCGTGCAGGACCAGGCGCTGAAACAGAACATGGTGACGCTGCACAACCGGATCAACGAGCTGGGCGTGGCCGAGCCGGTGATCCAGCAGCAGGGCACCGACCGCATCGTGGTGCAACTGCCTGGCGTGCAGGACACCTCGCGCGCCAAGGACATCCTGGGTCGCACCGCGACCCTGGAAGTGCGCATGGTCGACGAAGGCAGCGAAGGCCGCTCGGCCGAGGCCGGCAGCGGCCCGGTGCCCTTCGGCGACGAGCGCTACCTCGATCGCGAAGGTCGCCCGGTGGTGGTGAAGAAGCAGGTCGTGCTGACCGGCGAGAACCTCACGGACGCCCAGGCCGGCTTCGACAGCCAGACCCAGGAGCCGGCGGTGCACCTGACGCTGGATGCCAAGGGTGCCCGCATCTTCCGCGACGTGACGCGCGAGAGCGTCGGCAAGCGCATGGCCATCCTGCTGTTCGAGAAGGGCAAGGGCGAGGTCGTGACGGCGCCGGTGATCCGGGGCGAAATCGGGGGCGGCCGGGTGCAGATCTCCGGGCGCATGAGCACGGCCGAGGCCAACGACACCGCGCTGCTGCTGCGCGCCGGCTCGCTGGCCGCGCCAATGGAGATCATCGAGGAGATGACCATCGGCCCCAGCCTGGGTGCCGAGAACATCGCCAAGGGCTTCCACTCCGTGACCTGGGGCTTTGCCGCGATCGTGGTGTTCATGGTCATCTACTACAACCTGTTCGGCCTGTTTTCGGCGATCGCCCTGGCGGTGAACCTGTTGTTGCTGGTGGCAATCCTGTCGATGCTGCAGGCGACGCTGACCCTGCCGGGCATGGCCGCCATGGCGCTGGCGCTGGGCATGGCCATCGACTCCAACGTCCTGATCAACGAGCGGGTGCGCGAGGAACTGCGCAGCGGCAGCTCACCGCAGGCGGCGATCCACGCGGGCTACGACCGCGCCTGGGCAACCATCCTCGACTCCAACGTCACCACCCTGATCGCCGGCGTGGCGCTGCTCGCCTTCGGTTCGGGCCCGGTGCGCGGCTTCGCGGTGGTCCACTGCATCGGCATCCTGACCTCGATGTTCTCCGCGGTCTTCTTTTCCCGGGGCCTGGTGAACCTCTGGTACGGCCGGCAGAAGAAATTGAAGGCGGTATCGATAGGAACAGTCTGGCGGCCGGGCGCCGATGGCGCTATAACCAAGGCCGAGTAACCGAGAATGCTCGGGGTGCGTCGTTCGCCCCCAAAAGGACAAGCAGTGGAGTTTTTCAAGATCCGGCGGGACATCCCGTTCATGGAGAACGCGCTGGTCTTCAACGTGATCTCGCTGGTCACGTTCCTGGCCGCCGTGTTCTTCCTGTTCACCAAGGGGCTGCACCTCTCCGTCGAATTCACCGGCGGCACGGTCATGGAGGTGAGCTACAGCCAGCCCGCCGACGTCGAACACGTGCGCCGTGCAGTCTCCGACCTCGGCTACCAGGACGTCCAGGTGCAGAACTTCGGCACTTCGCGCGATGTCCTGATCCGCCTGCCGGCGCAAAAAGGCGTCAGTTCGGCGCAACAGAGCGAGCGCACCATCGCCGCCCTCAAGGCGACCGATTCGGCCGTGACGCTCAAGCGCGTGGAGTTCGTGGGGCCGCAGGTGGGCGAGGAACTCGTGTCCAACGGCCTCAAGGCCCTGGGCATGGTGGTCGCCGGCATCATGCTGTACTTGGCCCTGCGCTTCGAATGGAAGTTCGCGGTGGCGGCCATCATCGCCAACCTGCACGACGTGGTCATCATCCTGGGCTTCTTCGCCTTCTTCCAGTGGGAGTTCTCGCTGGCGGTGCTGGCGGCGGTGCTGGCGGTGCTGGGTTACTCGGTCAACGAGTCGGTGGTGATCTTCGATCGCATCCGCGAGAACTTCCGCCGCTACCGCAAGCTGAACACGGTGCAGACGATCGACAACGCGATCACCTCCACGATCAGCCGCACGATCATCACCCACGGCTGCACCCAGATGATGGTGCTGTCCATGCTGCTGTTCGGCGGCGCCACGCTGCACTACTTCGCGCTGGCGCTGACCATCGGCATCCTGTTCGGCATCTACTCCTCGGTCTTCGTGGCGGCGGCCATCGCCATGTGGCTGGGCATCAAGCGCGAGGACCTGGTCAAGGGACCGGGCAAGCGCGAAGCCGGTGACCCGGCCGATCCGAACGCCGGCGCCACCGTCTGAGGGAGCGCGAGCGGATGTCGTCCACGCTCATTCCTGCTGCCGTACCCCTGGCGCGGCAGGCGCGCGAGCGGTTCGTCGCCCACATGCAGGGCGTGCTGCCAGCGCTGGCCGAGGCGGTGCGCGCCACGCTGACGGAGCAGATGAGCACGGCGCAGAGCAGCCGCGACATGCAGCAGCGGCGCGATGCGCTGGTGGAGTTCGAGCAGACGGGAGCCCGCTGGGTCGATGCGGTCGCGCGCGCCTGGCGCCGTGCCGTCGTGCCCGCGGCCGCCACGAATCGCATGCGCATGGAGCTCGCCACCCTGGAGCTGATCGGTGACGACGTCGTCGAGAACAAGATCCTGTCGTCGCGCCTCGCGATGGCGGTGCAGGAAAAGGCGGTCTGGGACCTGAACGACCTGAAGCTGCGCATCGCCCACCTCGAGGGCGGTGAGGAACTCGCCAGCGAGGACATCCTGCGGCCGGAGGCGCTGGCCCAGATCGTGGTGGAGCAGTGGACGGCCGTGAAGCTGCCGCGCGAGACCTGGATGATCGTCAAGGACGTGATTCGCGACCAGATCGCGCCGCGCGCACTCGAGGGCTATCAGCAGGCCAATGAATTCCTGGTCGAGAGCGGCGTGCTGCCGCACATCGACCTGCGCGTCCGGCTCAAGCGCCCGGTCGTGAGCCCGCAGACGCCACGGCCGGCGGTCAACCCCGATCCCAACGCCGGCAACTCCAATTTCGGCGGGCTCGGGGGCGGCGGGTCCGGCGGCGGTGGCGGTGGCGGTGGCGGTCATGGGCAGGGCGGCCAGGGCGGTGGCGGTGGCGGATCCGGTGGCGGCGGCGGTGGATACGGCGGCCCTGGCGGCGGCGGTGATGGTGGCTCGGCCGGTGGCGGCAATGCCTATGCGGGCGGTGGCGGCAACGGCGGGTATGCCGGTCGCGGCGGTGGCGGCGGTGGCCAGGGTGGGCCGGGCGGCGGCGGGTACGGCGGCGGTGCCGGAGCTGGCGGTGCCGGCGGCTACGCCGGTGGCGGTCGCGGCGGCGGTGGCTACAGCGGCGGCAGTTCCGGTGGCAGCGCCAACCGCAACGGTGGCTACGGCGGTGATGCTTCGGGTCAGGACGGGGGCGCCGGCGGCGGCGCCAACGCAGGCGGCGGCCACAACGGCAACGGCAACGGCGGCGCCAACGGCAACGGCAGCTACGCGCAGGCCAACGGCCGCGACGGCGGTGGTGGTTCCGCGGCCGGTGGCAACGGCATGGCCCGCCAGGACGGCTCGGTCGTCGGCGACAGCATGCTGGGTGACTCGTTCTTCGCGCCGGAAGGCAGCAGCCCCTCGGGCGGGCGCAACACCGGCACGACGCCGATGGCGCGCGCGCGGGCACGGGCCACTGGCGTGATCGGACAACTCAAGCGGCTGCTGCGGGACAAGGTCGGCGGCGGCTTCGATGGCCAGGACGGCGGCACCCAGCAGCAGCCTTCGCCCTCGCTGGTGGCGGCGGTGACGCACCACGCCACGCAGGTGCAGACGCAGGTGCAGACCCGCGTCAACGAGGCCATGACCGTCGGCGACGTCGTGATCTTCGACGACGACGCCGTGGAGCAGGTGGCGCTGGACTTGCGCCATCGCACCACCGAGCTGAAACAGAAGGCCGCCACCACCAGCGAGAAGGCGACCATCGAGATCGTGGCCCTGATGTTCCAGAGCATCCTGGCCGAGGAACGCATTCCCCCCGCCGTGCGCGTGTGGTTCGCGCGCCTGCAGATGCCGGTGCTGCGGGTGGCGCTGGCCGAACCCGAGTTCTTCGGCTCGCTCGAGCACCCGGCGCGCCAGCTGATCGACCGCATGGGTTCCTGCGTGCTCGGTTTCGATGCCAGCGCGATTTCCGGCAGCGCGCTGGAGACCGAGATCCGCCGCGTGGTGCAGGTGATCGAGCAGTATCCCGAGACCGGCCGCCGCGTGTTCCAGCTGGTGTACGACGAGTTCCACCGCTTCCTTTCGCGCTTCCTCACCGAGAAGGGCCCGACGCAGAAGCTGGTGAGCGTCGCGCAGCAGGTGGAGCAGAAGGAGACGATGGCGATCCAGTACACCATCGAGCTGCGCAAGATGCTCTCCGACGTGCCGGTGCGCGAGGAGATCCGCGAGTTCCTGTTCAAGGTCTGGGCCGAGGTGCTGGCCGTGGCCGCCGTGAAGAACGGCCCGCAACACGAGGACACGCTCGCTCTCAAGAAGTCAGCGAGCGACCTCGTATGGGCCGCAAGCGCCAAGCCGAACCGGCACGACCGCGCCAAGGTGATCCAGGACCTGCCCGACCTGCTGGCGCGCCTGCGCCGCGGCATGAGCATGCTGGGCCTCAACTCGACGGACCAGGAGAACCACATCAAGGTGATCGGCGACACGCTGGCCGATGCCTTCCTGTCCAAGACCGAAGCCATCCCGCATGCGCGCATCGAGGAGATGACCAAGCGCCTGGCCAACCTGGAGGATTTCGTCTCCGACGACGATGCCGGCGAGCTGCCGCTGGACCAGGAGTCGATCGAGATGATGCTGGGCATCGACGCCTCGATGATCCAGGTGATCAGCGCCGGCGGCTCGCAACCGAGCGCCGCGATGATGGGATGGGCCAACGAGCTGCAGCCGGGAACCTGGTTCACGCTGGATCACAACGGCCGCATCGCGCAGGTGCAGTACGCCTGGTGCAGCGACCGCCGCCAGCTGCACCTGTTCGCCTCCGGCGACGGCCACTGCTACCTGATGCCGATCCGCCGCCTCGGCGCCTACCTGCAGGCCGGCCTGTTGGTGCCCACCGAAGAAGAAGCGCTCACCGTGCGCGCCACGCGGGACGCGCTGGCGAAACTGGATGCAAATCCGGAGCGCCTGCTGCGTTAGTCGGCGGGAAGACGGACAGCCGGACGCAGAGGGCGCAAAAGAAAAAGCGCAAAGCTCGCAAAAGAAGCAGCCAGGAAAGTGGAAGTCCCCACCTTCACTGGCTGTTCCTTTTGCGACTTTTGCGCAACCTTCGCGTCTTTTGCGTCCGGCTGGCCGAACCGGCATTCAATGCGCGACCCGGTCCTCCGTGTCGTCGCATAGTTCGTCGAGGATCAGGGCGTCCGGTTCGTGGCCGAAGCGCCAGTAGACCATCAGCACGATGATCTTGAGCGCGTCGAGTTGCACCGGCTCGCCGGCCGCGGCCATCGCGCGATCCACGACGATCTCGCGCAGCGCCGGGGGCAGCACGCCGGCGCCTTCGAGGAAGCTGATGAAGCCCAGGCACTCGGCGCCCAGCTGGTCCTGTTCCGCGATCGAGTAGACGCGCATGCTCGCGTCGTCTTCCGGGGCGCTCTCGAGTTGCGACGGGGCCGGCGGGCAGGCGTTCTGCGCTGCCACGTTGAGACCATCGAGCCATACCAGCGCCTCGTGGATCTCGTCGGGTTCGAAGCCATGGGCGCTCAGCTTGCGTTCGAGCGCATGCAGCTCGGGACACGCATCGCCGCGCCAGTAGTTTTCGTAGACGAATACCAGCACTTCAAACATGAAAGCCAATATAGCCTCTGTCGCGCAGATGCTGGCAAGGTTTTTTGCGCAGCTTGTTGTCCTTGCGCGTCGCGCCAGCGCACGCGCCACGCGGGCGCAGCAGGCGTGCTACGCCGCAGCCAGTCGCTGGAACAGACCACCGGGCAGGCGCGCGATCTCGCCCGCGAGTTCCAGTTCGAGCAGTTGCGCCTGCAACAGCGGCGCGGGGATGCCGGTGCGCGCGATCAGCGGATCGAGCCCGATCGGGTCATAGCCCATGGCGGCCAGCAGCGGGCTCTCGCCCTCGGCCGCTTCCTCGGAACTTGCCGGGGCGGCCGCGGCCAGTGACAGGCGCAAGTCCTCCAGCACGTCCTGCGCGCTTTCCACCAGCTTGGCACCCTGGCGCAGCAAGGCGTGGCAGCCGCGCGCATGCGGCGAATGGATCGAGCCCGGAATGGCGAACACTTCCTTGCCCTGTTCGGCCGCCAGCCGCGCGGTGATCAGCGAGCCCGATTGCAGCGCCGCCTCCACCACCAGCGTGCCCTGGCTCAGGCCGGCGATCAGGCGGTTGCGGCGCGGGAAGTTCTCCGCCAGCGGCGGCGTGCCGATGTGGTATTCGCTGACGATCATTCCGCGCTGCGCGATGCGATGCGCCAGTTCCAGGTGCCGCTTGGGATAGACCCGGTCCAGGCCGGTGCCGACGACGGCGATCGTCGCCAGTGCATCGCCCGGCGCGCCGTCGAGGGCGCCCTGGTGGGCGGCGCCGTCGATGCCCAGCGCCATGCCGGAGACCACCGTCACGCCAGCGGCGGCAAAGGCCTTGGCAAAGCGATGCGCGTTTTGCAGTCCCTGCGGCGTGGGATTGCGGCTGCCGACGATGGCCAGGGCGCGCGCCGGCGTCACGCCCCGAACGCCCAGGCGATAGAGCATCAGCGGCGGGTCTTCGATGGCCAGCAGCGCCTGCGGATACTCCGCGTCGGCGAGGGTGAGGATCTCGCGCCCCTGCGGATCCTGGGCCAGCCAGGCGAGCGTCGCCGCGAGCTGGGCCTCGAATCCTTCGGGGGGCTTGCGCAGCGCCTCGGCGCGCGCGCTGTCGATCACCTGCGAGAGGGCGGCCTGGTCCTGCCGCAAGATGGCTTCCGGCAGGCCGAAAGCCGCGAGCAATTTGCGCGCGGCCTGCGGGCCGACTCCGGGCGTCAGCGCGAGGCGCAGCCAGTCGGCCAGCTCCTCGGGCTGCATGGGGTCAGCGCGGGTTCACCACGCGATCGCCGACCGTCACTGTATCGGTGATCTCCAGCACCAGCGCATACGACAGGTGCTCGAAGGTGCGGAACACCATCAGCAGGCCGTTGCGTTCGTCCGGCAGCTTCAGGCGGGCGTGTTCGCCGTCCTGCGAACGATCGTCGACTTCGCGGCCGGCCTTGAGGATCGCGAGCACGTAGCCGGTCTCGATGCCCTCGGCGGCGCCGCGGTTCAGCGCCACCACCTGGTTCTGGCCGACCAGGGCCACGGCATCGCCGTAGACCGAAACGATGTTGCCGTCGACGCCGAGGCCGGGCGCCCGCGGCACGTAGCTGGCCAGCGTCCGCGGCGGCTCGGGCAGCAGGCGGTCGCCGACCCGCATTTCTTCCTTGGCGCGGGTGATGTCCACGGTGGCCGGAACCAGCGTCTCGACTTCCTTGTCCCGGCTGTTGCGCACCGGCTCGACGCCTTCGGGGCGCACGAGTTCGGCGCCGCCCAGGTAATGCGCCTCGTAGCCCAGCACGCGGTGGGTGACGGGGTCACGCAGTGGCTCGGGGTTGCGGAACACGCGGAACTGGTCGCCGCGCGGATCCGATTCGGTCACCGGGGTGCCGGTGCGGCCGCGTATATAAGCGCGATCGCCGCGCGTGAGCAGCACGCGGTCATCCGAGGCTGCGACGATGCGCGGGGCCCGTTCCAGCACGCCGGGATCCTCGACGATGATGGCTTCGTTGAGGAAGGGCTCGATCACCTGCGGCGGCAGCGCCGGGATCGAACCGTCGGTGACCGCTGCGTTGCGCACGCGCGGGGACAGGCGCACGGTGTCGGTCGGCGGTTCGCCGGCAGGCGGCTGGCCGAGGCGCAGCCGCGCCACGCCGTTGGACTTTTCCAGGTACAGGATCTCGCCGGGATAGATGCGGTGCGGGTTGCGCACCTGGTCCAGGTTCATGCCCCACAGCTCGGGCCAGCGCCACGGGCTCTTGAGGAACAGGCCGGAAATGCGCCACAGGGTGTCGCCCGACCTCACCGTGTAGCTGTCCGGCGCGTTGGGCGCGAGTTCCGACAGCGGCACACCCGCGCTGGCCACCTGCTGCGCCGTGGAGCGCTGCTCGGGCGTGATCGGGAAATTCTGGGCCGCGGCCGTGGTTGCCAACCCACCTCCCACGACCACTGCCGCGCAGGCGGCGATCGTGCGGGTTGCCAGGCCGAAAGCTGCCTTGGAAAGGGCCATCTCGTATACGTCCGCTCTTGACAAGTTGCTGGCGATTCTGACCCCAAGTCCTTGATCGGGCAATGTTTATTGGGCTTGTCGTCCGCCCGCAACGAGAAAAGTGGCGGAAAATAGCGACAGAAGTCTCACACTTTCCTCATGGCTCTCCTTCCCATCCTCACCTACCCCGATCCCCGCCTGCACACGGTGGCCAGGCCCGTGCAGGCCGTCGATGCGCGGATCCGCGGCCTGATCGCGGACCTGCTGGAAACGATGTACGACGCCAACGGCATCGGCCTGGCGGCCACGCAGGTGGACGTGCACGAGCGCCTGATCGTCATCGACATCTCCGAGGAGCGCAACCAGCCGCTGGTGTTGATCAACCCCGAGATCGTCTGGGCCAGCGACGACACGCAGCTGGGCGACGAAGGCTGCCTCTCGGTGCCGGGCATCTACGACGGCGTCGAGCGTGCGCGCTCCATCAAGGTGCGGGCCCTCGACGGCGAAGGCCAGTCGCGCGAGCTCGCGGCCGAGGGCATGCTGGCCGTGTGCATCCAGCACGAGATGGACCACCTTCTGGGCAAGGTCTTCGTCGAATACCTGTCGCCGCTCAAGCGCAATCGCATCAAGAACAAGATGCTCAAGGCGCGCCGCGACACCGAGCGGGTCTGAACCGGAGAGATCCCCATGCGTCTTGGTCTCCTGCTTGCCGGCAGCGCACTGCTTCTCGCTGCCTGCGCCAATCCCTGGAACACCGCCAACATTGCCGCCGGCGCCACCCGCGACCAGGTGGTCGCGCGCGCCGGGCAACCGGTTGCGGTGCTGCCTTTGGCCAATGGCGGCCAGCGCATGCAGTACACGCTGCAGCCGCTGGGTCGCTACGCCTTCGCGGTGGACCTCGATGCCAGCGGGCACGTGGTCAGCTCGCGCCAGGTGCTGACCGAAGCCAACTTCCAGCGCATCGAGACGGGCGCCTGGACGGTCGCCGACGTGCAGCGCGAATTCGGGCCGCCGGCGCAGATCGACACCGTGGCCAGCTGGAACGGGCCGGTCTGGACCTACCGTTGGCGCGACCTGGGCAACAACGACATGTTCTATTGGGTCTACTTCGATCGGCAGGGCGTCGTGCAGCGCGCGCATCCCGGCATGGAGTTCATCAACGCGCCCAGCGACCGCTACTGATGCGGGTCGTCTTTGCCGGGACGCCCGAATTCGCGCGGGCCGCCTTCCAACGCCTGCACGCTGCCGGCTTCACCGTCCCCCTGGTGTTGACGCAGCCGGATCGCCCGGCCGGCCGCGGCATGAAGCTGCAGCCCTCTCCCGTGAAGCAGTTCGCGCTGGAGCAGGGCATCGCCGTGGCGCAACCGCGCAGCCTGCGTCTCGCTGGCAAGTACCCGGAGGACGCATCCTCCGCGCGGGCTGCGCTGGAAGAAGCCAGGCCCGACGTGATGGTCGTCGCCGCCTATGGCCTGATCCTGCCGCAGTGGGTGCTGGACCTGCCGCGCCTGGGTTGCCTGAACATCCATGCCTCGCTGCTGCCTCGCTGGCGCGGCGCCGCGCCGATCCACCGGGCCATCGAAGCGGGTGACGCCGAGACCGGCGTGACCATCATGCAGATGGACGCCGGCCTGGACACCGGCGCGATGCTGCTGGTGGAGCGCATCGCGATCGCGCCCGACGCCACCACCGGCTCCCTGCACGATGCGCTGGCGGCGCTGGGCGCCCGCATGATCGTCGAGGCGCTGGAGCTGGCGGCCTGCGGCGGCCTGCGCGCGGTGCCGCAACCGGCCGAAGGCGTCACCTACGCGCACAAGATCGAGAAGGCGGAGGCGGCGATCGCCTGGTCGCAACCGGCCGCCACCATTGAGCGCCGCCTCCGCGCCTTCGATCCCTTCCCGGGGGCAAGCGCGCAGATCCGCGGCGAGACGGTGAAGATCTGGCGTGCGCACGTCATGCCGGAGCGCGGCGGCGTGGCCCCGGGAACCGTGGTGGCCGTGGACGAACACGGCATCGCGGTCGCCTGCGGCGACGCCAGCCGCCTGGAGATCCGCGAACTGCAGCGTCCCGGCGGCAAGCGTCTCGCGGCTGCCGATTTCCTGCGTGGCTTCCCCTTGGAAGCGGGCATGCACTTCGAGACCTGATGTTCTTCCTGCGCAGCGTCCACTCGCATCCCGAGTTCCGTCAGGGCATGCGCGCCACCGCCTCGGTGGCGCCGGGCATCGCCGCCTGGGGCCTCATGACCGGCGTGGCCATGGTCAAGTCCGGCATGAGCGTGGTCGAGGCCGTGGCGATGACGCTGTTCGTCTACGCGGGCAGCTCGCAACTCGCCGCCATTCCGCTGATCGTGGCCGCCGCGCCCGCCTGGGTGATCTGGGCCACGGGCTTTTGCGTCAACCTGCGCTTCGTCGTCTTCAGCCTGCACCTGCGCGAGTACCTGATGCACCTGCCGCGCTGGCGCCGCCTGGTCAACGGCTTCCTCACCGCGGACCTGAGCTACGCCGTGTTCACCAGCCGCTTCCCGCAGCCGGCGCAGGATGCCGAGGGGTATCGCGCGCAGGAGTCCTTCCTGGCCGGCAACTACTTCGTGACCTGGGTGGCGTGGACGGGCGCCAGCCTGGCGGGCGTGGCGCTGGCCAACCTGATCCCGAGCGCGTGGGGACTGGGCTTCGCGGGCGTGCTGTGCCTGGTCGGCATCCTGTGCTCGCTGGCCAACACGCCGCTGCGCGTGCTGGCGGCCATCGTCGCCGGCGCGGCCGCAGTGGCCGCCTATGCGCTGCCGCTGAAACTGAATATCGTCGCGGCGATCGCGATCGCCGTGCTCGCCTGCTTCTGGCTCGAAGGCCGGCAGCGCGGGCCCGCGCGGGAGCGCACCGCATGAAGGGCGAGACCGACGCCTGGACGCTGTTCGTGATCGCCGGCCTGGCCGGTGTCACCGTGCTGGCGCGCTGCTTCTTCTTTATCCTCGACCGGCCGTGGTCGCTGCCGGCCTGGGCGCACCGCGCCTTGCAGTACGCGCCGGTGGCCGCGCTCTCGGGGGTGGTGCTGCCCGAGGTGGTCATGAGCAACGGCCATCTGGTCGGGACCTGGCACGACGCGCGGCTCTTTGGCGCACTGGCCGGCGCGGCGGTGTACTTCTGGCGGCGCAGCGTGCTGCTCACGCTGATCCTGGGCATGGCCGTATATCTGCCGCTGCACCTCGGATTCGGTTGGTAGGCTGGGCTGCCGCAGGCACCCCGGCGCTGCGCCTGACCGCAGCGCTGGGGTTCGCTGCGCGAAGCCCCGCCTGCGTGGGGGGCTGCCTGGAATCGCGCCGGCTTCCTAGAATGGGGGTTTTCGTTCCACCCTCGAAGCTCCCATGAACGTCCTGCGTTTTTCCGATCTGTGCGACGAGGGCCGCGCCCGCGGCCGCCGCGTCTTCATCCGGGCCGACCTCAACGTGCCGCAGGACGATGCCGGCAACATCACCGAGGACACGCGGATTCGCGCCTCGGTGCCCTGCATCCAGATGGCGCTGAACGGCGGCGCGGCGGTGATGGTGACCTCGCACCTCGGACGTCCCACCGAGGGCGCGTTCAAGCCCGAGGACTCGCTCGCGCCCGTGGCCAAGCGCCTGTCGGAACTGCTCGGGCGCCCGGTGCCGCTCAAGCAGGACTGGGTGGACGGCGTCGACGTGCAGCCGGGCGAACTGGTGCTGCTGGAAAACTGCCGCATCAACAAGGGCGAGAAGAAGAACAGCCCCGAGCTGGCGCAGAAGATGGCCGCCCTGTGCGACATCTACGTGAACGATGCCTTCGGGACCGCCCACCGCGCCGAGGCCACCACCTACGGCATCGCGCAGTACGCCAAGATCGCGTGCGCCGGCCCGCTGTTGGCCGCGGAGATCGACGCGATCTCCAAGGCATTGGCGCAACCGAAGCGACCGCTGGTGGCGATCGTCGCCGGCTCGAAGGTGTCGACCAAGCTCACCATCCTGCAATCGCTGGCCCACAACGTCGACCAGCTGATCGTCGGTGGCGGCATCGCCAACACCTTCATGCTGGCTGCGGGCCTGCCGATCGGCAAGTCGCTCGCCGAAGCCGACCTCCTGGACCAGGCGAAATCGGTGATCGAGGCGATGAAGGCGCGCGGCGCCGAAGTGCCGATCCCCACCGATGTGGTCGTTGCCAAGACCTTCGCCGCCGACGCAGCCGCGACCGTGAAGCAGGCGGCGGATGTAGCGCCCGACGACATGATCCTGGACATCGGGCCGGAGACGGCGAAAAGGTTGAGCGCGCAACTGATGGCGGCCGGCACCATCGTCTGGAACGGGCCGGTCGGCGTGTTCGAGTTCGATGCCTTTGGCAAGGGCACGGAAGCGATCGCCCGCGCCGTCGCGGCCTCCTCGGCCTTCAGCATCGCTGGTGGCGGGGATACGCTCGCCGCGATCGCCAAGTACGGTATCGAGCAGGACGTGGGCTACATCTCCACCGGCGGCGGCGCCTTCCTCGAAGTGCTGGAAGGCAAGACGCTGCCGGCGTTCGAGATCCTGCAGAAGCGCGCGCAGGGCTGAGTGAGTGGTAACCGGCTCGTAACGGGTACCGTGTGAAAATCCGGAACTGAATCACAGGAGCCGATGTCCATGCTGCCCCGCGCCACCAAGATCGTCGCCACCCTCGGCCCCGCCTCCAGCGACCCCGCCATCCTGGAGCGCATCCTGCGCGCCGGCGTGAACGTGGTGCGCCTGAACTTCAGCCACGGCACCGGGCAGGACAAGATCGCGCTCGCCAAGCTCGTGCGGCAGGTCAGCCAGTCGACCGGCCGCGAGGTGGCGATCATGGCGGACCTGCAGGGACCCAAGATCCGCGTCGGCAAGTTTGCCGAAGGGCGCGTGATGCTGGAGCCGGGCGCGCAGTTCGTGCTCGACGCCTCCCGCGAGGAGCCCGGCGACATCAACGGCGTCGGCCTCGACTACAAGGAGCTGCCGCGCGACGTCCGCCCTGGCGATTCGCTGCTGCTGAACGATGGCCTGATCGTGCTGACGGTCGATTCCGTGCACGGCGACCAGATCCGCACCACCGTCGTGGCCGGAGGCGTGCTGTCCAACAACAAGGGCATCAACAAGCAGGGGGGCGGCCTCACGGCGCCGGCGCTGACGGCCAAGGACATGGAGGACATCCGCACCGCCATGAGCTTCCAGGCCGATTTCGTGGCGGTGAGCTTTCCGAAGACCGCCACCGACATGGAGATGGCGCGCCAGCTGTGCAACGTGGCGGGGGCGGATTTCCGCCACCGTCCCGCGCTGATCGCCAAGATCGAGCGGGCCGAGGCGATTCCCAACCTGGAACAGATCCTCAAGGCCAGCGACGGCATCATGGTGGCGCGGGGCGACCTGGCCGTGGAAGTGGGCAACGCCGCGGTGCCGGCGCTGCAGAAGCGCATGATCCGCATGGCCCGCCAGTACGACAAGGTGGTGATCACTGCGACGCAGATGATGGAGTCGATGATCGCCAACCCGGTGCCCACGCGCGCCGAGGTGAGCGACGTGGCGAACGCGGTGCTCGATGGCACGGATGCGGTGATGACCAGCGCCGAGACCGCCGCCGGCAAGTACCCGGTGGAAGTCGTGCAGCAGATGGCGGCGATCTGCGCCGAGGCGGAGATGGCGGAAGACGTGAAGCTCGATGCCGACTTCACCGGCATGGCCTTCTCGCGCATCGACCAGTCGATCGCGATGGGCGCGCTGTTCACGGCCTACCACCTGGGATGCAAGGCGATCGTGGCGCTGACCGATTCCGGCTCGACCGCGCTGTGGATGAGCCGGCACCGCATCCACATCCCGATCTACGCACTCACCCCCAAGCTGGTGACGCAGCGCCGGATGGCCCTGTACCGCAACGTGCGCCCGCTGCTGATGGACCAGAGCGCCGACCGCGATACGGCGCTGGCCGAAGCGGAAGCGCACCTGAAGAAGCGCGGCATCGTGCAGTCCGGCGACATCTACGCGATCACCTGCGGCGAGCCGATGGGCGCCCCGGGGGGGACGAACATGCTGAAGGTTGTGCGGGCGACCTGAGTCGCAGCGATGTCATCGCGGCTTGTCCCGCAATCCCGGATGCCATTGCGGGCTTGACCCGCAATCCAGACGGCGCCTGTTCACGCGCCGTCGTGGATCCCGGGTCAAGCCCGGGATGACATCCTGAGAGCCCGCAGCCCCAGGCTCGCGGGCTAGAATCGCACGAGTTACCGCGCGGTTACATCGACCGTGCGGGCCATTTCTGTCGCACTCCAGGAACTGCCATGCCTCTCGTTTCCATGCGCGAACTGCTGGACCACGCCGCCGCCAACGGCTACGGGATCCCCGCCTTCAACGTCAACAACCTCGAACAGGTGCAGGCCGTGATGGAAGCGGCCAAGGAAACGGATTCGCCGGTGATCCTGCAGGCGAGCGCCGGGGCGCGCAAGTACGCCGGCGAGCCCTTCGTCAAGCACCTGATCCAGGCCGCGCTCGAGGCGTACCCGAAGATCCCGCTGGTGATGCACCAGGACCACGGCCAGAGCCCCGAGGTGTGCAAGGGCGCCATGGAGCTGGGCTTCTCCTCGGTGATGATGGACGGCTCGCTGGAAGCCGACGGCAAGACCATCGCCAGCTACGACTACAACGTGGACGTCACCCGCAAGGTCGTCGACATGGCGCACAAGCTGGGCGTGACGGTCGAAGGAGAACTGGGCTGCCTCGGCTCGCTGGAGACCATGAAGGGCGACAAGGAAGACGGCCACGGCACCGATTCGACGATGACGCGCGAGCAGCTGCTGACGGACCCCGAGCAGGCCGCCGATTTCGTCAAGAGGACGCAGCTCGATGCGCTGGCCATCGCCATCGGCACCAGCCACGGCGCCTACAAGTTCACCCGCAAGCCCACGGGCGACATCCTGGCGATCGACCGCATCAAGGAGATCCATCGCCGCATCCCCAACACGCACCTCGTGATGCACGGTTCCTCCTCGGTGCCGCAGGACCTGCTGGCGATCATTCGCCAGTACGGCGGCAACATGAAGGAAACCTACGGCGTGCCGGTCGAGGAGATCCAGGAAGCCATCAAGCACGGCGTGCGCAAGATCAACATCGATACGGACATCCGCCTGGCGATGACCGGCGCGGTGCGCAAGTTCCTGGCCGAGAATCCCGACAAGTTCGACATGCGCGAGTGGATGAAGCCGGCGCGCGAGGCGGCCCGGCTGATCTGCAAGCAGCGCTACGTCGAGTTCGGCTGTCAGGGACAGGGCAGCAAGGTGAAGGGCGACCCGCTGCAGGTCGTCGCGAAGAAATACGCCCAGGGCGAGCTGGCCCCGACGGTGAACTGAGCCGCTTGTCACCCTTGCGATAATCGGCGGCCCGCGACCTGCGGGCCGTTTTACTTTGAGCCGCCCATGACCGCCGCCCTGCACACCTCCAACATCACCTCGCTGCCCCTGCTGGCCCGCGGCAAGGTGCGCGACAACTACGCGGTCGGCACGAACCGCATCCTCATGGTGGCAAGCGACCGGCTCTCCGCCTTCGACGTGATCATGGGCGAGCCGATTCCGGGCAAGGGCGAGATCCTCACGAAGATGGCGCTGTTCTGGTTCGCGCGGTTGGGCCACGTGTGCCCCAACCACCTGACTGGCGAAGCGCCGGAAAGCGTGGTCCAGGCCGCGGAACTGCCGCAGGTGCAGGGACGCTCGATGCTCGTCAAGCGCCTGAAGCCCATCCTGGTGGAGGCGGTGGTGCGGGGTTACCTCGCCGGCAGCGGCTGGAAGGAATACCAGGACACGCAATCGGTGTGCGGCGTGCCGCTGCCGGCCGGCCTGAAGAACGCGAGCAAGCTGCCCGAGCCGATCTTCACGCCCGCGGCCAAGGCGGCCTCGGGGCATGACGAGAACATCAGCTTCGACAAGGTGGTGGCGCTGATCGGCCCCGACGTGGCCGCGCAGATCCGCGACCTGAGCATCCGCATCTACCGCGAGGCTGCCGACTTCGCGCTGACCAAGGGGCTCATCATCGCCGACACGAAGTTCGAGTTCGGCCTGGACGAGCAGGGCCGCGTCGTGCTGATGGACGAAGTGCTCACGCCCGACTCCTCGCGCTACTGGCCGGTCGAGGGCTACCATGCCGCTTTCACCGCCGGCCAGAATCCGCCGAGCTACGACAAGCAGTTCGTGCGCGACTGGCTCGAGAGCGTGCGCATCGATGGCCACCCCTGGGACAAGACGCCGCCGGCGCCACGGCTGCCCCAGGAGGTGATCGTGAAGACGGCCGCCAAGTACCGCGAAGCGCTCGACCGCCTGACTGCCGCTTAAGCAGATGTAAAAGGCCGGCGGCGCGGCGCAGGCTGCGCGCTATGCTGGCCGCATGAAAGCCAAGCTCCTTCTCCTCCTGGTGGCAGGCGTCGTTGCGGCGCCTGCGTTCGCGCAGTCCAATGCGCAGTGCATCCTCGCCGGCCGGGTGAGCGAGGATCAGTGGGCGCCCGACTTCGAGGGCCTGACCCTGCTCGGCGCCGATGGCCGCGCGATCGTGCAAGCCTCGCACGCGGCGCTTGCGGGCGTGCGGCAGGCGAACATCGCGCAGCCTGCCCTGCTGTCGCGATGCGATGGCGATCAGCCGCTGGCCAACGGCGACAACGAGCCGGCCGGCCGCAAGACCGCCGTGCCCGCGCTCACGCGCGGCGTGGTCGATGTCGTGGCGGTGAACTTCCCGAAGCTGCGCACGGGCGGCGAGCTGGTGGAGCTGCGCGTGCGCGTGCCGTTGGCGCGGGTGGTGATGCTCACGCGGTGAGGCCGGTGTTGGTGGGGTGCCTGCGGCATCCCACCCTACCGAGGCACCGGCGGGCATGGCGCTGTAGGGTGGGATGCGGCAGGCACCCCACCACCCCGGCAACCTACGACAACACCACCGACGACAAGCGCCGCCGGTACGTGGCCACCGTCGGATCGTCCGGCGGGATCTGCCCCTCGGCCACCTTCACTTTCGGCGGCTCGACGATCTCCAGGATCGCAATATAGGTCTTGCGCGCGAGGTCCTCGTTCCACGATTTGTCGCGCATCAGGATCTCCAGCAGTTCGTCCATCGCGGCTGTCCACTGCTGCTGCGCGATCAGCACGCGCGCGCGATCGAAGCGCGCCTGGAAGTCGCGCCGGTTGGCGGCGATCTTCGCATCGAGCGCGGCCACGTCCGGCCGGGTCGCGGCAAACGACAGCGCGTCGAGCCAGCGCGCGAGCGCGTCGATGCGCCGCACCAGCCCCGCCCTGGCAGCGGCCGGCTCGAACGCGCGGCGCGCTTCGGCCTCGTGCCCTGAAGCCAGCAGTGCCTTGACGTAGTCGAAGCGCGCATCGTCGTTGGCGGGGTCGCTGGCCACGGCCTGCTGCAGGCGCTCGAGCTGTGCCTCGGGGTCGGCGTCGCCCGGCTCTTCCAGCAGCGGCTCTTCCTCCTCCTGGGGTGCGAGCGCCGGCACGTGCTTGTCGAGGAACTCGCGCACCTTGCCTTCGGGCAGCGCGCCCATGAAGCCGTCGACCGGCTGGCCGTTCTTCAGCAGGATCACGGTGGGGATGCTGCGGATGCCGAAGGCGCCGGCGATCTGCTGTTCCTCGTCGGAGTTGATCTTGACCAGCTTGAAGGCGCCGCCGTACTCGACCTCCAGCTTTTCCAGGATCGGGCCGAGCGCCTTGCAGGGCCCGCACCACGGGGCCCAGAAGTCCACCAGCACCGGCTGGGTCGCGGAGGTCGCAATGACCTCCAGTTCGAAGTTCTCGATGGTGACGTCGATCATGTCCGGCCCTTCTGGGCGTCAAAGTAAAATTGGGGCTTCTTCTCGAAGCATTCTATGAACATGAGCACCGTGTCGGTCGGGGTGGTGATGGGGTCCGGCAGCGACTGGGACACCCTGCAGCATGCGGTGCAGATTCTCCAGGAATTCGGGATCGCCCATGAGGCGAAGGTCGTCTCGGCCCACCGCATGCCGGATGACATGTTCGCCTATGCGGAGGCCGCAGCGGGCCGCGGCCTGAAGGCGATCATCGCCGGCGCCGGCGGCGCCGCCCACCTGCCGGGCATGCTGGCGGCCAAGACGACGGTGCCGGTGCTGGGGGTGCCGGTGGCCAGCCGCCACCTGCAAGGCGTCGATTCGCTGCACAGCATCGTGCAGATGCCCAAGGGCATTCCGGTCGCCACCTTCGCCATCGGCAACGCGGGCGCGGCCAATGCGGCGCTGTTCGCGGTGGCGATGCTTGCCGTGAACGACCCCGCCCTGCGCGCGCAGCTGGACGCCTTCCGCGCGCGCCAGACCGAAGCCGCGCGCGCCACGACCCTGCCGCCGAAAGACCGAGCATGAGCCCGCCGGGCCGCGCCAAGGGCGAAGACCGCAGTGCGCAGCACGCAGGCTCTCCTGCCGCGGGCGCGCGCAAGCGCGATGGCGCCTTGCCTCTCGTGCTGCCGGGCGCCACGCTGGGCGTGATGGGAGGCGGCCAGCTCGGTCGCATGTTCGTCCATGCCGCGCAGCGCATGGGCTACTTCACGGCGGTCCTCGACCCCGACCCCCACAGCCCCGCCGGGCGCGTCAGCCACGAGCACGTGCAGGCCGACTATCTCGACGAGATCGGCCTGGCCAAGCTGTGCGGCCACAGCGACGCGATCACCACCGAGTTCGAGAACGTGCCGGCGCAGGCGCTGGCGCAGATGGCCGAACACCGGCCGGTCTCCCCCGGCGCCGCGGCCGTGGCGATCGCCCAGGACCGCGCCGAGGAGAAAGCGCATTTCACCCGCTGCGGCGTGGCCTGTGCCCCGCACGCGGTGATCGCCAACGAGGAAGACCTCGCGGCAGTCGCCGACGACCTGCTGCCCGGCATCCTCAAGACCGCGCGCCTGGGTTATGACGGCAAGGGCCAGGTGCGCGTGGCCACCCGCGCTCAATTGCGTGCCGGCTGGGAGTCGCTCAAGCGCACGACCTGCGTACTCGAAAAGATGCTGCCGCTCGCCTTCGAATGCTCAGTGCTGGTGGCACGCGGGCGCGACGGCGCGATCGTGCACCTGCCGGTGCAGCGCAACCTGCATCGCGACGGCATCCTTGCCGTGACCGAGGTGCACGAGAACGGCGTGGCCGCGGACCAGGCGACGCAGGCGATCGCCGCCACGCGCAGGATCGCCGAGGGCCTGGACTATGTCGGCGTGCTGTGCGTCGAATTCTTCGGCCTCGAAGACGGCTCGCTAGTGGTCAACGAGATGGCCCCGCGGCCGCACAACAGCGGGCACTGGAGCATGGATGCGGCGGACGTGTCGCAGTTCGAGCTGCAGGTGCGCACTCTGGCCGGCCTGCCGCTCACGCAGCCGCGCCAGCACAGCCCCGCGGTCATGCTCAATCTGTTGGGCGACCTGTGGTTCCGAGCGGGCGAGCAGGCGCAGGCACCCGACTGGGCCGCAGTCCTGGCGCTGCCCGGCACCCACCTGCACCTGTACGGCAAGCTCGATGCGCGGCCCGGTCGCAAGATGGGACATCTCAATGTCACCGGCGCGAACGTCGATGCGGTGCGCGCCACCGCCTTGCGGGCGGCGCACATCCTCGGCATCGCGCCCTTCTGAACTCATGATCCTCGACGGCCGGCAGGACAGCTCGGTGGCGCAGGCCGCGCAGGTGCTGGCGCGCGGCGGCCTGGTCGCCTTTCCGACCGAGACGGTGTATGGCCTGGGCGCCGACGCCGGCAACGATGCGGCGGTGGCCGGCATCTTCGCCGCCAAGGGCCGGCCCAGCGACCATCCGCTGATCGTGCATGTGAGCGATGCGGCCGCCGCCTCGCGCTTCGCGGCGACGGTGCCGCCGGTGGCGCAGCGCCTGATGCAGGCCTTCTGGCCCGGGCCGCTGACGCTGATCCTGCCGCGCCGCGCAGACCTGGGCGCGGCCGCTGCCGGCGGCCAGGATTCGATCGGCCTGCGCTGCCCGGCGCATCCGGTGGCGCACGCGCTGCTGGTGGCCTGTGCCGCCAGCGAGCCGCCGGTGTTCGGGCTTGCCGGTCCGAGCGCCAATCGCTTCGGCCGCGTCAGCCCGACCACCGCGCAGCACGTCGCCTCCGAATTCGCCGAGGACCTGCTCGTGCTCGACGGCGGCGCCACCCGCGTGGGCATCGAATCCGCGATCGTCGATTGCACGCGCGGGGTGCCGGTGCTGCTGCGGCCGGGCGTGCTCACGCGCACGGAGATCGAGTCGGCCTGCGGCGAGCGCCTGTGGCTGCCCGAGGAAATGCCAGGGGCCGCGCCGCGTGCTTCCGGCACGCTGGAATCGCACTACGCGCCCGACGCCAAGGTGCGCCTGATGGATGCCGGCGCCCTGCAGGCCGCACTCGACGTGCTGGGGCCCGATGCCTCGGGCATCGCCGTTTATGCCCGCGCCGCGGTGCGCGCGCGTTCGCGCCACTACCGCCGCATGCCCGACGACGCGGCCGCGGTGGCACGCCAGCTGTTTGCAGTGCTGCGCGACTTCGACGCGGCGGGCGTCAGTTTGATCTGGGTCGAGGCGCCCCCCGAGGGCGCCGAATGGGACGGTGTGCGCGATCGCCTGAAGCGCGCTGCCGCCAGCTGAGCCAGACGCTTACGAAGCGTTCACCGACGCTCGTTAAACTCACCGGTTTCATCGGGAGTGATCATCCATGGCAATTCAGTGGTTGCGCCGCACCTGGCTGCTGGCCGCGGCCTCGGCCCTCGCGCTCACCGCCTGCGGCGGTGGCAGCATCGTTTCGAGTTTCAGCCCTGCGCGGGTCGTCGCCTTCGGTGACTCGATGGCCGACCTCGGGCAGACCGGCTCGCGCTACACGGTCAACGACGGCACCATCAACATCTGGACGCAGTACGTCGCGAACTCGTTCAGCCTGCCGCTGACCAACGTCGCGCAGGGCGGCACCTCGTACGCCACCGGCAATGCGCGCGTGACCATCCACCCCGACGCGGCGGGCAACGCCGCCACCCCGACGGTGACGGAGCAGGTCGACGCCTTCCTGGCTGCCGGCAAACCGGGCCCCCAGGACCTGATCATCCTGAGCGCCGGCACGGCCGACGTCATCGCCGAGGCGCAGGCCACGATCAACGGCACGCAGAGCTCCGCCACCGCCGTGGCGCACGCGCAGCAGGCCGGCATCGACCTGGCCGCACAGGTGCGGCGACTGGTGAACGCCGGCGCCACGCACGTCGTGGTGGCGGGTCCCTACAACCTGTCGCGTTCGCCGTGGTCGACGCAGCTCAACCAGTCCACGCTGCTGGATGCGACCAGCAGCGGCTTCAACGACAAGCTGCTGGTGTCGCTGGTCGACCTGGGCGCGGACGTGCTGTACGTGGATGCGGCGCTCGAATACAACCTGCTGACGTCGAGTCCCACCAGCAGCTCGCTGACCGACGCGACCACCATCGTCTGCACCTCGGTGGATCCGGGGCCGGGCATCGGCACCGGCCCGGGCCAGGTGAATTCGCGCCTGTGCACGCCTTCGACCATCCAGCCTGGCCTGGACTTCAGCCTGTTCCTGTTCGCCGACCGCGTCTACCCGACGCCGCGCGGGCAGCAGCTGTTCGGCGACTTCGCGCAGGCGCGGATTCGGGACCGCTGGTAAGGCGGGGAGTTGCTGGGGGTCAGGATGTCATCCCGGGCCTGACCCGGGATCCATGTTGAAAAAGAAGGGCCTGGTGTCAGTCCGCCACGACAGCGACCGGGGCGGCAAAGCCGCATGCGGGCGGGCTGCGGCGCGCGGCGGGGCGTCCCGATCGCGCCAGGCGCGATCGGGCAAACCTGCGCTGGCCGGTCTTGCGGCCCGCGCGGCCGAACTCGCTGCGAGTTTGACTGCTGCGCAGCCAAACTCTCCGCTCGATCACACGTCC
>NZ_JAQGNQ010000011.1 GCF_028291745.1 Ramlibacter sp. | reverse complement strand
CGCGCCCGATCCGGGCAGGCCGAGCGTGCCGCTGGCCGGCAGCGTGCGCGCGTCGCTGGTCGCCGCCGGCGCCGTCGCGGACAGCAGCACGCCAACCGCCTGCGCGATTTCCGAGGTCTGGCCCAGGGCCTTGCGGCGGGCGGCGATCTGCTGGCGCACGCCGGCATCGCATTCGGCGACAGCGAAGTCCGCCTTGTGCAGTTCGCCGTTGGTGAGGTCGACGAAGCGGCTGCCGGCGTCCATCGCATTGCGGTTGTTCAGCACGACGAGCGAAGCGCCGGCGGGCAGCGTCGTGCGATCGAGCTTGGCCACGTGGGTGCGCGGCGTCAGGCCGTACAGGCTGTACTTGCCCTCTTCGTCGGTCACCGCATAGGTGCCGTCCTCGAGGTAGATGCGCACGCCGGGCAGGCCTGGCTCGTCGCCCGCTTGCACGCCGTCGCGATTGCAGTCGGCGAACACCTTGCCGATCACGTAGGCGTCTCCCGAGAACACCCCGCCCGTCACCTGCACGCGCGCCGTGGCGCGGTTGGACGCGACGCCGCCGGCAATCGCCTGCGCGGTGTTGATGCCGTTGCCGCCCTGGCTGCTGGCGCCGACGCGCACGCGGTACGTGAGGGTCGGCTTGGCAGCGGCCGCGACCGTGCCGATCGCGAAGACCAGCTGCGGGCCCGCGCCGCCGGAGGGATCCGCCAGCGTGGCGCCCTCGAGGCGGGCGCTGCCGCGCACATACGTGAAGCCCGCGGGCAGGACGTCGTGCACTTCCATGCCGGACAGCGGCACGACCAGCGCGTTGTTCACCTTGATCGTGTAGTCGACCACGTCGCCCACTTCGGCCGTCGTCCGGCTGGCGGTCTTCTGCACCAGCAGGCCGGTGCTGCCGCCGGTATCGAGGGGCACGTCGAACCGCACCGCGCCGCTGGCGACGCTGAAGCTGCCGCCGAAGGAACCGGGGGTGTCGATCAGGCGGCCGGCCGGCTGCAGCGCCGCGGGCAGCTTCGAGGGAAACACGAAACCCGAGGGCGGCGTGACGCGGATCTGGTACGTGCCGGGCTGCACCAGCGGGAACAGATAGACGCCGTCGGCGCCGGTGACCAGCTTCGACGGCGCGCTCGTCGCGCCATCGAGCTGCAGCACGGAGGCGGCGCCGCCGGCGTGGCCGCCGTTGCCCGCGCCGGTCATGTCGATCAGTTCCACCGTGGCGCCGGCGAGGGGCAGGTTGCTGCGGCTGTCGTACACCACGCCGCTCGGGTCGATCAGCAAGGTCGTCGTCGCCGAGGCGGACACGCTGCCGCAGCCGGTGATGCTGGCGGTCACCAGGTCGTTGCGCAGCACTTCGAGCACGCCGTCGCCCGAAGCCACCACGTGGCTGGCGCCGTTGGCGGTCGGCACATCGGGCTGGATGCGGAACAGGCCCGTGTTGGGACCGGTCTCGACGCCCACGAAGGTCTCGACGTCGCCGGTGAGCTGGCTGACGACGGTGACCGGCACCGTGTCCACCCGCACCGGGTCGGCGTTGCACAGGGCTGCATCGGCCTGCACGAACAGCGGCTGGCCCGGTGAGGTCTGGCCCGCGACGGTGCTGTAGTTGTTGCCGGTGAAGAAGCCGATCTGCGCCGGGCGCGCCGGCAGCGGCAGGACCACCGTGTTGCTGGTGGCCAGCAGCAGCGCGCCCTGGTCGGACCAGTCTGCGTAAGCGGTGTCCGAGATGCTGCCCGCGGCGTTGCCGCCGACCAGCACGCGGAACTCCCCCTGCAGGCTGCCGCCGGCCGGCAGCTCGGACATCGCCCAGGCGACCGCGTCGACCGCCGCGCCTGCCGGCACCGTGGTGACGAAGCTGCCGGCCGCGGCCGTCGCCAGGTGGAACAGCCGGCGCGAGCTCACGTTGGTGGAGGTGCCCGCCCAGTCGAAGTTGGCGTTGGCCGGCATCGGCACCCGCAGCACGAAGGCGTTGGTGGGCGCGCCGTCGATCGAGATCGCCATCGCGCCACCGGGGGCGCTGCCGCTGTTGACCGCGACGGCCGTCCAGGTCACGGGCTGTGCGGGCGTGGCGGCCGCGACCGAGGCCGACAGCACCACCTGCACCGCGGGGCCGGCGGTGAGCGTGAGGTTGTCGGTGTCGCTGGCGCGCGCGCCCTGCGCCACGCTGACCGCGGTGATCACCAGCTGCGCGCGCTCGCCCGCCGCGCCGGTGCGCGGGACCTGGCCGGTGAGCAGCAGGTGCACGCGGGCGCCGACCGCGAGGTCGATGCCCGAGGCGGGCACCACCGGCTCGCCCGCTTCCACGGTGCCATTGCCGTTGAGGTCCTGCACCACCTGCAGGTTGGCCGGGGCGAAGCCGGCGCCGGTCAGCACGCTGGCCGTGATCTTGAAAGTGCTATCGGTGTTGCCCGTGTTGGTCAGGGTGTGGCTGACCGCGAACGGCGCGCCGATGGCGACCAGCAGGTTCTGGTTGCTCGCAAGCGTGAGGGCCTCGAGCGCGTTGACCCGGGTGTTGACCGTGTCGGACGTCAGGCGCACCGACAGCCGCGTGGTGCTGTCGACGAAAGTAGCGTAGGCCGTGTTGCTGATCACCACCCCGACCGCCGGCGCGGCCTGGCCTGCTGCCGACCAGAGCAGCAGCAGGCAGCAGACCAGCAGCTTCCTGAGCGGGGCCATGGGATGGAGGGGGGGGTGGGAGGGGGCGGCGGACGGACGCTTGGCAGCGCTTTCGGCAGGCCGCGGCGGGCGGCCTCCCGGAAGCGGGGGGAAGGCGCGTGCCCTCCCCCGCTGCGTCGTCGCTGTTACGGAGTGATCTTCACTCCGAAGGTGATGACCGCCGACTGGCCGGCCGCCAGCGTGCCGCCGGCGGTGGTCGTCGCACCGGTGCCGATGTAGGCGGTGATCGTGCCGGCCGCGCCCAGCGCGGGACCGGCGATCTTGCCCGGAGAGGCGGTGGTGGCCGCGGTGCTGACTGTCGTGTAGCTGGGGGTCGCGTCCGACACCACCACGTTGGTCGCATCGGCAGCGCCGACGTTGGTCACGGTGATCTGGTACAGCACGCAGGCACCCGGCTTGGCGTTCAGGTTGCCCTGGCCGTAGGCGAACGTGGCATCCACGTTACCGTCGCAATCGGCATCGGGGGCCTGCAGCTTGATCAGCGTGAGGTTGCCGGCGATGACGGTCGTGCTGTCGGTCGCCACGGCGGGAGCCGGAGCGGTGGTCACGTAGGTGCCGTTGACGGTGTTCACCGTGATGGTGGTCACGTTGATCGTTCCGGCCGAGGCGCCGCTGGGTGCGATCACCTTGTTGAACACGGTGATCGAGCCGCCCTGGGCCAGGCCGCCGGCGCCGAGCGCCGCGTTGAGGCTGCCGGAGATCAGCGTGTCGCCGGCGTCGAGCACGCCATTGCCGTTGCTGTCGACGTAGAACGTCGAGGTCCAGCCGGAGCCGCTGTTGCCCTCGGTCGGGGTCAGCGTGCTCAGCGCGCCGCCTTCGGCCACGTTGCCGTTGTTGGTCAGCGTGTGGGTGTAGACGTACGAGCCGCCCGGGTAGGTCTGGCCAGCGCCGTTGGGCGTGATGCTGAGCGAGCGCACCGCGTTCACGGTGACGGCGTCGTGCAGTGCGTCGACCGCGGTCGAGGTCGGCGAGAGCGAGCGGAAGTACAGGTCGGTCGTGCCGGCCGTGTAGCCCGCCGGCACGGTCACCACCGCGCAGATCGTGACGAAGCCGTTGGCCGGCACGTTCCCCGTGTTCGTGATGGTCGCGCCGGTGGAGGCGCAGGTGCCTGCGCCGCCGTCGGCCTTGAAGTCCACCGTCCAGCCGGCGGGCAGCGTGACACTGGAGAAGGTGGACACCGTGCTGGCCGCCATGTTGTAGGTGTCAGGCGAGTTGCCGGTGTTCTTCACGACCAGGGTGATGACGGTCGCGGTGCCCGGGTTGGTGGTCTTGGTCACCTGCGCAGCCGCTTCCGGCCCGATGCCGATGCCGGCGCCGGTGGCGGCACTGGTGTTCGCCAGGTCCACGTTGGCGAGAGTGATCAGGGTCAGGGTGTCGGTTGCCGTGGCCTTCTTGGTAGCGTCCAGGAAGGAGGTTGCCGTCTTGTCGATCGAGAACGGGCCCGTGCTGCTGGCGCTCGGAGGCAGCGTCGCCTTGACGATCACGTTGTAGCTCGCACCGGCAGCCAGCGGACCGGTGTCGACCGTGCCGTCGCCGTTGGTATCCACCAGCGGCGTGTTGCCGTCGCTCTTGTACAGCTGGAAGGTGGTTCCGGCCGGGTAGGTGTTGGTCGCCGCGAAGGTGACGTTGAACGTGTCCGTTCCGTTGCCGGTGTTGGTCACCACGTTGGTGAAGCTCACCGTCGTACCAGGCGCGGCCGGGCCGGGCAGGGTGGCGCCGGTCAGGCTCACGCTGGCCGTCTGCGTCACCGTGAAGGGCACGGTGTTGGAGAAGCCGGTGACCGTCGCCACGCCGTTGTTGTACGAGGTGGTCGCCGTGTTGTTCAGCGTGCCGGGCGCGGTGCCGCCGCCGACGGTCACGTCGAAGGTGATGTAGCCGGACTGGCCCGCAGCCACCTTGGCGAGCGTCGCCACGAAGGTCTTGCTGGCGCTGGTGTAGGTCGAGGTCAGCGTGTTGGGCGAGGTGCCCACGGAGCCGCCGGCGTCGCTCAGCCCGGTCACCCCGGTGACGCTCCAGCGCGCCGAGCCGGCGACATAGGTCATTCCGCTGGGGACGATGTCGCTGATGGCCAGGGCGGTCGCATCGCTGTTACCCGTGTTGGTATAGGTCAGCTTGTAGGTGAACGGACCGGAGCCGGGGGCGCCGCTCGCGACGCTGATCGACTTGGTCAGCGTGACCACGGCATTGCTGGTCACCGTGGTGGTGTCCGCATTGCTGGCGGTCTTGGTGCCATCGCCGAGGCTGGTCGCCGTGGCGGTGACCACGTTGGTCTGGGCCGAGGTCGCCGTGGCAGGCACCGTGCCGGTCACGATGAACTTGAAGCTCGAGCCCGAAGCCACCGGACCGCTCGACGTGATCGCCGCACCAGTGGGTTGACCGCTGCCGTTGTCGGCAAAGATCTGCACGCTGGTCATCGTGAACGCCGTCGCGGCACTCACGGCCGCCAGGTTGAACGTGTCCGTGCCGTTGCCGGTGTTGGTCAACGTGTGCGGGTAGTACACGACGCTGCCCGGGGTCGCGTTCTGGGCGCCGGGAGCGGAGAGCGTCAGGCTGTACACCTGCGTGACGGTGGTCTGCACCAGGTTCGAAGTCACGGTCCGCGGCATGCCCGAAGCGTCGGAGTAGGTCGCCGACGCCTGGTTGCTGATCGACGTGCCGGCGGGCGGCGGTGCCGCGTGCGCGGGCCGGGCTATCCAGACCAGCAGGAAGGCAATGAAAAGTCCCGCTAACCCGCGGGTGAGGAGATGCCACGGCGACAATTGCCGTGGGCTCGGGTGCGAGACATTCATGGAGTTCCCTCTTTCTGGTTATGGACGCGGTGAAACGGACGCTTGCGCCGTTTGGTTCAAGGACGGGTGGTCGCTGCCGCGGCCACGGTGGAATCGATCTGGACGCGGAGCTTCACGACCGCATCGGCGCCGGGCAGCAGCGTGCCGAGCTCCCAGCGGACATAGCGGTAGTCGGCCAGCGGCACCGCCTCGTCGCGCACGGTGCCGTCAGGCTGGCGGACGCTGCGGGTGAGCGGCAAGGGGCCGAAATGCAGGCCGTCGATCGACGCCTGCGCGCGGGCGGGCGCGGTGCTGCCGGCAACGAAGGTGGTGCCCACGGGCACCGGAATCGTGGCGACCAGCTTCTCGACGCCCTTGGCGCCGACGTTGTGGTACAGCCCGCTGTACTCGACCAGGTCACCCGGCTTGCCGGCTTCGGCGGTAGCCAGCACGGACTTGCCGCCGACCACGTCGACGCGTTGGGCCACGAGTTTCGAGGTCACCGCGGGGGTCTGGGCAAGTGCCGCCTGCGCCAGGAGCAGCCCGGCAGCCAGGAGGCAGGAATTCAGCAGTGTTTTCATGAGCATTGACTCGGTTTCACGGACAGGGGGCATGCGGGCCCGGTGGGCGCCACGGAAGACGCTGCGTGGTCTGGCCGTGGTTCTGGCCGCGAACCTGGGAGAGACGGGCTGGGGGAAATTCCCCGAGCCGGTCGGCAAATCACCTAGGAAGGTGGTCAGCCCATGTTCTACGGACCGGCAGAATGTAAGCAGACATTACAAAACTGCCAGCCGCAGGGTCAGGAAGGACTAAGGAATCCCCTTAAGGGTCCTGAAACGACCGTCCGTCCGTCGAAAAAAGGGGACGGCGGCGTCAGCTTCGCAAAAGCAGGCATGGAGATTGCCCTCAGCGGCGTGCGAGGCAAAAGAAAAGGCCCGCAGCTCTTGCGAGCGTGCGGGCCTGGGGTGGCCTGGACAGCGGCGGCGCGCCGCCGCGGTACGGTCAGTGACTCAGAACGGGATGTCGTCGTCCATGTCGTCGAAGCCGCTGGCCGGCTTCGATGGGGCGGGGCGCGAAGTTGCCGGAGCGGGCGGTCGGCTCGGCGGCGCCGCACGGCGCGGGGCGCTGTCGTAGCCGCCATCGTCCTCGCCGGCCGGGTTGCCCATGCCCTCGCGCTTGCCCAGCATCTTCATTTCGTCGGCGCGGATTTCGGTGGTGAACTTCTCGACGCCGTCCTTGTCGGTCCACTTGCGGGTGCGCAGGCTGCCTTCGACATACACCTGCGAGCCCTTGCGCAGGTACTCGCCGGCGATCTCGGCCAGGCGGCCGTTGAACACCACACGGTGCCACTCGGTCGCTTCCTTCATCTCGCCGGAGGTCTTGTCCTTCCAGCGGTCCGTGGTGGCGATGGTGACGTTGGCCACGCGGTCGCCGCTGGGAAACGAGCGCATCTCGGGATCGCGTCCGAGGTTGCCGACGATGATGACTTTGTTGACGGATGCCATGCGATTCCTCTGAAGTTGGATCGATTATCCCTGCGCGGCTCGCGCTTCGTCAGCCAGCAGTTCCTCTGCCGAATGCCGCGCCCGTGGGGCCCGCATGGGCCAGGCGGCGACCAGCCACACGAGCAGGAGAACGGCGTTGACTCCGAACAGGCCTGCCCAGCCAACGTTCTTGGCGAGCGCACCGCCGACCGCGCCGCCGGCAAAAAGTCCCAGGGATTGCAGGGTGTTGTACACCCCGAGCGCGGCTCCGCGCGAGTGCGCCGGCGCCAGCCGCGAGGCCAGGCTGGGCTGGGTGGCTTCCAGGATGTTGAAGCCGCAGAAAAAGAAGAACAGCAGGACACCCAGCACCGGCAGGCCGGGATGGAAGGACGCTGCCAGCAAGCCGAGTTGCACCAGCAGCACGATCCCGATCGCGCTCAGGAAAACCGCACGCAGGTAGCCGCGCCGCTCCAGCGCGAACATGCCGCCCATGACGATCACGGAGGCCACCACGGCGGGCAGGTAGACCTGCCAGTGCCGGTCCTTGGACAAGCCGGACTGCACCAGCAGTGCCGGCAGCGCGACCCACATGGAGAGCTGCACCGCGTGCAGCACGAACACGCCGACGTCCAGCCGCAGCAGAGGCGCGTGATTGAGCACCTCGGCCAGGCTGCCGCGCGGGCCGCTGTTCTTCTGCGCGGGCGCAGGCGGGGTCCACCACAGCACGACGGCAATGCAGCCCAGCGCCAGCAGTCCGGTCACCGTGAACAGGCCGCGCAGGCCGATGTGCGCCGCCAGCACCGGGGCGATGACCAGCGACACGGCGAACATCAGGCCGATGCTGGCGCCGATCAGCGCCATGGCCTTGGTGCGCACGCTGTCGCGCGTCTGGTCGGCGAGCAAGGCAGTGACGGCCGCCGAGACCGCACCTGCGCCTTGCAGGGCGCGACCCGCCACCAGCCAGATCAGCGAGGGCGCCGCAGCCGCCAGGAAACTGCCGGCCGCGAACACCAGCAGCCCGAGGACGATCACCCGCTTGCGTCCGAAGCGGTCCGACGCCAAGCCGTAGGGGATCTGCAGCAGGCCCTGGGTGAGGCCGTAGATGCCCATGGCCATGCCGACCCAGGCCGGGTCACTGCCGCCGGGGTAGCGTGCTGCCTCCAGGGCGAAGACCGGCAACACCAGGAAGAGCCCCAGCATGCGGGCGGCGAAGATGAGCGCGAGCGAGCCGCTGGCGCGGCGCTCGGCCGGCGTCATCTGGCTGGAGCCGGCGGCTGCGGGAGATGGGTTCACGGATGGGGAAAGCTGCTGAAGCCAGGCGGCACAGCCGCCCGGCAAAAAGCAGGATTGTCCCGCATGCGCCGCGCCCGGGGCGGCGCTCCCCCGCTGCCCCGCTTCTTACTTGGGAATGCCGGCTGCGAACCAGCGGTTGGCCAGGTTGGTAATCAACAGCGTAGCCGTGGCGCAGGGCCCCGCTGGCGTGGGTACGAGCTGGTCCTCGATGCGGAAATCGCCGTCGGGCTCGAGCGGAACGCCAGCGGCGGCAGTCTCGCTGCGCACCCCATTGCAAAAGACGATGGCCTTCACGCTTTGTCCGGCGTTGGTGCCGATGCCGTTGCCACCGGCCAGCAGCAGCCCGCGGCCGTTGACCCGGATCTGGCCGTTCTCGTCCACGGACGCGTGCAGCGTGGAAATCACCCAGGGCTGGCCGCCGGGCAGAATCCCGTTGACGACGTTGGCAGTGGCGACGGTCGAGACCGGTGTCTCGCCGATGCCGCCGTCGAAGCGCAGCATCGCCTGGGCGGCATCCGCAGTAATGGGCACCAATGCGGCCAGCGCGAGTGCGCCGGCGGCAACGGCGCCGTAGACATGGCGACGCTGGAAGGTGGGGGAACGGGTCATGGTTTGCCTCCTTGGGTGTGCCTCGCATGAACGCTCTGCCTCAGCGATGCATTCCGTGGCGATACAAATGTGTGCAGCCCCTTACCCCCCGACGCGGCTGACCTGGCATTCCAGTGATCTGCATCACCGCCCCGGTCAGCCTATGATTTCGGGTTTACCCTTTACGCGCCCACCTTGAACCAAAGCACCGAAGGCAAGTACCTGCACCAGGCCCTGGGCCAGCGGATCAGCATCCGCGGGGCGCGCACGCACAACCTGAAGAACATCGACCTGGATCTCCCCCGCTACCAGCTGGTGGTGATCACCGGCTTGTCGGGATCGGGCAAGTCCTCGCTCGCCTTCGACACGCTGTACGCCGAGGGCCAGCGGCGCTACGTCGAGAGCCTCTCGGCCTATGCGCGCCAGTTCCTGCAGTTGATGGACAAGCCGGACGTCGACGTGATCGAGGGCCTCTCGCCCGCGATCTCGATCGAGCAGAAGGCCACCAGCCACAACCCGCGTTCGACCGTCGGCACGGTCACCGAGATCCACGACTACCTGCTCCTGCTGTTCGCGCGCGCCGGCACGCCCTACTGCCCCAACCACGGCATCCCGCTGCAGGCGCAGACCGTCTCGCAGATGGTCGACGCCGTGCTGGCGCTGCCCGAGGAAACCCGCCTGATGGTGCTGGCCCCGGTGGCGCGCGAACGCAAGGGCGAGTTCACCGATCTGTTCGCCGAGATGCAGGGGCAGGGCTACGTGCGCTTTCGCGTGGCCGGCGAGATTTTCGAGTTCGACCACCTGCCCAAGCTCAAGAAGGCCGAGAAGCACGACATCGACGTGGTGGTCGACCGCCTGAAGGTGCGTGCGGACATGCAGCAGCGGCTGGCGGAAAGCTTCGAGGCCGCGCTGCGACTGGCCGAAGGACGCGCGGTGGCGGTGGAGATGGACAGCGGCAAGGAGCACATGTTCAACGCGCGCTTCGCCTGTCCGATCTGCCACTACTCGATCAGCGAGCTCGAGCCGCGCCTGTTCTCCTTCAACTCGCCGGTCGGCGCGTGTCCGAGCTGCGACGGCATCGGCACGATGGAGTTCTTCGACCCGCACCGCGTTGTCGGCTTCCCCGAGCTGTCGCTGGCCGGCGGCGCCATCAAGGGCTGGGATCGGCGCAACCCGCACTACTTCGCGCTGATCGACAGCCTGGCGAAACACTACAAGTTCGACGTCGACCAGCCCTTCCAGCAGTTGCCGCCGCACGTGCAGAAGGTGCTGCTGCACGGCTCGGGCGAGGAACAGATCCGCTTCGCCTACGCGCTGGACGCCGGCCCGTCGACCGGTCGCCGCGTCGCCAAGAAGCATGCCTTCGAGGGCATCGTTCCCAACATGGAGCGCCGCTACCGCGAGACCGATTCGGCCGCCGTGCGCGAGGAGCTCGCGCGCTACCGCAGCGTGCAGCCCTGCCCGGCCTGCGAAGGCACGCGCCTGCGCAGCGAAGCGCGCCACGTGCGCCTGGGCGAGGACGGCCAATCGAGGGCGATCTACGAGATCGGCCACATGACGCTGCGTGACAGCCAGGCCTGGTTCGAGAACCTGCAGCTGCATGGCGCCAAGAAGGAGATCGCCGACAAGGTGGTCCGCGAGATCGGCAACCGCCTGCGCTTTCTGAACGACGTCGGCCTCAACTACCTGAGCCTGGATCGCAGCGCCGAGACGCTCTCGGGCGGCGAGGCGCAGCGCATCCGGCTGGCCTCGCAGATCGGCAGCGGCCTGACCGGCGTGATGTACGTGCTGGACGAGCCGAGCATCGGCCTGCACCAGCGGGACAACGATCGCCTGATCGCCACGCTGCAGCACCTGCGCGACCTGGGCAACAGCGTGCTGGTGGTGGAGCACGACGAGGACATGATCCGCGCCGCCGATTACGTCGTCGACATGGGCCCGGGGGCCGGCATCCATGGCGGACGCGTGGTGGCGCAAGGGACACCCGAGGAAGTGCTGGCCGACCCGGCGTCCCTCACCGGCCGCTACATGGTGGGCGCGCTGAAGATCCCGGTGCCCGCCAAGCGCAATCGCCTCGACGAGCAGCCCGATCCGCAGGTGATCCGCATCGCCGGTGCCAGCGGCAACAACCTGAAGAACGTGACGGTGGAGATCCCCGTGGGCCTGCTCACCTGCGTCACCGGTGTCTCGGGCTCGGGCAAGTCCACGCTGGTGAACGACACGCTCTATGCCGCGGTGGCGCGCGAGCTCTATCGCGCCCATGGCGAGCCGGCGCCGCATGAAGCCATCGAAGGGATCGAGCACTTCGACAAGGTGATCAACGTCGATCAGTCACCGATCGGCCGCACGCCGCGCAGCAACCCCGCCACCTACACGGGCCTGTTCACGCCGATCCGCGAGCTGATGGCGGAGACCGCCACGGCCAAGGAGCGTGGCTACGGCCCGGGCCGCTTCTCCTTCAACGTGGCCGGCGGCCGCTGCGAGGCCTGCCAGGGCGACGGCGTGGTGAAGGTGGAGATGCACTTCCTGCCCGATGTCTACGTGCCCTGCGATGTGTGCCGCGGCCAGCGCTACAACCGCGAGACGCTGGAGGTGCAGTGGAAGGGCCGCAACATCGCGCAGATCCTGGACATGACGGTGGAGGACGCGCACGACTTCCTGAAGCCGGTGCCGGCGATCGCGCGCAAGCTGCAGACGCTGCTCGACGTCGGGCTCTCGTACGTGAAGCTCGGCCAGGCGGCGACCACGCTCTCCGGTGGCGAAGCGCAGCGGGTGAAGCTGGCGCTGGAGCTTTCCAAGCGCGACACCGGACGCACGCTCTACATCCTCGACGAGCCGACCACCGGCCTGCACTTCGCCGACATCGACCTGCTGCTGAAGGTGCTGCACCAGCTGCGCGACGCCGGCAACACGATCGTCGTGATCGAACACAACCTCGACGTGATCAAGACCGCCGACTGGGTGATCGACATGGGTCCGGAGGGCGGCGATGGCGGCGGCACGGTGGTGGTGGCTGGCACGCCGGAAGACGTGGCCGCGCATCCCCAGAGCCACACGGGGCATTACCTCAAGCGCTTCCTGTAGCCCGGCATGCGCGGCGGCGCTGACCATGGCGCGCCGGCGCTGGGCCGGCCTGCGGGGATATCCGCCGGCGCCTGCAGCAGAGCCCGGGCGGCGCTGGTGCGGGGGCGGTCGCGGCGCTTTTGAGGTGACGGGGTGGGACGGCCTGGCGGCCGGCCCACCTGGTCACGCCCGCGCGGCCTGCAGCAGATCGCGCGTGCGCGTGGCCTCGCGCCGCGCCGCTTCGGCAAAGTCTTCCCCGCTCGATGCATAGAGAATCGCCCGCGAGGAATTGACCACGATGGGCGCGTCCGCGCGCCAGCCCGCCTTCACCGTTGCCACCGCATCGCCGCCCTGCGCTCCGACGCCCGGGATCAGCAGCGGCAAGGTGGGCGCCAGCGCACGCACGCGCTCGATCTCCACCGGATAGGTTGCGCCCACAACCAGACCGAGCTGCCCGTTCAGGTTCCATGGGCCCTGCGCGAGGCGCGCCACGTGCTCGTACAGCAGCGGCTGCCCGGCCACCGACGCGAGCCGCTGGTTCTGCAGGTCGTCGCCGCCGGGGTTGGAGGTGCGGCACAACAGGAAGGCGCCCTTCTCCGGGTACTTCAGGTAAGGCTGCACCGAGTCGAAGCCCATGAAGGGCGACAGCGTCACCGCATCCGCGTCGTAGCGTTCGAAGGCTTCGCGCGCGTACTGCTCCGCGGTCGAGCCGATGTCGCCGCGCTTGGCATCGAGGATCACCGGCACGTGCGGGAAGCTGGCGCGCATATGCCGCATCAGCTGCTCCAGCTGCGCCTCCGCCCGATGCGCCGCGAAGTACGCGATCTGCGGCTTGAAGGCGATGACGAGGTCGCCGGTGGCATCGACGATGCGGGCGCAGAAGTCGAAGATGCGGCCGGCGTCGCCCTTGAGCCCCGCGGGAAAGCGCGTCGGCTCCGGGTCCAGGCCCACGCACAACATGGAGCGATGGCGTTGCTGCGCGCCCTGCAGCATCTCGATGAAGGTCATCCCCCGATTCTAGTTTTCGGCGCGGCCACTATCATGCCCCCCAGAACGCTCCCGCCGAATGACATCGACCGCTCCCGCACCCGCCGCGCCCGAGACGGATGAAGCCGAACGCCGAAGGCTCGCCCGCCTGCGCATGCTGGCGGTGCTCGACACCGAGCCCGAACCCGTGTTCGACGCTCTGGTGCGCATCGCCGCGGCAGTCTGCGGCACGCCCATCGCGCTGATCAGCCTGGTCGACGAAGACCGCCAGTGGTTCAAGGCGAACGAGGGGCTCGCCGGCGTGCACCAGACGCCGCGCGAGATCGCCTTCTGCGACCACGCGATCCGCGGCGAGGCATTGTTCGAGGTGCGCGACGCCACCCGGGACCAGCGCTTTTCCGCCAACCCGCTGGTGACGGGCGAGCCGGGGATCCGCTTCTACGCGGGCGCACCGATCGCCATGCCCTCGGGCGAGCGCATCGGCACCCTGTGCGTGATCGATCGCCGCCCCGGCGGCCTGAGTCCGCAGCAACAGGCGGCCTTGCTGGACCTGGCGCAGGTCGCGCAGTGGGCGCTGCTGCAGCGCGAGCGGCTGCAGGAAGGCTGGGAGGCCGAACACCAGCAGCGCACCGCCCATGACCTGCTCGCCAACGTCGTGGCGCACCTGCCTTGCGGGCTTGCCGTGTTCGATGGCGAGCTGCGCCTGATCGCCCACAACCGCGAGTACGAGCAGCTGCTGGACCTGCCGCCGAACCTGTTCGCCCGGCCCGACCTGCGGCTGCCCGAGCTGGTGCGCTTTAGCGCAAGCCGCGGCGACTACGGCCCGGGCGACGTCGAGGCGATCGTCGGCAAGACGGTGCGCAGGGCCCGTTCCGGCGTCAGCCAGCACTTCCAGCGCGAAGTCCCGGGCGGCAGGACGCTGAACATCCGCGGCGCGCCCTTGCCGGGCGGCGGCTTCGTGGCCACCTTCGTGGACATCACGCCCGCGCGGACGGTGGAGCAGGCACTGCGGGCCAGCGAGGAGCGGCAAAAGCGCGCGCTCGCTGCCTCGCGGCTGGCGTTGTGGGACCTGGACCTGCGCACCGGCCAGCTCTATCTCTCCGAGAACTGGTCGCTCTTCCTCGGTGGACCCCCGGTGCCTACGGTGACCACGTTGCCGGCAGTGCTGGACCTGGTGCCGGCCGAGGAGCAGCAGGCACTGCAGCAGGCCCTGGTGGCCGCGATGCGCGGCGACAGCGACCGCTACGCCATGGACCATCGCGTGCGTCGGCTCGACGGCTCGTGGCTGTGGGTCCACAGCGAAGGCCGCATGACCGAGCGCGATGCCGAAGGCCAGGCGCTGCATGCGACGGGGACCAACCAGGACATCACGGCCCGCCGGGCAGCGGAAGCGGAGGCAGCGCGCGCCGCCGCCATCACGACGGCGACACTGGAGGCCACGACCGACGCGATCCTGGTGGTCGGCGCAGGCCGCGAGATCCTGCTGTACAACCGCCACTTCCTCGAGGTCTGGAACCTCGACGCGCCGCCCGACGGCCTGCGGCACGAGGAACTGGCGCCGCAGGCCGGCGCGCAATTGAAGGAGCCGCACAGCTATCTCACCCGCCTGCGCGAGGTGTACGCGGCGCCCGAGCGCGAAAGCCGCGACCTCCTGGAGTTCGATGACGGCCGGCTGTTCGAGCGCTCCGCCCGGCCGATGGCCTTGCCCGATGGCACGATCGGCCGGGTCTGGAGCTACCGCGACATCACGGCGCAACGCGCCGCGGACGCGCAAGTGCGCCGCGCCAAGGAAGCCGCCGAGGCTGCCAACCGGGCCAAGAGCGACTTCCTGGACAACGTCAGCCACGAGATCCGCACGCCACTCAATGGCGTGCTCGGACTCACGCGGCTGCTGCTGGCCGAGCCGCTCACGCGGCAGCAGCGCAAGTACGTGCAGCTGGCCGACCACAGTGCCAGTTCGCTGCTGGAATTGATCACCGACCTGCTGGACCTGGGCAAGATCGAGTCCGGCCGCATGGATCTCGAGGAGCTGCCCTTCCGGCTCGATGAACTGCTGCAGCAACTCGGCGAGCTCTATCGCCTGCGTGCCGCGGAGAAGGATCTGCAGTTCGTGCTCGAGGTCGCCGCCGAGGTGCCCGTGGCGGTGCGCGGCGACGCGGGGCGGCTGCGGCAGATTCTGAACAACCTGCTGTCGAATGCATTGAAGTTCAGTGGCGAGGAAGGCGAGTTCGGACTCACCGTCGCCCGCACGCCGCCCGGGCGCGGTGAGCTGCTGGTCTTCACGGTGTGGGACCGCGGCATCGGCATTCCACACGACGTGCAGCAGCGCCTGTTCACGCGTTTCACCCAGGCGGACAGTTCCACCAGCCGCAAGTTCGGCGGCACCGGCCTGGGCCTGGCGATCGTCAAGCAGCTGTGCGAGCAGATGGGGGGCAGCGTGATGCTGCAAAGCGCACCGGGGCGCGGCGCCTCCTTTCGCTGCGAGCTGCCGCTGGCCGCCCTTGCGCCGGACGCCGTGATGGCCAGCAGTCCCGCGCCCGCCGATGGGCCGGTCACCGCGTTCGCCACCCGCCTGCTGGTGGCCGAAGACAACCCGACCAACCAGGTGGTGGTGCGCGGCCTGCTGGCGCAGGCGGGCTATCACGACGTCACCATCGTGGGCGACGGCCAGGAGGCGCTGGAGGCAGCCCCCGGCGGCGACTTCGACCTGGTGCTGATGGACTGCCGCATGCCGCGCATGGACGGCTACGAAGCGGCGCGACGGCTGCGCGCCTGCGGCTTCACGCCGCCGATCATCGCGCTGACCGCCAATGCCTCGGCCGGTGAGCGGGACCGCTGCCTGGCCTGGGGCATGAACGAGTACCTGGCCAAGCCGATCGACCCGCAGCGGTTGGCCCAGGTGCTCGCCGAGTGGACGGGCAACGACGCCAGCGCAAGCGCCAGTGCATCGGCGCGGCGCACGAACGGCAGCCCGGTGCGCGCCTTCGACCGCGAGCACGCGCTGCAAGGCCTGGGTGGCGACGAGGAACTGCTGGCCATCGCCCTGGTCTCGTTCCGGCAGCAACTGCCCCGTCTGCTGCGGGCGGCCACCGAGGCGCTCGAGGCCGGCGCGGTGGCGGACTTGCACCGGCACCTGCATTCGCTGGCGGGCTCGTCGTCGATGGTCGGCGGGGTCTCGCTGCATCAGCTCGCGCAGGAGCTCGAGGCCGACGCGGGCGAAGGCCGGCTGGACGTGGTGCGCGAAGGGCTGCCGGCGCTGCGCGCACTGAGCGAGCGCTTCCTGCGGGAAAGCACGGAGCCGTAAGTCTGCTGTAGATCGACAGGCGGGTCGTCATGACAAAAATCTGCGGCGGCTCCGTAGGACGAGACCGCGTTTGCGTGCGCTGATTGGCGCTGACCCGCTCCTCATTCCGGATAATCGGCCTTCCCATGAACTCCACTGTCGCGCAGACCCAGGAAGACAGCATCGAGCAGCGGCTGCAGCTCCTCATCGAGGCGGTCACCGACTACGGCATCTTCATGCTGGACCCCGAGGGGCACATCATGTCGTGGAACAGTGGTGCCCAGAAGCTCAAGGGCTGGCGGCGCGACGAGATCCTCGGGCAGCACTTCTCCATCTTCTATCCGCCGGACGCGGTTGCCTCCGGCTGGCCACAGGAAGAATTGCGCCTGGCCAAGGCGCGTGGCCGCTTCGAGGACGAGGGCTGGCGCGTGCGCAAGGACGGCACCCGCTTCTGGGCCAATGTGGTGATCACGGCGCTCTACGGGCCGATGGGCGAGCTGAGCGGCTTTGCCAAGATCACCCGCGACCTCACCGAGCGGCGCCTGCACGAGGAAGAACTGCGCGTCAGCGAGGAGCGCTTCCGGCTGCTCGTCGACAGCGTGCGCGACTACGCCATCTCCATGCTCGACCCGCAGGGGATCGTCCAGAGCTGGAACCTCGGTGCGCAAGCCATCAATGGCTACAGCGCGGACGAGATCATCGGCCGAAACTTCAGCGTCCTCTACCCGCCCGAAGCGCGCGAGCAGCGCAAGCCCGAGCTCGAACTGCAGGCCGCGCGCGAGCACGGGCGGGTCGAGGAGGAAGGCTGGCGCATGCGCAAGGACGGCAAGCTGTTCTGGGCCAACGTCGTCGTCACCGCGGTGTACGGCCCCGGCGGCGACCTGCGTGGCTTCGCCAAGATCACGCGCGACATGAGCGATCGCCGCCGGCTCGAGGAACTCGAAGGCACCAGCCGGCGCATGAACGAATTCCTCGCCACGCTGGCGCACGAACTGCGCAATCCGCTGGCACCGATCCGCAATGCCGTCACGATCATGCAGCTGGAGACGCTCTCCAGCCCGGTGCTGCGCAATTGCCGCGACGTGATCGACCGGCAGCTCACGCACGTGACCCGGCTGGTGGACGACCTGCTCGATGTGGGTCGCCTCACCACCGGCAAGATCACCTTGCGCAAGGAGCTGCTGCGCCTGTCGGACATCGCGGCGCGCAGCGTCGAGGCGGTGCGGCCGCTGGTGGCGACGCGGCGCCATACGCTGACCGTGCAGCAGCCGGACGAGCCCGTGTACGTGCAGGGCGATTCCACCCGCCTCACGCAGGTGCTGCAGAACCTGCTGGTGAACGCCGCCAAGTACACCCCCGACGGCGGCCGCATCGATCTGCGCATCGAGGGCAACGACAACTTCGCCCACCTGGTGGTGCAGGACAACGGGCGCGGCATTGCACCGGAGCACTTGCAGGCGATCTTCCAGCTGTTCATGCAGGCCGAGGGCGGCACCTCGGCGGCCGCCGAGAGCGGCCTGGGCATCGGCCTCACGCTGGCGCGCTCGCTGGTGGAACTGCATGGCGGCAGCATCGATGCCTGCAGCGCCGGCCTGGACCAGGGCAGCACCTTCACCGTGCGGCTGCCGCGCGCCACGCCGGCAGCCCCGATCGAGGAGAGCGAGGCGCGCGGCGAAATCGCGGGCGGCCTGCGGGTGCTGGTGATCGACGACAACCGCGACTCCGCCGACAGTGCCACCGACGTGCTGCGCTTGCTGGGCAACGTGGTGGAGACCGCGTACAACGGCGAGAGCGGCATCGCGATGGCGACGCGCTTTCGCCCGCACATGATCCTGCTGGATCTCGCCATGCCGGGCATGGACGGCTTCCAGGCGCGGCGCGGCCTGAGCGACCAGCACCTGGTGCCCGCACCCTACCTCGTGGCGATGACCGGCTTCGGCAACGAGGAGGACAAGCGCCGCACCCGGGCCGCGGGCTTCGATGCCCACCTCACCAAACCCGTGGAGCTCGATGCGCTGGTGGCGCTGCTGAACGAGGCCCGTGGCCGGGCCGGACCGGTGCCGACGACCCCGCGCCGCTGAGGTCGCATTCTCCGGCTGTAGGACAGCATCGGCAGATCGGGGGCGCAGCAGCTGCGGTCGAGCCGGCCACCCTACCATCGCGCTTTTGCCTGGAAATTCCATGGCTGTCGTGTCGTCCGGAGCCACCGCCCGCGCCGCGTTGCTGGCCGCCTGCATCTGCGCCCCGCAGGCGCGTGCGCAGCAGGTCTCTGCCGGTGCCAGCCTGGCCGAACTGAGCCTCGAGGAGCTGAGCGCACTGCCGGTCACCTCGGTCTCGGGCCGGCCGGAAAGCCTGCGCAGCGCCCCGGCTTCGGTCTTCGTGATCTCGGCCGAGGACATCCGCCGCTCGGCCGCAACCAGCCTGCCCGAGGCGCTGCGCCTCGCCCCGAACCTGCAGGTGGCGCGCCTCAATGCCAGCCAGTACGCGATCAGCGCGCGCGGCTTCAACAACGCCATCGCCAACAAGCTGCTGGTGCTGATCGACGGGCGCAGCGTCTACTCCAACCTGTTCGCCGGCGTGTTCTGGGACCACCACGACCTGGTGCTGGAGGACATCGAACGCATCGAGGTGATCAGCGGCCCGGGCGGCACGCTGTGGGGGGCGAATGCGGTCAACGGGATCATCAACGTGATCACCAAGCCGGCGGCCGCCACCCAGGGGACGCTGCTGACCGCCACCCGCTCCGGCCACGGCGGCGACGAGGCGGTGCGCTGGGGCGGCCGGCTGGGCGAGACCGGCCACCTGCGCCTGTACGCGATGGGCATCGACCGCGGCGGCACGCACCGCGCGGACGACACGGATCGCGGCGACGGTACGACCAAGCAGCAGGCCGGCTTCCGCGCCGACACCTCGTTCGGGCAGGCGCAATTCACGCTGCAGGGGGACCTGTACCACGGCGGCGGCGATCCGGCCAGCAGTGTGGCGCCCCGCTTGCATGGGGGCAACCTGCTGGCGCATTGGGAGAGCCGACTCGCCGACGGCAGCCCGTACCGGATCCAGGCCTCGTACGACCTGCAGGGGCGCGACGAGTTGCTCACCTTCCGCAACCGGGCCGACAACATCGATGTGCAATTCACGCACGAGCCGACGCTGCCGGCGGGCCAGCAGCTGCTGTGGGGCGCCGGCTTGCGCAGCGGCAACGACCGCAACGAGCCCAGCGTGTTCGTGCGCTTCATCCCCGACGAACGTCGCCTGAACTGGGCCAACGTGTTCGCGCAGTACCAGCGACAAGGTGGGCCCTGGCAAATGACCAGTGGCATCAAGCTGGAACGCAACACCTACACCGGCGTGGAGGTGCTGCCCACGCTGCGCCTGGCCTATGACCACGGCGACCGTGCCACCACGTGGGCCGCCCTGTCGCGGACGGTGCGGGCGCCGGCGCGGGTCGACCGCGAGTTCTTCCTGCCCGGCAACGCGCCTTTCATCATTGCCGGCGGCGCCGACTTCCAGTCGGAGGTGGCGAACGTCGCCGAACTGGGGCACCGCGGCCAGGCGGGGCGCAACGTCTCGTATTCGGGGACGCTGTTTCGCCAGAGCTACGCGGGCCTGCGCGCCGGCCGCGGCCAGCCCGCGGTGGTCGCCAACCGCATCGAAGGCCACGTCGATGGGCTGGAGGCCTGGGCGCAGCTGCAGCCGATGCAGATCGCACGCTTCACGCTCGGCTACCTGCGCCTGCGCAAGGACCTGCGCTTCAGCGATCTGCCCGTCGACCCGGTCAGCATTCCCAACCTGGGCAACGACCCCAGCCAGCAGTGGAGCCTGCGCGCGCAGTTCGACCTGCCGCGACGCACCGAATTCGACGTGCAGGTGCGGCACGTCGGCGCCCTGCCCGCGCCGCTGGTGCCCGCGTACACGGTGGCCGATGCCCGTCTCGGCTGGCAGATGACGCCCACCGTGGAGGTCTCGCTGCTGGCGCAGAACCTGTTCGGGCAACGGCATGTGGAATTCGATACCGCGGCGAACGCGAGCGAATTCGGCCGCCGGGTCTTCCTGCGGGTGGTGTGCCGGCTGTGACTGCCGTGCGCGCCCTTCGCCGCTGGCAGCTCGCGCTGCTGGGTGCGTGCCTGCTGGCGGCCGCCTGGGCGGCGCATGGCCAGGCGCAGAACCTCGGGCGCTTGCGCGAAAGCGCCGTCAAGGCCGCCTTCCTCTACAAGTTCGGCAGCTTCGTCGAGTGGCCCTCCGGCACCTTCCGCTCGCCGGCTGCGGGCTTCGTCATCGGCGTGTATGGCGACGATGCCGTGGCCTCGGAACTGGAGCAGATCACGGAAGGCCGCACGGTCGAAGGCCACCCCGTGCAGGTGCTGCGCGTGCGCGACCGCGAGCGCGAGGACCTGCCGCCGGTGCACATCCTGTTCGCCGGCGGCGCCCGCGCAAGCCGCGCGCGCGAGTTGCTGTCCGCCGCGCACGGCCCCGTGCTGACCGTCGCCGACGGCCCGGTCGGCGGCGAGCCGGGCCCCGTCCTGTTCTTCACCGAGGACGAGGGCCGCGTGCGCTTCGCCGCCTCGCTGCCGGCGGCCGACGCCCGCGGCCTGAAACTCAGTTCCAAGCTGCTGGCCGTCGCGCAGCAGGTGGAGGGCCGCTGACATGCCGAGCATCCGCAGGGCCCACAGCATCCAGCAGAAGCTGAACCTGATCCTGTTCGCGGCCGTCGGCCTGGCGTTGATCATCGCCGCGGGTGCGCTGCTGCTGGTGGACGCGCGCAAGGAGTGGCGCGATGCGCACGCCGAACTCGTCACGCAGGCCGGCGTGGTGGGGCTGGCCAGTGAAGCGGCCCTGGCCTTCGGTGACCGCCGCGCGGGCGAGCAGAACCTGCGCGTGCTGCGGGCGCAACCCGGCGTGGTGGCCGCCGCGCTGTACGACCCCCAGGGACGGCTGTTCGCGCAGTTCCGGCCCGCGGGCGAGGACGGCGAAGTGCCCCCGCGCGCGCCGCCGCCCGGACTGCGCTTCGGCTGGTCGACCGCCACGATGGTGGGCCCGGTGCTGTCCAACCGCGAGGTGATCGGCAGCGTCTACGTGCAGTCGCGGCACGGCCTGGTGTCGGAGCTGGCCGAGTATGTCGGCTGGTTGATCGCGGTGACGGTGGCCAGCCTGTTCGGCGCGCTGCTGCTCGCGCACCGCCTGCAAAAGACGCTGACCGGCCCGATCGAGGAGGTGAGCCGGGTCGCGCGCACCGTGCTCGATCGCGGCGCCTTCGACGTGCGCGCCACCAAGCGCAGCGACGACGAGGTCGGGCAGCTGGTCGACGCCTTCAACGCCATGCTCGACGAACTGGGCGAACGCGCCCGCGTGCTGCAGGAGGCGAACAAGGCCCTGAGCGCCAGCGAGATGCGCTACCAGCTGGCCGCGCGTGGCTCCAGCGCCGGCCTGTGGGACTGGGACGTGCGCGCCGGCACGATGTTCCATTCGCCGCGGCTGAAAGCCTTGCTGGGGTACACCGAGGAGGAGTTCCCCGACCGGCCCGGCGTGCTGACCACCTTCATGCATCCGGACGACCGTGCGACCGTGCGCGCCGCGCTGCGCGCCCATCTCTCGGGGCATGCACCCTATCAGGCCGAGTGCCGGCTGCGCGAGAAGAACGGCCCGTGGCGCTGGTTCCTGGTGACCGGCATGGCGCTGCGCGACGAGCACCGCCGCGTCTACCGCATGGCCGGCTCGCTGATCGACATCTCCGAGCGCAAGGAATCCGAGATCCTGCTGCAGCAGTCCAACCGCGCCAAGGACGAATTCCTGGCGACGCTGGCGCATGAACTGCGCAACCCCCTGGCGCCGCTGCGCACCGGGCTGCAGATCCTGAAGAAACCCGCCGCCGGCGAGGCCGTGCAGCAACGCACGCTGCAGACCATGGACCGGCAGCTCACGCACATGGTGCGCCTGATCGACGACCTGCTGGACATCTCGCGCATCAACAGCGGCAAGATCCGGCTCGAACTTGCGCGCACTTCGCTGCGTGCCTCGCTGCAGACGGCGCTGGAGCTGGCGCGGCCGGCGATGGACGCGGCGGGTCACGCCCTCCACGTCGAACTGCCCGAGCAGGACATCGAACTCGAAGGCGACGAAACCCGGCTCGCGCAGGCCTTCGGCAATCTCCTGAACAACGCCGCGAAGTACACGCCGCCCGGCGGCGAAGTCCGCCTGCGGGCGTGGCGCGCCGGCGAGCAGGCCTGCGTGGAGATCCGCGACAACGGCATCGGCATCCCGCCGGAACTGCTGGAGCGCGTCTTCGGCCTCTTTGCCCAGGTGGCGCCCGGCAGCAGCCAGCCCAGCACCGGCCTCGGCATCGGGCTGTATCTCGTGCGCAGCCTGGTGCAGATGCACGGGGGCGAAGTCGCGGCGCAGAGCGCCGGACCTGGCCGCGGCAGCACCTTCACCGTCACCCTGCCGTGCCTGCCGGCGACCGTCACCGCTCCCGCCAGCGAGCGCGCGAACGCAGACGCGGTGCTGGCACCGGCCCGCGTGCTGGTGGTGGACGACAACCGCGACGCCGCCGAGACGCTGACCACCTTTCTCGAGATGCTCGGCCTGCAGGCCCACAGCGTCTACGACGGCAGCGATGCACTGCCGGCCGCCCGCGCCTTCGCGCCCGACGTGGTGCTGCTCGATATCGGCCTGCCCGGCATGGACGGCTACGAGGTGGCCCGCGCGCTGCGCGCCGACCAGCAGGTGGCCGGCGTGCGGCTGGTGGCGCTGACCGGCTGGGGCGGCGACGAAGACCGGCGGCGGGCCATGGCCGCCGGCTTCGACCACCACCTCACCAAGCCGGTGGACCTCGCCGTGCTGGAAGACCTGCTGCGCCGGGTGCAACGCCAGCCGCGCGCGTGACCATGGCGGGCAAACAGATCACGGCTTTTCACCGGCCGGACACCGGTGGCAACATTTGTGCAAATGCATATACTGGCACGGCCGTGCGAACGGTGACCACCTTCAGGTCCCTTGTTGCCGCCCCGTGCAAGCGGGGCGGCTTTTTCCTGCCCTAGTCGTCCGAGCCGATCAGGATGCCGGCGCCGCGTTCATCGGCGCCCAGCTCCTCGATCAGGCGTCCGAGGTCACGGTCCAGGCGGGCCAGCGTGCGCGCGTCCAGCCGGGCGAGTGCGTCGGGCAGCACGCCGGTGAAGGGGCCGGGGGCCTTGCTCAAGGCGCGCGCGCCCTTGGCCGTCGTCTTCAGCTGCACCGAGCGCCGGTCCTCGCCGTCGCGGCCGGCGACCACCAGGCCCTCGTCGGTCAGCACGCGCAGCAGGTTGCTGGCCGTGGACTGGTGGACATCCATCGCCCGCGCGAGCTCGCTGACGCCAATGCCCGGACGGGCGTGCACCACGCTCAAGGCCCAGAGCTGAGCGCCGGAGATGCCGGCCTTGGTCTCGACGGCGCGGAAGTGGGTCTTGACGGCGTTGAAGACCAGCCGGAAGCGGCGCAGCACGCGCGCCGAAGGGTCTGGCGTCTCGGCGGCCGCCAGTTTGGTTCTTGGGTTTGCTCGCGTGGCCATGTCGCCATCTTAGGGGGACGGACGGGCTGGTCGCGCCGGCCAGCCCCTGTGGGGGGAAATCGACGCCGCGCGCCCGGCCCCGGGCAGCCAGAGACGGGTGGGCAGCACAGACTCCTGACATGTACGAATAATGGCGGTCCGACCAAGGCCGCCATGTCAGACCCTATCTCAGGAACCGCGCAGAGCTCGCCGGCACAGCCAGCCACCGGCAAGACGCAGCGCAAGCGCTCCGCACTCGACGTCTTGCGCGGCCTGCGCCAGCCCAAGGTGGCCGTGATGTTCGCGCTGGGCTTTTCCTCCGGCCTGCCCTTCCTGCTGACGGCCAACACCTTCGGCTACTGGCTGCGCGACGAGGGCACCAGTCTCGTGGCGATCGGCTTCATCTCCTGGGTGGGCTTTGCCTATGCGTTCAAGGTGTACTGGTCGCCGCTGGTGGACCGGCTCGACCTTCCCCTGCTCGGGCGCCTGGGCCGAAGACGTGGCTGGATCCTGCTGTGCCAGATCGTGGTGGCGCTCGGATTGCTCGGGATGGCGATGGTGGGCGTCTCGGGCGGGTTGGGGCCGATCGGCGCATTCGCGCTGCTGACCGCCTTTGCCTCGGCGACCCAGGACATCGCGATCGACGCCTGGCGCATCGAGGCCGCCGCGGACGCCGAAGAGGTCGGGCTGATGACCTCTGCCGCGCAGCTGGGCTATCGCATCGCGCTGCTGATCACGGACGCCGCCATCATCGCGGCCGCCCAGCGGGTGGGCTGGCCGCTCTCTTACGCGGCGATGGCCGCGCTGATGGCCGTGGGGATCGTCGCGACCTTCTTCGCCTTCGAGCCCGAGCGGGCCGACACGGTGCTGCTCAGCAAACCGCCCTTGTGGAGCGCGCGCGGGCTGCTCGACGCCATCATCGGCCCGTTCGTGGACTTCTTCCGCAAGCACAAGATGGCCGGCCTGGTGATCCTGCTGATGGTGGCCCTGTACCGCCTGCCGGACTTCGTCATGGGCCCGATGTACAACCCGTACTACCATGACCTGGGCATCGGCAAGGACACGGTGGCGCTGGTGCGCGGCTCCTTCGGCCTGGTCGCCACCTTTGTCGGCCTGGCCGCCTCGGGGCTGTGCTCGATCCGCATGGGCATGCTGCCGACGCTGATCGTCGGCCTGGTGCTGGAGGCCTTCGGCACCGGCGCCTTTGCCCTGCTCGCCTTCCATGTCGACGCGACCACCTTCGCCGTGGTGATGTCGCTCGACGCCTTCGCGCAGGCCTTTGCCGGCGTGGCGCTGGTCACCTACATGTCGAGCCTGACCAGCCTGGGCTACACGGCCACGCAGTACGCGATGCTGTCGTCCACCTATGCCTTGCTGGGCAAGTTCCTGAAGGGGTTCTCGGGCGTCGGCGTGGAGGCGCTGACACCCACGCATGGGCTGCTCGGCGCATATGCCACCGCCTTCGTGGCGACCGCGCTCACCGCCATTCCCCCCTTGCTCCTGATCGTGCTGCTGTGGCGCATGCGGGGGCGTCAGGGGACCACGACGGCCGCCCAGCCGGCAGAGGCGCGTTGAGGGGCAGACCGGGGATTGGAGACCGCGGTTTACTTAACTTTACGGCGGCTACAAGAGGGCGCTGTCGCAACCCTCGACCATGAAGTTGAAGGGCCCCCGCGTTGGTGGTCCCAAACGTACCATCTCCTCATGCAGCAACTCCTGATGATCGAAGACGACACCCGCCTGGCGCAGATGGTCGGCGAGTACCTCGAGCGATCCGGCTTCGGCGTCACCCATGCGCCCGACGCCCGCGCCGGCCTGCACCTGCTGGAGGAACCACCTGCCGGTGCAACGCCCGACCTCGTCGTCCTCGACCTCATGCTGCCGGACATCGACGGCCTCGAGGTGTGCCGCCGCGTGCGCTCCCTCCCCGGCGAAACCGGCAGGGTGCCGGTGCTGATGCTCACGGCCAAGGGCGACCCGATGGATCGCATCGTCGGCCTCGAGCTGGGCGCGGACGACTACCTGCCCAAGCCGTTCGAGCCGCGCGAGCTGCTGGCACGCATCCGCGCCATCCTGCGTCGCCGCACGGACGGCGCGCCCGCCCCGGCCAAGATGATGCGCTTCGGCTCGCTGGAGATCGACCGCGATGCCCGCACCGTGCTGGTCGCCGGCAAGCCGGCCGAGCTCACCTCCTACCAGTTCGACCTGCTCGTGGTGCTGGCCGAACGCGCCGGCCGCGTGCTGACGCGCGACCAGATCATGGAAGCAGTGCGCGGCCGCGAGCTCGAAGCCTTCGACCGCTCGATCGACGTGCACATGGGCCGCATCCGCGCGGCCATCGAAGCCGACGCCAAGAACCCCAAGCGCATCCTCACGGTCCGCGGGGTCGGCTACGTGTTTGCCAAGCAGCAGGATTGAGCACAATCCGCGGATGACTTCCTGGACCGGCCGCTGGCGCTTCCCGCTTTACCTGCGCATCTGGATCGCAGTGATCGTGGCGGTCGGCCTGCTGACGATCGCCTTTGGCTGGCTGTGGCGTCTGAACCTCGACCAGCAGCAGCAGCAACAACCCTTGCGCGAAGTGGTGGTGCGCAACGAAGCGGGCGAGGTGATCGGCCAGAGCCGCGTCCGCCCCACCCGCGTGCCCGGCCAGGGCGTCGAGTTCGCGATCACCATGAACGACGGGCGCGACATCGTCGTGCAGATCCCGCCGCGGCCGCGCCCGGCCGGCGAAGGACCGGCGGGCGGGCGGCAGTGGGGGCCCCGGGGGCCGACCGGCTTCCTGTGGATGCTGGGCATCGTCGCCGTCGCCGTGGCGATCGGCAGCTATCCGATCGTGCGGCGGTTGACGCTGCGGCTCGAGGCGCTGCGCCGCGGCGTCGAGCAGTGGGGTGAAGGCGACCTGACCGTGCGGGTGCCGGTGCAGGGGAGCGATGAGGTGGCGTACCTGGCCCAGCGCTTCAATCACGCGGCGGAGCGGGTCGAGACGCTGGTCAACTCCCACAAGTCCTTGCTCGCGAATGCCTCGCATGAGCTGCGCTCGCCGCTGGCCCGCATCCGCATGGGCCTGGAACTGATGGACCCGGAGCCCTCGCCGCGCGCCCGCGACGAGATCACGCGCAACATCGGCGAGCTGGACCAGCTGATCGACGAGATCCTGCTGGCCAGCCGGCTCGACGCCCGCGAGAGCGACATCGGCACGGTCGAGTCGGTCGACCTCACCGGCCTGGCGGCCGAGGAGAGCGCCCGGGCCGGGGCCACGCTCGACGCCGGCTCGGAACGCACCATGGTGGTCCAGGGCGTCCCCAAGCTGCTGCGGCGGGCCATCCGCAACCTGCTGGAAAACGCGCGCCGCTACAGCAACGGGCCGGTGGCGGTGACGCTGCTTGCCCGCGAAGGCCAGGTGATGGTGCGGGTCTGCGACCACGGACCGGGAGTGCCGGAATCCGAGCGCGAGCGCATCTTCGAGCCTTTCTACCGGCTGCGTGGCGCCAGCGAGCGCGAGGGCGGCGTGGGGCTGGGCCTGGCCCTGGTCCGCTCGATTGCCCAGCGCCATCACGGCATCGCGCAGTGCGAGGCGAACCCCGGCGGAGGCGCCTGCTTCGTGCTGACGCTGCCCTGTGAGCAGGCGTAAATTGAAGTAAAAATACTTCGTGCCACTGGCCAAGTGCGAAGAAATTCACGAAGATATTCCTGACGGACGCCTTGCAACCGCGGTCGAAAATCTCCACCGAAAGGAGGATGGACGCCGCAGCCAGCGTGACTAGAGTTGCACCCACTGCCTGGCGCCGCCCGGCAACCAGATTCAAGTCTCCCAACGACGTCCTTCCAAGGACTTGATACAGCCACCGCAAGGTGGCTGTTTTTTTTGGTCCCTTGCCGCTGTCGATCACCTGCTCCCCACCGGACTTCGTGAACGGCGCAATCGGCCCCACCGGCAGGATCCCCAGCACCTCCTCGCCGGGCCGGCACAACTTCGTCGTCAGCTGGGGAAAGCATCGAGCCCCGGGCCGCTGGCCGAGGCCTGCGCCGGCGTGCGGGCGACGTTCATCAGCCAGCACACCATCGCGAAATAGCCGATGAGGCTCGCAAGTTCGACGACGCCCTGCTCGCCGAAGGCTGCGCGTGCGCTGGCATAGGTCGGGTCGCAGACGCCCTGCGTCTGCAGCAGCTCGCGCGCGAAATCGAGCGCCACTTCCTCGTCGGCGGCCAGCTGCTTCGGCCGCGCGCCAACCCGCAAGGCCTCGATGGCCGCTTCGGCCACGCCCGCCTTGGCAGCGAGCGGCGCGTGCATGGTCCACTCGAACTGATTGCCGGTGTGGCGCGCGACGGCGCAGGTCGCCAGCTCGCGGATGCGCGCATCGAGCACGCTCTCGAAGCGCAGGTATTCACCCATCTTGGCCACCCGATCGAGCAGCACCGGGCTGCGCAGCAGCGGCAGGAACGGGCCGTAGACGCCTTTGCGCGGGCCATCGATCAGCGCCTGCGCGGCGGCGCGCTGCTGCGGGGTCATGGCCGCCTCAGGAGGCAGCGGCAGGCGCTCGCCGCCGGGGCGCGCGTGGCCTTGTGACAGAGGGAAAGCATCAGGCATGGGCAGTCTCCGTGGAAAGGTCGGTTCGCGTGGCCAGCCGCCACAGCCACACGGCGCTCAGAAGCAGGCCGGCAGCACCGGACTGCAGGGCCAGCGCCAAGCCGCGCTCGCGCAGCGCGGGCACCTGCAACAGCAGCGCCGACAGCACCGGGCCCGCGATCTGGCCCAGGGCGAAAGCGGCGGTCATGCGTGCAACCAGCCGTGCGGCTTGCGCCGGTGCGCGGGCGCGCAACTCCTGCACGCCGGCAAGCGTGATCACCATGAAGGTCCCGCCCACCAGCAGCGCGGAAGCGGCGATGGTCCAGCCGTTGCGCCACAGGCCAGGCAACAGCACGCCCACCCCCATGGCCAGTTGGCTGGCCGCCCAGACCTGCAGCCGGGTGGCGCGTCGCAGCAGCCAGCCGGCGAGCACGGTTGACACCGCGGCGGTCGCCCCGAACACGGGCCAGGCGAGGCCGAAGACGCGCGGATCGGCGACCACCGAGCGCGCCATCGCCGGCAGGAACGTGGCGGGCAGGATGTAGCCGAAGCCCATGAGGCCGTAGCACGCGATCAGCCCGCGCACCTCACCCTGCGCCAACGCTGGCACAGCGGCCACCGCGCTCGACGCTGCGGTGTCGGTCGTCGTGCGCGCGAGCACCCAGGCGACCGGCAGCGTGAGCACAAGCACGAGTACGCCGAGCTGCACCCACAGCATGGAGGACGCCAGCCTTGCGGCACCAGCGCAGTAGAGGCCCGTCAATGCAATGCCGATGCCCACCCCCGCATACACCCAGCCGGCCAGATCGCCGCGACCCCGCCGCGCCAGCGCACCCAGGCACCACACGCTGGTGGCGACAAACACCCACGCCGAGCTGACCCCCGCGCCGAACCGCAACAACAGCCACAGCGGCAGCGACGAGACCGCCATCGCTGCCGTGAGCAGCGCAGTTGCGACCAGGGCAAGCAGCGCCAGTGAACGCGCCCCCAGCGGCAGCCGCGCGGCGGTCAGCGCGCCTGCCAGGTAACCCGCGTAGTTGGCCGCGGCGAGCCAGCCGGCCAAGGCCAGGTCCAGCCCGCCTTCGCGCAGCATCAGCGGCAACAGCGGCGTGAAGGCGAAGCGGCCGATGCCCATGGCCGCTGCCAGTGACAGCAGGCCGGCAAGCACGACCGGGCGCAGGGCGGGAGGCTTGGGCATGGCCACCGATTACAGCCACAATGGCCACGCGCCACAAATGAATAAATCTGGAGCATCGTTCCCGCCATGAGAAGCATCGATCTGGAGAGCCTGGAGATCTTCCGCGCCGTGGTGCAGGAGGGTGGAGTGATCCGCGCAGCCAGCAAGTTGAATCGCGTGCAGTCCAACGTCACCACGCGCATCAAGCAGCTGGAGCAGCGGCTCGGACGCGCCCTGTTCCGCCGCCAGGGCCGCGGCCTGGTGCTGTCGCCCGAGGGCGAGCTGCTGCTGTCGTATGCGCAGCGCCTGTTCCGGCTAGCCGACGAAGCCGAGAGCGAGCTGAAAAGCGGGCGCGCCATGGGCGTGTTCCGCATCGGCTCGCTGGAGAGCACGGCCGGTAGCCGGTTGGCGCCCATCCTCTCGCGCTTCCATCGGCAGCATCCCGGCGTCGTGGTCGAACTGGTGACCGGCACCACCGGCGCGCTGGTGCAGCGCGTGGGCAATTTCGAGATCGAGGCCGCTTTTGTGAGCGAGCCGTTCACGCCTGGCGCGCTCGCTTCGCGCAAGGTGTTCGAGGAGGAACTGGTGCTGATCACCGGCGAGGACGTGCGCCCGGTGCGGCGCGCGAGCGATCTTGCAGGCATGACGCTGATCGCCTTCGCCAACGGCTGCTCCTACCGCAAGCGCGTCGAGGAATGGCTGGGTGCGTCGGCGCTGATGCCGGCGCGCACGCTGGAGTTCGCGTCCTACCAGGCGATGATCGCCTGCGTCGCCGCCGGCACCGGCTATGCCATCGTGCCGCGTTCGCTGCTGGCCACCGTGCACTCGGCCAAGGACGTGCGGCAGCATGAACTGCCGGCACGCGTGCGCAGGAACCGGACGCATCTGGTGTGGCAGGGCACGCCCTCGACGAGCTTGGTGCGCTTGCAGGAGTTGCTGGATTGACGATGGGGACGGAGGTAGCTCGTAGGCTGGGCTGCCCGATAGGGCACCCCAGCGCTGCGTGTCGACGCTGGGGTGCGCTGCGCGCAGCCCAGCCTACGAATCACACCAGTGCGCGGATCCGCTCAGGCGTCACGTCGTTCAAGCACCGGAAATGTCCCAGCGGACACTCCCGCTGGAAACAGGGCGCGCAGTCCAGCGGCGGCTGGTAGTCCGGATCCTGCTTCAGCCAGACCACCTGCGCGCTGTCGCTCAAGGGCGGGGTATGCAGCGGACTGGACGACCCGAACAGCGCCACCTGCCGCACGCCGAAGGCCGCCGCTACGTGCATCAAGCCCGAGTCGTTGCTCACCACGTGGCCGGCACCCGCGATCAACGCGAAGGCCTCCAGCAGCGAGGTCTGCCCCGCGAGGTTGCGAGCACGCCCGGGCGCCTGCGCCGCGATCTCCTCGCACAGCGGCGCCTCCTTGGCCGAGCCGAGCAGGATCACCGGCCGATCGAGCAACGCCGCCAGCGCCCCGAAGTGCGGCCAGCGCTTGGCCGGCCCGTACTCCGCGCCGGGGGCCACCACGACATAGCCTCCCCGCTGCAGCCCGTGATGCTCCAGCGCCTGCGCCACGTGGGCATCGGGCAGCACCAGCCGCGGCCGGTCCTGCTCGAGCCCGCTTTCGCCGCTGAGTGCGGAGTAGTAGGCCACCATCGGCGGCCGGTCCTTCGGATTCTTCAGGCGGTGCGTCAGCAGGCCGATGCGCGCTTCACCGTGATAGCCGATGCGGCGCGGAATGCTGGCCAGGAAAGGCAGCAGCGCGCTCTTGAGCGAATTCGGCAGCACGTAAGCGACGTGGAAGCGCCCCCGCAGCTCGCGCGCGATGCGGCGGCGCGCCGCCAGTTGCAGGCCACCGTGGCGAAACGGGAGCTCGATCACCTCGTGCACCTGCGGCATCGCGCGGTACACCGGCGCCACCCAGGGCAGCGCGCCGACGGTGAGCCGGTCGCCGCGCTCGCGCAGCCGGCGCAGCAGCGGCTCGGTCATCACGGCATCGCCGATCCATTGCGGGGCGATGATCAGGGACTGGGTCAGGGCCAGCATGGCAGGACATCATCGGGGGCCGGCGCACGGCACGGCGGCGGGAGCCGCGCGCAGCCGCCCCTTGCGGCATTCACGGGCGTGCCGGTCAGTGACCGCCGCCGAAGTGCTCGCCTTCCTTCAGCTTGTACACGGTGCCGCAATACGGGCACTTGGCCGCGCCGCTCTGGGCGATGTCCAGGTAGATGCGCGGATGCATGTTCCACAGCTTCATGTCCGCGCGCGGGCTGGGGCAGAAGATACCGCCGTTGGTGTTCAGGTCCTTCGCCAGCAGCTCGACGACCGCTTCCTTTTTCGTGGGCGTGTTCATGGCTCAGACGCGCGTGAGCCAGTGGGCGTACTTGGGATTGCGGCCGTTGACGATGTCGAAGAAGGCGGCCTGCACCTTCTCGGTGATGGGGCCGCGGGAGCCGGCGCCGATCTCGATGCGGTCGAGTTCGCGGATGGGCGTCACTTCGGCGGCGGTGCCGGTGAAGAAGGCCTCGTCGGCGATGTAGACCTCGTCGCGGGTGATGCGTTTCTGCACCACCTCGATGCCGAGATCCTTGGCGATGTGCAGGATGGTGTTGCGGGTGATGCCGTTCAGCGCGCCGGCCGACAGGTCGGGCGTGTAGACCACGCCGTCCTTGATGACGAACACGTTCTCGCCCGCGCCTTCGGACACGAAGCCCGAACTGTCGAGCAGCAGCGCCTCGTCGTAGCCGTCGTCCAGCGCCTCCATGTTGGCCAGGATCGAGTTGCTGTAGTTGCTGACCGCCTTGGCCTGCGTCATCGTGATGTTGACGTGGTGGCGCGTGTAGCTGGAGGTCTTGACGCGGATGCCGCGCTTCATGCCTTCCTCGCCCAGGTAGGCGCCCCAGGCCCAGGCCGCGACCATCAGGTGGATCTGGTTGCCGCGCGGGCTGACACCCAGCTTCTGCGAACCGATCCAGGTGAGCGGCCGCAGGTAGCAGCTTTCCAGGTTGTTGGCCTTGACCACGGCGCGCTGGGCCTCGTTGACTTCTTCCTTGCTGAAGGGCAGCTTCATGCGCAGGATCTTGGCGCTGTTGAACAGCCGGTCGGTGTGCTCCTGCAGCCGGAAGATCGCGGTGCCGTTGACGGTGTTGTACGCCCGCACGCCT
>NZ_JAQGNQ010000130.1 GCF_028291745.1 Ramlibacter sp. | reverse complement strand
CGCGCCCGGCGTGCTCGATCGCTTCAAGTTCTGGTGAATCCCTTGCGCGTGAATCCACCTCCCTTCAGCCACCTCGGGCGCTACCGCGTGGTGCGCGAGCTCGGTCGCGGCGCCATGGGCATCGTGTACCTGGCCGAAGACGAATCGCTGCAGCGGCAGGTCGCGATCAAGACGCTGCTGCTGCCCGAGGAGCAGTCGGCGGAGCGACGCCAGCTCGAGGCACGTTTCATCCAGGAGGCCAAGGCCGCCGGCGGGCTGAATCATCCCGGCATCATCACGATCCACGACTTCGGGCGCGAAGGCGACTGGCTGTACATCGCGATGGAGCTGCTGCAGGGGACCGAGCTGCGCGAACGCATGGCGCTCGGGCCGCTGCCGCTGGACGAGGCGCTCGATATCGCGGGCCAGGTGGCCTCGGCGCTGTCGGTGGCGCACGCACGCGGGGTGGTGCATCGCGACATCAAGCCCGGCAACATCATGCTGGTGGGCAACGGGCACGCGAAGATCATGGACTTCGGCATCGCCCGCATGAAGAGCTCGGACGTGCGCACGCAAAGCGGCACCATGATGGGCTCGCCCAAGTACATGTCGCCCGAGCAGGTGGGCGGCCATGCCGTGGACCATCGCAGCGACGTGTTCTCGCTCGGCTCGCTGCTGTACGAGATGGTGGCGGGCGTGCCGGCCTTCCAGGGAGACAACCTCGGACAGTTGCTCACGGCGATCCTGCACGCCACGCCGGCGCCGCCCGGCCAGTTCCGCCCGGGCATTCCGCCCGCCCTGGAAGCCGTCATCGCGCGGGCGATGCAGAAGAACTCGCAGGCGCGCTACCAGGACGCGGCCGACATGGCGCGCGAGCTGGCGCAGTGCCGCGCGGCCTTGCCACGGGCGCGCCCTGCGGTGGCGATCGGTGACGGCGAGTCCCCTGACACCGGGGATTCCTGGGGCGCGACGGCGACGGTGGCCACCGGGGCCGCCGCCCGCACCGCGGCCGCCGCGGCCGGCCTGCCGCTGTCGCCACGGTTCGACTCCAGCGAAGGCCTCAGCCAGCTGCGGGCTGGCCGCGGGTCGGACGCTGGCGATGTCGGGCGGCCGCTGCACCGCGACCTCCACAGGCTGGCCTGGATCGCCGCCTATGCGGTGGCCGCAACCGTTGCGCTGGCGCTGGCTTTCAGCGGATGAGCGGGTCCTAGAATGGGCGATGGCCGCATTGCGCATCTACGCCGGCCCGGAGGCCCGGCGCCACATCGAACGACAGGGACTCCAGGCCGCGGACGTGGGCATCGTTCCGGGCGCGGCGGGCGGACCGAAGGGCCTGATCCTCGGACCGCTCGATCGCTTCCTGTTCGGTGAATGGCTGCCGACCACCGATCACCCGGTGCACCTGGTCGGCGCCTCGATCGGCGCCTATCGCATGGCGGCCGCCTGCCTGCGCGATCCGGTGCAGGCCCTGCTGCGGCTGGAGCGCGACTACACCTCGCAGAACTACGAGCTGCCCGCGGGCAAGCGCCGGCCGAGCGCGGCGTACGTGTCGCAGCGGTTCCGCGAAGGGCTGGCCTCGTTCTACGACGGACGCGTGCCCGAGGTGCTGGCGCATCCGCGGTTTCGCCTGCACATCGTCACGACGCGCGGGCGCCATCTGCTGCGACGGGAGCATCGCGTCCGCACACCGGTGGGGTATCTCGGCGCCTTCCTGAGCAACACGCTGCACCGCAAGGCGATGGGTGCGTGGCTCGAGCGCGTGGTGTTCTCGGCCCCCGAGGAACAGCAGGTCTGTCCGCTGCCTTTCGGCACCGACGACTTCCCCACGCGGCAGGTGGCGCTGAGCGAAGCGAACTTCCACCAGGCGCTGCAGGCCAGTTGCTCGATCCCCTTCGTGCTGCAGGCGGTGCACGACATCCCGGGCGCGCCGCGCGGCGCGTACTGGGACGGCGGCATCACCGACTACCACCTGCACCTGAAATACGACTGCGGACCGGGACCGGGTCTGGTGCTCTATCCGCATTTCCAGAAGGCGATCGTGCCGGGCTGGCTGGACAAGGCGCTGAAATGGCGCCATCGCGCCACCGCGTTTCTCGACCGGATGATCGTGCTGGCACCGGACCCGGCGTGGATCCGTAGCCTGCCCAACGGCAAGCTGCCGGACCGCACGGACTTCATGCGCTATGGCCCGGACCTGCAGGGCCGCGTGCGCGCCTGGCAAGCCGCGGCTGCGGCGAGCGAGCAGCTGGCGCAGGAGTTCGCGGCGTGGCTGGAGCGGCCGGATCCGGCGCGGGTCGAGGCGTTGTGACTTCACTTGCTGGGGTGCGGCTTCGCGCGCAGCCCAGCCTACGATCGAGTCGCGCGCAGATCGCTCCCGGTAGGCTGGGCTGCGCGCAGCGCACCCCCGCTCAGAGCGACTCCTCCAGCATCCGCACGTAATCCTCCCGGCTCGCCTCCCGCGGATTCGTCTTGTGGCAGTGATCCGCCATCGCGCCATCGATGATCTTGTCGAACTGCGCGCGCTCCACGCCCACGGCCGCGAGGCCCGAGGGCAGGCCCAGCCGCGCGTTCAGCTCGCGGATCGCCTCCGGGATGTCGCTGCCGGAGCGCACGCCCATCGCCTGCGCCATGCGATCGAGCCGGCGGTCCTTCTGCACCGAGGGCGCCTGCGCATTGAAGCGCACCACCGCCGGCAGGAAGAGGGCGTTCAGCGTGCCGTGATGCAGGCGCGGATCGACCCCGCCCAGGCTGTGGCTCAGCGAATGCACGCAGCCCAGTCCTTTCTGGAAAGCCATGGCGCCTTGCATGGACGCGCTCATCAAGTTCAGGCGCGCCTCGCGGTCGCTGCCGTCGCGGGTGGCGCGTTCGATGTGCGACCAGCCGCGCTCGAGCCCGTCCAGCGCGATGCCGTCGGCCGGCGGATTGAAGGCCGCCGCCATGAAGGTCTCCATGCAATGCGCGATCGCATCCATGCCGGTGGCGGCGGTGAGCTTGGGCGGCAGGCCCATGGTCAATTCGGGGTCGCAGATCGCCGTCTTGGGCACCAGGTGCCAGGAATGGAAACCGAGCTTGCGGTGGTCGTCGACGATGATGATCGCCCCGCGCGCCACCTCGCTGCCGGTGCCGCTGGTGGTGGGCACGGCAATCAGCGGCGCAACCCGCTCGCTGATGCGCGCCGAGCCGCCCTCGATGGTCGCGTAGTGCGTGAGCGGTCCTTCGTGCGTGGCAAGGATCGCGACGCCCTTGGCGCAGTCGATCGCCGAGCCGCCGCCCACGGCCACCAGCCCGTCGCAGCCCTGCGCGCGGTAGATCGCGCTGGCCGCACGCACGGCTTCCTCGGTCGGATTCGAGGGCGTGCCATCGAACACCGCATACGGCAGGCCTTCGAGCGCGTCCAGCGCCTTCTGCAGCACGCCCGCTGCGCGCACGCCGGCGTCGGTCACCACCAGCGGACGCTTGATGCCCACGCGCTCGCATTCCTGCTTCAGCAGGCGGGTCGCGCCGAACTCGAACTGGATCTGGGTGACGTAGTAGATCAGGGACATGGCTGCCTGGCGGTCGCTTACGATGGAGAACTTCACTGTAAGCCAGCCGACCAGCGCGGCGCTGCCCTCCAGGTGACATTTCTTCCGCAGTTTCCCGAACTCACGCCTGCCATGCGTTCGGTCCTCGAGCGCATGGCCCGCGCGCAGCGGGTCCCGATGCACCACATGACCGCCCAGGAAGCGCGTGCCGCCTACGAGGCGGGCGCTGGCGTGCTGGAAGTCCCCAAGCCCGCGCTGGCACGCGTGCAGGACCTGCAGATTGCCACGCGCGATGGCAGCAGCATCCCGGCTCGCCTCTGCGCACCCTCGATGGAGCGGCTGCCCGTGCTGGTCTACTGCCACGGCGGCGGCTTCACCATCGGCAGCATCGCCTCGCATGACACGCTGACGCGCACGCTGGCGCAACTGGCCGGCTGCGCGGTGCTCTCGGTCGGCTACCGCCTCGCGCCCGAACACCGCTTTCCCACCGCCGTGAACGACGCGTGGGATGCCACGCAGTGGCTGCTGCGCGAAGGCGAGGCGCTCGGTGTCGATGCGACGCGGCTCGCGCTGGGCGGCGACAGCGCCGGCGGCACGCTGGCCACCGTGTGCGCGACGCTGGCGCGTGATGCGGGCATCGCGGTCGCACTGCAGTTGCTGTTCTATCCGGGTTGCGCGGGGTGGCCGCGCTCGCCCTCGCATGCGCGCTACGGCCAGGGGCTGGTGCTGGAACAGGCGCACATCGAATACTTCTTCCGCAACTACGTGGACGACGCGCAGCGGGACGACTGGCGCTTCTCGCCGCTCGAGACCCCCGACCTCGAAGGCGTCGCGCCGGCCTGGTTCGGCCTGGCCGAATGCGATCCGCTGGTCGACGACGCACTGGCCTACGGCGATAAACTGCGCGCTGCCGGCGTGGCGGTGGAGCTGGAAATCTACCGCGGCGTCACCCACGAATTCATCAAGATGGGCCGCGCCCTGCCCGAAGCCAGGCAGGCGCACGCGGATGCCGCCGCGGCCCTGACACGCGCCTTTCAGCCATGACCACGAGCACCCGCGAAGACTTCCGTTTCGGCCACCGCCTGCGGGTGCGCTGGGCCGAAGTGGACATGCAGAAGATCGTCTTCAATGCCCATTACCTGATGTACTTCGACACCGCGGTGGCGGACTACTGGCGGGCGCTCGCGATGCCCTATGAGGAAGCGATGCATCTGCTGGCCGGCGACATCTTCCTGAAGAAGGCCAGTGTCGAATTCCACGCCTCCGCCCACCTGGACGAGCGCCTCGACGTGGCGCTCAAGTGCGCGCGCATCGGCACCTCCTCGATGCTGTTCCAGGGCGCGATCTTTCGCGGCGAGCAGTTGCTCATCGCCAGCGAACTGGTCTACGTGTTTGCCGATCCGACGACGCAGACCTCGCGCCCCGTGCCGCCGGACTTGCGCGCGATGCTCACCGGTTTCGAGGCGGGCGAGCCCACGCTGCAGGTCAAGACCGGCAGCTGGGCCGAACTGGGCGAGGACGCGCGCCGCATCCGCACCGAGGTGTTCGTGCACGAGCAGGGCATCCCGGTGGAACTGGAATGGGACGAGGCCGACGCGCACGCCGTGCACGCGGTCGCGTACAACCGCCTCGGCCAGGCCGTGGCCACCGGGCGCCTGCTGCCCTCCGAGGGCGGCGTGGCCAAGATCGGCCGCATGGCGGTGCACCGGGTGCTGCGCGGCGGCGGCGTGGGCGAGCAGGTGCTGCGTGCGCTGGCGCTCCAGGCACAGCAGCGTGGCGACCGCGCCATCGAACTGCACGCGCAGCGCACCGCCCGCGGCTTCTATGCGCGCCTGGGTTTCCAGCAGCACGGCGATCCCTACGAGGAGGCCGGCATCCCGCACCTCACGATGACCAGCGCGCTGCCGCTGGCGCGCTGAAGCGGCGATGGCCCGCAGCAGCGAGCAGCCGCCGGTCGAAGCCAGCGCTGCAGCGGCGCTGGCGCTGACCATCTTCTGCGCGCCGGCGCTCGGCGTGCCCGGCGAGCTGATGCTGCAGGACACGCTCAAGTCCGCCCTCGTCGCCTTCGGTGCGCTGATCGCGGCGCTGCTGTTCCTGCGGGCGCAGCGCGGTCGCCAGGCGCCCTTGCTTTGGCACGACATGGTGTGCTTGCCGCTGCTGCTGATGGCGTACGCGCTCGGCAGCATGGCCTGGTCGCACCGCTACCTGGCCGGTGTGGAGGCGGTCCGCTGGTTCGTCTTTTCGCTGATCGCCTGGCTGGGACTCAACACTTTCACGCGCGATCGACTGCCGCTGCTGGCGGCGTGCATCCATGGCGGCGCCCTGGTCGCATCGCTGTGGGCGATGCTGCAGTTCTGGGGCGGGCTGCAACTGTTTCCGCAGGGGCCGCAGCCGGCCTCCACCTTCGTCAACCGCAATTTTTTTGCCGAGTTCGCCACGTGCACGCTGCCTTTCGGCTTGCTGCTGCTGGCGCGGGCGCGACACGGTGCAAGGGCGCTGGCTCTGGCGGTGAGCAGCGGGATCGTGATCACGGCGCTGCTGATGACGGGCACGCGCTCGGCGCTGGTGGCCTTGTGGCTGCAATTGCTGGTGGTGTTGCCGGCGATCGCGTGGCGCTGTCGCGCGCAGCTTGCGTTCTGCCAATGGCCGCGGTCGCTGCGCGCGCTGGCGCCGCTCGTGCTGTTCGGCACGGTGCTCGTGCTGGGAGCCATTCCGACCGGCAACGCGCGCATCCTGTCCGAAGGGCACGGGGCCACGGCGTTGCAGCGCGCGCTGCAGCGCACCGAGTCGATCGGGCCGCAGGACTATTCGCTCGGACTGCGTCTTCAGATGTGGGAGGCGACGGCACGCGCGATCCGGGCCGAGCCGATCATCGGGCTGGGCTCGGGCGCCTGGGAAGCGAAGGTCCCGTTGTACGAGCGCGCCGGCGCACAGATCGAGACCGACTACTACGTGCACAACGAGTTCCTGCAACTGGTCGCGGAGTACGGCCTCGCGGGCTGGGCTTTCCTGCTGTTGCTGGCCGCATATCTCCTGCAGGCGGCCTGGCGCACCTGGCGCGCGGCGGGTGAGGAGGCGGACGCCGATCGTCCCTGGCGCGCCGTCTTCCTGGCCAGCCTGCTGGCGCTGATGGTCGTCAGCAGCATCGGCTTTCCCTGGCGGCTGGCCAGCACCGGGGCGCTGTTCGCCCTGTGCCTGGGTGGGCTGGCGGCAACCGATGCACGACTCGCATGGGCTGGGGTGGCACGCGCGCGGCCGCTGCACTGGTCGCGCGGCCGCGCCGACGTGGCGCTCGCGGGCACCGCCGCCTGCCTGCTGCTGGCCGCCTTCATCACGCAGCGCGCGGCGGCCAGCGAAAGCCGGCTGGTGCAAGCGACCGAGATCGCGCTGGACATCAGTGCCTCGGGCCACCCGGAGGATCCGGCATTGGCCGGCGAGAAGGCGCGGATGCTGCAACTGGTGCGCGAGGGCATCGCGCTCAATCCGCACTACCGCAAGATCACGCCCATCGTCGCCGACGAACTGGCGCGCTGGGGCGACTGGCGCAATGCCACCTGGATCTGGGAAAGCGTGCTGGCCTCGCGGCCCTACATCGTCGCGATCCTGGCCAACGCGGCGCGCGGCCATTCAGCAATGGGCGATCAGCGCCAGGCCATGGTCTACCTGGAGCGCGCCCGCCGGCTGCAGCCGGATGCGCCGGCAGTGCGCTCGGTGGAGATCGTCGTGCTGGCGAGCAGCGGGCAGGAGCAGCGGGCGCGCGAGCTCGCGCGCCAGGCGATGCAGGCCGGCATCGTCGACTTCGACATCGTGAACGCCGCCTTCATCCTGGCGTGGCGGGCGCACGACTACGAACAGGCGCGGCAAGTGCTGCAGCAGCGCATGGCGCGCTGGCCGGAGAGCCGCGCGCGCGGCGAGGTGCAGATGGGGTTGATGGCGGCGGAGCAGGGGCGCCAACAGGAGGCGCTGGCGGCGTTCCGGCGCGGGCTGGCGCAGGCGCGGCCGCAGGAGCGCGGGCCGTTGCTGCAGATGTTGCCGCAATCGTTGCGCGGGCAACTATAGGCGTCGATGCTGGGGTGCGCTGCGCGCAGCCCAGCCTACAACTTGCCCTGTAGGCTGGGCTGCCGCAGGCACCCCAGCAACGGCGGCTAAATATCCGCGAGCAGCGGATAAGGCAGCGGCAAGAGCGCCAGCGGCGCGCCGCCCACCTGCAACCCGCCCGCCTGGGCAGCACTCAATTGCAGCGACACGATCGCGTCCCAGCCACCGCCCGGCGCGGCCGCGGCTTGCGCCACCACACCTGCCGGCTGTTCCGTCTCACCGGCCGGGAACACCTCCTGCCCCGCCGACAACGGCGCACCGGCATGGGCGATGAAGGCGCGGCGCTTGAGCGTGCCGCGGAACTGGCTGCGGGCCACGACCTCCTGGCCGGGATAGCAGCCCTTGCGGAAATTGACGCCGCCGACCGACTCGTAGTTCAGCATCTGCGGCACGAAGGCCTCGACCACGAGCGCGCTCAAGGTGGCAATACCGCTGCGCACTTCGCCCCATTGCCACAGCGCCGGATCGAGCGGCGCCCCCGCCGGCGCTGCCGCCGAGGCAGCACCGGCCCACAGTGCGCGCGCCTGGCCGTCGGCCGGATAGAGCTGCACCGCCTGGCCATCGCCCAGCGCCGCGAGCGTCCATGGCGCCGCACCCGCAGCCGGCACGGCATCCCCCGCCAGGCCATACAGCGCAAATTCCTCGCTCGCATCGGCCAGTTTCACCTTCGCCCGCAGCACGAACATGGACAAGCGCTTGAGCGTCGCGGCCAGAAGGTCGCGGCTGCACACCAGCAGGATCTCGTCCTCGCCGTGGCGCCACGCCACGAAGCTGGCCAGCATGCGGCCCTTGGCATTGCAGAACGCGGCCAGCCGCGCTTCGTCGGGACCGAGGAGGGCGAAATCCTGGGTCAGCTGGCCTTGCAGGAATGCGGCGGCGTCCGTGCCCTGAGCACGAATCACGCCCAGGTGAGGCAAGGGCGCCACGCCGTTAAGAAGTTGCGACATGGGGTGAATTATCATGGCCGCGACTTTCCACTGGACCAAGCAGGGACGTGCGCCGCTTTCTCAACGCTGTATTCAGGCTCGCCCTGCTGGGGGCACTGGCCGCCGCCGGCCTGGGCTGGTGGTGGCTGCACCAGCCGATGCGCCTGTCCGCGCCTTCGCTGGACCTCTCCATCGAGCCGCGCACGCTGCCGCGCGGCGTCGCCCAGGCCGTGCACGACGCCGGCGTGGCGGTCGACCCGCGGCTGCTCTATCTGTGGTTCCGGGTTTCGGGCCAGGGCCAGAAGATCAAGGCCGGCAGCTACGAGCTGGAGCGCGGCATCACGCCCGAGCGCCTGCTGGACAAGCTGGCGCGGGGCGAAGAGTCGCTGCGCGCGGTGACGCTGGTCGAGGGCTGGAACTGGCGCCAGGTGCGCGCGGCGCTGGCCCGCGCCGACCAGCTGCGGCCGCAAACCGCGCAGCTCTCGGATGCCGAACTCATGAAGCTGATCGGCCGGCCGGGCGTGCTGCCCGAGGGCCGCTTCTTCCCCGACACCTACACCTATTCCAAGGGCTCCAGCGACGTCAAGCTGCTGCAGCGGGCCTTGCGCGCGATGGACAAGCACCTGGCGCAGGCCTGGGCGCAGCGCAGCCCGGAAAGCATCCTGAAGACGCCCGACGAGACGCTGATCCTGGCCAGCATCGTCGAGAAGGAAACCGGCAAGGCGGCGGACCGCACGCTGGTGGCCGCGGTATTCCAGAACCGCCTGAAGGTTGGCATGCCGCTGCAGACCGATCCGACCGTGATCTACGGCATCGGCGAGCGCTTCGACGGCAACCTGCACAAGTCGGACCTGCTGGCCGACAGCCCCTACAACACGTACCTGCGCCCGGGCCTTCCGCCCACGCCCATCGCCATGCCGGGCAAGGCCTCGCTGCTGGCTGCCGTGCACCCGGCGCCCGGCAAGTTCCTGTACTTCGTGGCCAAGGGCGACGGCACCAGCCAGTTCAGCGAAACCCTGGGGGCGCACAACCAGGCGGTCAACAAGTACCAGCGCGGGCGATGAAACCCGGCCTGTTCATCAGCTTCGAAGGCATCGACGGTGCCGGCAAGACCACGCACATCGAGGCGCTGGCCGCGGCCTTGCAGGCGCAGGGCCGCACGGTGGTGCGCACGCGCGAACCGGGCGGCACGGCGCTGGCCGAACAGCTGCGCACCCTGGCCCTGCACGAGAAGATGGACTCGCTGACCGAGGCGCTGCTGATGTTTGCCGCCCGGCGCGACCATTTGCTGCAGGTGATCGAGCCGGCCCTGGCGCGCGGCGATGCCGTGCTGTGCGACCGCTTCACCGACGCCACCTTTGCCTACCAGGGGGCAGGGCGCGGCTTCGATCGCGACGTGCTGGCGACGCTGGAGCGTTGGGTGCAGGGCGTAGCCAGCCTGCCCGCCGGGACGCTGCGCCAGCCGGACGTGACCGTCTGGTTCGACCTCGATCCCGCGGTGGCCGCGCAGCGGCTCACGGTCGCGCGCACGCCGGACAAGTTCGAGTCGCAGCCGCGCGCCTTCTTCGCGCGCGTCGCCTCCGGTTATGCGCAGCGCGCCGCGGCCGATCCGCAGCGCTTCCTGCGCATCGCCGCCGACCAGCCCCGCGCGCAAGTCTGGCGCGAAGTCGAAAGCGGCCTGCGCGCCCGCGGGGTGCTGCAATGAACGCCCCCTGGATCCAGGCGCAATTGCGGCAGTTGCTGGCGCAGCGCGGTCATGCCTGGCTGCTGCACGGTCCCTCCGGGCTTGGGCAGTACACGCTGGCGACGTCGCTGGCCCAGGCCTGGCTGTGCGACCGGCCCACCCCCGACGGCGCCTGCGGCCAGTGCCACAGCTGCCACCAGGTGCAGGTGCGTGCCCATACCGATCTCGCAGTGCTGATGCCCGAGACCGAGATGATGGCGCGGGCCTGGCCGCTGGGCGAAAAAGCACAGGCCGAGATCGACGACAAGAAACGCAAGGCCAGCCGCGAGATCCGGGTCGAGGCGATGCGCGACGTCGTCGAATTCGCCCAGCGCACCAGCGGGCGCGGCCGCGGCAAGGTGGTGATGGTGTATCCCGCCGAGCGCATGAACAACATCACCGCCAACACGCTGCTGAAAACGCTGGAGGAACCACCGGGCGACGTCCGCTTCGTGCTGGCCACCGAAGCCGCGCACCAGTTGCTCCCCACGATCCGCAGCCGCTGCCTGGCCCATCCCCTCGCCTGGCCGACCGCCGAGGAGGCCGCCGCCTGGCTGCAGGAAGAAGGCGTGCCCGCGCCGGCCGCGCCGGCCCTGTTGCGCGCGGCGGGTGGCCGGCCGGAAGACGCCCTGCGCCTGCACGCTGCGGGCCTCGATGCGAAGACCTGGTCGCAATGGCCCAAGGCGCTGCTGCGCGGCGACCTGTCCCCGCTGGCCAACTGGAGTCCGGCGCAACTGGTCGAGTCGCTGCAGAAGCTTTGCCACGACCTGCTGGCGGTGCACGCGGGCGGGGCGCCGCGCTTCTTCGATGCCCAGGACCTGCCGCCGGCCGGCTCGCTGCCGGCCCTGACGGTGTGGTGGCGCGACCTGGGCGAGACTTCCCGCACGGTCGACCACCCGTTCAACCCCGGCCTGATGCTGGAAGACCTTGTGGCCCGGGCCCGGTCCGCCCTAAACTCGAAGGCCTGAGCGACCGATGAGCACACCCAGCCCGAACACCCCCCGACCGAGCGTCATCCAGCTGGCCATCAAGGAGAAGGCTGCGCTGTACGCCGCCTACATCCCGCTGTTTGCCGACGGTGGCGTGTTCATTCCCACGACGCGCGACTACAAGCTGGGTGACGACGTCTACGTGCTGCTCTCGCTGCCCGACGATCCGCAGCGCTATCCGGTGGCCGGCAAGGTCGCCTGGGTCACGCCGGCACGGGCCGCCGCCAATCGCACGCAAGGTGTCGGCGTGCGCTTTCCGGCGGACGACAAGTCCAAGCTGCTGAAGGTGAAGATCGAGGAAATCCTCGGCGGCCACCTGGCGTCCGAGCGCCCGACGCAGACGATCTGATCCTGCCCGCCTGGGCTCTGCCGCCCGGGCTTCTACAATCGACGGCTTCTCCTTCCGCGCGGGCCACCGGCCGCGCGGCGTTGCCGTTTTTGCATTGCCCATGTTCGTCGACTCCCACTGCCACCTGAGCTTTCCCGAGCTCGTCGCCCAGTTGCCCCAGATCCGCCAGGCCATGGCCGAGGCCCAGGTCGACCGCGCCCTTTGCATCTGCACCACGCTGGAGGAATTCGAGGACGTCCATGCGCTGGCCATGGGCTACGACAACTTCTGGGCGTCGGTCGGCGTGCACCCGGACAACGAGGGCATCGCCGAACCCACGGTCGACAAACTGCTGGAGCTGGCAGCGCGGCCGCGGGTGGTGGCAATCGGCGAGACCGGCCTGGACTACTACCAGATGGACGAGCGCAAGGGCGGCCGCAGCGTGGCCGACCTGGAGTGGCAGCGCGATCGCTTTCGCACGCACATCCGCGCGGCGCAGCAATGCGGCAAGCCCTTGATCATCCACACGCGTTCTTCGTCGGCGGACACCATCGCGATCCTGAAGGAAGAGGGCGAAGACGGCTCCGCGGCTGCGGCCGGCGGCGTCTTCCACTGCTTCACCGAGACGGCCGAAGTGGCGCGGGCCGCGCTGGACCTGGGCTTCCACATCTCCTTTTCCGGCATCCTCACCTTCAAGAGCGCGGCCGACCTGCGCGAGGTGGCCAAGTTCGTGCCGCTCGATCGGCTCCTGATCGAGACCGACAGCCCCTACCTGGCGCCCGTGCCCTATCGCGGCAAGACCAACAACCCGTCCTATGTGGGGTATGTGGCCAGGCAGGTGGCGGAACTGCGGGGCATGTCGGTCGAAGCGGTCGGCGCGGCGACCAGCCGCAACTTCGAGACACTGTTCAGCGGAGTGCAGGCGTGAGAAAGTCCATCAAGTTCATCGGCTATCTCGTTCTGGCGCTTGGCTTTTCGTTCGCGCATGCGGGTTCCTATGACGACTTCTTCGTGGCCATCAAGCGCGATGAAGGCGCGACCATCACCGACCTGCTCAAGCGCGGTTTCGACCCGAACACGATCGATCCTTCCGGCCGGCCGGGCCTGTTCATCGCCGTGCAAGACGGCTCGGTGAAGGCGGCCGAGGCGCTGATTGCCTGGCCCAAGACCAAGGTGGAATGGCGCAGCCCGAAGGACGAGAGCCCGCTGATGATCGCCGCCTTGAAGGGCCAGACGGAGCTGGTGCGCCGGCTGATCGCGCGCGATGCCGACGTCAACAAGCCGGGCTGGGCGCCTCTGCACTATGCGGCCACGGGCGGCCACCTGGACATCATGCAGATCCTGCTGGACGAGTACGCCTTCATCGATGCGCAGTCGCCGAACAAGACGACGCCGCTGATGATGGCGGCCAAATACGGCTCGACGGCCGCGGTGAAGCTGCTGCTGGAAGCGGGCGCCGATCCGACCATGCGCAACGAGCTGGGCCTGTCCGCCGTGGACTTCGCCTTGCAGTCGCAGCGCAAGGATGCGGCCGACCTCATCGCCGCCGCCATCCGCAAGGCGCAGCCCAAAGGCAAGTGGTGACAAGCACTTGCCGCCCAAACTTCATGTGCTGAGCGTCACTGCGCCTCGCACGCATTGATCAGTTGGACACCTGGCGACATGGTCGCGGTGTCGGTCATGCAGCGGGCCATGTCGGCGTAGTGGCCCTCGACCAGGACGCCCGGCGGGTTGTAGCGCAGCGTCGCACGGGCCTGCATGCCCGGCGCCGGCTCCCTCTGGCATTGGGCGCCGCGGCCGGCCATCGACTCGACCCGGCGGCAAAGCGCATCGTCCGGATAGGAGAACACGCGAATCACGTTGCCGGAGCCGTCGCGGTACACCAGGTGCTTGCCGGCCGAAGCGGTGGTGGTCGCTGTGGATGCGCAGCCGGCGGCGAGCACCGCCATGGCTGCGACGATGGAAAGTCGAACGATCAACTGCATGAAATCTCCCGCGTCTTCGCTACCGGTCCGTCCGGCAGTCGCCCAAGGTTTTACAGGGCTTTGGCCGTTTCGGGGGCTCAGGGTAACCGGGAGCGGTGTGGCGGGAGCCGCGGGCGGCATTGATCGCATGGGTCTCTGCTGCTGATCACTTTCCTATCGTATTTCATACGATGTGTATTATGTCAAATATACTTTGGACCTAGTAGAAATCCAGTTGCCCAGTTGGCGGACGGCAGCAAAGTTGACCATCTCTGGCTGACTGGCGTGCCGAAGTGAAATTGGCCAGCGCTGTCACCCGCCCAGGCTAGATCAACCACCTAGGACGTTGGGGCGCTGGTTGGATTGAATGCCGACGTCCAATGGAACGAGCGTCCATAGTGTTTACGACTTCATGTTTTCTGTTTTCGCCTCTATTTTCGCGATGAAGGCGCGCACCTTCCCTAGCGAACTTCCGGACACGTTCGTACCCGGTACGTCGCGGCGCGCTCCTACATGGCCGGGCCTTGCGCGAAGTTTCGCCATGCATGCGCAACTCGCAGGCCCGGCGGCGACCGAGCCTCGTCTGGCCAGAAGCACAGCCCTGCACGCGCGGTTGGTCCGCCGTACCCCCGTGTAAGCGTTCCTCCGACTTAAGGCATGCGAATCGGCGCACGCGCGTGCCGCACCCGGCCGATAAAGTAGGTTCCACGCGTGGCGCACATGGCGCCCGCGGTTAGTCACACAGTAGGAAGGACTCAGATGAAAGTGACCCACATTCTCTCGACCGTTGCCGCCGCGGCAGGACTTGCGTTCGGCGGCGCCGCGATGGCGCAAGGAGCGGGCGGACTCGGCATCTCCGGCAGCGGCACGGGCAGCAAGAGCGGAACCATCACCGCGCCCCTGGGCACCTCCGCCAACGGTTCCGGCACCGGCACCGGCTCCGGTGCGCTGGGCATCGGACCCTCGGGGATCACCGGCAACGGTTCGGGCAGCGGCTCCGGCTCCGGATCGCTGAGCGCCGCGGGCGTCAATGCCAGCGGTACGGGCAATGGTTCCGGCACCGGTACGCTGGGCGTCGGGCCGTCGGGCATCTCCGGCAACGGTTCGGGCAACGGCTCCGGCTCCGGTTCGCTGGGCGTGGGAGGAACGGGCATCTCGGGCAGCAGTTCGGGCAGCCTGTCGGGCAGCGGCACGCTTTTGACGCACTGATCGAGAGACCCGAGGCAGAACGGCCGGCGGGAAACCGCCGGCTTTTTTTTTTCAATTGAAGCGGCAGGCGCCCTGCTGCAAACAAGCAATTCGCTCCGGAACTGCGGGGTCGTTCACTGGCACGTCCCTCTATATGCCGCTGCGCGCCGTTCAAGTCCGACGTTAGACCTCACATGCAGACTCCGGGGGTGATTTCCGGCGCAGATGCACTCCTCGCCGAATGTGGCGGCGAGTGGCCCTACTTTCATGACGCAGACGTCCTCATGGGATGGGCGCTCTGCGACGGTGCAGCGGCTCGGATTTGTTTCGTGGTCCAGGCGCACCTGTTGCGACCACAACGCTCCAACTTCGGCTGGGCCTTGCAGCGCCCGCTGGCCGAGCGCGGTAAGAACGCGTAAGAATACCGCTGGGAGGGATGTGGACGGCTGGGTCCGCCCTTATCTGCATCGCAGGGTCCACCGGGATCAGGCTCTCGCCGCAACCGGCAAGGAACCGAAGGGAGTGCAATCATGAAATGCAAAGCCATCACAGCAGCCATCGCCACGACCACGCTACTTGCCACCGGAGCCATTGCGCAAGCGCTCGGGCTGGTCACGGTCAACGTCAGCAACGTGGCCAACAACATTGGCCAAGGCATCGGCGTGGATGCGGCCAAGGTCCCGGTCACCGTGCAGGTGCCGCTCGACGTGGCCACCAACGTGTGCGGCGTGACGGCCGCCGTGCTGGCGCCGCCCCCGGGCGGCACGGCGCAGTGCACGGCGACCAGGACGTCTCCCGCCCTGAACGAGGCCGCGCGGTCCCAGATGCCGCGCAGCACCCCGGGCTAGTGTCCTGACCCCGTGATAGGTGAGCAAAGCCGGCTGAGTTTTTACGACCGAGTCGGCGGTGGCCGTTCACTGAGCGCCCCCTATCCGGCGGAACTCGAGCCGGTTTGGCTCTCGGGCGGGCCTGCGCGTGCGCCCGATCGCGCCCCAGGCCGCCCTTTACTTCGCGAAGCGCAACTTGCCAT
>NZ_JAQGNQ010000112.1 GCF_028291745.1 Ramlibacter sp. | reverse complement strand
CTGCCGGCTCCGGGCTGGACGCCGGGGGCTGCGCGTCCGAGGCCGCGGCTTCGGGTGCCTGTGCCACCTGCTCCGAATCGGGCGGGATCTGTGGCACCGGTTCGGCCGGTGTCGCCACCTGCGCTTCGGGCGGCGGCTGCGGCTTCTTCTTGCGGTGCACCGGCCGCGGCGCGGACGCGGGCGTGATCGCTCGCACGGCCACGCGCGGGCGAGGCGTCGCCGCCGGGGCGCCAGCGACGGCGACCACCGGCGGTGGCGCGCTGGGCTTGAGCAGGCGCGTGTACATGGGCGGCACGAAGGTGCGCAGCGCGGAGATTGCTTCGGCCTGCCGACCGAACCATGCGAGCCCGAGCCAGTGAGCCAGCAGGACTGCCAGCCCCAGCAGCGCGAGCTTCAGCCCTGGGGTCCGAGCCACGTCTGCACCCTCGCCGCATCGCGCAGCACCAGGCGCCAGGTGAGGACGCCCGGCGGGATGGACAGCTCGAGCCGCAGCAGTCGCCGGTCGCGCGCGACCAGGGCCGTGAGCTTGCGATGCGTGCCCGCATACACCATCAGGTCATCGAGCTTGGCCAGCCGCCAGCCGCTGCCGGCGACCTCCACGCCGAGCCATTCGTCATTCGGCGCTAAGCCGGCCTGTTCGGCGGCGCCGCCGCGCAGCACGTTCTTCAGCACCACGGAACCTTGGCCGTCGCCCACGCGCAGACCCAGGCGCTGCTGCAGCTGTGCCGGCTCTTCCATCACGGCGATGCCGTGCGCTTCCAGCAGTTCCTTCAGCGGCAGCTCGCGCGTGCCGTGCACCCACTGCGTGAACTCGCGGGTGAAGGCGCGGCCGCCCAGTTCCTTGAGCACGGCCGCGAAATCGGCTTCGGCCATCGGCCCGGCCTTGCAGCGCACCCACAGCGCGCGCATGGCCTCGTCCAGCGTGCTGTGGCCTTCCTGCCGCAGGGTGAGGTCGAAGCACAGGGCCACGAGCGCGCCCTTGGTGTAGTAGCTGACCGTGGCGTTGGCCGTGTTCTCGTCCTGCCGGTAGTACTTGACCCAGGCATCGAAGCTGGCCTGCGCCACCGACTGCACTTCGCGCCCCGGCGTCTGCAGCACCTGGTTGCAGGTCTTGGTCAGCAGCTTGAGGTAGGTGGCGTCGTCGATCAGGCCCGCGCGGCGCAGCAGCAGGTCGTCGTAGTAGCTGGTGAAGCCCTCGAAGAACCAGAGCAGCTGGCTGTAGTTCTCCTGCTTGTAGTCGTAGTGCGCGAAGTCAGCCGGCCGCAGCCGCTTGACGTTCCAGGTGTGGAAGTACTCATGGCTGATCAGGCCCAGCAGAGTGACGTAGCCGTCGTTCAGGCGGGCCTCGCCCAGGCGCGGCAGGTCGCGGCGCGAGCAGATCAGCGCCGTGGAATTGCGGTGCTCGAGGCCGCCGTAGCCGTCGTCCACCGTGTTGAGCAGGAACACATAGCTCTTGAAAGGCGGCCGCCGGCGTTCGTGCCAGAAGCGGATCTGCGCCTCGCAGATCTTCTGCATGTCGGCCAGCAGGCGGTCGGTGTCGCAGGCCTCGGTGGCGCCCGCGAGCACCAGCCGGTGCGGCACGCCGCCGGCGCGGAACTCGGCGCTGAAGAAGGGCCCGAGCTCCACCGGGCTGTCCACCAGTTCGTCGTAGTCCTGCGCGAGATAGGTGCCGAAGCCGCGCTTGCCGGTCTTCAGCGGCTCCAGGCCGGTGGCGGCCTCCCAGTGCGGGCAGGCGCGCAGGGGCACCAGTTCGAGCTCGTGCGGCTCCTGCGCCTGGCCGTGCACGCGCAGGCACAGGCTGGTGCCGTTGAAGAAGCCCCGCTGGGAATCGAGCCAGGCCGTGCGCACCGAGTTGTCGAAGGCGTAGACCTCGTAGCCCAGCACCAGCGGGCTGGAGGGCATGCAGTCGATCTGCCAGGTGGACTTGTCCAGTTGCTGGATGCCGACCGGCTTGCCGTCCTGGCGCGCGCTCAGTTTCTGCAGGTGGCGGGAGAACTCGCGCAGCAGGTAGCTGCCCGGGATCCACGCCGGCAGCGACACGCGCTGCCCCGCCTGGGGCTGCGGGATGGTGAGGGTGACGTGAAAAAGGTGGGCGGCGGGATCCGCCGCCTCGACCCGGTAGTGCGGGCCGGGCGGACGCGCAGCGGTCACTTGGCGGCCAGCATCTTCTCGATTTCGGCGGTGCCGATCGCGCCGGGAACGCGCGAACCGTCGGTGAAGATCAGCGTCGGGGTGCCGGTGATCTTGTGCTTTTTGCCGAATTCCACGTTGCGGTTCAACGCCGTGAGGTCACAGTTGGCCTCCGCCTTGACCGGCTCGCTGCGCAGCATCCAGTCCTGCCAGGCCTGGCCCTTGTCCTTGGCGCACCAGTGGGCGCGCGACTTCACGATCGAGTCGGGACCCAGGATCGGGTACAGGAACATGTAGACCGTGACGTTGTCCACCTTCTGCAGGTCGTGCTCGAAGCGCTTGCAGTAGCCGCAGTTGGGATCTTCGAACACCGCCAGCTTGCGCTTGCCGTTGCCGCGCACGATGGTGAAGGCGTCCTTCATCGGCAGCTCGTCAAAGTCGAAGGCCAGCAGCTTTTCCTGCCGTTCCTCGGTGAGGTTGCGCCGGGCCCGCGTGTCCATCAGGCTGCCGTTGAAGATGTAGCTGGCATCCGCATCGGAGTAGAGCAGGTCGGTGCCGATGCGAATCTCGTACAGGCCGGGCACCGGGGTGGTGTTGATCTCGTCGATCTTCGGGAAGCTGGGCATGCGCGCGGCGAGGTTCTTGCGCACGGCGGCGTCGACCGCGGGAGGCACCTGCCTGGCCGCGCCGGCCATGGCATTCGCCGCCGCCGCGTTCGGCGGCATGGCCTCGGTGGTGGCGGCGCCGGCCATGATGCCCAGGGCCATCAGGGCTGCAGCCAGCCCGGTGCGGATCGCGATCGCTTTCATGTTCTTCCCGTTCTCAAGAAATTGGCAGGCCGGCCCATCGCCTGCCGCACGACCCAACTTTTCAGCGGGCCGCTATGTTCGAAACCCCGCATGCCCCAGTTGCGCACCCACGCCCACGCGTTCGCCGGTTGCGCAAACAACTGCTGCAGGCCATCGGTCGTCCAGGCCATCGCCAGGACATCCGCCTTGCGCGCGCGCTCGTAGCGGCGCAGCAGCTTTTCGTCGCCCAGGCTGCGCCAGTACTCCCGCTCGTGCAGCACCTGCGCCAGCGTCTCCGCATCCGCCAGCCCCAGGTTCAGCCCCTGGCCCGCCAGCGGATGCACGTTGTGCGCCGCGTCGCCGGCCAGTGCCCAGCCGGCACCACACCAGCGATCGGCCTGCGCTCGCTGCAGCGGCCAGGCCATGCGCTCGCTGGCGAGCGTCATGCGGCCCAGCGCATTGCCGCAGGCGGCCTGCAAGCGATCCTCGAATTCCGCCGCCGGCATCGCCAGAAGCTCGTCCGCACGCGGCTCCTGGACAGACCATACCAGTGCCAGGGAGTTCCCCGACGCTCCGCCCAAAGGCAGGAGACCCAGCACGTTGCCGTCGTCGAACCACTGATGGGCGGTGCCGCCGTGCGCGTGTTCACTGGTCAGGCGGGCGGCGATGGCTCGCTGCGGATAGGAGGTGACTTGGAAGTTCACGCCGAATTCGTCGCGGGTGGCGCTGCCACGGCCTTCGCACACGACGGTCAGGGCGGCCGGCTGCGGCGCCTCCAACTCCTCGATCTGCGGCTGGTAGCGCACGGCCTCGCGCAGGCGCGACAGCAGTGCCTCGACATCGACGATCCAGGCCAGCGCCGGCGCGCCTTCGCGGCTGGCCGAAAACTGCACGCGCCCGCCTTCGTCGCCGCGGATGTCCATGGCGGCCACGGCGGTGGCGTGCTGTTCGTCGGGCCAGGCGCGCAGCCGCAGCAGCAGGTCGCGCGAGGCGGCGTTGAGCGCGTAGGCGCGCACGTCCTGGGCTGCTTGCACTGGCGTCGGGCCGGCGACCAGGCCGACGCGCAGGCGGTCGCGCGCCAGCAGCAGGGCCAGGGTGCGGCCCACCATGCCGGCGCCGCGGATACACACGTCCAGAGGGGCAGCCATGGGGGGATTGTAGGAGGCGGGCACAATCCCGGCTGGCCCCCTGTCGCGTCCGCAAACCCGTCCATGAACCCAGCCGCCCCCGACTTTGCCGCCCGCATCGCCCGCCTGTTCGTCTATCCGGTCAAGTCCTGCGCCGGGGTGGAGCTGCGCGAGGCCGTGCTGACGGAGACCGGACTGGACCTCGACCGGGCGTGGATGGTGGTGGACAGCGACCACGACTTCGTCACGCAGCGCGAGCTGCCGCGCATGGCGTTGATCCGGCCGCAGATCAAGTTCAGCGAGGTGGTGCTGCGCGCCCCGGGCATGCTGGCACTGCATCTGTCAATCGACACGGTCGAAGAGCCGGTCCGCGTGCGCGTGTGGGACGAGGAGGTGCCGGCCTTCGACATGGGCGCCATCGCCGCCCAGTGGTTCACCGATTTCCTTGGCCGGCCGCTGCGCCTGGTGCGCTTCGACCCCGAGCACCGTCGCCCCTCCGAGACCGACTGGACGCAGGGCGCCGAGGCGCTCAACCAGTTCAGCGACGGCTTTCCCCTGCTGGTGACCAGCACTGCCTCGCTCGAACTCCTGAACGAGAAGCTGGCGGCGGCCGGCCATGCGGCGGTGGGGATCGAGCGCTTCCGGCCGAACATCGTGCTGGAAGGCGTGGAGCCCCACGATGAAGATCGGCTCGAACTGTTGCGCATTGCCGGCGAGGACGGCGAGGTCGTGCTGCGGGCGGTCAAGCCCTGCACGCGCTGCCCGATCCCCAACATCGACCCCGCCACCGCCGAGGTCGATCCGATCGTGACGGATACGCTGCAGGGCTACCGCCGCAACGAGCGGATGCGCGGCAAGATCACTTTCGCGATGAACGCGATCGTGGTCGAAGGCCTCGATCGCACCTTGCGGGTGGGGCAGGCGGTCAGTGCGGATTGGAAGTTCGACTGAACGAGCACGCTGGGGTGCGCTGCGCGCAGCCCAGCCTACAAACAATGGCCCGGTAGGCTGGGCTCGCGCAGCGACCCCAGCAATGGCGTGCCTGAAGCCGGGCCATGCCCCATGGCATACACTTTCCGGCTTGATTTTCGGGAACTGACATGAGTTTGAAGTGCGGGATCGTGGGGCTGCCCAACGTGGGCAAGTCCACCTTGTTCAATGCCTTGACCAAGGCCGGGATCGCCGCCGAGAACTATCCCTTCTGCACGATCGAGCCCAACGTGGGCATCGTCGAACTGCCGGACCCCCGGCTCGCTGCGCTGTCGGCGGTCGTCAAGCCCGAGCGCATCGTGCCGGCGATCGTCGAGTTCGTCGACATCGCCGGCCTGGTCGCCGGGGCCAGCAAGGGCGAGGGCCTGGGCAACCAGTTCCTCGCGCACATCCGCGAGACCGATGCGGTGGTGAATGTGGTGCGCTGCTTCGAGGACGAGAACGTCATCCACGTGTCGGGGCGGGTGGATCCCGTCTCCGACATCGAGGTGATCCAGACCGAGCTGTGCCTGGCCGACCTCGGCACCGTGGACAAGACCCTGCACCGCTACTCCAAGACCGCCCGCGCCGGCGACAAGGAAGCCGCGAAGATGGTGCAGCTGCTGCCCAAGGTGCAGGCCGCCCTGAACGAAGGCCGGCCGGTGCGCACGCTCTCGCTCAGCGACGACGAGCAGGCGCTGCTCAAGCCGCTGTTCCTGATCACCGCCAAGCCGGCGATGTTCGTCGGCAACGTGGACGAGCGCGGCTTCGAGAACAACCCGCACCTGGATCGCCTGCGCGACTACGCGAAGACGCAGAACGCGCCGGTGGTGGCGATCTGCGCCAAGATCGAATCCGAAATCGCCGAAATGGCCGACGAGGACAAGGCGATGTTCCTGGCCGAGATCGGCCAGCAAGAGCCGGGCCTGAACCGCCTGATCCGCGCGGCCTTCACGCTGCTGGGGCTGCAGACCTACTTCACCGCCGGCCCGAAGGAAGTGCGCGCCTGGACCGTGCCGATCGGCGCCACCGCACCGCAGGCCGCCGGCGTGATCCACACCGACTTCGAGCGCGGTTTCATCCGCGCGCAGACCATCGCGTACGAGGACTACATTGCCTTGAAGGGCGAGCAGGGTGCCAAGGACGCCGGGAAGATTCGCAGCGAAGGCAAGGAATACGTCGTCAAGGATGGCGACGTGATGAACTTCCTGTTCAACGTGTAGCGCACCAGACCGCCTCTGCGGTCCACGCATCACTGGAATCCGCCCCCGGCCCCGCCTAGAGTCCCTTCGCCCGCCCTGCGGGACGGAGGTGTGCGCATGTCCTGGTCCCGCTTGCTGCTGCGCCTGCAGCGCCACCTGGTGCGCGGCTACGAGTTCTTCCTGGTCGGCCTGCTGCTGGCACTGGTCGTGCTGGCCGCCTGGCCCGATGCGCGCGCGCAGGAGGGCGCTGCTGCGCCTCAATGCGGAAAGAACCAGAGCAGCCCCGTGGTCATGAACAGATAGCGCAGGAACTTGCCGACGGCCATGTAGAAGGTGCAGGGCCAGAAGGGCAGTTCCAGCCAGCCGGCGACGGCGCACAGCGGATCCCCCACGATCGGCAACCACGCCAGCAGGCAGGCCTTGGGCCCGAGCTTCTCCAGGTAATCCAGCGCCTTCAGGTGCGAGCGCGACTTGGAGTACTTGTCGTGCGCCTCGCGCGCGGCATAGCCCATGCCCCAGTCGACCATGCCGCCCAGCGTGTTGCCCACGGTGGCCACCAGCAGGGCCGGCCAGAACAGGTCGGGGTTGAGCTTCAGCAGGCCGAACAGCGCCGGCTCCGATCCCAGCGGCAGCAGGGTGGCCGAGACGAAGGCAACCACGAACAGCGTGCTCAGCCCGAACTGGGGCAGCGCCATCAGGGTCAGAAGCGATTGCAGCCAGGCTTGCATGGGGGCGCATGTTAGCCGCGCTGCGCCTTTTGCGGCGGCCTTGCAAGCCCCTTGCGGATTTCAAGCGCTGAAACGGCGCGGGCCTACAATCGTGCCTCTTTTTTCGGCAGCCGCTTCCCCTCCCCTCCATGCACATCGGTCCCTACGTCCTGGCGAACAACGTGTTCGTCGCGCCGATGGCCGGGGTCACCGACCGCCCCTTCCGCCAGCTGTGTCGCGCCTTCGGTGCGGGCCATGCCGTGAGCGAGATGGTCACCTCCAGGCGCGAGCTGTGGGACAGCCTGAAGACCTCGCGCCGCGCCAACCACGAGGGCGAGCCGGGGCCGGTGGCGGTGCAGATCGCCGGCACCGATGCGCAGTCCATGGCCGAGGCCGCGGTCTACAACATCGAGCGCGGCGCCCAGATCATCGACATCAACATGGGTTGCCCGGCCAAGAAGGTCTGCAACAAGTGGGCGGGCTCGGCGCTGATGCAGGACGAGCCCCTGGCCATCGCCATCGCCGATGCGGTGGTGCGCGCCTGTGCGCCGCACGGTGTGCCGGTGACGCTGAAGATGCGCACCGGCTGGGCCGCCTCGCAGCGCAATGCGGTGGCGCTGGCGCGGGCCTTCGAGCAGTGCGGCGTGCAGATGTTGACCGTGCACGGCCGCACGCGCGAGCAGGGCTACAAGGGCGAGGCCGAATACGAGACCATCGCGGCGGTCAAGCGCGCGGTGGCCATTCCCGTGGTCGCCAATGGCGACGTCACCTCGCCGGGCAAGGCCCGTGAGGTGCTGGCGCGCACCGGGGCCGACGCCGTGATGGTGGGCCGCGCCGCCCAGGGCCGGCCCTGGATCTTTCGCGAGATCGTGCACTTCCTGGCCACGGGCGCCGAGCTGGCGCCGCCGCTGGTGGTGGAGGTGCAGCGCGCGCTGGTGGAGCACCTGCAGGACCACCATGCGCTGTATGGCGAATTCACCGGTGTGCGCAGCGCGCGCAAGCACATCGGGTGGTACGTGCGGGCGCTTCCGGGAGGGGAAGCGTTCCGCGCGGAGATGAACGCCGTCGAGGACTGCGGCACGCAAGTGGCCGCGGTCAACCGCTTCTTCCACGCGCTGGGCGCAAGGATGGACCGGCTGCCGGTCCCGTCCGCGCCCGCGCGCCCGCAGGAGCTTGCCGAAAGCGACGCATGAGCAAAAAACATATCGAGGAGTGCGTGCGTTCCAGCCTGGAAGGTTATTTCCGCGACCTGCGGGGAACCGAGCCGGACGGGATGTACGAGATGCTGGTGAAGGTGGTGGAGAAGCCGCTGCTGGAAGTGGTGATGGCGAAGGCCGAGAACAACCAGTCGCGCGCGGCGGAGTGGCTCGGCCTGAACCGCAATACGCTGCGCAAGAAGCTGATCGAACACAAACTCCTCAAGTAAGGCCGCAGCGGCCCCGGGCCGCACTGCCTGTCCTGCGAATGACCATGAACGCACTTCTCTCCGTCTCCGACAAGGCCGGCATCGTCGAACTGGCGCAGGCCCTGCACGCCCTGGGCGTGCGCCTGATCTCCACCGGCGGCACCGCCAGGCTGCTCGCCGACGCGGGCCTGCCCGTCACCGAGGTGGCCGAGGTCACCGGCTTTCCCGAGATGCTCGATGGCCGCGTGAAGACGCTGCATCCCAAGATTCACGGCGGCCTGCTGGCGCGGCGCGACCTGCCCGAACACGTGGCCGCATTGCAGCGCCACGGCATAGCCACGATCGACCTGCTGGTGGTGAACCTCTATCCCTTCGAGGCAACCGTGGCCAAGCCTGGCTGCACACTGGAGGACGCGATCGAGAACATCGACATCGGCGGTCCGGCCATGGTGCGCAGCGGCGCGAAGAACTGGAAGGACGTCGCGGTGCTGACCGACGCGGCGCAGTACCAGGGCGTGATCGAGGAACTGAAGGCCCAGGGCGAGGTTTCGCAAGGCACGAAGTTCGCGCTCGCCGTGGCCGCGTTCAATCGCATCAGCAACTACGACGCGGCGATCAGCGACTATCTGTCGGCGCTGCAGGGCGATGGCAGCCGCAGTGCCTTCCCGGCGCAGGCCAACGGCCGCTTCGTGAAGCTGCAGGACCTGCGCTACGGCGAGAACCCGCACCAGCAGGCCGCGTTCTATCGCGACCTGCATCCCGCGCCCGGCTCGCTCGTGATGGCACAGCAGTTGCAGGGCAAGGAGCTCTCGTACAACAACATCGCCGATGCCGACGCGGCGTGGGAATGCGTCAAGACCTTCGACACGCCGGCCTGCGTGATCGTCAAGCACGCCAATCCCTGTGGCGTGGCACTCGGCAAGGATCCGCTCGAGGCCTATTCCAAGGCTTTCCAGACCGATCCGACTTCGGCCTTCGGCGGCATCATCGCCTTTAACCGGCCGCTCGATGGCGCCGCCGCGCAGCAGGTCGCCAAGCAGTTCGTCGAAGTGCTGATGGCGCCGGAGTTCGCCCCCGAGGCGCTGCAGGCGTTTGCCGGCAAGGCCAACGTGCGGCTGCTGAAGATCGCGCTGCCCCCCGGTGGCGCGCGGCCCTGGGACAAGGGGCAGAACCTGATGGACGTCAAGCGCGTCGGCTCCGGTCTCTTGATGCAGACCGCGGACAACCACGAGCTCGCGCTGTCGGAGCTGAAGGTCGTCACGCACAAGCAGCCGACGGCGCAGGAACTGCAGGACCTGCTGTTCGCGTGGAAGGTGGCCAAGTACGTGAAGTCGAACGCCATCGTGTTCTGCAAGGACGGCATGACGATGGGCGTGGGCGCCGGCCAGATGAGCCGGCTGGATTCAGCGCGGATCGCGAGCATCAAGGCGCAGCACGCGAAGCTTTCGCTGGCGGGCACGGCGGTGGCGAGCGATGCGTTCTTTCCGTTCCGCGACGGGCTCGACGTGGTGGTGGATGCCGGCGCCACCTGCATCATCCAGCCGGGCGGATCGATGCGCGACCCGGAAGTGATAGCCGCCGCCAACGAACGCGGGGTGGCGATGGTGTTTTCGGGGGTGCGGCACTTCCGGCATTGAGGCGACCGAGGCACTGAGCCGGTGCCACGATGGAGGTCATTTGCGGGCTTGAGCCGCAATACCCCAGCCATGTCATTGCGGGCCTGACCTGCAATCCATGCGGCGCTTGATCAGGCGCCGCGTGGATCCCGGGTCAAGCCCGGGATGACATCCTCAGGGATGACATCCATTCAAGCCAATGTCTTGAACACTTCCCGCGCTGCCTGCACCGTCTGCGCGATGTCTTCCTCGCCGTGCGCCGCGCTCACGAAGCCGGCCTCGTACAGGGCCGGTGCGATGTATACGCCGCGATCGAGCAGGCCGTGGAACAGGCGGCCGAACTTCGGGCTGTCGCTTTTCATCACCTGCCCATAGTTCTGCGGCAACTGCGGCAGCAGGAAGAAGCCGAACATGCCGCCTTCGCAATCTGTCGCAAACGGCAGGCCGGCCTCTTGCGCGGCCGCTGCGAGCCCGTCGACCAGCGACTGCGTCCTGGCCGCCAGCGCCTGGTAGAACCCGGGCAGCGCGATCTCCTGCAGGGTCGCCAAGCCGCAGGCGGTGGCGACCGGGTTGCCCGAGAGCGTGCCGGCCTGGTACACCGGTCCGAGCGGCGCCAGGTTTTCCATCAGCGCCTTCCGACCACCGAAAGCCGCCAGCGGCATGCCGCCGCCGATCACCTTGCCCAGCACCGTCATGTCGGGCGCGAAGCCGGGGATCGCCTGCGCATACACGCCCTGTGCGCCGCGCAGCCCGACGCGAAAGCCCGTCATCACCTCGTCGAACACCAGTAGCGCGCCGTACTGCGTGCACAGCTCGCGGCAGCGCTTCATGAAGGGCACGCTCGCGCGCACGAAGTTCATGTTGCCCGCGATCGCCTCGATCATGATGCAGGCGAGGTCGTCGCCGTGCGCCGCGAAGGCTTCCTCGAGCTGCGCGATGTTGTTGTATTCGAGGACCAGCGTGTGCTGCACCACCTCGGGCGGCACGCCCGCGCTGGTCGGGTGGCCGAAGGTGGCCAGGCCGGAGCCGGCCTTCACCAGCAGCGCGTCGGCGTGGCCGTGGTAGCAGCCTTCGAACTTGATGATCCGGTTGCGGCCGGTGGCGCCCCGCGCGAGGCGGATCGCGCTCATCGCCGCTTCGGTGCCGGAGCTGACCAGGCGCACCATCTCCACCGAGGGCAGGTGCTTGACGATCTCCTCGGCCAGCTCGATTTCGCGCTCGGTGGGCGCGCCGAAGGAGAAGCCGTCGCGCACCGCGCGCTGCACGGCATCGAGCACGCGCGGATGGCCGTGGCCCAGGATCATCGGCCCCCAGGAGCCGATGTAGTCGATGTAGCGGGTGCCTTCGGCATCCCAGAAGTACGCGCCCTGCGCGCGCTGCACGAAGCGCGGCGTGCCGCCCACCGCGCGGAAGGCGCGTACCGGCGAATTGACGCCGCCCGGGATCAGCGCGCGGGCGCGCTCGAAGAGTTCTGCGTTCTTGTCTGTGGCCATGGCTGGCGCTCGGGTCAGTGTTTGGTGTCGTGGGCGGGAAGGTCGAAGGCGGCCAGCGGATCGCCAGGCACTTCGTCGTCGGCATCCGGATCGTCGGGCTGCGCCCAGAACAGGCGGTCGGGGACGACGTTGCCCATGCCCGGGCGAAAGCCGCCGTCGAGGCAGCGATCGAGATAGGCCAGTGCCTCGGTGGCGGCCGCGGCGAGGTCGGCGCCGCCGGCCAGCAGCGCGGCGAGTGCGGCCGACAGCGTGTCGCCGGCGCCGGAGAAGACGGCGTCGAAGCGCTCGAACTTCTCGCTGGCCAGCACGGTCTCGGGCGTCGCCAGCACGTTCTCGACGAACTGGTCGGGCAAGGGCACGCCGGTCACCAGCGTGTAGGGCACGCCCATGTCGGCGGCCGCCTTGGCGATGTCGCGGGGGGTGGGGCTGCGCTCGCTGTTCCACTCCGGCAACAGCCAGCGCCACAAGGTGCTGTGGTTTCCGACCAACACGGTCGTCTGGGGCAGCATCAGCTCGCGGAAGGCATCCTCGTACAGGTCGGTGGGGCCCTCGTCCCACCAGGAAAGCGCCGGCATGTACGAGATGACGGGCACGTCCGGGTAGTCGGCGGCGATCTCCGCAATGGTCGAAAGCGTCTCGGGACTGCCCGCGAATCCGACCTTGATCACCTGCACCGGCACGTCCTCGAGAATGGTGCGCGCCTGCTGGGCTACGGCGTCTTCGTCGAACGCGAAATGGTCGAACACTTCACCGGTGTCGCGCACGTAGGCGCCAGTCACGACCGGCAGCGGATGCGCGCCCACCGAAGCCATCGCCGTGATGTCGGCGGCGAGCCCGCCGGCGCCGCTTGGATCGCTTGCATTGAACACCATCACGCAGGCCGGTCCCTGCTCTTCGCCGTCGGGCTCGGAAGCCTTGGTCTGTATAGGTGTGGAATTCATCATGGGCCCCGGAAATGGTAGGCAAAGGGCCTAGATACAATCGTTGCATTCTAAGCGAAGGCCCTTTAAGCTGTGACTGATACCAAAACCTGGATGTGTCTGATTTGCGGGTGGCTCTACGACGAGTCCGCCGGCGCTCCTGAACATGGCATCGCCCCCGGAACTCCGTGGGAGCAGGTGCCCATGAACTGGACTTGCCCCGAATGCGGGGCACGCAAGGAAGACTTCGAGATGGTCCAGATCTGACGATACGCGGCGTGGGACTCTCGTGGAGATGCCGCACCTTGAGCAGTACAAAACAAGTTGAGGAGCAGCCCAAGTGAGCACCCCTGGATTGAAGGTGTTGGTGATCGATGACAGCAACACCATCCGGCGCAGTGCGGAGATCTTCCTGAAGCAGGGCGGCCACGAGGTGATGTTGGCCGAGGACGGGTTCGATGCCTTGTCCAAGGTCAACGACTACCAGCCGAACCTGATCTTCTGCGACATCCTGATGCCGCGCCTCGATGGCTACCAGACCTGCGCCATCATCAAGCGCAACGCGAAGTTTGCCTCCGTTCCGGTCGTGATGCTGTCCTCCAAGGACGGCGTGTTCGACAAGGCCCGCGGCCGCATGGTCGGCTCGCAGGACTATCTGACCAAGCCTTTTACCAAGGACCAGCTGTTGCAGACCGTGCAGCAGTTCGGCACCGCCAAAGAATAAGGAGAGATGAGCCATGGCCATCCGCAAAGTACTCGTTGTGGACGATAGCAAGACCGAACTGATGTTCATGACCGACCTGTTGCAGAAGAACGGGTTCTCGGTCAAGACCGCGGAAAGCGCCGAGGATGCGTTCCGCCGCCTGGGCGAAGAGAAGCCCGACCTGATCCTGATGGACGTCGTGATGCCGGGCCAGAACGGCTTCCAGCTGACGCGCGCCATCACGCGCGATCCGCAGTACGCCGACGTGCCGATCATCATGTGCACCAGCAAGAACCAGGAAACCGACCGCGTCTGGGGCATGCGCCAGGGGGCGCGCGACTACATCACCAAGCCGGTGGATGCCGACGAACTCATGGCCAAGATCAAGGCCCTGGGTTGATGTCCGCGTCGCGCCTCTTCTAAGCAGTACCCGATCCCATGGCCAACCGCGAAGCCCTGCGCGAGCTGCAAAGCCGGCTCGCCAGTCGACTGCAGGCCGCCCGCACCCAAGGCGTGCAGGCGGGCTGGCTGGCCGTCGAATCGGCCGGCAGGAAGTACCTCTTTCCGCTCAGCCAGTCCGGCGAGATCTTCCCGTACAGCGCGACCCAGTCGGTGCCGTACACCCACAGCTGGTTCCTGGGCGTGGCCAACCTGCGCGGCGGCCTGTATGGCGTGGTGGACCTCGCCAGCTTCGTCAGTGGCCAGGCGCCCGCGCAGCGCTCGGACGCCGGCCGCGCCGAGTCGCGGCTGGTGGCACTGAACCAGCTGCTGGAAGTCAACTGCGCGCTGTTGATCGACCGGCTCGCCGGGCTGCGCAATACCGACGCCTTCGTCTCCTCGAGCGACGCCCCCGCCGGCTCGCCGGCTTACTTCGGCAGCGGCTTCACCGATGCGACCGGTGCGTTCTGGCAGGAAATCAACCTGCAAGCGCTGTCGCAGCAACCGCACTTCCTGAGCATCAGCGCTTAGTCCGCTCCACTGAGGCACCATCATGTCCGCCAGCTTTTCCCTGAAGAACCTGTTCGCCAAGAACCCGTCCGAGGAGATGGACCCGTCCGTCACCCAGGAACTGAGCCTCGCTGCCCCGGATCCATCCACGGCCAGCATCGAATCCGGCGGCAGCATCGCGGGGGACTCGCTCGACGACGACTCGATCAGCGAGGAAATCGACCGCGCGGAACTGATCACGGTGCCGGTGCTCGGGCGCCGCACGACGGCCACCCACCAGCGCATCCTGTTCACGCTGTTGTCGGTGGCGTTGGTGGTGCTGGGCGGCGTGGCGATCTACTCGGTGAACCAGGCGGACAAGGTGGCGCAGCAGGTGGCGGGTACCGGGCAGTCGCTGATGCAGTCGCAACGACTCGCCAAGTCGGTGTCGCAGGCGCTGATCGGCAGCCCCCAGGCCTTTCCCGACGTGCGGGAATCGGCCCAGGTGCTGGCGCAGACCGTGCGCGGCCTGAAGGCAGGTGACGCCGAGCTGCGCCTCGCGCCGGTGTCCGATGACCAGCAGAAGGACCTGGAGAAGATCACGCCGCTGATGGAGCGCGCCGAGAAGAACGCCAAGACCGTGCTGGCGCAGCAGAAGATCCTGACCCAGGTGGGCACCGCGCTGCGCACGATCAACCGCCAGTCGTCCGACCTGCTGGAGATCGCCGAGACGGTGTCTTCGCTCAAGCTGCAGCAGAACGCGAATCCCGCCGAGATTTCCGCCGCCGGCCAGCTCGTGATGCTGACCCAGCGGATCGGCAAGTCCGCCAACGAATTCCTGACCATGGAAGGCGTGTCGCCGGAAGCCGTGTTCCTGCTGGGCAAGGACTTGAACTCCTTCAAGGAGATCGCGCAAGGCCTGATGGATGGCAACCCCGAGCTGCGCCTCGTCGCCTCCAAGGACGAACAGACCCGCGAACGCCTCGACGCGCTGTTAAAGCTCTATGAGCAGACGCGCCAGGAAGCCGGCGCCATCCTGGGCAACCTGCAGGGCCTGGTGTCCGCCCGCGAAGCGCAGGCCTCGATCGTCGCCGACTCCGAGCCGCTGCGCCGCTCGATGGAAGAACTGCAAAGCAAGTTGTCCGCGCAGACCGGCCTGGGCGCCGGTGCGTTGGTCGCGCTGGCCATCTCCTCGCTGTTCGCGATCGCCTGTGCCATCGGCCTGGCCTTCGTGCAGCTGCAGGACTCGCGCAACCGCCAGGAACGCGCCGAATCGCAGCGCCTGGAAGCCGAGCGCCAGGAGCAGGAAGCCAAGCGCGTGAACGACGCCAACCAGGCCGCCATTCTTCGCCTGATGAACGAACTGCAGTCGGTGGCCGAAGGCGACCTGACGCAGGAAGCGACCGTCACCGAGGACATCACCGGCGCCATCGCCGACTCGGTGAACTACACGGTGGAAGAACTGCGCCAGCTGGTGGGTGCGGTGCAGAACACGGTCACGCGGGTGGCGCAGACGACGGCGCAGGTGGAATCCACCTCCACCGAACTGCTGGCCGCCTCGACCGAGCAGCTGCGCGAAATTCGCGAAACCGGCCAGTCGGTGCTCGACATGGCCGGCCGAATCAACACGGTGTCCGGCCAGGCGCAGGAATCCGCCCAGGTTGCGCGCCAGTCGCTGAAAGCCGCGGAGTCGGGCCTGCAGGCGGTGCAGAACGCCATCGGCGGCATGAACTCGATTCGCGACCAGATCCAGGAAACCTCCAAGCGGATCAAGCGCCTGGGCGAGTCCTCGCAGGAGATCGGCGAAATCACCGAACTGATTTCCGACATTACCGAACAGACCAACGTGCTGGCCCTGAACGCTGCCATCCAGGCGGCATCCGCCGGTGAAGCCGGTCGCGGCTTCTCGGTGGTGGCCGAAGAAGTGCAGCGACTGGCTGAGCGCTCCGCCGATGCGACGCGCCAGATCTCGGCGCTGGTGAAGGCCATTCAGACCGACACGCAGGACGCCGTGGCCGCCATGGAACGCTCGACGCAGGGTGTGGTGGAAGGGGCCAAGCTGTCCGACACCGCGGGTACCGCGCTGACCGAGATCGACCAGGTGTCGCGCCGCCTGGCCGACCTGATCGAACAGATCTCGCTGTCCGCCTCCAAGGAAGCCGAATCCGCCAACGTGGTGGCCGGCAACATCCAGCACATCTTCGCCGTGACCGAACAGACCGGCGAAGGCACCCGCTCCACCGCGCAGCAGGTGCGCGAACTGACCCGCATGGCCGAAGAACTTCGCCAGTCGGTGTCGCGGTTCAAGATTGCCTGACGAATGACTCCGTCGCTGCGCGACGGGGGATGGCGAATGACCGGTGCGTCATTCGCCGTTGAGGCGCAGCGAAGTCATCAGCGAAGCGAGTCATAAAGCAATGCAAGCAGCAGCCCAAGATCACGATCTGCCAAACAACGACCTGGGCCCGCTGGCCTGGGTGCTGGACGAGCTGCGCAAGTCGCTCGAATCGGCCTCGTCGGCGTTGCGGCGCTTCGTGCGCGATGCGGCGCAGGCACGCGGCCAGGATATGGCTTCGGTCGATGCCGGCCAGTTGCGCATCGCCCGCCAGCACATGCACCAGGCCGTCGGCGCGCTCGAGATGGTGGGCATGCCCGCCCCGGCGCACATGCTGCGCAGCATGGAAGCGGCGGTGCAGAGGTTCGTCGAGCGGCCCGAGCTGTGCACCGAGGCGTCCGCCGCCAAGGTGGAGCGCGCCGGCTTCGCGCTGACCGAATTCCTCGAGGCGCTGCTTGGTGGCAAGGCGGTGTCGCCGGTGTCGCTGTTCGTGCAGTACAAGGACGTGCAGGACCTCACCGGGGCCGACCGCATCCATCCCGCCGACCTGTGGGGCATCAACTGGCAGTGGAACGACTTCCAGGCCCCCGCCGCGGTCCGCCCCCTGGCCTACGAACCCGCCGTGCGCTCGCGCATGGACCAGGCGGTGCTGCGCATCGTCAAGACCGCCGACGCGGCCGCCGGCCGCGACCTCGCCGAACTGAGCGTGGGCCTGGCCGCCGCGCAGACCGCGCGCCAGCCGAAGATCTTCTGGAAGATCGCCGGCGGCTACTTCGAGGCGATCGCGCTGGGCCTGCTGCCCGCCGACCTGTTCGTCAAGCGCGCCGCATCGCGCGTGCTGCTGCAGTACGCAGCGCTTGCCAAGGGCGACGCGGGCGTGTCCGAGCGCCTGGCCCAGGACCTCGTCTTCTTCTGCGCGCAGGCCGTGCCCGCGCGCCCCACCGACGCGCCCGCGCTGACCGCCGTGCGCCAGGGCTACGGCCTCGCGAAGGCCAGGCCGGTCGACTACGCCACCAGCCCCTTCGGCCGCTTCGATCCGGTGCTGCTGAACCAGCTGCGCAAGCGCATCGCGACCGCCAAGGAAACCTGGTCCGGCCTGTCCGGCGGCGACAGCCACAAGGTCAAGAGCGTCGGCGAGCAGTTCCACGCGCTGGCCGAGACGCTGCAGAAGCTCTATCCCGGCAGCCAGCCGCTGGCGCAGGCCATGAACGGCGCCATCGACAACGTGGTGCGCAGCAACCGCGCGCCCAGTGCCGAACTGGCGATGGAAGTGGCCACGGCCGTCCTGTACCTGGAAGCGGCCTTCCAGGACCTGGACCCCAACGACCAGCAACTCGCCGACCGCACCGCGCGCCTGGCCGAGCGCCTGAAGAAGGTGCAGCAAGGCGGCCATCCCGAGCCGCTGGAGCACTGGGTCGAAGACCTGTACCGGCGCGTGAGCGACAAGCAGACCATGGGCAGCGTCGTCGGCGAACTGCGCGGCACCATGGGCGAGCTCGAGAAGCTGCTCGATCAGTTCTTCCGCGATCCCGCCGACAAGGCCCCGCTGCGCGACGCGCCGGGCTTCCTGCAGCAGATGCGCGGCGTGCTGTCGGTGCTGGGCCTGGACCAGGCCTCGCAGGCAGTGATGCGCATGCGCGAGACGGTGGAAAACATCATCACCACCGATGTCGACGAAGCGAAGGCGCGCACCGCCGGCACCTTCGAGAAGCTGGGCAACAACCTCGGCGCTCTCGGTTTCCTGATCGACATGCTGAACTACCAGCCGACGCTGGCCAAGAAGCTGTTCATCTGGGACGACGTGCGTGGCGAACTGCGTCCGCTGATGGGACGCGCGGAAGAACCCGCGGCCGAAGCCGCCGCGCCCGTGATCGAGGTGATCGCTGCGCCGTCGCCTGTCGCCGCGCCCGTTGCGCGCCTGCCCGAACTGCCGTCGCTGGAACTGCCGCCTGTGGTGGCACCGGCGCCGGTCGCCGTTGCACCCGCCGCTGTGGTCGCTGCAGCCGCTCCCGCACCGGTGGCGGCTGTGCCCGCGCCCGCGCCGGTGGCTGCCAAGCCCGCACCCGCTCCCGTCGCTGCTGCTCCCGCCGCCGACGATGAGAGCGACGACGAACTGCTGCAGATCTTCCTGGAGGAAGCGCGCGAGGTCGTCGCCAATGGCCTGGCCGCCCTGCAGGCGCTGGCCGATGAGCCCAAGAACCTCCCCGAGATGACGACGCTGCGGCGCGCGTTCCACACGCTCAAGGGCAGCTCGCGCATGGTGGGCCTGAACGAATTCGGCGAGGCCGCCTGGTCGCTGGAGCAGGTGCTGAACACCTGGTTGGCCGACCAGAAGTCGGCCGGCGCGGACATGCGCACGCTGTGCGTCGAGGCGATGCAGGGCTTCGGCCGGTGGACCGACGACATCGCGGCACACACTGACAGCCAGTGGCAAGCGGCCGCGTTCCGCACCGCCGCCGACGCGCTGCGCACCGAGTCGCGCCTGCTGCCCATCGCGCTGCCTGGGGCCGCCGCGCCCGCAGCGCCGGCCGCGGTGGAAGTGGCTGCCGAACTGCCCGTGCAGGACGAAGCCATCCTGTCGAACCTGGTGGCGCTGGACTCCGGCTTTGCCGATCTCGAGCCGGCCGCCGCGCCAGCCGCGCCGACCATGGATTTCGCGGACCTGGGCTTCACGCTGGACCTCGATCCTCCCGCCGCCCGGCCGGCCGAGGTCTCGTTCGACTTCGACCTCACCCCGGAAGCCTCGCTGGCTGCTCCGGCCGCGACCGAAGTTTCCGAGCTCGGCGCAGACGACGAACTGCCGCCGGAATTCGCGCAGCTCGCTGCGAGCTTTGCCATGCCCGAGGCGCACCCGCCCGCGTCGCTCCCGGTCCCGGCCGCGCAAGCCGAGCCCGAGGAATTGCCCGAGCTCGCCTCCACGGCCGTCATGCCGCGCCTCCAGCTCGATGTGCCCGCGGCCAGGTCCGAGCCGAAGGTCGAACACGCGTTCGGCATGGAGGACATCGACTTCGCCAGCCTCTCCGCGGTGGCCGGCTTCGCCCAGGTGCCGGCGGAAGCCGCCCCGATGGCGCAGCCCGAGCCGGTCGCGCAAGTGCAGCCGGCAGTGACCGGAGCCGAGCCCGAAGTCGAGCCGGTCGATTCGTCCGCGCCTGCGCGCGACGAGCAGGTCAAGGTGATCGGCAAGCTGCGCATCGGCATTCCTCTCTACAACGTCTACCTCAACGAGGCGGACGAGTGGTCACGCCGGCTCGCGACCGAGATCAGCGAGTGGACGCTGGAGATGAACCAGTCCGTCCCCGACAGCACTGTGGGCTGGGCGCACGCGCTGGCCGGCAGTTCGGCGACCGTCGGTTTCCAGGCGTTGTCCGATATCGCCCGCGCCCTCGAAGGCGCGCTGCAGCACACGCAGGCGCTCGCCGACGGCACGCCGCAACACGCCCGCGTGTTCACCGAGGCGGCCGAGGAAGTGCGCCGCCTGCTGCACCAGTTCGCCGCCGGCTTCCTCAAGGAACCCGATGCGGTGTTGCTGCAGGCCTTGCATGCGCTGAAGAACGCCGAAGGCGACCTGCGCACCGACAGCCGCTTCCCGCCCTCGCGGCTGGACGAAACCGACATCGACGTCGACTTCGACTTCTCGCCGCCGCAGGCCGAAGCCGTGCAGCCCGCACCGGCGGAGACCGTTGCTCCCGTGGTCATCGCGCAGCCGGCGCCCATGGTCCAGCCCGTGCCGGTGGTCCAGCCCGCGCCCGTCGTGCAAGCCGCGCGCATCGCCCAACCGGCGCTGCTGCTGCAGCCCGCCCCCTTGCTGCAGCCCGCCGCGCCCCGTGCGCCGGTGGTTGCCATCGAGGACGACGAAGAAGACCTCTCCGACGTGGTCGATGCGATCGATCCCGACCTGTTCCCGATCTTCGAGGAAGAGGCCGCCGAACTGATGCCCGCCCTGGGCAGCGCCCTGCGCGCCTGGGCCAACCATCCCTCGCAACGCGAGCCGCGCGACCAGGTGCTGCGTCACCTGCACACCCTCAAGGGCAGCGCCCGCCTGGCCGGCGCGCTGCAGCTCGGTGAGCTCGCGCACCGCATGGAGTCCGAGGTCGAATACCTGGGCAGCGAAAACATCGCCGCCGCCGACGTCGAGGCCCTGCTGCATCGCTTCGATTCGATGCAGGCGCGCTTCGACACGCTGCGCGGCACCGGCGGCTTCGCTCCCGCCGAAGAACCGCAGGCGATCGAGCCCGCGGCCGCGCCGCAAGTCGTGGCTGCGCAGCCCGCGGTCGCGCCGCAACCGCTGCAAGCCGTGCCCGTGGCCGCGGTCGAACCCGCACCGGTGGCGCAGCAGGCCGCCCCGGCCGCCCAGCCGGCGCCGGTGCGCACCGCCATCGCAATGCCGGCCCAGACCAGTGTCACCGTCGCGCACAAGTCCGCCAACCAGGCGGTGCGCGTGCGTTCGCAGCTGCTGGACCGCCTGGTCATGCAGGCCGGCGAGGTGATGATCACGCGCTCGCGCCTCGAGTCCGAACTGCGCCAGCTGCGCGGCTCGCTCGGCGACCTCACGGGCAACCTGGACCGCCTGCGCATGCAGTTGCGCGAGATCGAAGTGCAGGCCGAGTCGCAGATGCAGTCGCGCATGGCGCAGGCCAAGGACACGGCGGCCGGCTTCGACCCGCTGGAGTTCGACCGCTTCACGCGTGTGCAGGAACTGACGCGCCTGATGGCCGAATCGGTGAACGACGTGGCCACCGTGCAGCGCAACATCCAGCGCGTGGTGGAAGCGACCGAAGACGACCTGGTCGCCCAGGCCCGCCAGACCCGCGAGCTGCAGCGCGACCTGCTGCGCACGCGCATGGTCGAATTCGACGGCATCTCCGAGCGCCTCTATCGCGTGGTGCGCCTGGCCGCCAAGGAAAGCGGCAAGCAGGTCAAGCTGGACATCATCGGCGGCACCATCGAGATGGACCGCGGCGTGCTCGATCGCATGACGCCGGCCTTCGAACACCTGCTGCGCAACTGCGTGGCCCACGGCGTCGAAACGCCCGACGTGCGCACGGCCGCCGGCAAGACCCCCAGCGGCACGATCAACGTGCACATGCGCCACGAAGGCAACGACGTCTCGGTGGAATTCCAGGACGACGGCGCCGGCCTCGACGTGGCCCGCATCCGCGACAAGGCGATCCAGCAGGGCCTGATCACGCCGCAGCAGCAGCTGTCCGACAGCGACGCGGCCAACCTGATCTTCCTGCCCGGTTTCTCCACCGCGGCGCAAGTGACCGAACTCGCCGGCCGCGGCATCGGCATGGACGTGGTCCGCGCCGAAGTCAACGCGCTCGGTGGCCGCATCGAGACCACGACGCAGGCCGGCCGCGGCACCAGCTTCAAGCTGGTCCTGCCCCTGACCACCGCGGTGACGCAGGTGGTGATGGTGCGCTCGGGCAAGCTCTCGATCGGCGTGCCGGCCAACCTGGTGGAGCTGGTGCGCCGCGGCAGCCAGAAGGAAGTCCAGCAGGCCTACAACAGCGGCACCTTCGAATTCGCCGGCGAGCAGCTGCCCTTCTTCTGGTCGGGCGCGCTGCTGCAGTCTTCCCGGCACACGGTGGAGCCGCAGACCAAGACGCTGCCCGTGGTGATCTTCCGCTCCGCGGCGCAGCGCGTCGCGGTGCACGTGGACGAAGTCCTGGGCAACCAGGAAGTGGTGGTGAAGAACCTCGGCCCGCAACTGGCGCGGCTGCCCGGCCTGGCCGGCATGACCGTGCTGGCCTCGGGCGCCGTGGTCCTGATCTACAACCCCGTGGCCCTGATGCAGGTGTACGGCGAGCAGGCCCGCGCGCTGAGCGCGGACCGTGCCCAGCCCGACATGCTGGAGCAGACCGGCAAGCCCGCGGCGCCGCTGATGCCGGTGGTGCCCACCGTGCCGCTGGTGCTGGTGGTGGACGACTCGATCACCGTGCGCCGCGTCACGCAGCGCCTGCTGACGCGCGAAGGCTATCGCGTGGCGCTCGCCGCCGACGGCCTGCAGGCGCTGGAGCGGCTGGCCGACGAACTGCCGACGGTGGTGCTGTCGGACATCGAGATGCCGCGCATGGACGGCTTCGACCTGGCCCGCAACATCCGCGGTGACGTGCGCCTGGCCCACCTGCCGATCGTGATGATCACCTCGCGCATCGCCGAGAAGCACCGCGAGCACGCCAAGGAACTGGGCGTGAACCACTACCTGGGCAAGCCCTACTCGGAAGAAGAACTGCTGTCGCTGGTGAAGCACTACAGCGCACAGGCGGTGACGGCCTGACGGCTAGTCGTTGCGCGCGCAAGCAAGAGGCGGCCTTCGGGCCGCTTTTTGCTTTGTGCCTTGCAGAGGGCGGTGGTGCGGGAGGATCTTCCTTGAACGCAGAAGTCGCAGAAGGAAAACCAAAAGCGCAGAAGAGATCCCGAAGCTGGAAAAACTTTTCTTGGCCGTGATTCTGCGTGTTTTGAATTCACTTTCGCGCCTTCTGCGTTCAAACCTCCTCGATCAAGTGCCGGGCTCAAACGGCCAGTGCAGCGCGTCCTGGCTGGCCCGCCAGGCTGGCAGCGGCGGGCGGCCAGGCGTTCGGCGAGGGTGCGGTCGACATGACGGACGGGCTGCGGTCGCGCATTGCTTTCAGCAAGAGCTGGCTTATAAGGATTCGGCGCGTCCTGCGCAAAAAAGCCACTTCCGTGGAGGTCTCATGAACCAGCCAGGCTCCGCGCCGTCCGCCGGCGCTTCCTCTCCCCTCACCGAACACGAGGCCGCGCAGGTCGCGCGCGCCAATGCCAGCGGCTTGCAGCCGGTGGTGTTCGTGCACGGACTCTGGCTGCTGCCCAGCAGCTGGGACCGCTGGGCCAGTGTCTTCGAGGAGGCCGGCTACACCGCGCTCGCCCCGGGCTGGCCGGACGATCCGCGCACCGTGGCCGAAGCGAATGCGCATCCCGAGGTTTTCGCCAACAAGACGGTCGGCCAGGTCGCCGATCACTTCGAGACGGTCATTCGGCGACTGCGGCGCAAGCCCATCATCGTCGGCCACTCCTTCGGGGGCCTGCTGGTGCAGATGCTCGCGGGCCGCGGGCTGGCGCTGGCAACGGTGGCCATCGACCCCGCGCCGTTTCGCGGCGTGCTGCCCCTGCCGATCTCGGCGCTGCGTTCGGCCTGGCCGGTGCTGGGGAATCCGGCCAATCGCGGCAAGGCGGTGGCGCTCACCTTCGAGCAGTTCCGCTTTGCCTTCGCCAATGCCGTCGGCGAGCAGGAGGCGCGCGAACTCTACGCAACCTTTGCCGTTCCCGCCTCGGGCGCGCCGCTGTTCCAGGCGGCCACCGCCAACTTCAATCCCTGGACCGAGGTGAAGGTCGACACCGCCAACCCGGAGCGCGGTCCGATGCTGATCATCTCCGGCGAGAAGGACCACACCGTCCCCTGGGCGATCGCCAATGCCTCGTATCGGCGCCAGCGCCGCAACGGCGGTCTCACCGAGATCGCGGAGATGCCCGGTCGCGGCCACGCGCTCACGGTGGACAGCGGCTGGCGCGAGGTGGCAGATGCCTCGCTGGCCTTCATGCGTCGGGTGCAGCCCGCGGTCGCCGCCGTCAGCCCGCCTTGACCGCCGCATAGCGGCGCAGCGTCGCCGCGTGCGCCTGGGCATCGTCGACGATGGGCAGCCGGTAGCCGCGGCCCAGCGCGATGCCTGCCGCCGCCAGGTCCACGGGAGGCGAACTCGCGCAGCAGCTGCGCGGCACCGGTAGTCCGGAACCCGGCCCGCCGAGCGCTCGCAGCTGGCCGTCGAGCGCCGCGGCCGCAGCGCGGATGAACTCGACCCGCCGATCGCGCCGCGGCAATCCTTGCAGAATGGCGGTGTCGAACACGAAGACGCAGTGCACGCGCCGCGCGGATGTGAGTGCGTGGTAGAGCGCGGCCTGGTCCGCCACCCGAAGGTCGCGGCGGTACCACAGCAGCGCGGATTCGCAGGAGGGTTCCATCCACTTAAAATCTGCCCCATGGCGAACGAAGCCGATTCCATGAACCTGACGCACCACTTCCTGATCGCCATGCCGGGCCTGCAGGACGGCTCGTTCGCACGCTCCGTCGTGTACCTGTGCGAGCACAGCGCCAAGGGCGCGCTCGGCCTCGTCATCAACAAGCCCACGGACATCAACCTGGGCAACCTGTTCGAGAAAGTCGACTTACCGCTGGGCCGGGACGAACTCGCGCGCACCCCGGTGCTGCAGGGCGGCCCGGTGCAGACCGAGCGCGGCTTCGTGCTGCACGAGGCCGTGCATGCCGAGGGGCTGGACGCCAGCGAGTCGGTCTATGCGTCAACGATGACCATCCCCGGCGGCCTGGAGATGACCACCTCCAAGGACGTGCTGGAGGCCATCGCCACCGGCTCCGGCCCGCGCAAGCTGCTCATCACGCTAGGCTACTCCGCCTGGGGCGAAGGCCAGCTGGAGTCGGAGCTCGCCGAGAACAGCTGGCTGACCGTCAGCGCCGACCCTGCGGTGATCTTCGACACGCCCATCGAAGAGCGCTACACGAAAGCGCTGGGCCTCCTGGGCCTGCAGTTGTGGATGCTTTCGCCCGGAGCCGGGCACGCATGAACGCGGACTCCGTGCCCGACGTTCCCGCGCATTTCCAGACCTTTCTCGCTTTCGATTTCGGCCTCAGGCGCACCGGTGTCGCCGTGGGCAACCGGATGCTGCGCAGCGCCACGCCCCAGCCCACCATCCGGGCCGAGGGCAGCGACGCGCGCCTGGCGCAGTGCGAGGCCCGGGTGAAGGAGTGGCAGCCCGACGCGCTGGTCGTCGGCGTGCCCTTCCACCCCGATGGCGCCAGCCACGAGAATACGACCCGCGCGCGCAAGTTCGCGCGCCAGTTGCGCGGCCGCTGCGCCAAGCCGGTGTACGAAGTCGACGAGCGCTACAGCACCACCGAAGCGCTGGCATCCGGCGCACGCGATGCCGACGCCGGCGCGGCCTGCGTCATCCTGGAACAGTTCCTGAGGAGCCTGCCTTGAATTCCGCCCCCGTCCCATCCGGCGCGCTCACGCTCGACGCCGAGGCGCTCTACCGCGAGCTGCTGCGCGGCGTGCAGAACCTGCGCCAGGCCGGCACGCGGCTGGTGGGCGTCACCTCCGGGGGCGCCTGGCTGGGCGAGCGCCTGCAGCAAGACCTCGCTCTGGCGGGCGAGCCGGGCGTGATCTCGTCGGCGATGCACCGGGACGACTTTGCGCGGCGTGGCCTGTCGGCGACCGCGCAGACCAAACTGCCCTTCGACGTCAACGGCGCCCACATCCTGCTGCTCGACGACGTGCTCTACACCGGCCGCACGATTCGCGCCGTGCTGAACGAACTGTTCGATTACGGCCGACCGGCTGGCGTGCTGCTCGCGGTGCTGGTGGACCGCGGCGGGCGCGAGCTGCCGATCCAGGCCGACTATGCGGCCGCGCGCGTTTCGCTGCCGGCCGACCAGTCGCTGGCCCTGGCGCGCGCCAACGATGGGCGCTTCAGCTTCCAGGTGGAGCGCGCAAGCTGAGATCCCATGCTCTACAAAAGAAACCCGCAATTGAACCGGAACGGGGAGCTGATCCACCTGCTCTCCATCGAGGGGCTGCCCCGCGACATCCTCACGCACATCCTCGACACCGCCTCGCAATTCGTCAGCGTCAACGACCGCGAGGTGAAGAAGGTGCCGCTGTTGCGCGGCAAGAGCGTGTTCAACCTGTTCTTCGAGAACAGCACGCGCACGCGCACGACTTTCGAGATCGCCGCCACGCGGCTGTCGGCTGACGTGATCAACCTGGACATCGCGCGCTCTTCGGCCAGCAAAGGCGAGTCGCTGCTGGACACCATCGCCAACCTGTCGGCGATGGCCGCCGACATCTTCGTGGTGCGGCACAGCGAATCGGGTGCGCCTTACCTGATCGCGCAGCATGTCGCGCCGCACGTGCACGTGGTCAACGCCGGCGACGGCCGCCATGCCCACCCCACGCAGGGGCTGCTGGACATGTACACCATCCGCCACTACAAGAAGGACTTCAGCAATCTCACGGTGGCGATCGTGGGTGACGTGCTGCATTCGCGCGTGGCGCGCTCCGACATCCACGCCCTGACCACGCTGGGCTGCGCCGAGGTCCGCGTGGTCGGCCCGCAGACGCTGGTGCCCAACGACATGGCGCAGATGGGCGTGCGCGTGTGCCATTCGCTGGCAGAGGGCATCAAGGGCTGCGACGTGATCATCATGCTGCGGCTGCAGAACGAGCGCATGAGCGGCGCGCTGCTGCCGTCCTCGCAGGAATTCTTCAAGCGCTATGGGCTCACGCCGGAGCGGCTGACGCTTGCCAAGCCCGATTGCATCGTGATGCATCCGGGGCCGATCAACCGCGGCGTCGAGATCGACTCCGCCGTGGTCGATGGCAAGCAGAGCGTGATCCTGCCGCAGGTGACCTTCGGCATCGCGGTGCGCATGGCGGTCATGGGCATCGTGGCCGGCAACGTGCGGGAGGCGGCATGAAGATCCTGATCCAGGGCGGCCGCGTGATCGATCCCGCCCGCAACTTCGACAGGGTGTGCGACGTGGCCTTGGCCGCTGGCCGCGTGATCGGCGTCGGCCAGATGCCCGAGGGCTTTGCGCCCAATCGCACGATCGACGCGCGCGGCTGCGTGGTCGCGCCGGGCTTGATCGACCTCGCCGTGCGCCTGCGCGAGCCGGGCCACGAGCACGAGGGCATGCTGGAGTCCGAGATGGCAGCGGCGGTGGCCGGCGGCGTCACCAGCGTGGTGTGCCCGCCGGACACCGACCCCGTGCTCGACGAGCCGGGCCTGGTCGACATGCTGAAGTCCCGCGCCGAGAAGCTGCACCAGGCGCGCGTGTTCCCGCTTGGCGCGCTCACGCGCGGCCTCGCGGGCGAGGTGCTGACCGAGATGGCCGAACTCACCGAATCCGGCTGCGTCGGCTTCAGCCAGGCCGAAGTGCCGTTGCAGAACACGCAGGTGCTGCAGCGTGCCATGCAGTACGCCTCGACTTTCGGCTACAGCGTATGGCTGCGGCCGCAGGAGTACCACCTGGGCAAGGGCGTGGCGGCCAGTGGTCCGCTCGCCACGCGGCTCGGGCTGGCGGGAATTCCGGTGGCCGCCGAGACGATTGCGCTGCACGTGATCTTCGAGCTGATGCGCGCGACCGACGCGCGCGTGCACCTGTGCCGCATCAGCAGCGCCGCCGGCGTCGCGCTCGTGCGGCAGGCGAAGCAGGAGGGGCTGAAGGTCAGCTGCGACGTCAGCATCAATTCGCTGCATCTGACCGATGTCGACATCGGCTACTTCGACAGCCGCATGCGCCTGTCGCCGCCGCTGCGGCAGCAGCGCGATCGCGATGCCCTGCGTGCCGGTCTCGCTGACGGCACCATCGACGCTCTGGTGTCCGATCACACGCCCGTCGACGAAGACGCCAAGGTGCTCCCTTTTGCAGAAGCCGAACCCGGCGCCACCGGGCTGGAACTGCTGCTGGGCCTCGCCTTGAAATGGGGGAAGGACAGCGGCGCCGGCCTCGCGCGTGCGCTGGCGGTGCTGACCAATGAGCCCGCGCGGGTGCTGGGCGGCGCCCTTGGCACGTTGCAGGCCAGCGCAGGGCAGCTGCTCGATGGCGGCGTGGCCGACGTCTGCATCTTCGATCCGGACGCGGCCTGGACCGTGCGGCCCGCTGCCTTGCGCAGCCAGGGCCGCAACACGCCCTTTGCCGGCCACGAGTTGCCCGGCCAGGTGCGCTTCACGATCGTCGGCGGCCAGGTCGCCTACGAAGCCGCGCCCGCCCGGTGAAGTCGCTGCGCGCGCTCTGGCGATTGGCCCGCGCGGTGGGGCATGCGCTGCGTGGCTGGCTCACCATCGTGCTGCTGTTCCCGCACTGGACCGAGCAGCGGCGGCAGGCCATGGTGCAGGCCTGGGCGCGGGGCATGCTGCACATCCTGGGCATTCCGCTGCAGGTGCAGGGGCGGCCGCCGCCGCACGGGCCGGTGCTGCTGGTCGCCAATCACATTTCGTGGCTCGACATCCTGGTGATGCATGCGGCGCGGCATTGCCGCTTCGTCTCCAAGTCCGACGTCAAGCACTGGCCCTTGATCGGCACGCTGGCCACCGGCGGCGGCACGCTGTACATCGAGCGCGAGAAGCGGCGCGATGCCATGCGCGTGGTGCACCACATGGCGCAAAGCCTCGAGGCGGGCGAGATCGTCGCGGTGTTTCCCGAGGGCACGACCGGCGATGGCAAGAGCCTGCTGCCCTTTCACGGCAACCTGATCCAGGCCGCGATTTCTGCCGATGTGCCGGTGCAGCCGGTGGGCCTGCGGTTCGTCGATGCGCGTACCGGCGAAGACAGCGATGGGCCGCTTTACCTCGGGGATGACACGCTGCTGGGCTCGCTCTGGCGCACGCTCGCGGGCCGGCCCTTCGTGGCGCAGGTGCGGTTCGGGCAGATGCAGCGGGCGGAGGGGCGGGACCGGCGCGCGTGGGCGCACGATTTGCGGGAGGCGGTGGAGCAGTTGCGGCTGCCGTGATCGCTCCCTGTCATTGCCACGATGTCATTGCGGGCCTACCTTGGATGTCATTGCGGGCTTGACCCGCAATCCACGACGGCGCTTGCACCACCGCAGCATGGATCCCGAGCCCGGGATGACATCAATAACCTCCAGGACGTCCGCCTAGAAATCCTCGCCGTTCCACTCCGCCCGTTGGCCTGGCTTGCGGAACACCACCTCGCCGGTCGGCACGTGGACCACGCGGATCTCGCTGTTGCTCGTGAAACTCTTGGCCGCCAGGCTGACGGCGAGGGCGCGGTCCTTCACGGCCAGCTGCAACGAGCCGGCGACGGGCCAGAAACGGCCGGCGATGGGCTGGGTGCTTTCGATCCGATAGTCGGCGGATGTCATCTGGCTGTCTCCTGGGCTTGCTTGCTTCGCTACTGCGTTTCCCTTGCTGGTTTCCCCATGCTAGGGGCCCTTTGTGACCCTGCGAAGACACCTGTTTGCAAACGAAGTGTTGAAGCTGTAACGCGATGCAATGGTGCGGCGCAGCGCATCCGCTGCGGCCGCGGCCTCGGCTGTAGCGAAAGGCCCAAGCTCAAGTAGGCGGAATCCTTTGCCTGCCTGAGTCAATTCAGCCGTGGCTGGTTCGCTGTGTCCTGATACCAGTCGAACGGTGCGTCATCCAGCCGGACCATGACGCTCTTCGTTTCGAAGTGCTGGTCGAACGATTCGCTGCCGGACTCGCGGCCCGTGCCCGAATCCTTGACGCCGCCCCAGGGCGAGGCGGGATCGAGGCGGTGGTGGTCGTTGACCCAGACGATGCCGCACTTCAGGCGCGCAGCGACGCGGTGCGCGCGCGTGACGTTGTTCGTGCGGATGGCGGCCGCCAGCCCGAAGTCGCAGTCGTTGGCCATCGCGAGGGCCTCTTCCTCGGTCTTGAACTTACTGACGGATACGAAGGGCCCGAAAACCTCTTCCTGGAAAATGCGCATGGCCGGCGTGACATCTGCGAACACTGTCGGCTCCACGAAGAAGCCGCGGGCCAGGGCGGGATCGGCCGGCACCTTGCCGCCGGCGACCAGCCGCGCATGGTCCTCGTTCAGGCCGATGTCGACATAGCGCAGCACGCGCTCCTGCTGGCGCCTGGACACCACCGGCCCGAGTTGCACCGAAGGATCGACGGGGTTGCCGATGCGGATGGTCTGCGCCTTGGCCGCCAGCTTCGCCACGAATTCGTCGTAGATGCTCTCGTGCACGATCTGCCGGCTGCCGCAGATGCAGGTCTGGCCGGCGCCGATGAAGGCGCCGAAAGCCGCGTAGTTCACCGCCTGCTGGACATCGAAATCCTCGAACACCAGCACCGGCGTCTTGCCGCCAAGCTCCAGCGTCTGGTGGGCGAAGTTGCTGCCGGCCAGCGCACCCGTGATGCGACCGGCTTCGGTACCGCCCGTCAGCACCCATTTGTTGATGCCGCGATGTTCGGCCAGCGCCTTGCCGGTGGTGGGGCCCAGGCCGGTGACCACGTTGAACACCCCCGGCGGCAAGCCGGCTTCCACGAACAGTTCCGCCAGCCGCAGCGTGGTAAGCGGGGTGTACTCCGAGGGCTTGACCACCGTCGTGCAGCCGGAGGCCAGCGTGGGCGCCAGCGACTTCACCATGATCATCAGCGGATGGTTGAAGGGCGTCGAGTTGCCCACCACGCCCACCGGCGTGCGCAACGTGTAATTCAGGTAGTTGCCGTCGACCGGAATGACCGAATCACGGCGCGCGATGGCCAGGCCCGCGTTGTAGCGGAAGAAGTCCGGCAGGCGCGAGATCTGCGCCCGCGTCTCGTTGACCGAGCGGCCGTTGTTGGCCGTCTCCAGCGTGAACATCTCTTCCAGGTGCGCCTCGAACACGTCGGCCAGCTTGTTGATCAACTTCGCGCGAGTTCGGTTGGACAGCGACGCCCATTCCCTGGCCTCGAAGGCGGCGCGCGCACTGCGGACCGCGCGATCCACGTCTTCGCCGCTTGCATGGCTGATGCGCGCGATCACCTCGCCGGTGGCGGGATTGAGGACGTCCAGGCGCTCGTCGCTGGCGGCGGGCACCTCGGCGCCATCGATGAACAGACCGTGCACGCGCACGCGTGCGCTTTCGCTTGCCGACATGGGGATCCCTTTCCTGTGTCCGATTCGATTCAGCCGGTCACCACCATCCGGGCGATGGCAGTGCTGACGCGCTTGCCCGCGGCCGCGATGTGGCGCTCGGCCAGAGTGGCGGCCTTGCGGCCTTGCCGCGCCTGCAGCGCGGCGATGATTTCGCAGTGTTCGCGCACCAGTGCTTGCGGATCGCCGCCGCGCACGTTGGCCACGCTCACCAGCACGGCGCGCTCCATCTGGTCGATCAGCCCGGTGAAGTGGTCGAGCAGACGCGCATTGCCCGCCAGCAGCGCCAGGCTGCAGTGGAAGGCGCGGTTGTACGCAATGAAGCCGCCGGGCCACTCGCCGGGCACGAAGCTGCGAAAGCGATCGAGCTCCTGCAGTTGCGCGTCGCTCGCGTTCCGCACGATGCGGTCCGTGCACGCGCGCTCCAGCGCGCCGCGCAGGTGGAACATGTCTTGGACGTCGCTGAGCGAAATGGACGCCACGCGGTAGCCCTGGCGCGGCAGCGGCGTGACCAGGCCTTCGCGCTGCAGGTGCATCAGCGCATCGCGCACCGGCGACTTGCTGGTGCCGAAGCGCAAGGCCAGTTCGCCCTCGCGGATCTCCGCGCCCGGGGCGATGCGGCAGCTGATGATGTCCGCGCGCAGCTGCTCGTGGACCTGCTCGCGCAGCAGGCCCTTGGGCGCTTGTTCGGTCGATGAATTGGCGGGGACGGCGGCCAGCACGGGGCATCCTGGTTCAGGCGCCTGAGATATCAGGGGCGCGGCGCATGATAGCCGGCCGAGCGCGCTCTCGAAGCGCTGTCCGAGGGGAAACACCGTCGTGGTATTCCCCCATTGGAAGGGCGGGGCGCGCTTTGTATGGTCGCGAGCTCGCTGGCCTGATATCTCAGGCGCGATCCAAGGAGAGCTTCCGATGTTGCGCACCTGGTGTTCGATCGCGTCCGCGGCCACGATGGTGGCGGCCTCCTTTTTCAGCGTGCCGGCGTACGCGCAGGGGGAGCCGTTGCGGCTAGGCTTCCTGACCATCAAGTCGGGCCCGCTCGCGGCCGGCGGCAAGCAGATGGAGGACGGCCTCAAGCTGTTCCTGAAGGAGCGCAACAACCAGATCGGCGGCCGCCGGGTGGAACTGTTCACGGCCGACACCGGCGGCCAGCCCGCCATCACCAAGACCAAGGCGCAGGAGCTGGTCGAGCGCGACAAGGTCGACGTGATCATCGGCCCGCTCGCCGCCTTCGAGGCGCTGGCCGTGGACGACTACATCCGCAAGGTGCAGATCCCGGTGATCTCGCCCTCGGCGGCGGCCGAAGACCTGACGCAGCGCAAACCCAACCCGTGGTTCGTGCGCGCGGTCGGGACGTCGGCGCAATCGAACCATCCGCTGGGCGAATACGCAGCCAGGGAGCTGAAGTACAAGCGCGTCGCCATCATTGCCGACGATTTCGCCTTCGGCCACGAGAGCGCCGCCGGCTTCCAGCGCACCTTCGAGGAGAACGGCGGCCAGATCGTGCAGAAGCTGTGGTCGCCGCTGAACGTGGCCGACTACGGCAGCTACATCAGCCAGATCAATCCGAAGGTCGATGCGGTGTTCGCGGTCTTCGCCGGCGGCAATGGCGTGAAGTTCCTCAAGCAGTACAACGAGTACGGCATGAAGGCGAAGATCCCGGTGCTGGCCGCGATGACCACCGTGGACGAGGGCGTGCTCAAGACGATGGGCGACGAGGCGCTCGGGATCGTCTCCTCCGGCTGGTATTCGGCCGGCATCCAGAACGCCAGCAACAAGCGCTTCGTGGCCGCCATGCAGCGCGAGTACCAGCAAGACCCGGGCTACTACTCCATCGGCGCCTACGGTGCCGCGCTGATGCTGGAGCAGGCGGTCAAGGCGGTGAACGGAAAGATCGCCGACAAGCAGGCCTTCATGGCGGCGCTGCGCAAGGTGGAACTGACCAACGATCCGCGCGGCACCATCCGGCTCGACGCACTGGGCAATCCGCTGATGGACGTCTATATCCGCAAGGTGGAGCGCAAGGACGGCAAGCTGGTGAACACCGTGGTCAAGACCTATCCCGCGGTCAGCCAGTTCTGGAAATACGACGCCAGGGACTTCCTGGCCAACCCGGTGTATTCGCGCGACTGGCCGCCGGCGAAGAACCTGGAAAAATGATTGCCGATACAACCAAGGACAAGAACATGAGCGACACCCGGGAGATCACCCTGCGCGTCGGCGAGGAAGCCGTCAGCGCACGCGTGCTGGGGCAGGGCCGCGCCATCGTGCTGCTGCACTCCTTGCTGGCCGACAGCAGCAGCTTCGAGCCGCTCGCGCAGTTGCTGGCGCCAACGCACCGGGTGGTGATGCCGGACCTGCCGGGCTTCGCGGGTTCGCATCCGGTGGCGGGCGGGCTCGAGGCGGTGGCCGACCGCGTCGCCGACGCAATCCGTGCGCTGCAACTCGACGAAGCGCCGATCGTGCTGGGCAACGGCTATGGCGGCTTCGTCGCGCTGCTGACGGCGATCCGCCATCCGGGCATTGCGCGCCGGCTGGTGCTGGCCGATTGCGGCGCGGCCTTTTCCGAGCCGGGCCGGCAGGCCTTTCGCGGGATGTCGACCGCTGCTGCCGCCAAGGGGCTTGCCGGCATCGCCGACGTCGCCATGCGCCGCCTGTTCTCGCCCGAGTTCCAGGCGCAGCACCCGGAGTTGATTGCGCAGCGCCGCGAGCGCTTCATCGCCGTGCACCCCGAGACCTTCCATACCGCCTGCGCCGCGCTGGCGACGCTCGATCTGCGCGAGCAGGCCGCGGGCGTGCAGGTGCCGGTGCTCGTGCTCGTGGGCGAGCAGGACGAGGCCACGCCGCCCGCCATGGCGCGCGAACTCGCGTCGCTGCTGCCCGATGCGCGCTTCCAGCTGCTGGCCGGCTGTGCCCACGTGCCGCAGCTGCAGGCGCCCGGGCAGTTCCTGGACGCCATCGCGTCCTTCATCGCTGAGTGAGCGGCGCTGCGCCCGCCATACAATGACCGGTCCCGCCGCCGTAGTTCAATGGATAGAACGAGCGCCTCCTAAGCGCTAGATGTGGGTTCGATTCCCGCCGGGGGCGCCACATCGGCGTGCGATGAGATCCGCTGTAGTGCGAAAACGGCTGATTTCAGAGGGCGCGGGCCCTCGCCGTTAGTGCGATGTACTCTGCCGTAGTATCATGAAATACCGTCTATTTGGCGGTATCTTTGGCGGTATCGCTGGGACCTTGCTGCCTGGATACCGTCAGCAGGGCACCGATGGCACTCACCGACACCTTCGTCCGCCAGGTCAAGCATACCGGCAAGCCGGCGGGCGACAAACACACGGATAGCGCGGGCATGTACCTGCTGGTCAAGGCGGCTGGCAAGTACTGGCGCTTCGACTATCGCTACGCCGGCAAGCGCAAGACGCTGGCGCTGGGCATCTACCCCGAGGTCTCGCTGGCGAAGGCTCGCCAGCGCCGCGACAAGGCGCGCGAGCTGCTGGCGGAACAAGTAGATCCCGGCATCGCCAAGCGTGCCGAAAAGGCGGCCACCGTTGCTGCAGCGGCGAACACGCTGGAGGCGGTCGCCCGTGAGCTGCACGTCACGAAGGCCAGCGCCTGGAGCCCCAAGTACGCGGCGCTCTGGATCCAGCGGATGGAGAAGGATTTGTTCCCGCAAGTCGGCCGATTACCTCTCCCGGAGATCACCGCTCCAATGCTGCTTGACGCGCTGCGCAAGGTCGAGAAGCGCGGGGTCAGCGAGACGGCGCACACGCTGCGCCAGACCCTCGGTCAGGTGTTCCGTTATGGAATCCAGACGGGGCGCTGTGAGCGCAACCCGGTTGCCGACCTCCATGGCGCGCTTAAGCCGCTGGTGGTGAAACACATGGCCGCCGTCCTGGAGCCGGTGCAGGCTGGCGGCCTCCTGCGCGCGATCTATGGCTACAACGGCCAGCCCATGACCCGCGCTGCGCTGCAACTCTCGGCGCTTGTGTTCCAGCGGCCGGGGAATATTCGGCAGATGGAATGGGCCTGGGTCGATCTAGACAGCGGCATGCTGACCATCCCGGCCCAGGCGATGAAGCGCCGACTGCACCAGAAGATCAACGGCCGGCCCCATCTGGTGCCGCTGGCACCGCAGGCGGTGTCGATCCTTCGCGAGCTGCACTCGCTCACCGGGCACGGCCGCTACGTCTTCCCGTCGCTGCGCACAGGGGAACGGCCCATGTCCGACAACACCATCAACGCGGCGCTTCGACGCATGGGGTTCAGCACCGACGAGATGACCGCGCACGGCTTCCGCGCCATGGCGCGCACGCTGATGGTGGAGCGACTATCCGGTGTTGACCCGGAGGTGATCGAGGCGCAACTGGCGCACGGCAAGTCGGGGCCTCTGGGCGCCGCCTACGACCGTGCGGACTACCTGGAGCAGCGCCGCAAGATGATGCGCGAGTGGGCGGACTACCTGGACAAGCTGCGCAGAGGCGCGGATGTTGTCGAACTGCGTGCGCAGGCCGCCTGATGCATCCGCCGGACGATGTGGTGATCTGGCGCCACGAGCTGCGGCAGATGTGCGGCGGGGTCTGTGGCGAGACGATTCGCGTGTGGATCAAGCGCGGCAAGCTGCCCCCGCCCGACGTGAAACTTAGTCTCAGGACGATGGGCTGGCGCCTGTCGACGCTCCGCGCCGCCGGCTTCGACTTGCCGCTTCCACCGCGACCTCCCATACGGTGAACGACCCGTTCGCAGCGCCGTGATAGAGCGTCTATCGCGGCGTTTTCCATTTGACATAATGGACGTTGTATCAACTGGATGGTGATAGAAAGTCTATCTTTGTCGACATTTCGGTAAAGTGGTAGTCTTCGATCTAACCGCAATACGAGGCGATGTGACAAGCACGGAATTTCTTCAGGCGCTGGCCGAACTGGGATGGAAGCAGAGCGACTTTTGCCGCAGGGCAGGGTGCAGGCCGAACACGCCGAGCCGCTGGGCGAGGGGCGCAGTCCCAATCCCGGGCTGGGTGGGACCGTTTCTCGGCGCCATGCTGGAGATCAAGCGGCTGCACGACACCTACGTCGCCGTGCATTGATCCGCCACGCCCAGCGGCGGCACTAAGAGCTGGGCAAATCGGACAGACCCCCGGGGCGGCAACCCTGGGGGCCTGGCCTAACCAAGTAAGCGCGTTGGAGGCGCTACACCATGGGTTCGAGCATTGTCGTCAACACCGCTGGCCTTGACCAGCCCCCCGCGCTGGCTGCGGCAGGCACTTTCAGCTACTTCGTCGCGCGCACGCTCGTGCTCGCCACTGGAGAGCGGCTGGCGGATGTGCCGGTGTCGCGTCGCGTCACCAGCATCGGCGTCGCGAATCGGCTGCTGAAGCGCGCCTGTCGCCGGGCCGGTGATGTGTACCTGGTTCGTTCGTGGCGGCGCGAGCGTCACCCGGCCGCGCCCGCCGCGTCTCTCGGCATGCAGGGCGGGCCTGGGCAGGCCGCCTAACCCTTGGAGATCCAAATGGCACATCGACATTCTGTTCTTCCGCGCAAGGTGCAACACGCTGCGCAGCCGGCGGGGCTCTGGATCGTGGACGCCGAGACGACGCACTCCTTCGAGCTGGAGGCGGGGAGCAGGTCCATCGTGATTCCTGCTGGCCGCACCGTCGAATCGCTGATGGAGGCTGTGTCGCAGTCGCTCGACGCCGCAGTCGCGAAGCTGCGGCAGATGCGCAGCGGCCCCGCCGGTTCGCGTGGCGCTGCTTCCCGCGAGGCCCTGGACGGGGTTGTCGCCTTGCTTCAGCAAGCTCATGGAATAAACGCGGCCGCGTACGAGACCCTTGTTGAAACGGCGATTGCCCTGGGGCAGCGATAGCGTCTGCGCCCAGCGCAGGAAACCGACAATGAAGAAAGATCCAGAAGGCCAGTCCAAGAAGCAGCATTCGAACGTGGTCGTACTGAGGGCGCGAGTGGGGCCCGTGCAGGCGCATGGCAGCCTGCCGTCGCCCGGTATCGAGGGGCACCGCGAGCCGACCGGCGAAGATGTGATCGCGATTCTTCTCGGTTGTGCGCCCGCCGGCCTCCTGCGCGACCTGGGGCTCACGCGAGCAAGCAGCGCGGAATGGGCCTCGCTGATCGAGTCGAATCGAACGGCACTCGAACGGCTGCAGGCCACAGGCGGCTCCAGTTCCTCCGTGGATCGCGCAGAGGCAGTTCGCCAGCGGTCGAACTACAGCGCCATGGCCGGCCTGGCGCTCGTGTATGCGTTCCGCAAGCGCGCATGGGTCTTTGCGAACCCACGGGCGCGCGAGACCATCTGGCAAGCAGCAGTCCCGCTCGACGTGCTGATGCAATTCGGCGAGTCGGTGCGCTGCGACGCCGAGGAGGAGGCTGGCGCTCTGGAAGATGCGTCGCGCGCCGTCATCGGAGGCCTTCGGGAGAAGGTTGACGCGCTCAGAGCAGCCGAGGCCGAGCGTGCGCGCAACGTCTCCGGCGTGCAGAAGAAGAAGGCAGATAAGCGGTGGGCGGGCGCAGCGAAGGCGAAGTACCTGAGCCAGATGTTGGACTGGCGGCGAGCGAATCCTTCAGCGACCAAGAAGGCCTGCGCCGATCACTTCCACCCACTGATCCAGGAGGAGTACAGGGACGACGCCCCCGACTGGGACTCGGTGCGCGCTTGGCTGAAAGGCAAGTAGCTCGCGGAGTTCTGCGGCGCGCGGAGTAGCGATCACCCACCCCTGTAGATGCCCGGCATGTGCATGCATGTGCCGGGCACCTGTCTTCCCGCCGCAAGCCGAAAGGATGACCATCTGCCCACGTTGTACGAGCAACTACAACAAGGAGCAGCAAGTGTCGGAAGCAATCACCACGCCCCACGGAAAAGGGCGCTCACTCAGGCCGCGAGTAGCAGCCGCAACCCTCGGAATCTCCATTTCCACGCTGTGGACCTGGAACCGTGAGAGAGTGGACTTCCCGAAGGGGATTCGCCTGTCCCCCAGGTGCACCGTGTTCAACGAGGACAGCCTCCTGCAGTGGCGGGACTCCCAGGCGCACAAGGGCGAGTGATGCAGCGCCGTAATCACGTTTCCTCGACGCATGGGTGGGGAGCCGATGCTGCCCTAGTCCGTGGCTTGATGCACGCCCGTGCCGGCCGTCGGCCATACGTGCGCCATGCAAGCCGTGCGGACGCGAAGGAGCTGAGCGCGCTGACGGCGGAGGCGGCCTTCGCCAGCTTCACGCTGGTGCAGATGGAGGACGACGCTGGCTGCGAGGTGCTGATCGCCACCCGTGGCGCTGAGACGATCCGCTTCGAGAACCGGGAGCAGGTCGGCGCTTGGCTGAATCACCTGCACGCCCGTGGCGCTATCGCTGGATCGTGGCTGGACGTGGGCGCGGAGAGGCGTTCTGGCGATCCAGAGGCTAGGCAGCGATCATGAGCATCAGGGTGATGACGCGCGTTTGGGAGCAGTCCGCGTCATCGGGCACGGAGCTTCTGATGCTTCTTGCGATTGCGGATTACGCCGACGATCAGGGCCGCGCCTTTCCGTCGATCCCGACTCTCGCGCGCAAGTGCCGCACCGGGGAAAGGAACGCCATGTACCTCCTGAAGGGGCTGCAGGAGCGCGGCGAGCTTCGTGCGCATCGGGGCGCCGGCAGAAACGGAACGAACCTCTATCAGATCGTGCTGCCTGAGGCCGACACAGCGCCACCGGCGCAATCCAGTGCGCCCCCGAACCCCGCTGCATCCCTGAACCCGAGTGCACCCCTGCAAACGAGTTCAGGAGCTTGCGACGCTCCATTCTCCCGTCGGGAGCCCGACGGGATGCCGAGTGGAATCCCGTCGGGAGCAGTGCAGGCAGTTGCACCCCCTCCTGCACCAGCGTTCACAACGGGGTGAACTACGGTTCGGTAGCCCCCTGAACCCCGTTGCACCCAAATCACCATAGAACCGTCATGAACCATCAGAGGAACCGTCACAGAGAGGCTTCGCCTCTTGTTGTTGCTTGCGCGGCAAGAGGGATTGCGTCATGAGCCTGAAGGCCTGTGACCGACCTGCCGAATGCGAGAAGTTCGCACGCGAGTTCATCGTCGACCGCGACCCGGTGGCGGCTTACCTACGGGCGCACCCGCGCGCGAGCTGGGGCACCGCGGTCAGGGAGGGGCCACGGCTCGCCAGGCGGCCCGACGTACAGGCGCTGCTCGCCGCAATGCGGGACCGCGACGCGCACGAGCCGGATAGCGGGCACACCAGTGGCGGCCAGGACCTCGCCGTACTGGTTTCAGTCCACCAGGCTTGCGCGTACTGCCACGGCCGCGACCACCGCCGCCAGCGCACGCGGCAGGAGATGCAGGCGGACCGGCGAGCACATCGCCGCGACCAGGCCAAGATGCGCGGCCTCTATGAGAGAGCCGGAAAGATCTACAGGGCTCGGCCCTTCGATCCGGAAGGCGGGGATGGATTCGACCCGACGAAGCCGCCTCATCCGCAGTGCCCCTCATGCCTTGGGCATGGAGTCCTCCGGCACGCTGCGCTGAATGTCAGGACGGGTCGCGGCACCTTTCTGTCGGAGCAAAGCCAGCGTGCGCGGCCCCAACCGGCGAGGGCCAAGCTGTGAGCCTCGCGAGCCCTCCCTTGGCTCACCGCGCACGCCGCGCACGCCGTCGGCATGTGGGGGTGATTAGGGCTACGTGGGGGTGGTTAGGGTGACGCCGTCGCATCGCACTTTCGCAGGCGGCGGCGTCGCTGCCCCCAATGACAGGCAGCAGTTCTCCCACTCGCGACAGGACGCTTTCGGGGCTGTTGCGCGCGTGGCGGCACCCTCGCAAAACCTTATTCGTTTCAAAACTCGTTTGACGGCTCCCGCCCCGTTAGGTCGACGCGCGGCTCTATACCGGCTTTCGATGAACGTCGCGCAGCACAAGGCTGAATTGGGAAAACATTTGGGCGTTGCGAGTCCACGCAGGCCAGCATGCGGTCTTCATCACACGGAGCGCATCGCAGTGACATCACCCGCAGCCGAACTCGAATCCGCCACTCGCCAGGCCCCGCACTTGCCCGCGCAGCTCGCGGCACTGGTGGAGGAGGACCTGGAGGAGCTGGAAAGCCCGGACGAGGTCGCTGGAGAACGTGGTCCACGTGCGCAGTCGAATGCTCACCTCAGGCGCGTGGTGGGAGAGCGCATGCAAGAGGCCCGACGTATCAATGGCTTCGATCAGACAGAAGCTGCTGCGCGCCTCGGATATTCCAATTCGACCCAGGTCTCCCTCGTCGAGCAAGGCAAGCGCCTGCCGCCGCACGATGTGCTAATCAAGGCGGCGAAGGTCTACTCCGTGTCAGTGGACTACTTGCTCGGCGAGAGTCCGGAATTCGACCGTGACCCGAAATTGGCGTCGCGTTTTGCGGTGCTCCGGCGGGTCGAGCGGCTTCTGCGGTTCAACACGGAGACCGTCGCCCAATGCCTGTTGGACGCGTGCGCATCGCCGGCTGGAGACGAGCTCCGCGTGGCGAGGTTCTCCACTCGCGCGAACGCGCTGTGCGATGCCATCGAACGTTTCAAGCAGCTTAACTCCCGCCTGTTCGACGACGCGCGCGGCGGCGCCACATTGCTCCGCACGTCACGCGACATGCGGGATTCCACCGCACAACTTGACCGGTTCCTGGAGAGATCCGCATACGCGCGTGCGCATGCACTCTCCCGTGCCGGCGAGCTCACGACTGCGCGCGGCCGCCGTAGCGCAGGCGAATTTCAAACCACCTGACGAAAGGACATCCTATGCACCCCGCGACCTCAATTTCCAACAGCCTCTGGCGCTTCCTGCATGGCCCCCTCACGGGGGGCGCGGTGCTTCCGGACGTGGAGACCGTGCGCGCGCACAAGCTTGCCGTCGCCGACCGCGAAGTCACGCGACTGGCCCAGTCCTGCGCCTACGAGTTGACGCGCCTCGTCGAACAGGGCGCGCTGGAGCACTTCTTGACCGGCGCCACCTACGGCTCGGCCGCCCTGGAAACTACGCCCGCTGAATGGCTTCGCGTCGAACTCGGCAAGCTCCAGGCCGAACAGCAGACGCTCAAGCAGGAGGGCCAGACGGCTGTGGGTCGTCGCCGCGCGGAAATGGAGCGTAGCGCGCCGCTCACCCGGGCGGTCGGCGAGCTCGACTTCCGGATGACTGCCGCCCGCGGCGGCGCTCTGCGGACGCTGGACGCCCTGCTTCGCAGCGCACGCGAGCCGGTCCGCAACATCTCGCGGTGGCAACAGCTCTTGGCCGCCGGCCTCACCGTGCATCAGATGAGCGAGGTGATGCCGGGGGTCGAGAGCGCGGCAGCTCAGACTGCAGCGGAGAGGGATGCGGAAGTGCAGAAACACCAGGAGACCCTTCGGAATGCCGACACGGTCCTGAAGGCCATCAAGTGCTGGCATGACGACCCGCTGCACGATGCCGAGCACCTTCGCGGGATCGGGATCGATGACTTGGTCGACGCGCAGATCCACCGCAGCGCAGTCCCGGCATGAAGCACCAGGCGCTGCTGGGCACTGGCGGCCGCAACATGCAGGCCCACCCGTTCGGGCAAGAGGCCGCCCCTTCGCCACCGGTACGCGCCCGACTCGTGCGCGCAAGGGCAGACGTTGAGAACAGGAATCTCGCGGTCCGCTGCACGCGCGAGCTGTATCGCTTGGTGAAGGACGCCGGCCCCTGGCATTTCCTCGCGCTGGCGGTCGAAGCAGGCGACCAGGGGGGCCTCCCGGTCCATGAAGCCCTCCTCGACCTGCTGGCGGCGCTGAAGGCGGAGCGCCGGTCGTGGGCCGACGAATCTGCTCTCGCAGCCGACCGCCTGGGAGACAAGCGTCAGCAACTGGAGGAGGTGGTCGACGAGTGCCTCGCGCACGCAGCAGAGGCGCACGCCCCGAGCGCAGCGCCGGTCTTCGGATTCGGCGGCGGGCCGACGGCGCAGGCTATGCGCGCGTCGCTCCACGAGGCTGCCGCGCGCGAGGCAAACCGCCTGGCGAGGGCCGTCGACGCATGGCGCAATGATCCTGAGCGAGACCTGCGCCACCTGCGCGGCGTCGGCATCGACCATCTCCTCCGGGCCAAGGCGCCCCTCGCAGCATGAGCACTCGCCCCCTTCCCCCAAAAGTCGGCAACGCGGTCGCGGAGCTGAACCGCCGACGGCTGAACGATCTGCAAAGCCGCCAGCGCGCGACCACGATCCTCACGCCGGAGGCCATGCAGGGCGGCAAGCACTCGCCGGCGCGCCTGCTTTGGACGACCCTGCGCGGAGAGGCGCGACCGATCACCCAGGCGGACCTCGTCGCCTTTCGGAAGTCGGTCGCGGCCGTGGGCGGCAAGCTGCAGGCGGGCATCACGGCGCAGGAGGTGATCGACCTCAGTACGCCGGCAGATCGGGAGCGCGCCCGACGCGAGATCCCGCACGCCATCCCCGCGCGCCTGCGCGCCGGCGAGGTCGTGTTCAGCGTCAGCGCTGGCCCGGAGAGCCGCGTGAACCGGCACATGGTCACCATCCTCTTCCCAGGCTACGGCGCGGCGTTGTCACGCCCCGGGACCGCGCTCCAAGCGGCTGCGTGGCTGGGGCAGCAGGGCCACTTGAAGCTGGACTGCGACTGCGAACGGCACCGCTACTTCTACAGATTTCTCAGCTCCATCGGAGGCTTCAACGCGGGCCGCGCCGAGCCTGGGTTCCCGAAGATCCGGAACCCGCACCTGCGCGGACTTTGTTGCAAGCACGTGGTACGCGTTGCCTCGGAGTTGAAATCAGGCATGTTCACGCGCCGGCAGATCGCCGGAATGATCGAAGCAGACCGCCAGCGCCTGGAGGCGCCGCGGCGCGTGAAGCCTCAGGTCATTCTGGTGCGCCAGCAGCAGGCCGCGCAGGGCGTGACGGTGAAGCCGCGCGCGATCCGCACGACAGACGATGCTCACCGGAGCGCCGTGCTCGCCGGCGTTCGCCGTGCGCTGGCGACACGGGGCGCGGGAGACGCAAGGGCCGACGTAGCCGCGACCCTTTCCGCGCTCCAGGCCCGCACGGACGTGAGCGCCGGAGCCATCTTGCAGGCGCTCCAGCGCGTCCTCCAGCAACCCGCAGGGTCATGAGCGGCCGGCCAACCCGCCGCAGCCGTCCCCTACTAACTGAGAATCACATGCGACAGCCCAACCAAGAATCCGCCTTCGAATTCACGCTGCTGCGCGCGCGCATCGTGGACGAGAACGGCACCCCATTGAACGACGAGAACCCGGATGACTGGCTGAAGGTCGACGCCCTCGCCGATGCTGCCCAGGACATCGAGAGCCTCGGCCGCGGCCGGCTCGTGATCACCGGCACCGACGAGAGCGACTTCGTGCGCGAAAAGCTCTGCGTCGAGGTGGAGGCGTCCGGCCAGTACCTGCGCGCCGTCGTGGAGATGCGCGACGACGCCCCTCTGCCCGCGATTGGCGAGTTGCTTGCCGTGCTCCTGGCCGACGGGTCCGCCCTCGTGTACGAGGTGCTGATTTCGGCTGCAGACCTGGGCGACGCGCACGCGGCTCACCCTCCGGAACCCGACTCCATCGCCGTCTTCACCCTGGAGCCTGGCGAGGCCATCCTGCACCTCCGGACCGATCTCGGCTTGATCAACGCCGCCTCGGACGAAGAGGCCGCCACTCTGCCTGACCACATCCATGCCCACTAACTCGAATGCCTACGCCGGCCAGTCCGCCGGGACCGAGAACCCGGTCCTCTCTTCGGACTGGACGGGGTTGTCGCCGAAATTGATCGCGAGCTTCTTTCCCGTGCGGCGCGTTGTGGAAGGAACGAACGTGCGATGGGAGCGCGTGCCTGGCTCCGTCGAAGTGCAGGCGCCGGTCACCGACGGCAACCTGGAGCAGACGGCCAACTGGCATTCGCCGTTCGAGAACCAGACCGCGGACGCGAAGCTGTCCAGCCTGTCCTCCATGTTCCAGGCCGGCGGCTTCGAGGCGATCCTGAACGCCCTGCAAGCCTACATCCCAGCAGGCAACGATCTTTTCTCGAACGCGCTGTCAGCAGGCCAGCAAAGCGTGCAGAGCCTGGAAGGACGCACCGCCGTCACGAAGCTGAATTCGACGCAGGTTTTCAGCGGCATGCCGCCCCTGAAGCTCTCCGTCACCGCGCACTTCCGCGCGATCTATGACGGCGCCTCCGAAGTCGAGGCGCCCATGGATCAATTGATGTCCTGGGCGGTGCCGAAGAAGCTCGCGCAGCAGGGCCTCGTGGGCAATGCGCTGGACTCGTCCCAGGAGAAGGGCTTTCGCACGATGTATCCGTCGGAGGCGCCGCAGATCATCGGGATGAGCTACGCCAACAAGCTGTTCAAGCCGCTCGTCATCGAGGGCATCCCGTATCCGCTCACCGGGCCGCGAGACAGCGCAGGCAACCTGATCCACGGAACTATGGCGCTCTCCCTGGCGAGCCTCACGGCCATCGGCAAAGACGACTGGGCCGGTTTCCGCCGGTTCTGATCGGCATGAACAGCTTCACCTATGAGGACTCGCTGACAGTGCGCAGCCGGCGCGCGTCGGTGTCGCTCCCCGCGCGAATTGCAAAGGCGGCCAACCGGAAGGCCCACGCCCTCGCTCACGCCGCGTATCCGAGCTACCAGGCGGAGCTGCAGGCGCTCGCCTGGGACCTCCTTCAGAGCGGAGTCCCCGAGGGCGAAGTGCTCAATGTGCTCGCGTGCTACGAGGACAGGCGACGGGGCTGCGATGCACCTGGCTGACGCACCGACCACCACGCCAGGCACGCCGGAAGCCATCCGCGCATTGGAGCTGGAGGCGATTGCTGCCGACCGCAGCAAGTACCCCAAGGGTCCACCGTGGCAGCAACTTGCCGACACCACGCGCCGCCTCTGGGTCTGGCGCGCCGAGCGCCCGCGCCAAGGCGCAAGGTCGACCGCGCAGGCAAGGCCTCTCAGCCTGGATTGTCCGACCCGCAATGGATCCGCGCTGGGACCGCCGTGTGCGGTTGCAGCGGAGATGTACTCCGCCTGATTCCGAGACCTCGCGCGGCCGCCGGCCCGCGTTCCCGGCCCTACCCCACGCTGCACCCATCATGCGAGTGCGCCTGGACCGTCCAAACAGTCGTCGTCCGACAGCGACCGCCGTGCGGCGCGCGAGGAATGCAGCGCCGAACGCTGCCCCTGCCTGCCGACCGGAATCACACTGACCGGCAGTTCGCATGACGCGTGCAGTGCCTCGCATGCGTAGTCGGCGCGAGCGACAATCAGGCGATGGACATTCATGAGCTACTGCCCGTCCTCGTGCCCAAGGCGATCACCTGGGCCAAGAGCCAAGAGGCCGCGATCCTGCGCGCCGGAGTTCCGCTGAGCCCATCTGGAATCGGCATTGCGCAGCGAGTCGGCGTGGTGGATCCGACCCGTGTCCGGCTGCAAGTCGTTCCGGCGATCCCAACTCCGGACGATCCCGTCATGGCGAGGATCGTGGTGGAGCAGGGTGTTTTCGGCCCGCACACTGGCGGCGTCACGCTCGGATACGGCATCTACCTTGTCGCCGGAAAATGGAACGACCAGTTAGTAGCCCACGAGCTGCGGCACGTGCACCAGTACGAGAGCCTCGGCGGCGTCGAGGGCTTCATGCCAGTCTATCTGGCCCAGATCGCCCAGTGCGGGTACCGGGACGCTCCCTTGGAGAGGGACGCGCGAGCCGCAGCAGGCGAGCCGGTGTAATAGGTCCGCGAGATTGCGGGCTGAGCGTCGGCCCTGCGCAGCACCGCCCGGGACGACCGCGCGTGCTGCAGTCGCGGCGCCCGCACAGGCCCGGCTCAAGGGCCCGCAGCGGCCAGACCTCACCACCAAGGCTCCATGTGGTCGAACCAGAGGTCGCATTCGGGGACGGCCTTCCGCTCGTTCTCCGGAGTGAAGGCGTCCCGTCGGTGCGGCGCGAAGTGGTTGTCGATCTTCAGCAAGGGACCGAACACGGGCCGCTTGATGGCCTTGTAATCTACTTCGTAGCCGCCAACCTCGATGTGCTCGCCGCCCTGTTCGTACCATTCAGCGTACGGGATGTGCCGCTTAGCAATGCCGTAGTGCACCGGCATCACCGAGGCGCCCAGCCCGGGCCACCAGTAGTAGGTGCGCCCGAAGTAGATGCTCTGGAAATAGCGCTCGTACAGGCGCGGGCGGAACTGGGCGTCGGGCAGTTCCGCGTGCAGTGGCACCACCCAGAGAACAGGGATCCGACGCTGCGTGTACGTCAGGGTCCGCTTCAGAATGCTGGTGATGCTCAGAGCACTCGCTTGTACCTCCACGGCCACACGCCCGTTTCGCAGCCTCCCGCTGATGTCCGGGCGCACCTCACGAATGCCGCGCTTCGCGTTTGCTGGAATGGTCCGCTCGGCCTCCCAGCTTCCGTCCGGCGAGCCGGCAGCAAGCTCTGCGCAGATTTGCCGCTTGCAGGCCAGGTGGAGTTCGCCTTCCTTTGCACCTATCGCCGCAGTCCTGGGGGCTTCGTGTGCGAAGTGGTCGACCTTCTCATCGCATTTCCGCACGATGGCGTCGGAGTAGCAGCGGCCACAGTAGAACGGGCCATCTTGCTTCGTGACCTCGCAGGCCCTCACCCAGTTGTGGGTGCGTAGCTGGCGAGCCGCCCCGCCCACGAGTCCGTAGCAGCCGAACTCCTCTGCTTCACGCCTGCGCGCCTTCTCGGCGGCCCCTAACTCGTCATCCAACCCGGGCGCTCCCGAAACGATCTACCAGGTGAGGCCGGCCTCTCGGCCGGTGCGCTCTAGATCGCAGGCGCTTCGCCTCGCGCAATCGCAGCGCGGTCGGCGATCAGCTTCTGGATCATGTTCTTGTTGGCGCGACCCGCCGCGAGAAACCCGTCGATGAAGACCACGGGGTAAACCACGGCCGCTCCGGCTCCCAGGGTCACCACGAGAACCACCACGGCAAACAGGAAGGCCACGAGGCCCAAGATCCAGTTCCCGCAGTACATATAGCCGGCGCCGGGCACCACGAGGTTCAGGAAGGCGGCGACCCACCCCGACTTCTTCTTGCTCTCGACCAACAGCAGCAGTTCAGCATCACTCATTGAATTTCCTCCGGCCGCGACGGTACTGTAAAGCTGAGCCGTTGAAAATAGCGCCTTGCCCTGAGCCGGTCACCGCTCGGGAACAATGGGGCGACCCGTGGGCCTCGCCCTCCTCCGGGCGGACACATTCGCGCGGGTCTTCGTTTCGCACGAGCGTCCGCCACAGCATGGAGCACGCGAGGAGAGTGCTTCGTCCGCAGCCAGGTTGCGGCCGGCCCGGCGCCTGAGGGACGCATGCAAGCCGCAGGACTCGGATCGCCTGCGCTAGGCGGATCAGCGCTCGTACCGCACTGCACCGACCCGCGCGCCGGCTGCGCCGAAATTCGGATGCATCAAGCCAAACGCAGGCCGGATCCGCGCGAGAATTGCGCATGTTCACCGTCGACCTCAACGACCCGTCTCAGTTCACCCGTGACAACATTGCGCGGCTGCTGGGTTCCGTTACTGACACGCAGGCGTGGCAGTTGAGAGTGCGGGCTGACGGCACGGCGTACATGTCCTCCGCCGTCGGCAACCTAGCCTTGGACGGCGTGGTATTTCGGATGGGGAGTTTCGACATGGGGACCGGGTACGTCGGTCCTGACGCCCAGAATGACCGCAGATGGGTGGACCAGGTCTACCGCACGCTGCGGGAAAACTGGCCGGACCCCCAGGACAGCATTGACCCTGCCGCGTAGCTACAAGCTAATCCCCGCTGAAGCCGGTCGCCCGGCGTTCCGCGAGTTTCTGGAGCTGCTTGGCTCGCCCGACCTCCATGGCCGCAGCCATGGCCGCGAGCGCCTCGGGTGAGGTGGCCGCCGCCTGCTGCGCGTTGTCGGCCTCGAATAGGCCTTTGTGCTTGAACAACATGCTCTGAGCGGTCAGCTTGTCGTGGAACTTCACCTCCACGCCATCCTTCGTTTCCTTCACCCCGGCGAACAGAATCGCGGCATCGGCTGGCACCTTGCTGGTGTCGGCGATCACCGTGCGACCCACCCCGTTGCCAAAGCAATTCGGGCAGTCCTCGACCGGCGCGGCGCACTCGTTGAACCCGGGCCCACCCTCCTCGTCGAAGTCGTCCGGCACATAGGCCTTGTCCGCGATTACGCAGTGCGCCTCGCGCTTCCGCTCCTCGTCTTCGTGTCGGCGGCGGTCATCCTCAAATTGGGCAAGCGTGCGCTGGCGCCGGTGGTCGAGGCCACGGCAGTACGGGCAGTTGAAGTAGCGATACTGGGTGAGGTGCCGGTGATCGGCCGTCGCCACCGCGTGGGTGTGCCGCAGCAGCTCCTCGCCGTCAATCTCCAGTTTCTTGCTGCGCTCGGCGACCAGCTCGCGCACCCGTCGCAAAACGTGGGTTTTCGCAAGCGTTCGGGACCCCTCCACAGTCGCGGTTCCTCGCTTGGCCTTGGGGTGCACGGCCATGTAGGCCTGGGTGGCATTGAGCCCGTTCGCGAGGTACGCCTGGGCGAACAGCTCCTCGTTCGCGGTGAGGTTCTTGGCCTCAGCGAGCGCCCAGGCGTCCTCCTCTGAAAGGTCGGCTTGCAGGACGAACTTCCTCGCGTGCGCCGGTGCATTGGGCTTGCCCGCTTTCTTGGCGGCCTCTGGCTTCATCTTCGACGGCGGGGAGTGCTTATCGGACATGGAAGCGATTGTCCGCAGCGTGCTCTCGTGCTCTCCCGTGCTTTTCCGGCAGTCCCTCGCAGGGTCTGCTGGTGCATGAGGCATGCGGGGGAGCCAGCCATGCGGAATGCATCGCGACGCGATAATCAGCGCATGGGCGAAGACGACGAATTGGAGGAGGGTTACTACAGCAACCAGTCGCCGTCGCGGCTGCAGTCGGTGGAGGCCGTGGGCACCTGGGCCAAGTACAACGGCGGGGAACTGCGCGTACGTACCGGTCTAGCCAACGGAGAGTTCGTCTACAACTCGCAGGTGGCGGAGAAGTGGTTGGAGCTGCAAGAGCGCAAGCGCACCGATGCGTACGCAGAGGCGAGCCTGGAAACAGCCCGTCGCGCAGCCGTGGCTTCGGAGCGCGCCGCCAGGTACGCGATGTGGGGCGCGCTCATCTCGGCCGCTTCCGGGATCGTTTTCGCTGCGACGTACTTCATCACCCGCGTTCCCGGCTAGCTTGTCTGGATGCCGGACGGCCGGCCCATCTCGCCCAAGCCCCTCCTGATCGTCGGCAGCGGCTGTTGGTACGCCCTGGCCTCCAGCGACTGACCGCCTCGCGCTTCGGCGAGCCGATTGCGCGGACGACGAAGTCGCGCAGCGCCAACGCAACGGCTGCGACCGCGCCTACGAATTCGTCAATGGAGCAACGGGGACCAGGTCTCCGGCAGGCCTTGCTTCGTGACGTACCGGGTGTAGCCCTTCGCCTCCAGGCGCTGGGCATCCTCTTCGCTGACCACCCAGTAGTCGCCGCTGTTCATGGCCTCCACGATCATGACGATCCACGGCGCATCCGGGTGCACCTCGTTGTGGCGCGTGGCAACAGCCGCCGCCGCGCCGACACGCGCGAAGGGCAGCACCTGGCCGGTAATGACCCCAGCTTCGCGCAGGCCGCGTAGGCGAAGGTTGCTCATGGCCGATTGTGGCTGGACGCGGGTGCTGCGGGGCGCAATGAGAGGCTGAACTCCCAGCCGGCACAATCGACGTGAGGAGAGGCGCGAACATCAGCAAAGCCCTCCTGCCCCGAGCCGGAGGTTAGATGGACAGTGAGTGGAGGATTGAAATGGCGCGCGGCGCGGCGATCACGGGCGCGGGCCTGCGTGACTTCAAGAGCGTCGAAGAAGTGCAGCAATGGGTGGACGAGCATGGCGGTGGCGAAGCCGGAGAGGTCGCCCTTCGCGATGCGGCTGCCAAGGCTAGCGGTGGATACCCGCGCATCCTATCCCTCATCAACGAGTGGCTGGATCGGCAAGACCGGACCCGAGCCGACGCAAAGGCAGCCGAATCCCTGGAGCTGGAGCGGCAAGCCGTGCGCGCCGCGCAGCGCTCAGCCCTAGCATCCGAACGGGCAGCGAGATATGCGATGTGGAGTGCCCTCGTCTCGCTCGCGGCGGCCATCGTCTCCGCCGCCGCGTACTGGCTCACGCGGGTCCCGAGCTGAGACCTGCTCTTCGCAGACTGCGCAGGAGGAGATTGCTCATGGGCCGGCCCCGGTAGCCTTGGCGATGGCGGCATCCAGCGCTTCGACTACCGCACGCGCTTCAGTATTCCCGACGCTTGCGAGTAGTGCTCGCGCGCGCCTGGCACCATCGAGCAGTTCCCACGATGCTGCGGCGAGCTGTGCATTCGCTTCAAGGTTGTGCATCTTCTGGTCACGCAGGCGGAACACCGCCGGCGCAGTCATCGGAAGGGCTGCACTCTTGATCAGGATCGGGTTTCTGCCGCCTGGCTGCCGGACGATGATCCACGGTCCCGGCGTCGGTGCATGCACGCTCGTCGAGGCGGGCCATGGGCCAGTTGTCATCGCGCTACTCCTTTGTTGAGGGTGCATTCTCCGGATACTGGAGCCCTGGTCGACGCCCGCGCCCCGCTCGCGAAAGCCCGATTCTTCAGCAACGCCAGATGGGTCATGAACCTCTCCATCGACTCCTCGGCTGACCGTCCAGGCAGTCAACCGGCTGACGGTAGGGCTCGGGAACCTGAGAAGGGCGCCCCGAACTGTACCGGGGGCAACTCCTCATCCACGAGGATTGCGCCGTGGCGACGGCTGCATCTGCAGTTGAAGTAGGCGCCACCGCAGCGCTCGCTCGCGCATCGGCCTCAGACCGCGCAGGCCACGCCAGGCCAAGTGCTTCTGGTGAGTTGATGCGCATTCACGAATCTTCCTAGGGGTGGCGCCGCCCCTCCTGATGCACGTCACCGCCGGGCGTGAGACTGTGCTGCCGGTTCTGCGAGCACCACTGAAAAAGCCCGCCGAAGCGGGCCAGGGGAGTGAGCCAGCGCTGTTACTTGGTTCGGAGCGACTTGTAGAAGATGACGGACCCGACCACCGTCCAGAAGACGGGGGCTCCCCACTTCAGGGCGGAAATCCACCCGGCGTTCTCTGCCAAGGTGAGGGCGCCGGCCAAGACTAGGAAGAGTCCGAACCCGATTCCCAGTGCGTCGCGCGGCGGGCGAGCGTTGGTCTTCGAGTCCTCCATTACCGGCCCGCCTTTCGTTTCGGCGCAGGAGAGCGGACGGCGACGCGTTCCACCACGGTGGTGCTCGGGCGCCGCTGCGCCTCGCGCACGGGGATGAACTGGCCCGATTTCGCATCGCGGCCGCGGGGAGTCGTTTTGTTGCCTGACATGTTGATGTCCTTTGATGTGGCGTTGGTGATGACGGTGCCAGGGCCAACCCCTGGCACTCGTCGGATCGTTGAAGCCACAGCGTCAGGCTGCGACCCGCACACGGTCTTCGACCGTCCATACCGGTATGAACCGGGCGTCTACGCCGCTAACGGCGGGTCAGGCTTTGACCCAGAAGCGGAAGAACTGGGCGTTCTTCGGGTAGATCACACGGCCATTCTTGAGACGAATGGACCGGCAATACACCCAACGGCCGCCCTGCTGGTTCTCGTTGGTCGACATGCGACCTCCTTGAATTGAAGGGGCTATCCGGGATGTTCTCTACCCAAACCGTCGCCGCGGGCGTAAACTCGCGGGGTCCTGACAAGACATCGGTTCGGGGTGGCTGGTCAAACCCGCTTCACCAACCACAGGCCTGCGAAGTGTTGCAACCACTTCGTGGGCTTTTTCTTTACAGCTTGCGCGAGATCAGCCTCTCCTTGATCAGCCGTTCTAGGCGGTACGTAGCGGCCTCGACGCTGGTGCCACACATCTCTGCCAAGTCATACGCGTTTCGCGCCTGCTGGCACGCGTCCATCGGCATCATCACCGCCGCCGTCATTGCCTTGGCCTGCCACTCGCTGTCTTCGTAGAACTTGTGCTGGCCGACAGCGCCGCGACGCAGGGTGACATGGTGCTTCAGGACGATGTGCGCGACCTCGTGGATCACGGTGCTGCGCGAGAAGACGGAGTCGCGGAACAGGCCGTCGTAGACGTCCTGCCGCAGCACCACCAGGCCCTCGTCAGGGATGGTGAAGGCCGCGCAGTCTTCCAGGTTGTGAGCGTGTTCGACGTGAAACTCGTATTCCGCCTGACGCAGCGTGCGCTCAAGCACGCGCGCGCCGTCGATCTTGTACTGCGAGCCGCGCTCCCGGGGGAGCAGGGGGCGCAGGCTGTCCGCCGCGAGTTCCAGCTTAGCGTAGCTGGTAGGGGCGACCTTCATACCGGTGGGCAGCCTGCTGCGATGTCCGTTCCCTAGCGTCGTCATGTCTTCCTCGGTCCTCTAGTGTGGTTACTTCCGGTCTTTGAGCCAGTTCTCGATGCCCGTGGGCGGTTTGCCGTTCTCTTGCAGCTTGCGCGCGAAGGCGTACACCATCGCGCGCGCATCAGCCGACATGTCCTTCGTGTTGATGGACTCGATCGACTTCGCACCGGCGTCGCGCAGCGCCGCCAGCTCGTTCTTCGGCACGCCGGCACGCTCAAAGAAGCGAACCGCCATATCGATGTGGCCCTCGTTCAGCTTCTTATCGCCGTACTCCAACGCGCTCAGGTGCGCGGAACTAATCAACATGGCTTCGGCCTGCTCCTTCAGCGAAAGATCGAGCTCCATTCGCAGTAGTCGGGCCTTCTTCCCGAATTCATTGAGGCGCATCCTTTTCTCCTGGTCTCCGTTGCGGGTGGGTCTTTGCGTGAGCGTCTCTACTGTAGCACAGACATTTTCCAAATGGAAAATAAATTCGTTGTGCAGAGCACAAGTTCCCGGGCGGCTTTGCACGAAGACTTGCCCCGCACGGCTGCAAGGGCGGCGTCACCCGAAGCACCGCGCATGGGCGTGCTGAAGCCCATGCTGCCTGATGCCCCACCACGAGCCTGAGCTGGCCGCTGGGCGGGCGTGCGGCACCAGCGCGCGGTGTGGTGCTCTTGGAGCTTCGTGCTGGTTGATCCGCCTTCGCGTCGCGCTACCGTCCGGCGTACCCGCTACTGGCCCACCACCAGCTTGCGGCGGCGGATGATCGGGACCGCCCGGTGCGCCCTGATACCGGTGGTGCTCACCATCCGCCAGCCGGTGCTAACGACGGTACTTCTGACGGTACCTCGCGAACGGATGCGGCGAAGGAGCTATGCTTTCAAGCTCAAACGGGGGGTAATTGGACTCCCGCCGGGGGCGCCACCAGCCGCCATGCGCGCAGCAGCGCGTCGGCCACCTGCGCGCGCAGGGCAGGGCCACCTTCGCGGTGGCACACCAGCAGGCGCCGCTGCGCCCATCGCTCTTCCAGCCGCACACACGCCACCGCTGCGCCCGCATGCAGGTCCACCACGGCCTGCGGCAGCACCGTCACTCCCGCCCCCCGGGCGACCAGTTGCAGCACGCCTGCCGCTTGCGGATACGTGAATCGCGCTGGCAGCCTTGCGCCGAGTGCCGCGGCGCGCAGTTGCAGGTGCGCGGACAGCGCGCTCTGTTCGCCCCACGCAACCCAGGGTTGACCCAGCACGGCCGCGAAGGGCACGCTTTCGCAGGCCGCCAGCGCGTGGCCAGTCGCGACCACCAGCACCAGCGGATCGGGCCCGAGTTCGCGCGCCAGCAGCCCGCGCGTGTCGACCGCATCCGAGACGATGCCGACCTCCGCCGCGCCCGAGCGCAAAGCCTGCACGGTCGCTTCGCTCGCGCTTTCGCGCACCACGACAGTCCGGCCATCCCCAGCGCAGTCGGCGAGTGCCGGTGCCAGCGGCCGCGCGAGCGCGGAGCTGTTGGCGAGAACGACGAGGGGCTGCACCGGTGCGCCCCGCGCCAGCAGCAGATCGCGCTCCAGCCGCTGGACCTGCTCGAAGACCAGCCGCGCATGGCGCGCCAGGATCTCGCCCGCCAGCGTCGGCGTGACGCCGCGCGCCTGCCGGTGCAGCAGCACGAGCTCGTTGGCCTCTTCGAGGGCCCGGATGCGGGCGCTGACGGCCGCCAGCGTCAGGTGGCAGCGCTGCGCAGCGGCCGTCATGCTGCCGGCGTCGCATACCTGCAGGAAGACCTGGAGGTCGGTCCAGTCGAAGCGCATGGATCGATTATGGGCAGGCGCCCACGCGCGAGCCTCAATGAAAGATGGATGGTGCCGGCCCTGCGAGGCCGCGACACTGCCCGCCATGTCGTTCGCGCATCTTCCCGAGCTGGCGCTCGTGGGCCTCGTCTTCTTTGCCGCGGGCGTGGTGAAAGGCGTGCTTGGAATGGGACTGCCCACCTTCGCGATGGGCTTTCTCGGCCTGCTCATGACGGTGCCGCAGGCGGCCGGCCTGCTCACTCTGCCTTCGCTGCTGACCAACCTGTGGCAGGGCCTGGTCGGGCCCGGCCTGCGCCCGCTGCTGCGACGCTTGTGGCCGCTGCAACTTGCGATCGTCGTGGGCGTCGCTGCCGCGGCCTGGCTGCCGCTGCCCAACGAGGGGCTCGGCCGGCAACTGCTCGGTGCCTGCCTGCTAGCCTATGGCGTCGGTGGACTGGCCGGCTGGCGCCCGCGGCGGCCCCGGCCCGGGCGGGAAGCCCTGGCCAGCACGATCGCGGGCGTCACGACGGGGCTGGTCACCGGGCTGACCGGCGTCTTCGTGCTACCGGCTGTGCCCTATCTGCAGTGGCTGCGACTCGACCGCGACGCGCTGGCGCAGGCGCTGGGGCTGTCCTTCTCCACGTCGACGATCGCGCTCGCTGCCTTGCTCGCAGCGCGTGGCGAGCTGGGCATGGCGGCATCGCTGCAGTCGGCGCTCGCGCTCGTGCCGGCGCTGGCGGGCATGGCCGTCGGCCAGCGGCTGCGCTCGCACCTGAGCGAGGCCGGGTTCCGCCGCTGCTTCCTTGTGGGGCTGGTGCTGCTGGGAGCGTGGGCTATCGTCGCCGGCGGGTGAGGCCGGCGACTTTGCTCAACACACCTGCACGTGTACTACGTGCGCTTGGGCGGAATCAGCGGCAGCGTCACGTAGTTCTGTTTGCCGCCGCTGAAGTGCAGGCGGTTGCGCTTGCCGAAAACCTCGGGCGGGCGATCTCCCGCATCGTCGTGCACGAAGGGGCCGCAGCCCTTCATGGGGTTCTTCATGTTCGACAGGGTCGCGGCCGGTCCGTCGAACTCGTAGTCCTTGCCACGCACGGACAGGCCGATGCGATAACCCGGCGGCACCACGATGCACGTCGGCCAGATCTCCACATCGAGCGCGACGCACTCGCCCGGCTTGAGCGGCTGCACCTCGTCATGCGTGTAGTACGGCCGGTAGGGCAGGCTCAGCCTGGCGTCCTGCTTGCGGTGCGAGGCGCGCAGCCAGCCTTGGCCGATGGGCGTGTTCGGATCGAGCGCACCATGGAACACGACCTCCTTGCCTTGCGGATCGAACACGCGCAGCACCGCGAACACGTCGGCATCGGTGGTCTCGGACGAGAGGTTCAGGCGCAGCACCGAAGGCCCGGTGATCTCGGTCTCCTCCTTCAGCGGCTCGCTCATGAAGGTGAGGCCGTCGCCCATCGCCTCGTACTCGGTGTCCTGCGCATCGGCGGGCGCCTGCGTGCCCAGGCGCATGGTGCGCGGATCGAGATAGAAGCGCGTCCACTCGGTGCGCGCCAGCGGCCATTCGTTTTCCAGCCGCACCTCGAAGCGGTCGATGCGGCGCACCTTCAGTTGCACGGCGGGGTGCCGGTCCCAGCCGTTGGCCTCGCCCTTGAGGAAGTGGTTGAAGAAGCGCTTCTGCAGGGCGACACCGTAGTCGGTATAGAACTCCGCCCAGTGCGCGCCACCGTGCACCTCCAGCCATTTCTGCGGCGAGGCCGAACGCATGAAGCCTTCGATGTTGCCGCGCAGGTGCAGGCCCTGGCCGCCCCAGTTGGCCGCCGACAGCAGGGGCACTTCGATCCTGGAGAAGTCCGGCGAACGCGCGCGGTAGTAGGCGTCGTCCAGCGGGTGCTCCAGGAACTCCTGCCACATGTTGACGCGGTTCTTCGCCAGTTCCTCGTCGGGCAGCGTCTCGGGTCCGCAGACCAGTTCGCCGGTGACGGCGCTGCGGGCGCCGCGCTCGCCGCGTCCGTGCTGCACGGTCTTGACCTGCATGTCGTGCCAGTTCTTGGCAAACACACTGAGGATGCCGCCGTGGTGCGATGCTTCGCGATAGCGGTCGGTGTTGCCCTCCCAGCAGCAGATCGCCGCCAGGTGCGCCGGCTGCCTGGCGGCGGCGCGCCATGCGTTGATCGCGTAATAGGAGATGCCGTTCATGCCGACCTTGCCGGTCGACCACGGCTGCACCCCCGCCCACTCGATGCATTCGACGATGTCCTGCGTCTCCTGCGGGGAGTGCTGGTTCGACACGCCGGGCGAGCGGCCCGCGCCGCGCGAGTCGACGCGGATGCAGACATAGCCGTCCGGCACCCACTTCTCGGGATCGACCACCTCCCAGTTCTGGTACTTGTTCGACGAGCCCCGCGCGACGTCCGGGTACTCGTCGATCATCAGCTTCCAGGCGGTGGAGTAGCCCTCCTGGAATGACAGGCCCTTGCCATACGGGCCGTAGCTCAGGATGACCGGGTAGGGTCCGTCGCCCACCGGCCGGAAGATGTCGCAGCGCATGGCCACGCCATCGGACATGGGGATGGGCACATCCCAGTCGATCCGCATGCCGTCGCGGACCTCGCTCTTGTAATCGACTGCAGTCATGGATTTCCTTGGTCGGTGCGGCCGCTCATTCGGCCTTGATGTTCTTCTCGGTGATGATGCGGCTCCACATCGCCTTCTCGGCAACGGTGTCGCGCGTCAGCTGCTCGGGCGTGCTGGCCATCAGTTCGTAGCCGTTCTTGTCCACGCGCTCCTTGAAAGCCGGCTCGTTGACGATCTTCGTCAGCGCCGCGCTCAGGCGATCGCGCACTGCGTCGGGCAGGCCCTTGGGCCCGTAGACGCCTTGCCAGATGAAGGCGGAGACACCGGGGATGCCCTGCTCGGCGACCGTGGGCACGCTGGGCACGGCAGGGACCCTCTTCGGGCCGATGATCGCCAGGCCGTGCAGCTTGCCGGCGTCCACCAGCGGCTGCGAGAAGCCGACGCTGTCGCACATGTAGTCGACCTCGCCCGCGGCCAGTGCGGCCTGCGCGGGCGCCGCGCCCTTGTAGGCGACGTGCAGCGTGTTGATGCCGGTCGCCATGTTGAACAGCTCGCACGCCAGGTGGCCACCGCTGCCGATGCCCACGCTCGAATAACTCAGCTTGCCCGGCTTCGACTTCGCCAGCGCCACGAACTCCTTCACGTTGGTCACCGGCAGCTTGGCCGAGGTGAGCAGGTACATCGGGTAGCGCAGCACCATCATCACCGGCTTGAAGTCGGCGACGGGATCGAAGGGCGCGGGGTTGTGCAGCAGCGGCCCGATCACGTGCGCGCTGTTCGAGGTGAAGAGCAGCGTGTAGCCGTCGGGTGGCGCATCGCGGACGGCAGTGCTGCCGATGACGCCGGTGGCGCCCGGCTTGTCTTCGACGATCACCGGCTGGCCGAGCACTTCGCTCAGGCGCTGCCCGATGACGCGCGCATAGACGTCGGTCGGGCCGCCTGCCGGGAAGGGCACGATCATGCGGATCGGGCGGCTGGGCCACGCCTGCGCCATCGCGCCGGTGGCGGCCAGGGTGAGGCCGAGGGCCAGCACGGCGCGGCGTAACAGCCGCGGCCTGCGCGCTTCGGTGCGCATTGGATTCATCTGCTTGTCTCCTTGGTATGGGTCTTCACTCGAGCTCCGGGGGCAGCGCGCTGCCGACGTCCCGTTGCGCAGCCAACGCGAGCAGGCGGGCGCCCACCGCCACGTCCTGCACGGCCAGGCCATGCGACTCGAAACAGGTGATCTGGCCATCGTGTGCACGGCCGGGCGCGCGACCGATCAGGACATCCCCCAATTCCGCGACCTGGCCCCAGCCGATGCGGCCTTTTTCGATCATCGGCAGCAGGTCCCCGCACTCGCGCCGCGCGACCTCGCGGCTGTCCGTCACGATCAGCTCGCAGCGGCCAAGGGTGGTTTCGTCAAGTTCCCGCCGACTCAGCATGTTGCTGCCCGCGGCATTGACATGCGTGCCCTCGGCAAGCCAGGCACCGTCGAAGACGGGCGTCTCGCTGCTGGTGATGGTGGTGACGATGTCGCTGCCTTCGACCGCCTCGCGCGCGCTCGCGGCGGGGCGCACATCGACGCCGAGCCGCCGTGCCAGCGCATCGCAGAACACGGTCAGCCGATCGCGATCGCGCGCATGGACCTTCACCGTGGCGATCGGGCGCACCAGGCACACGGCTTCGACCTGCGCAGCCGCCTGCTTGCCCGATCCGAACACGCCCAGGGTGCGCGCGTCGGCACGGGCCAATTGGTGCGTGGCGACCCCGCTGGCCGCGCCTGTGCGCATGCGCCCGAGCAGGCCGGCTTGCAGGATGCCCAGCAAGCGGCCGCTGCGGCTGTCATACAGATGCAGCAGGAAGCGCACGACGCCCCGGTGCACGGTGTAGACCTTGTAGCCCATCGCACCCTGGCTGGGCACGAGCCCCTGCAGCAGGTGCATGCTGGTCTCGGGCGAGCGCAGGCGATCGCGCGGCAGGTTGGTGGCTTCGCCGCGCGCGAGTTCGGCCATCGCCTGCTCCACGGCCTCGAGCGCGAGGGGCATGGTCAGCAGGTGTTCGACGTCCTGCTCGCTGAGAAATCGTGCCATCTGCGGCGCACTATAGGGAGGCGCCCGTCATCGCGGAAATACCAAATTGTGACGTTCGCCATCAGATAATTGAATGGCACACGACGCTGCAGCACCCTGTCAGCGAGTTCGCCGATGGAGACCGTGACCTTGGACCTGACCCAGCTGAAGTACTTCCTGCGCGTGGCCGAACTGCGCAGTTTCAGCAAGGCGGCGGACGCGCTGCACGTGGCGCAGCCGGCCATCACCCGCCAGATCCGCCTGCTGGAAGAGGAGCTGGGCGTGCCGCTGTTCCACCGGCACAGCCGCGGCTCCGAGCCCACCGAAGCCGGCCGGCTGCTCGAGGTGCGTGCCGCCGCCCTGCTGCGCATGGCGGACCAGACGCGGATCGACGTGATCTCGCGCGCGCAGGTGCCGACCGGCACGGTGCGCATCGGCTTTCCGCCTTCGGTGGGCAATCTCCTGATCGGCAGCACCGTGGCGCGCTACCGTGCCCACTACCCCGACGTGCTGGTGAGCCTCGCCGAGGGCTACAACCAGGTGCTGCAGGAATGGATGTTGTCGGATCGCCTAGATGTCGCGGTGATGACCGAATTCCACAGCCACCCCTTGCTGGAATCGCGGCTGCTGTTCGAGGAGGGCTTGTGGCTCCTGGGCCCCGCGGGCGGGGAACAGCGCAGCTACGCGATCGCGGACCTGCGGCAGCTGCCCTTGATCCAGACCAGCCACCACAACTCGCTGCGCATGCTGCTGGAGAAGGCGGCCGCCGCCCACGGCTTCGCGTTGAACATCGTGATCCAGGCGGAGGCGCTGGACGTGATCAAGCAACTGGTGCGGCGAGGGGTGGGCTATCACGTCACTCCGTACTCCGTTGTGGGCGGCGATGCGGACGGCGGCAGCTTCTCCGGCGGGCCGGTGCAGGCGCTGTCGATTTCGCGCCATCTGGTGTGGCGCACCGACCGGCCGCGGACGGTGGCGATCTCCGAGATGAACCGCATGCTGATCGAGCAGTTGCAGATCGCCGCCTCCGCGCGCGGCGCCTTGATCCGGCTGGCGCCCGACCTGCAGGGCGCCTGAGCCGCAGGGTGGCCGATAATTTCACCCAACTGCCCTGGAAGGAACCCGATGAAGCGCACCGCCATCGCCCTCGCCGCCATGCTCCTGGCGACCGCAGTCCAGGCGCAGCAGCTGCGGCGCGAGCCGACGCCGCAGCAGCAATTGATGACGACCTGCCGCTACGAGGCCGATACGCGCGAGCTGAAAGGCAGCGAGCACAATCGCTTCCTGGGCGCCTGCCTCGCGGCCGGCCGCCAGCGGCAGCAGAAGGTGATGCAGGAGTGCAATGCCGAGGCACGCGGCAAGACCGGCGAGGCACGGCGCGCGTTCATCAGCGAATGCTCCAGGAGGTGAAGGCATGAAGCGCGTCCTCCCCTGCGGCGAAACGGTGCCGGCGCTCGGCCAGGGGACCTGGAACCTCGGTGACGATCCGGCTCTGCGCCAGCAGGAGATTGCAGCGCTGCGCCGCGGGCTCGACCTGGGCCTGACGCTGGTGGACACGGCGGAGATGTATGGCGACGGCCGCTCGGAACTGCTGGTGGGCGAGGCGATCGCCGGCCGCCGCGACCAGGTCTTCCTGGTCAGCAAGGTCTACCCGCACAACGCGTCGGCCAAGGCAATGCGCAAGTCGTGCGAGGCGAGTCTTGGCCGGCTGCGGGTGGAGACGATCGATCTCTATCTGCTGCACTGGCCGGGCAGCGTTCCCTTGGCCGAGACGGTGGAGGGCTTCGAGGCACTGCGCCGGGCGGGCAAGATCCGCCACTGGGGCGTGAGCAACTTCGACACCGATGCGATGCAGGACCTGTGGGGCACGCCCGGCGGCGGCGCGGTGCAGGTCAACCAGGTCCTCTACAACCTCGCCGAGCGCGGCATCGATTGGGACCTGCGCCCGTGGTTGCACGCGCAAGCAATTCCCGTGATGGCCTATTCGCCCTTCGACCAGGGACGGCTGCTGCGCGCGCCGGCGCTGGTGCGCTTCGCGCAGCGTCAGGGCATGACGGTGTCGCAGGTCGCGCTGGCCTGGCTGCTGGCGCAGGAGGGCGTGATTGCGATTCCGAAGAGCGGCAGCCGGGAGCGGGTGGAGGAGAACGCCGGGGCGCTGGCGCGGCCCTTGTCTGCCGCACAGCTCGAAGAACTGGATCGCCTGTTCCCGCCGCCGCAGGAGGCGACGCCCTTGGCGATGTTGTGAGACCCCAGCGGATGTCATCCCGGGCTTGACCCGGGATCCACGACGGCGCATCCGCCGTCGCAGCGTGGATTGCGGGTCAAGCCCGCAATGACATCCAGGCAAGGGCACTCGCGGCCGTGGACTCTCGTGGCGTGGGTTGCCGAAGGCCCCACCAGCCCTCACTTCACCAGCAGCCGCATCGCCTCTTCCAGCCCCTTGATCGTCAGCGGATACATGCGGTGGTTCATCAACTGCTGCATCACCGCGATGCTTTGGCGGTACTGCCACACGCCTTGCGGCTCGGGGTTGATCCAGACGAACTTGGGGAAGGCGCTGGTCAGGCGCTGGATCCATTGCGCGCCCGCCTCCTCGTTGTTGTATTCGACGCTGCCGCCCGGTTGCAGGATCTCGTACGGGCTCATCGTCGCGTCGCCCACGAAGATCAGCTTGTAGTCCTTGTTGTACTTGCGCAGGATGTCCCAGGTCGGAAACTTCTCGCTGAAGCGCCGGCGGTTGTTCTTCCACATGAAGTCGTAGACGCAGTTGTGGAAGTAGTAGAACTCCAGATGCTTGAACTCCGCCTTGGCCGCGGAGAACATCTCCTCGACGCGGTGGATGTGTTCGTCCATCGTGCCACCCACGTCCATCAGCAGCAGCACCTTCACGTTGTTGTGCCGCTCCGGCACCATCCTGATGTCCAGCCACCCTGCGTTCGCCGCGGTGGCCCTGATGGTGTCGTCGAGATCCAGTTCTTCCTCGGCGCCCTCGCGCGCGAACTTGCGCAGGCGGCGCAGCGCGATCTTGATGTTGCGCGTGCCCAGCTCCTGGCTGTCGTCGTAGTCCTTGTACGCGCGCTGGTCCCACACCTTCACCGCGCTCTTGTTGCGGCTCTTGTCCTGGCCGATGCGGATGCCTTGCGGATTGAAGCCGTAGGCGCCGAAAGGCGAGGTGCCGCCGGTGCCTATCATCTTGCTGCCGCCTTCGTGCCGGTCCTTCTGTTCCTCGAAGCGCTTCTTCAGCGTCTCCATCAGCTCGTCCCACCCCATCTTCTCGATCTTCGCCTTCTCCTCGGGCGAGAGTTCGAGTTCGAGGTTCTTGCGCAGCCACTCGAGCGGGATCTCCTTGGTGAAGTCGGCCAGCAGCTCCACGCCCTTGAAGTAGGCCGCGAAGGCGCGGTCGAACTTGTCGTAGTGCTTCTCGTCCTTCACCAGCGCCGTGCGGGCGAGATAGTAGAAGTCGTCCAGGCTGTACTGCCCGTCGCTCTCGGGCCCGACCACGCCTGCCTGCAAGGCCTGCAGCAGGACGAGGTACTCCTTGACGGAGACGGGCAGCTTGGCGCTGCGCAGCGTGTAGAAGAAGTCGATCAGCATGTCAGGCTCCGCTTCGCTGGCGGCTTCACCGCGCCCGCGCCAGCTGGTACTCCAGGTGCGCCTTCACCTCCGGCCACTCGCCCGCGGCCAGGCTGTACATCACCGTATCGCGCACGGTGCCGTCGCGGCGCAGCGCGTGGTGGCGCAGCACGCCGTCCTTCCTCGCGCCCAGCCGCTCGATGGCGCGCTGCGAGGCGAAGTTGTAGTTGTCCGTGCGCCAGCCCACCAGCTGCGCGCCCAGGGTTTCGAAGGCATGCTGCAGCAGCATCAGCTTGCAGGTCGTGTTGACGTGCGTGCGCTGCCAGCTCTTGGCATACCAGGTGTAGCCGATCTCGAGCCGCTCCACGGCCGGCACGATGTCGTGATAGCGCGTGCTGCCGATCACGCTGCCACTCGCGGCGTCGACCACCACGAAGGGCAGCATGTGGCCGTCCTCCCGGCCTTGCAAGGCGGCCGCGACATAGCTGGCTGCCTCGCCCGGCGCGGGCACCGAGGTGACGCGCAGGTTCCAGAGTTCGCCATCGCGTGCGGCCGCTTCCAGGCCGGCGACGTGGTCGCGCGTCATCGGCTCGAGCCGCACCGCGGCCGAGGCCGAGGCCGAGCCCAGAGTCACCGGCTGCGGCTTTTGCATGGCCTTCAGCCTCCCTTGTTGTAGCCGGCGCGCGAACTGCTTCCGCCCGCACCGTCGGCGGCGAAGTCGACCTTCACCGGCACCTCCTGGCCGCAGCCCTGGAAGCTCCAGAACTCGGACCAGTGCCCGCGCAGCAGATAGCTGTCGGCGACCAGCGTGCCCTTGAGCGGCAGGTACTCGGGGTCTTCGACCTCCCCGGAGCTGACGGACTGCAGTTGCAGCGCGCTGCAGGTCTGGCCGCCGCTTTGCGCCTGGTAGCCTGCCTCCGCGGCGACGCTGGCATCGTGGTACGCCTCGAAGAAGCTGCGCACCGAGGTCTTGGTGGCACCGGCATTCTTCGCGATCGCGTCAGCCTCGCCGGCCATGCGTTCGAGCATGGGGGTGCGCTGGCCGTTGCGCATCGTCAGCGCGGTGATTGCACCCACCCGCGCCACGTTGCGCGGCGCGAGGGTGTCGTGGAAGTAGTTGGCGAGCAGCACGCCCGCGGCAAAGTTGCCCTTGCCCGCCGCGAAGCCCAGCGCCTCGATCGCATCGATCTGCTCCTTGCGCTGCTCGATGCTGCGCGCGGCGAGCCGACGATACGCATCGGGGTCGACCTTGCCATCGCGCAGGAACTGGTTGGCCGGATCGCGCTGGTACGCCAGGTACAGCATCAGGCCGCCCATGGGCTCGCCAGCGGCGAGCGCGGCGCGCGAGAGACCGCGCGCCTCCTTGATGGGGTCCGGACTCGGAAGCACGCCGGCCAGCACGCATTCGGCGCGGCGCGCCATCTCGCGGCCGTCCACCGGCGCCATGGAGATGGTGGCGCACAGGCGACGCAGTTCTTGCTCGGGGGCTGGCGCGGCGGGCGCCGCGGACTGCCCCTGCGCGGCGACGGCGCCAAAGAAGATGGCCAGCGAGAGGGCGAGAACAACGCGACGCATCGTGCTCACCGGTTGTGCCGCTGCATGAACACCAGCTTCTCGAACAGCGTCACGTCCTGTTCGTTCTTCAGCAGGGCGCCCACCAGCGGCGGCACCGCCACCTTGTCGTCCCTGCTTTGCAGGGCCTCGACCGGGATGTCCTCGGCCACCAGCAGCTTCAGCCAGTCGAGCAGCTCGGAGGTGCTGGGCTTCTTCTTCAGGCCGGGCAGGTTGCGCACGTCGTAGAAGGTCTTGAGGGCCGACGCCAGCAGGTCTTTCTTGAGGCCGGGAAAGTGCACGTCGACGATCTGCTTCATCGTCTCGGCATCCGGGAACTTGATGTAGTGAAAGAAGCAGCGGCGCAGGAAGGCGTCCGGCAATTCCTTCTCGTTGTTCGAGGTGATGAACACCAGCGGGCGGTGCTGCGCGCGCACCAGTTCGCGCGTCTCGTAGACGTAGAACTCCATGCGATCGAGTTCGCGCAGGAGGTCGTTGGGAAACTCGATGTCGGCCTTGTCGATCTCGTCGATCAGCAGCGCGACCGGCTGCTCCGCCGTGAAGGCCTGCCACAGCACGCCCTTGACGATGTAGTTGTGGATGTCCCTGACCTTCTCGTCCCCGAGTTGCGAGTCGCGCAGGCGGCTGACCGCGTCGTACTCGTACAGGCCCTGCTGCGCCTTGGTGGTGGACTTGATGTGCCACTGCAGCAGCGGCAGATCGAGCGCCTGCGCGACCTCTTCGGCGAGCATCGTCTTGCCCGTGCCGGGTTCTCCCTTGACCAGCAGCGGGCGCTTGAGCGTGATCGCGGCGTTCACTGCCAGCATCAGGTCTTGCGTGGCAACGTAGTTCTGGGAGCCTTGGAACTTCATGGTGCGGGGGGTGGGCAAAGGGCGTCGGGGCCGCCCCCTATAATCGCCGGTTGATCGAAAGAAACTGACCTTCGCGGGATTGTGCGCGCAAAATGAACAAGTTGTTGACCACGCTTTTCGCCCTCTTTGTCGCTTGCGCGACCAGCATGGGCCAGGCGCAGACAGCGCCTGCCGCCGCCCCCGCAACCGCTGCCGCGCCAGCGCCTGCCGCGGCCGCCGCACCGGCGAAGACAGCGACGCCGGCCAGCCCGAAGTCGATCGAGGCCAAGGTGGCGATGTGCGTGGGTTGCCACGGCATCGTCGGCTACAAGGCCAGCTTCCCCGAGGTCTATCGCGTTCCCAAGATCGCGGGCCAGGGCGCCAAGTACATCGCCGCGGCGCTCAATGCGTACAAGACGGGTGACCGCAAGCATCCCACCATGCGCGGCATCGCCGAGAGCCTGAGCGAGCAGGACATCTCGGACATCGCCAACTACTACGAAAACCTGGGCAAGCAGGGCCGCGCCACGCTGGGCGACAAGCCGAACCGCGAGGCCGATGCGCAGGTGGCCGGCCTGGTCCAGAAGGCGGCCTGCTTCTCGTGCCACGGCGCCAACCTGTCGAAGCCGATCGACCCCAGCTATCCGAAGATCTCGGGCCAGTATCCCGACTACGTGTTCGTGGCGCTGAAGGCCTACAAGACCGAGAACAACCCCACCTTCGGTCGCAACAACGGCGTGATGGGCGCGATCGCCAAGCAGTTCTCCAATGCGGACCTCAAGGCTTTGGCCAATTACGTGGGCTCGCTGGACAGCGAATTGCAGACGGTGCAGGAGTCGCGCTTTCATCACCAGTAAGCACTGGCTGCATCAAGGACGAAGGGCCCCGCGGGGCCCTTTGCTTTGGCGCTTTGTCGACGGCGTGCGGCATTCGGCAACCTTGAACGCAGAAGACGCAGAAGGACGCAATGCACTGATGCTTCGCGTTCATTCTGCTTTTGCGTGTCTGGTTTTCTTCTGCGACTTCTGCGTTCAAATCTCTTCACGAACGCGCCGCCTAGCGCGTTGCCCGCCGCTGCACGCACTCCACATACGCCTCGCCGTCCGGCGGCCTGCCGGCGCGCTGGCTTTCCCACAGCATCTGGCCGAGGCATTCCATGGCCTCGTGATGCGCGTCGTGCAGCGAGTTGCGCCGCGCTGCCAGCAGTTCGACGGCCTGGCGGATGCCGCGCGGCTGGTCGATGGAGCATTGCTCGCTGATGGACAGGTGCATCGACAGATGCAGGAAGGGATTGCTCGCGCCCTCCGTACCGTCGTAGACGCGCGCGACCGCGGCCTGCGCGTCGGCCATGTCGGGGTCGTATTCGGGGTGTTCCTTCAGCCATTCGCTGGCCAGCGTTTCCAGCGCATCGAGCAGCTGCCCCGAACGGGCCTTCGCATGCACGCCGCAGAAGAATCGGCGCACGTCTTCCTGGGACGGATTGAACATGGTGCGATCGAGATTAGCACGCGCTGCGGCTGAGGCGCCGTGGTGGATTGCGGGCCAAAGCCCGCAATGACATTGCCAAAGGTGCTGGTACGCTCCGACATGAAGGATCTCCGGAGCACCCCATGACCCACCAACTCGACACGTCCGCCAAGGGCGTCTACCTCATCACCGTCACCCCCTTCAGCGACAGCGGCGCGCTGGACCTCGGCAGCACCGACCGCATGATCGACTTCTGCCTCGATCAGGGCGTCACCGGCCTCACCGTGCTGGGCATCATGGGCGAGGCGACCAAGCTCACCATCGAGGAGTCGCGCACCTTCGTGCGCCAGGTGTTGGCCCGCGTGCAGGGCAAGGTGCCGGTGGTGGTCGGCGCCTCGGCCCCGGGCTTCGCGGCGATGAAGGAGCTGACCGATTCGGTAATGGACCTCGGCGCCTCCGGCGTGATGGTCGCGCCGCCGGCCACGGTGCGCACCGACGACCAGATCGTCTCGTACTTCCAGATGGTCGACGAGACGCTGGGCGCCAGGGTGCCCTGGGTGCTGCAGGACCATCCCGTGTCCACCACCGTGCAGATGTCGCCCTCGGTGATCCTGCGCATCCTGAAGAATTCGCCGACCTGCGTGATGCTCAAGCACGAGGACTGGCCGGGCCTCGCGAAGCTTTCCACGCTCCGCGCCGCCAGCGAGAAGGGCGAGCTGCGGCGCGTGTCCATCCTCACCGGCAACGGCGGCGGACTGTTCCTGCCGGAGGAGCTGACGCGCGGCGCCGACGGTGCAATGACCGGCTTCGCCTATCCCGAGATGATGGTCGACGTGGTGGCGGCGCATGCGCGCGGCGACCGCGAGCGCGCCCACGACCTGTTCGACGCGTACCTGCCGCTGGCCCGCTACGAGCAGCAGGCCGGCGTTGGCCTGGCCGTGCGCAAGCACCTGTTCCAGCAGCGCGGCGTGATCGCCTCCGCCTTCGTGCGCAAGCCCGGGCCGAAGCTGTCGGCGCAGGATGTCGCGGACATCGCGCTGCTGGTGCGCAGGCAGGACAAGCGGCTGCGCGAGCTGGCGTGAGCACGCGCCGGCTGCACGGTGTAGGCTGGGCTGCGGCGCAGCCGCACCCCAGCGTTCATGCCGCGCATCGCTGGGGTTCGCTGGTGCGAAGCCCAGCCTACGAGAAAGCCAGGTGAAGCCATGAGCGCATCCTCCTATCCCATCACCGGCCGCAGCGTGGCCGGCAGCACCGCGGTCGAACTCGCGGGTGGCACGGCGCAATGGCGGGCGGACCTGTCGCCTTCGGCCGGCGGCGCGGGGGGCGATCCCGATCCGCACGACCTGCTCGATTCGGCGCTGGTGGCCTGCACCATCCTGACGCTGCAGCTTTATGCCAAGCGCAAGCAATATCCCCTGGAGAGCGTCGAAGTCAGCCTCACGCACGATGAAGGCGGTGGCAGCTACCGGATGAATCGCAAGGTGGCGATGACCGGCGCATTGGATGCACAGCAGCGCGCGGATCTGCTGCGCGTGGCGAATGCCTGCCCGATCCACAAGGCCTTGCAGAGCCGGTTCGAGATCGCGACGGAGCTAGCGTGAGCGTTGCTCCCTCTCCCACCCGGAGAGGGAGCAAAACCTAGGCCATCAGGAGCCGCTGCGAAACCTGTGCCGCCGCCTCCCGCAGTGCCGGCAACATCGTCTCCTGCATCTGCCGCGGCGGGGTGCGATTGGCCTGGCCGCTGATGTTGAGAGCGGCGATCGTGCGGCCGGCGCGATCCAGCACCGGCGCGGCGATGGACACCAGCCCTTCCTCGAGTTCCTGGTTCACCAGGCACCAACCCTGACGCCGCGCCTGCTGCACCTTGGCCAGGATCGCATCCTTGTCGGTCAGGCTGTGCCGCGTGCGCGCCTCCAGCTTGCTGGCGCGCAGCAGCCGCAGTACCTCGTCGTCGGGCCGGCCGGCCAGCAGCATGCGTCCCAGCGACGTGCAGTACGCCGGCAGGCGCGAGCCCACGCCCAGCGTGTTGCGCATGATCTTGCGCGTGGACACGCGCAGCACGTAGACGATGTCCGTCCCCTCCAGCACGCCGGCGGAGCACGACTCCTTGACCTGCTCCACCAGCGTCTCCATCACCGGCTCGGCGATGTTCCAGATCGGCATCGAAGAGAGATACGCGAAGCCCAGGTCCAGGATGCGTGGCGTCAGCGCGAACAGCCGGCCATCGCTTTCCACATAGCCCAGCGTCTGCAGGGTCAGCAGGATGCGGCGGGCGCCGGCCCGGGTGAGACCGGTGCGGCCGGCCACTTCGCTCAGCGTCTGGCGCGGCGCGGCGGCGCTGAAGGAGCGGATCACTTCCAGCCCGCGGGCGAAGGACTGCACGTAGGCATCGCCGGGGCGCGCCTCGGCCGTGGGGCTTTGCGATCGCGCGGGAGCTGGCATGTAGAATTCATTATACGAACACTTGTTCGCATAGCGAACATCAGCTCGCAAGCTCCCCCGCAAGATCCCTCTCCAAGGATTCCCTCCATGATCGACAAGATCGCGGCCTCCATTGCCGATGCGCTCTCGGGCGTGAAAGACGGCTCCACCGTCCTGATCGGCGGTTTCGGCACCTCGGGCATTCCCGGTGAATTGATAGACGGCCTGATCGCGCAGGGCGCGAAGGACCTGACGGTCGTCAACAACAACGCGGGCAATGGCGACCAGGGTCTCGCCGCGCTGCTGAAGACCGGCCGCGTGCGCAAGATCATCTGCAGCTTCCCGCGCCAGGTCGACAGCCACGTCTTCGACGGCCTGTATCGCAGCGGCAAGCTCGAACTCGAACTGGTGCCGCAAGGCAACCTCGCCGAACGCATGCGCGCGGCGGGCGCCGGCATCGGCGCCTTCTTCTGCCCCACGGGCTACGGCACCGAGCTGGCCAAGGGCAAGGAGACGCGCGAGATCGACGGCCGGCAGTACGTGCTGGAGTACCCGATCCACGGCGACGTCGCCCTGATCAAGGCCGAGGCGGCCGACCGCTGGGGCAACCTCGTGTACCGCAAGGCCGCACGCAACTTCGGCCCGGTGATGGCGACGGCCGCGAAACTCACGGTGGCCAGCGTGTACGAAATCAGGGAACTGGGCGAACTCGATCCGGAAGCGGTCGTGACGCCTGGCATCTACGTCGGCAAGATCGTCAAGATTCCCCGCGTGGCCACGCAGGCCGGCGGCTTCAAGGAGGCTGCATGATGAACAAGCGGAGCAAGGACCAGCTGGCCGCGCGCGTGGCGCAGGACATCCACGACGGCGCCTACGTCAACCTCGGCATCGGCATGCCGACGACTGTCGCCAATCACATCCCGGCCGGTCGCGAGGTGATCCTGCAAAGCGAGAACGGGATCCTGGGCATGGGCCCGGCGCCGGCCGCGGGCCAGGAAGACTACGACCTGATCAACGCCGGCAAGCAGCCGGTCACCCTGCTGGCGGGCGGCGCCTACTTCCATCACGCCGATTCGTTCGGGATGATGCGGGGCGGCCATCTGGACATCTGCGTGCTCGGCGCCTTCCAGGTCTCGGCCCGGGGCGACCTCGCCAACTGGAGCACCGGCGAGCCCGGCGCCATCCCCGCGGTCGGCGGCGCGATGGACCTGGCGATCGGCGCCAAGCAGACCTGGGTGATGATGGACCTGCTCACCAAGAAGGGCGAGAGCAAGGTCGTCGAGCGCTGCAACTATCCGCTGACCGGCATCGCCTGCGTCAAGCGCATCTACACGGACCTGGGCACGCTGGAATGCACGCCGCAGGGGCTCAAGCTGATCGACACGGTCGAAGGCCTGAGCCGCGCGGAACTCGAACGTCTCATCAACCTGCCGATCGCGGCCTGAACCCGGAGCCCACCCATGACCCGACAAGCTTTCATCTGCGACGCGATCCGCACGCCCTTCGGCCGCTACGGCGGCGCGCTGTCCTCGGTGCGCACCGACGACCTCGGCGCCATCCCGCTGCAGGCGCTGATGGCGCGCAATCCGAAGGTCGACTGGCAGGCGCTGACCGACGTGATCTACGGCAACGCCAACCAGGCCGGCGAGGACAACCGCAACGTCGCGCGCATGGTCTCCCTGCTGGCCGGCCTGCCGATCGATGTGCCCGGCGCCACCATCAACCGCCTGTGCGGCTCGGGCCTGGATGCCGTGGGCACGGCAGCGCGCGCGATCAAGTCGGGCGAGGCCACGCTGATGATTGCCGGCGGCGTCGAGAGCATGTCGCGCGCGCCCTTCGTGATGCCCAAGGCGGAGAGCGCCTTTTCGCGCACGAATGCGGTGTACGACACCACGATCGGCTGGCGCTTCGTCAACAAGCGCATGAAGGAGATGTACGGCGTCGACTCCATGCCCGAGACGGCCGAGAACGTGGCGACCGATTTCAAGATCGAACGCGCGGCGCAGGACCGCATGGCACTGGCGTCGCAGCTGAAGGCGGTCGCGGCGCAGAAGCGCGGCTTCTTCGACACCGAGATCATCCCCGTCACGATCCCGCAGAAGAAGGGCGAGGCCATCGTGGTGTCCAGGGACGAACATCCGCGCGAGACCTCGCTGGAGGCGCTGGCCAAACTCAAGGGCGTGGTCCGCCCTGATGGCACGGTGACGGCCGGCAACGCGAGCGGCGTGAACGACGGCTCCTGCGCGCTGCTGCTGGCCGACGAGGCGACTGCCGCGAAAAACGGGCTGACGCCGCGCGCCCGCGTGGTCGGTATGGCCACGGCCGGCGTGCCGCCGCGCGTGATGGGCATCGGCCCGGCGCCGGCGACGCAGAAGGTGCTGGCACTCACCGGCCTGAAGCTGGAGCAGATGGACGTGATCGAACTGAACGAGGCGTTTGCCGCGCAAGGCCTGGCCGTGCTGCGCATGCTGGGTCTCAAGGACGACGACGAACGCGTGAATCCGAACGGCGGCGCGATCGCGCTGGGGCATCCGCTGGGCGCGTCGGGTGCGCGGCTGGCCACCACGGCGGTGAACCAGCTGCACGTGGGCGGCGGCCGCTTCGCGCTGTGCACCATGTGCATCGGCGTGGGGCAGGGGATCGCGGTGATCCTGGAACGCGTCTGAGTCAGGGCCTCTGAGCAGGCCCTAGTAGGAGCGCGGCATCTCCAGCAGGTGCTGCGCCACATAGGCCAGCACCAGGTTGTTGGAGATCGGCGCGGTGCGGAACAGGCGCGTCTCCTTCCACTTGCGCTCGATGTCGTATTCGGTGGCGAAGCCGAAGCCGCCGAAGGTGGTCATCGCCGCCTCGGCTGCCTCCCAGGAGGCCTCGCTGCACAGGTACTTGGCCATGTTGGCCTCGCCGCCGCAGGGCTTGCCGGCATCGAACAGCGTCGCCGCCTGGTTGCGCATCAATTCGGCGGCGCTCACGTTCATGTGCGCCTTGGCGATCGGGAAGGCCACGCCCTGGTTGGCGCCGATCGGCCTGTCGAACACGATGCGCTCGGTTGCATAGCTGCGCGCCTTCTCGATGAACCAGCGGCCATCGCCTATGCATTCGCTGGCCACCAGCAGGCGTTCGGCATTGAGCGAACTCAGGAGGTAGCGAAAGCCCTTGCCTTCCTCGCCGACGCGCCACTCCTCGCCCACCTCGAGGTTCTCGATGAACACCTCGTTGGTGTGGTGGTTCAGCATGGTGTCTATGGTGCGCGCCTGCAGCGCCTTGCCGGCTTTCTTGATGTCCACGAGGAACAGGCTGAGGCCATCGGTCTTCTTCTCGACCTCCTCATAGGGCGTGGTGCGCGCCAGCAGCAGGTACATGTCGGACTGGCGAAAGCGCGAGGTCCAGATCTTCTGGCCGTTGATCACGTAGCCGCCGGCGACCTTCTTCGCGAAGGTCTTGATCCGCAGCGTGTTGGAGCCCGCGCCCGGCTCCGTGACGCCGAAGGCCTGCAGGCGCAGCGAGCCGTCCGCGATGCGCGGCAGGATGGCTTGCTTTTGCTGTTCGCTGCCATGCTGCAGCACGCTGGCCATGGTGTACATCTGGGCGTGGCAGGTGGCCGCGTTGCCGCCCTGGCCGTTGATCTCCTGCAGGATCACGCACGCATCGAGCAGGCCCAGGCCCGAGCCGCCATAGGCCTCGGGAATCAGCGACGCGAGCCAGCCGGCCTCGGTCATCGCCGCGACGAATTCATCGGGGTAGGCCAGTTGGGCGTCGCAGCGGCGCCAGTATTCGGCGGGAAAGCGCGCGCACAGGTCACGCACCGCAGCCGCGATCTCTTGCTGGGTGTCGGAGTAGGAAAAGTCCATGGGTTCTCTCGTGGGTTTCAGACCTGCACTGCGCCCTGCGCGGCAAGGGTGGCGATCTCGTCGGCCGACAGACCGGCTGCGCGCAGCACGGCCTCGGTGTCCTGGCCGACGCGCGGGCTGAGGTGCGCGTCGAAGGCGCGCTGGCCGTCGATGCGGATCGGCGTGCCGACGGCGCTGAGCGTCGCGCCGGACGGCGAAGCCATCGGCTGGTGCAAAGCGAGGGTCTGCACCTGGGGATCCTGCAGCAGGCCAGCCAGGTCGTTGACCGCGCTCACCGGCACGCCGGCGGCGCGCAGCTGGTCGACGACCGCCTGCGTGGTCTGCGCCCGGGTGAGGGTGGCGATCGCCTCGTGCAGCGCATCGCGATGGGCGACGCGGTCCGCGTTGCGAGTGAAGCGCGGATCCTGCGCCAGCTGGCTGCTGCCCAGGGCAGCGGCCAGCTTCTGGAACATGCGGTCGGCGCCGCAGCCGATGAACACGTGCGCATCGGCGGTCTCGAACACCTCGTAGGGCGCGAGCATCGCCGTCGCCGATCCCATGCGGCGCGGCAGCTTGCCGCTGGCGCTGTAGTTGGCCAGCGGATTGGTCATCCAGGCGAGGCCGGTCTCCAGCAGGGAAGTGTCGACGCGCGCGCCCTCGCCGCTGTCCTTGCGGCGCGCCAGGGCGGCCAGGATGCCGATCACCGACCACAGGCCGGTGCCCATGTCCACCAGCGACACGCCCACCCGCGCGGGCGGCTGGCCGTCGTGGCCGTTGACCGACATGATGCCGGCATAGGCCTGGATCAGCGGGTCATACCCGGGCAGCGCGGACAGCGGGCCGATGTTGCCGAAGGCGCTGAGCGCGCAGTAGATCAGGCCGGGGCAGTGCGGCAGCAGGTGCTCGTAGCCCAGGCCCCGCTGCTCCGCGCTGCCCGGCTTGAGCGAGTGCACGACGATGTCGTCGGGGCGCAGCAGCCGGCGCAGCAGCGCTTGTCCCTGCGGCTGGTCGAGGTCGAGCGCGAGGCTGCGCTTGCCGCGATTGAGCGTGGCGTAAGTCGCCGAGAGGCCCTCACCGACCTGCGGCGTCCAGTGGCGGGTGTCGTCGCCGGCGCCCGGGCGCTCGATCTTGATCACCTCGGCACCGAGGTCCGCCAGCACCTGCGTGCAGTAGGGGCCGGCGACGTTCTGCGTCAGGTCGATGACGCGCTGTCCGGACAGGGGTTTCATCCGCTTGCTTCCTGCTGCGGGCTCAGCGGCCCTGGAAATCGGGCTTGCGCTTTTCGTTGAACGCGCGCACGCCCTCGTGCCGGTCCTCGGTGTCGACCAGCCGGTTGTAGGCCTCGATCTCGAAGCGGTAGCCGGTCAGCAGGTCGACCTGCAGCCCGTAGTGGATGGACTTCCTGGCCTGTCGTACCGACAAGGGCGCGTTGTCGGCGATCGCCCGCGCGGTGGCCAGTGCGTCCGGCAGCAGGGCGTCGGGCGCACACACCTGGTTGACCGCGCCCCAGGCCAGCGCTTCTTGCGCTGTGAAGGCGCGCCCGGTCAGCACCAGTTCCTTGGCGCGGCGTTCGCCGACGGCGCGCGCCAGGTTCTGCGTGCCGCAGCCGCCCGGCATGATCCCGAGCTTCACCTCCGGCAGCGCGAACTTCGCGCTCGCGGCGGCATAGAGGAAGTCGCAGCACAGCGCCATCTCGAAGCCGCCACCAAAGGCCGGCCCGTTGACGGCCGCGACCACCGGGGTGGGGCATTCCAGCAGCGCGACGAAGGCGCGCTCGAACAGCTCGTGCTGGGCCTGCCACTGCGCGCGCGTCATCCCGTCGCGCTCCTTCAGATCGCCGCCGGCGCAGAAGGCCTTGCCGGCGCCCGTGAGCACCACGCAGCGCACGCCGCCCGCGTCGGCGGTGAGCCGCGAGAACAGGTCGAACAGGTCGCGGCCCATCTGCGTGTTCAGCGCATTGAGCACCGGCGGCCGGTTCAAGGTGGCGAGCAGCACGTGCTCGTCGTGCGGCACAACCTGCACCGTGTCGTAGCCGGGGAAATTCATGAATCGCTTTCGTGGCGCAGTTGCACGCGCATCGAATACCTGAAGACCTCGCTGGGGTGCACGGAGCGCGCCACCTCCAGCACGCGGCCCTTGCGGCCGATGTAGCGGCGGGTGATCTCCATGCCGGGCGCGTTGCGCGCGACTTGCAGCTGCGTCGCCTCCTCGGCGCGCAGCCGGGCGATGCAGGTGATGTCCTGCTGGATCTCGACGATGGCTTCCTGGAAGCGCCGCTCGATCAGCGCGAAGATCGGCTGGCGGCTCTTCGCCGTCTCCGCCAGCACGGCGCCGAAAGCCAGCGGGATGTGGATCTCGGAATAGGCGACCACCGTGCGGCTGGCCGGGTCCATGCGGACCGTGCGCACGCGCCACCAGTGTTCGCCCGGCTCGCAGCCGAATTGCGCCGCCATCGCGGCGGTCACCGCCACCTCCTTGCGATCGAGCGTGCGCACCGGCGTGCTGGTGGCGTACTGCAGCAGGTCCTCGGCGGAGGTGAACGAGTGGCTGTAGCGCGGGACGGGGTGCCTCTCCCGCACCTGCGTGCCCACCCCCTGGTGGCTGCTGACCAGGCCCAGGCCCTGCAAGGTCTGCAGCGCCGCGCGCACCGTGTGCCGGCTGACGCCGAAACGCAGGCTGAGCAGTGCCTCCGACGGCAGCAGATCGCCCACCTTGTACTTGCCACGCTGGATCTCGGCCGAAAGCGCCTGCGCCACCCGGCCGTGCTTGGGCAGGCTTGCGGCGACCCCACCGACGGTCTCGGAGTGCGGGGTCTTGCGCGTTGTGGAGGGAGGCATCGGCTGCTATGCTGTCTGCTTGTACGGACAAGTATAAGCGCCGACCGAGCGCACGGAGACCAGCCCTTGAGCACCCGAAGAACCTTCCTTGCCGGAGCGACGTCGCTGGCCACGTCCCTGCTGTTCGCCGGTCTCGCCCGCGCGGCGGATCCTTATCCGAACCGGCTGATCACCATCGTCGTGCCGCAGGCGCCCGGCGGCGCCAACGACGTGATCGGCCGGGCGCTGGCGCAGAAGCTTGCGGGCACCATCGGCGCGGCGGTGATCGTCGACAACCGACCGGGTGCCGGCGGCAATCTCGGCACGGGCTACGTTGCCCGCCAGCCGAAAGACGGCTACACGCTGCTGCTGAACGCGCAGAGCGTGCAGACCATCAACCCCTTCCTGTACCGCAAGGCCGGCTTCGATCCGGTGAAGGACTTCGAGCCGGTGATGGAGGTGGGTGTCGCGCCCTACATGCTGGCCGTCAACAACGCGCTGCCGGTGCGCAACCTGCGGGAGCTGGTGGCGCTGGCCAAGGCGCAGCCGGGCAAGATCAACTTCGCCTCGGCCGGCAACGGCACCGTCAACCACATGCTGGGCGAGATGCTCAAGACCGCCGCCGGCATCGACATCGTGCACGTGCCTTATCGCGGCGCGGCGGCCGCGGCCGCCGACGTGATCGGCGGCCAGGCGCAGATCACCTTCGGCAGCATTGCCGGCCTGCTGCCCTTCGTCAAGAGTGGGCAGTTGCGCGCGCTGGGGGTGTGCACCGAGAAGCGCACAGCGCTCGCGCCCGACCTGCCGACGCTGGCCGAGACCATCCCAGGCCTGTACGCGAACGCGTGGTACGGCCTGTTCGCCCCGGCCGGCACGCCGCACGAGATCGTCCTGAAGCTGCATGGCGAGATCGCCAAGGCGATCGATACGCCCGAGATGAAGGAGCGCTTCCTGGCGCTGGGCGTGGAGCCGGCGGCCAGCACGCCCGAACAGCTGGCCAGCCTGGTGCGCGAGGACCTCGTGCGCTGGGCCAGGATCGTCAAGGACTCGGGCGCGCAGGTCGACTGAGCCTTCATCGCAACGACACGTGAAGTCGCTGGCCGCCGCCGACCCGCGCCTGGACGGCATCGTGCGTCCCGGCGACGTGGTGATGTGGGGCCAGGCCGCCGCCGAGCCGACGCCGCTGACCGCTGCCCTGATGGCGCAGCGCCACGCGATCGGCGCCTTCACCGCTTTCGTGGGCATCTCCTGGTCCGACGCGGTGCAGACCGCGCATGCCGACTGCGTGTCATTCGTCTCGTATTGCGCGGCGGGCAACAACCGCAGCTTGGCACGCGCCGGCAAGCTGGACATCCTGCCTTGCCACTACTCGGAGTTCGGCCGGATGGTCGCCGACGGCAGCTATCCGGTGGACGTCGTCCTGCTGCAGTTGGCACCGGCCGGGCCGGATGGCCGCCACAGCCTGTCGCTGGCCGCGGACTACCTGGTTCCGGCCATCGCGCGGGCCCGCGTCGTGATCGCGGAGGTCAACGCGCAGGCGCCCGCGACTTGCGGGCCGCACGCGCTCGCGCCCGAAGACATCGATTACGTGCTGTACACGGACCGTGCCCCGCTCGAGGCGCCGGCCGCGAAGTCGCATCCCGCCGAGGCCGGGGTGGCGCGCCAGGTCGCCAGCCTGGTGGAGGATGGCGCGACCGTGCAAGTGGGCATCGGCAGCCTGCCCGAGGCGATCCTGCGCCAGCTGGTCGACCGGCGCGATCTCGGCTTCCACTCCGGTGTGATGGGCGATGCGGCCGCGCAGCTGGTGCGCGCCGGCGTGATCACCAATTCACGCAAGACGGTCGATGCGGGGATCAGCGTC
>NZ_JAQGNQ010000111.1 GCF_028291745.1 Ramlibacter sp. | reverse complement strand
CCTCCCCCTCCGGGGGAGGGTTGGGGTGGGGGCGCTCGGCGCTTGAAGAGGCGGCGGCGCTTGCCGGACGCCGCGCCCCCATCCCCGCCTTCCCCCGGAGGGGGAAGGAGCGACATCCGAAAGTTCCGAAGGCAGCATCGTGCTCACAGCGCTTCCTCCTCGTTCTCGCGGCTCGCCCGCAGCAGGCTCTCCTGCAGCCTGCGCGCGTATTCCGCGAAGCGTGCCGACACCATGAATTCCGGCTGGCGCGGATACGGCTCGTCGATCTTGAATTCGTCGACGATGCGACCCGGCCGCGCGGCCATCATCACGACGCGGCTGGAGAGGAACACCGCCTCGTGGATCGAGTGGGTGACGAAGACCACGGTGAGTTTCTTCTCGCGCCACAGCGCCAGCAGGTCGGCATCGAGCTTGTGGCGCGTGATCTCGTCGAGCGCGCCGAAGGGCTCGTCCATCAGCAAGAGCTGCGGCTGCACCACCAGGCCGCGGGCGATCGACACCCGCATCTGCATGCCGCCGGAGAGGTTGCGCGGCAGGGCCCGTGCGAACTTCGCCAGGCCGACGAGCGCCAATGCGTCGGCGACGCGCGCGTCGGCCTCGCTGCGCGACACGCCCGCCAGCTCCAGCGGCAGGCGCACGTTGGCCTGCACGCTGGCCCAGGGCATCAGCGTCGGCGACTGGAACACGAAGGCCATCTTGCGGCCGCTCGCTTCCAGTTGCGCCACGGGCTTGCGCCACAGCAGCAGGCGCCCGTCCGTGGGCTCCAGCAGGCCGGCCACCATCTTCAGCAGCGTGCTCTTGCCGCAGCCCGAGGGGCCCAGCAGCGTGACGAACTCGCCCTCGGCAACGGACAGGTCCACCGGCTGCAGGGCGACCGTGCCATTCGGGTAGGTCTTGTGCGCGGACAGGACCTCGATCGCGGGCCCTGCAGGCGCCAGCACCGCCGGCGCTTCGCGTATCACGGCATCACCTTCGCGTCCTTGATGAAGGCGAAGTCGTAGGCGGCGGCGGGCGTCACCTTGGCGGGATCGACCAGCTTGTTGTCCACCAGGAACTTGAAGTTGGTGGCGATGCGCTGCTCGTTCATCATGCCGATGCCCAGCCTGGGCGCGTCGCCGCCGGTGACGATGCCCATCTCCTTGAGCTTGGCCACGCTGTACGCGAGCTGTTCGTCGGACATGCTGGGGTTGTCCTTCTTGATCAGCGCGTTGCCCGGCGCCGGATCGGCCAGGTAGCTCTTCCAGCCTTCCATCGTCGCCTTGACGAAGGCGCCCACGGCCTTGTTGCGGGTCTTGATCGTCTCGTCCATGCACGACACGGTGGTGGCATACGAAGTCCAGCCCTTGTCGGCGAACAGGTGGGCCTTGGCCTTGACGCCGGCCTTCTGGATCGCGAAGGTCTCGGACGTGAGATAGCCCTGCTGCACCGCGTTCTTGTCGGCGACAAAGGGCTGGATGTTGAAGGTGTAGGGGCGCAGCTGCGAGTCTTCGAAGCCGTACTTCTGCTTCAGCCACAACCAGTAGCCGCGCTGCGCGGACGGGGCGATCAGGATCGTCTTGCCCTTCATCTCCTCGAAGCTGTTCACGTCGTCATGCGAGATCAGTACCTGCGGGTCCTTCTGGAACACCGCGGCCACCGTAGTGACCGGCACGCCGCTGGAGCGCGCGATCACCATCTGCAGGTCGCTCGAGCCCATGATGCAGTCGGCCTGGCCGGCCGCCATGAGCTGCATCACGTTGACTTGGGGGCCGCCCATCTTGATGGTCACGTCGAGCCCGTACTTCTTGTAGATGCCGGTGGCCACGGCCTGGTAGAAGCCGCCGTGCTCGGCCTGCGCATACCAGTTGGTCATGTACGTGAACTTCTCCTCGCCATGCGCGGAGCAGGCGAGGGCGATGCCGGCGATGGCAAGGAGGGAGCGGGTGAACGACGTCTTCATGGGAATCTCTGGTTGATGGATGGCGGAAGAAGGTCTTGCAAAATGCGCGCCGAATGCGGGCTCAGCGCAGGCCGGTCTCGACGTGGCCTTGCTGGTGCACATGGCCCCACGACGGCACGTCGCGCACCACCCACTGCATGCGGAACAGGTCGGTGATGGCCTGGGCCCAGCTGTCGGACAGGGTGTCGAGGATCTCCTCGCCCTGTTCGCGCGTGGCGCCCAGCGGATCGCCGATGACGCCGCTGGGACCGAAGTCGCGCGCCGTCCAGGCGCAGGCCGGGCGGCCGTCGGGGGAGAGCAGCTTCGAGGGGAACACCGGCGGGAAGTTGGCGACGGCGCGCTCCATGTGCACCGTGTCGGGGGCGAGCGCGAGCAGCAGCGCCGTCTCCGAGTGGCCCGCGTGCATGGCTTGCTTCTTCTCCTGGTCCGAGATGAACTTGCCCGATGCATTGGGCAGGCGCGAGACGTGGAAGGGAACGACCACGAAGTCGCCATGGCGCAGGCGCAGTTCGCGAGCGGCCATCTCCAGCACCTGCGGCTGGCCGCCGTGGCCGTTGGCGAACAGCAGCTTGCGAAAGCCGGCGCGATAGACCGATTCGCCGATCTCCTGCACCACGTTCAACAGCGTGGGCCCGGTCAGCGTCATCGTGCCGGGGAAATGCAGGTGTTCGTCGGACTTGCCGTAGGTGATGGGGGCAAGGCCGAAGGCGCGCACCTCGGAGGGCAGCTTCTCCAGCGCGCGGCCCATCACGCCGGCGGAGATCACGCTGTCGACGGCGCAGGGCAGGTGCGGGCCATGCTGTTCGATCGCGCCGACCGGCAGCACGATGACCGTGTTCTCGCGATCCGGCAGCGCGGCGATCTCGGTCCAGCTCAGGTAGGGCAGGAAGCGGTGGGGCGGGGTGTAGCCGTGCATCATGATCGGGTTCTCTTTCGGGTCAGGCGAAGTGCGCCATCGCCTGCGCCACGCGCTGCTTGAAGGCGGCGAGGCGCGGCGGGGTGGCAACGTTCATGTAGTAATAGGCGTGGTAGTCCACGCGCGCCTGGTTGCCGGTGAGGCGCTTGAGGTAGCGGGTGACGATGCGCCGCGGCGGATCGCCCATGTACCAGGCCATCCAGCGCGGGCGGCCGTAGGTGACGACCGCGGAGATGCGCTTCAGGTTGGTGAGCATCGGCTTGACGTGCGCGGGGTCGCTCAGGTCGAAGGCGACGCCGGGCATCAGCAGGCGATCGAAGAAGCCCTTGAGCATCGCCGGCAGCCCGAAGCACCAGGTGGGAAAGCAGAAGACGAGGGCGTCGGCTCGCTTCAGCCGTGCGATGTAGCCGGCGACGGGCTCCCGGTTGGAGGGCACCTCGTGATAGCCGAGGCGCTCCTCACGCGACATCACGGGGTTGAAGCCTTCGGCATACAGGTCGCAGTCGTCGACCGTGTGGCCGGCGCCCCGCAGGTTGCTCACCACGTCCTGGTGCAGGGCGGAGGCGAAGCTGGTCTCGACCGGATGGCAGTAGACGACGAGGACGTGCATTGGTGCGTCCTCAGCGCGCGCGCACCGGATTGGCGCGGCGGGTGGCGGAAGAAAGGGCAAAGCGCTTCAATGTTGACCAAACAATCTGACTGTTTGGTCAAATTCAGCAAGGGGCGTGCCAGGGAACGAAAGGCGTCGTGCGGTGCGGAGATTCTTGAACGCAGAAGGCGCAGAAGTGCGCAGAAGCCGCAGAAAGGACAAGGAAAAGCTAGAGGGTCTTCTGCGTTTTCTGCGTCACTTCTGCGATTTCTGCGTTCAGAAACGAGTCGATCGAACGCAACCGGTCAACCAATCCCGCAGCCCCGCAGCACGAAGCCCGTCAGCTCCTCCACCAGCTTGTGCCGTTGCGGCATCCAGCCGGGGTGGCCCGGTTTGCGCAACTGCTGGACTTGCACAGCGGAGTCGGCGTAGAACTGCGTCATCGCCCAGATCGCCATCAGCAGCGTGTGGGCGTCCACCGGCCGCATCAGCCCGCGGGCGATCCAGCCGTTGATCACGGCCACCTTGTCGCGCGTGACCTTGCGCGAGTCGGGCCAGAACTTCTCCAGATTGTGGCCACCATCGAGTACCTCGCGCGTGAACAGGCGCGAGATCTCCGGCTTGTCGAAGGCCAGGTCGATCTTGGAGCGGATGTAGTCGCCCAGCACGCGCGCCGGGTCGCCCGAGCTGGCATCGAAGAGGCCCTTCCAGTCCTCCACCACGGACATCAGCAGCTCCTCGTACAGCTGCTCCTTGCCTTCGATGTAGTAGTGCAGCTGCGGCTTGGTCAGGCCGGCGCGCTCGGCGATCGCCTGCGTGGAGCTGCCGGCCAGGCCGTTCTTGCTGAACTCCGCGATGGCCGCCGCGCGGATGGCCGCCATCACGCGCTCGCGGTTCTGGCGGGCGCGGGGGCGGGGGGTCTCGTCGGCGCGCATGTGCGCGCGATGGTAGCAGCCGCTCAGGCCGGCGGCAGCGGCGTACCCTGCTGCCGCACCGAGGCCAGCATCTCCCAGCTGACCAGGAACACCGCCGCGATCACCGGACCGATCACGAAGCCGTTGAGCCCGAAGACCACGATGCCGCCCAGCGTGGCCACCAGCACCAGGTAGTCCGGCATGCGCGTGTCGCGACCCACGAGCCGCGGGCGCAGGAAGTTGTCGATCAGGCCGATCACCACCGTGCCCCACACGATGAGGCCCACGCCGCGCAGCACGTCGCCGGACAACAGGTAGTAGCCCGCCACCGGGCCCCACACGATCGCCGCCCCGATCGCGGGCATCAGCGACAACACGGCCATCACGGCGCCCCAGAGGATGGCGCCGGGCAGGCCCAGCACCCAGAAGGCGACGCCGCCGAGGGCGCCTTGCACCAGCGCCAGGGCGATGTTGCCCTTGACCGTGGCACGAACCACGATCGCGAACTGCGTCAGCAGGCGGCGCGTGTGCTGCGGGTGCAGGGGGATCGCGCGGGAGATCGACTGCGTGAGCTGCTCGCCGTCGCGAAACAGGAAGAACAGCATGTAGATCATCACGAAGAAGGCGACGAAGAAATCCAGCGTGCCCTGGCCGATGCCCACCACGCGCGAGGTGAGCGCCTGGCCGCTGGTGCTCACCGCCGTCATCAGCTTGGTCTGCAGCACCGCGAGATCGCCCAGGCCGAAGCGATGCAGCACGCTGCGCGCCCACTCGGGCAGGGCCGCCATGAAGCGCTGGAAGTAGCTCGAGATCTGGATGTCGCCGGAGCGCATCTTGTCCACCAGCGCCGCGGCCTCCTGCGTGATGGATGCCGCCAGCAGCGACAGCGGCAGGATCACGATCAGCAGGATGACGACCACGGACGCCAGTGCCGCCATGTTGCGCCGGCCGTGGCTGCCTTCCAGCAAGTGCTGGTGCATGGGCCAGAAGACCAGCGTGATGAAGACGGCCCAGCAGACCGCGCCGAAAAAGGGCCAGAGGATCAGGAAGAAGAGCACCGTCGCCACCACCACCAGGAACAGCAGCGACTTGAACTCGAGTTCCGGGGTCTTGAGCGGGTTGGGCGAACTCATCGGGGCGAGCCTAAAGCAAAAACGGGTGGGGAGGGCGTGAACAGGCCCTAGCGCGGAATCTCCTTCGGCTTGCCGTCGTCGTCGATCGCCACATACGTCACCAGCGCCTCCGTCACCTTGACGAACTCGCCCTGCGAGCGGAAGCGCTCGGCAAACACCTCCACGTCCACCGTGATCGAGGTGCGGCCTATGCGGGTGACCGACGAATAGAAGCTCAGGATGTCGCCCACCCGCACCGGCTGCTTGAAGACGAATTCCTTCACGGCGACCGTCGCCATGCGGCCCCGGATCACGCGCGCGGGGATGACCGAGCCGGCCAGGTCGACCTGGGCCATGACCCAGCCGCCGAAGATGTCGCCATTGCCGTTGGTGTCGGCCGGCATGGGAATCACCTTGAGCACCAGTTCCTTGTCGGAAGGCGCGGCGGGGGGCGGAGCGACTCTGTGGGCCGCTGGGGTACTTGCATTTGCAGACATGGGCACAATCTCTTTTCGATAGTCAACGGATTCTCCCCCATGCGTCGCGGCGGCGAACTGTCTTCCTCCCTTCCGATTCCCGCTGGCCAGACGGCCGGCCAGAGCGCCGGCCGTTCCGACTGGAGCACGCTCAAGCGCCTGATTCCCTATCTCTGGGACTACAAGTGGCGCGGGCTGTTCGCGCTGCTGTTCATGATCGGCGCCAAGCTGGCCAACGTTGGGGTGCCCTGGCTGCTCAAGCACCTGGTGGACGCCATGGACGTGAAGGCCGGCAACCCGCTTGCCGTGCTGGTGGTGCCGGTCGGCCTGCTGGTGGCCTATGGGCTGCTGCGCCTGTCGACCTCCGTGTTCACCGAACTGCGCGAACTGGTGTTCTCCAAGGCCACGCAGGGCGCGGCCCGCAGCATCGCGCTGGAAACCTTCCGCCACCTGCACGCGCTCGCACTGCGCTTCCACCTCGAGCGGCAGACCGGTGGCATGACCCGCGACATCGAGCGCGGCGTGCGCGGCATCGAGTCTCTGATCTCGTATTCGCTCTATTCGATCGTGCCGACCCTGATCGAAGTGGCCATGGTGCTGACCATCCTGGCGGTCAAGTTCGATGTCTGGTTCGCCTGGATCACGATCGCGGCGCTGGTGGTCTACATCACGTTCACGGTCAGCGTCACGGAGTGGCGCACGCAGTTCCGGCGCGACGCCAACGAGTTCGATTCGGCCGCCCATAGCAAGGCGGTGGACTCGCTGCTGAACTACGAGACGGTCAAGTACTTCAACAACGAAGACTTCGAGGCGCGCCGCTACGACGAGAGCCTGCAGCGCCTGCGGCAGGCGCGGCTGAAGGCGCAGACCACGCTGTCGCTGCTCAATACGGGCCAGCAGGTGATCATCGCCATCGGCCTGGTCGGCATGCTGTACCGCGCGACGCTGGGCGTGGTGGACGGCCGCATGACGCTGGGCGACCTGGTGATGATCAACGCCTACATGATCCAGCTGTACATCCCGCTCAACTTCCTGGGCGTGCTGTACCGCGAGATCAAGCAGAGCCTGACCGACCTGGACAAGATGTTCACGCTGATGGAGAAGGAGCGCGAGGTCGCCGACCGGCCCGATGCGCAGCCGCTGCGCGGCGGCGATTGGAGCGTGCGCTTCGACCACGTGCAATTCGCCTACGAGCCGAGCCGCCAGATCCTGCACGACGTGAGCTTCGAGATTCCGGCCGGCAAGACGGTGGCCGTGGTCGGCCCTTCGGGCTCCGGCAAGTCGACGCTGGCGCGCCTGCTGTATCGCTTCTACGACGTGGGAATTCCCGGCCGCCCTTCGGTGGCGGGGGGCCGCATCACGATCGCCGGCCAGGACCTGCGCGCGGTGACGCAGGCCAGCGTGCGCCAGGCCATCGGCATCGTGCCGCAGGACACCGTGCTGTTCAACGACACGGTGGAATACAACATCGCCTATGGCCGCCCCGGCGCGAGCCACGCGCAGGTGGAAGAGGCCGCGCGGGCGGCGCGCATCCACGGCTTCATCGCCTCCACGCCCACGGGTTACCAGACGATGGTGGGCGAACGCGGCCTGAAGCTCTCGGGCGGCGAGAAGCAGCGGGTGGCCATTGCGCGCACGCTGCTGAAGGATCCGCCGATCCTGATCTTCGACGAGGCGACCTCGGCCCTGGACAGCGCCAACGAGCGCGCGATCCAGGCGGAGCTGAAAAGCGCCGCGCAGAACAAGACCACGCTGGTGATCGCGCACCGCCTGTCGACGGTGGTCGACGCGCACGAGATCCTGGTGATGGAGGCGGGCCGCATCATCGAGCGCGGCACGCACCAGCAGTTGCTGGCGCGTGGCGGCCGCTATGCGGACATGTGGGCCCTGCAGCAAAGCGCCGAAGGCGAGGCGTTCGCGGAAGTGATCGGGATGTAGTGCAGCTGTCGGCGGCGCGCAACAAGCGGTCGCTATAGTCGCGGCCGGGGCGCCATGCCCCCAAGCACTACAAAGATTCCGGAGGGATTCCCCATGCGTTTCGTCAAAGTCCTGGGCGCGAGCCTGTGCGCAGTTTCGGTGCTGGCCGGCTGCGCCATTCAGCAGACGATCAAGCCGGTCGGCCAGGTCGAGGGTCGAGAGATCTGCGTGATCCACAACCCCGCAGTGCGGGCCGGATTCATGGAGGCGTATCAGCGTTCGCTGGCCACCAAGGGCTACACCGTGCGCCAGCTGCCGCCGTCCTCCGCGATCACCGATTGCCCGGTGACCTCGACCTACACGGCGAACTGGCGCTGGGACCTCGCGATGTACATGGCCTACGCGGAGATCAAGGTGTACAGCAAGGGTCGACCGATCGGCGAGGCGAAATACGACGCCCTGCGCGGCGGCGCGAACATGAACAAGTTCATCGCCGCCGATCACAAGATCGACGAGTTGGTGAACCAGCTGTTCCCGGGCGGCGCCGGCAGCTGACGCATCGGAGGTCCGGCCGCGTGAACGGCGCGACCGGGCGTCACACCCGTCCGGCGACGATCGCCCTGCAAATGATCTTTTTCAGGCCCCATTGGTGGAACGGCAAGATCAGGAACAGGTAGATCTTGCCGAACACGTTGTGCACCTTGCACACCGTCGAGACCACGACCTTCGCGTTCGCGCCATCAGCGACCTTCAGCACCGAAAGCCTGAAGTCGAGATGCCTGTTGTCTCGACCGGTGATGAGTTCGGTCTCGGTGAGGGCCAGGATGGGCCATACGCCCAGTTGGCCGCCGACGGCGTTGCTGCCTTTCACCTGAAACTTCAGCACTTCGGACGCCGCTGCCGCATCGAGCCCGAAGAAAAAGACGATCCAGTTGCGCAGGATCAGTGCCGCTTTCATCCACGGCGGATGGTGCGCGAAGATGCCTTGGAAGATATCGACCACGGCCGCGCCGGGTTGGCTCAAGGGGGCGCAGTACGAGTCCTGGTAGTACGCGGCCGCTACCCATTGGCGATCCAGCATGCTCGTGGCGGGAAGCCCGCATTCCGCAAAGTCCATCTCTGCCTCCAGTCCTGATAGCGTTCGAGCAGCGGATCCGCTCGTGCCCGCCCTGCGCGCCAGCCCCCCGCAGTTTGCGCGCGCAGGCGGCGATACTGTGCGCATCTTGAGCACGCCCGCCCTCACACGCCCTTATCGCGAGTCCGACGAGGACCAGGTCGTCGCCCTCTGGCAGGAGTGCGGCCTGACGCGGCCCTGGAACGATCCGCACAAGGACATCGCCCGCAAGTTGCACGTGCAGCGCGAGCTGTTCCTGGTGGTCGAGCGCGCAGGCCGCATTGCCGCCACCATCATGGCGGGGCATGACGGGCATCGCGGGTGGGTCTACTACCTGGCCGTGGCGCCGGCCCAGCGCGGGCAGGGCATCGCCACGCAACTGATGCGGCGGGTCGAACAGGAGCTGCTGGCGCGCGGCTGCCCGAAGTTGAGCCTGCTCGTGCGCAGCACCAATGCCGGCGTGCTGGCCTTCTACGGCAAGCTGGGGTACGCGCAGGACGAGTCGGTGCCGCTCGGCAAGCGCCTGATCTGCGACGAGTGACATGCGCATCGGCCTGGTCTCCGACACGCACGACCTGCTGCGGCCCGAGGTGCTGGAGTACCTGCGCGGCAGCGACCACATCCTGCATGCCGGCGATCTCTGTGGCGATGCGGTGCTGCAGGCGCTGGCGCAACTCGCGCCGCTGACGGCGGTGCGCGGCAACAACGACCGCGGCCCCTGGGCACAGCGCCTGCCGGAAGCCGTGAGCGTGGAGCTCGGGGGCGTGACCGTGCACATGGTGCACGACGTCAAGGAGCTGGTGCTGCCCGCCAGCGCACGGGTGGTGATCTCCGGGCACTCGCACAAGCCCGTGGTGAACGAGCGCGCGGGCGTGCTTTACGTGAACCCGGGCAGCGCCGGACCGCGCCGGTTCAAGTTGCCGATCTCGGCGGGCGAATTGCGCATCGATGGCGGCGCGGTGCGCGCAACCTTGGTGCAGTTCTGAGCTGGATGTCATTGCGAGCGTGGCCTGCCATCCAGCACGGTGCGCACAACGGGAAGTCCGCCGACACCGGCCGCGCGCTTGCCTTGCCCAGAATCATCGGATGACCAATCGCCGCAAGACCCAGCGCCTGGTGCGCCAGTCCTCCGAGCTCGCGCTGGCCGTGCCGCAGGTGATGGCCCACCGCCTCACGCGCATGGCGCTTGCCGGGCCGATCCCGAACGCGCGCGACCGCCGCGAATTCGATGGCATGGCCCAGGAGAAGGTGCATGCCTTCTGGCAATCGTGGTTCGCCATGGGGTGGGCCACGACCGCAGCCATGCAGAAGACGTGGATGGCGATGTTGCAGGGCGCCCGCGCGCCGGCGATCGATCTGCACCAGATCGCCGCCAAGGGCATGGCCCCCGTGCATCGCAAGGCGACCGCCAACGCGAAGCGGCTGGCGCGCACATCCTTGCGCTGAGCGGGAGTCGGGCGTGCCCATGGCAATATGGGCGCCATGGAAACCAAGTGGCTGGAAGACTTCGTCAGCCTCGCCGAGACCCGCAGCTTCAGCCGCTCGGCGCAGCTGCGCCACGTGACGCAGCCTGCGTTTTCCCGCCGCATCCAGGCCCTGGAGGCCTGGGCGGGCACGGACCTGGTCGACCGCAGTTCCTACCCCACGCGCCTCACGCCCGCGGGCGAGACGCTCCATGCGCAATCGCTGGAGATGCTGCAGGCCCTGCACAACACGCGCGCCATGCTGCGCGGCCACGCGGCCGCCGGCCAGGACGTGATCGAGTTCGCCGTGCCGCACACGCTGGCCTTCACTTTCTTCCCGGCGTGGCTCTCCAGCCTGCGCGAGCAGTTCGGCCCGATCAAGACCCGCCTGATCGCGATGAACGTGCACGACGCCGCCATGCGCCTGGTCGAAGGCAACTGCGACGTGCTGATCGCCTATCACCATGCCTCGCAGCCGCTGCAGCTGGATGCCGCCCGTTATGAGATGGTGACCCTCGGCACGGAGACGCTCGCGCCGTGGTGCAAGCCCGACGCGCACGGCGAACCGCTGTTCCGGCTGCCCGGCCGACCGACGCATCCACTGCCTTATCTGGGCTACGCGCCCGGCGCCTATCTCGGACGCGTGACCGACCTGCTCCTCAAGGAGTCCGGAACGGCGATCCACCTCGATCGCGTCTACGAGACCGACATGGCCGAAGGCCTGAAGGTGATGGCGCTCGAAGGTCACGGCATCGCCTTCCTGCCGCACAGCGCCGTGACGAAGGAGCTGCGCGCACGCACGCTGGTGACGCCCGCGCCGCCGGAACTCGCTGTCCTCGAGATCGCGATGGAGGTGCGGGCGTACCGCGAGCGGCCGCGCGAGAAGCAGCCGGCCAAGGCCAGGGCGCAAGCGCTGTGGTCCTTCCTCGCCGCGGGCGGGGGCACTGAGACACTGGCCAAAGGCTGACGGCTTGGTGGCGTGTTGCCATGCCACCGGGCATAAACCCTGCTTACGCTGTCCCGCGCAAGCCCTAAGCTTCCGGGCGCGCGGGGGCCCGGCGGTCGGTGCGAGCGGCTCTAGAATTTCAGTTTGCGTTGCGATCGCATCGCGTCATCACAGGAGATACGAATGAAGAACAAGCTTTTGCTGGCCATGGTGCTGTCGGCGGTCGCCACCGGCGCCTTCGCGCAGGCCACCGACACGCTGGCCAAGGCCAAGTCCGCCGGCAAGGTCGTCATGGGGGTGCGCGAATCGTCGGCGCCGCTGTCGTACACGCTGGGCAACGGCCAGTACACCGGCTACCACGTGGAGCTGTGCCAGCGCATCCTGAAGGCCGTGCTGCCCGGCGTCTTGATCGAGTACGTGCCGGTCACCTCCGCCAACCGGATCCCGCTGGTGCAGAACGGAACGGTCGACATCGAGTGCGGCTCCACCACCAACAACGCGGCGCGCCAGAAGGACGTCGCCTTCGCCCTCACCACCTACGTCACGGAAGTGCGCACGGCCGTCAAGGCCACCTCCAGCATCAAGTCGGTTGCCGACCTGAACGACAAGACCGTGGCCACCACCACGGGCACCACCTCGGTGGCGCTGCTGCGCAAGAACAAGCGCGCGCAGAACATCAAGTTCAACGAGGTCTACGGCAAGGACCACGCCGACAGTTTCCTGCTGCTGGAATCCGGCCGTGCCGACGCCTTCGTGATGGACGACAACATCCTGGCCGGCCTGATCGCCGGTTCGTCCAACCCGAAGGGCTTCAAGATCGTGGGCGAGACGCTCAACGTCGAACCCATCGCGATCATGATCCGCAAGGACGATCCCAAGTTCAAGGCGGCGGTGGACGACTACATCCGCAAGGCCATGAAGGACGGCGAGATCAAGCTGCTGTACACCAAGTGGTTCCTGCAGCCGATCCCGCCCAAGAACACCAGCGTCAACCTGCCCATGGGCACGGTGCTGGCCGACCTGGTGAAGAACCCCAGCGACAAGCCCGCCGAAGACTTCAACAAGTAAGGCGACACGCCGGCCACGCGGGCTTGCCCGCGGCCGGCTTTTTTCTTTCCGCACCCGAGGAGCAGCGATGGCCCTGGATTGGCAGATCTTCTGCCAGGACACGATCGACAAGACGGCGGTGGCGGGATGCTTCGGCTCCGGCGGCGCCAATGGCACGCAGACCTACCTGGACTGGCTGATCTCCGCCTGGGGACAGACCGTGCTGGTGGCCGCGCTGTCGCTGGTCGTGGCGCTGGTGGTGGGCTCGGTGGCCGGCACCATCCGCACGCTGCCCGACAGCCCCTGGCTCGCGCGCCTGGGCAACTGGTGGGTCGAGTTCTTCCGCAACATTCCGCTGCTGGTGCAGGTCTTCCTCTGGTATCACGTGGTGCCGGTGCTGTTTCCCGCCTTCGCCCGCATGCCCAAGCTGGCGCTGGTGGTCGCGGCCCTGGGCCTGTTCACTTCGGCGCGCATCGCGGAGCAGGTGCGCGCGGGCATCCAGGCGCTGCCACGCGGGCAGCGCTACGCCGGCATGGCGATGGGTTTCACGACGCCGCAGTACTACCGCTACGTGCTGCTGCCCATGGCCTTTCGCATCATCGTGCCGCCGCTCACGAGCGAGGCGATGAACATCTTCAAGAATTCCTCGGTGGCCTTCGCGGTGTCGATCACCGAGCTGACCTTCTTCGCGCAGCAGGCGGGCGAGGAGACGGCGCACGGCATCGAGATCTACCTGGGCGTCACTGCGCTGTACGTGGTTTCGGCGCTGGCCATCAACCGGGTCATGGCCTTCATCGAGAAGCGCGTGCGGGTGCCCGGGATGGTCGCGAGCCCCGGGGGCGGACACTAGATGCCCGCACTCGACTTTTCCTTCTTCACCTGGGACGTCTTCCGGGCCTACGTGCTCAAGGGCATGTATTTCAGCTTCGCGCTGACGCTCGTGTCCACCATTGGCGGCGTCCTGTTCGGCACGGCGCTGGCGCTGATGCGCCTCTCGGGCAAGAAGGTGCTGGCGCTGCCTGCCGCCACCTATGTCAATGGCATGCGGTCCATCCCGCTGCTGATGGTGCTGTTGTGGTTCTTCCTGCTGGTGCCCTTCCTGATCGGTCGCCCGATCGGTGCCGAGCTGACGGCGGTGGTGACCTTCATTGCCTTCGAGGCGGCGTACTTCTCGGAGATCGTGCGCGCCGGCATCCAGTCGATCGCGCGCGGCCAGGTGTACGCGGGCCAGGCGCTGGGCATGAGCTACGGGCAGAACATGCGGCTGGTGATCCTGCCGCAGGCCTTTCGCAACATGATTCCGGTGTTCCTCACGCAGACCATCATCCTGTTCCAGGACACCTCGCTGGTCTACATCATCACGGCGGGCGACATGCTGCACGGCTTCACCGTCGCCGGCAACAACCTGAGCCATCCGCGCGAGGCGTACATCCTTGCCGCCATCCTTTATTTCGTCATCTGCTTCACGCTCTCCTGGCTGGTAAAGGGACTGCAGAAGAAGATCGCCATCATCCGCTGAGAACGAGAAAGTCCCCATGGCCGACCAAGAAATGATGATCGCCATCCGCAACGTGTCCAAGTGGTATGGGCCCGTGCAGGTGCTGCACGACTGCTCGGTGCAGATCGCCAAGGGCGACGTGGTGGTGGTGTGCGGGCCTTCCGGCTCGGGCAAGTCGACGCTGATCAAGACCGTCAACGGACTGGAGCCGATCCAGAAGGGCGAGATCTTCGTCAACGGGACGCAAGTCAACGACCCGAAGACCAACCTGCCGCAATTGCGCAGCCACGTCGGCATGGTGTTCCAGCACTTCGAGCTGTTCCCGCATCTGTCGGTGACGGAGAACCTGACCATCGCGCAGGTGAAGGTGCTGGGGCGCAGCGCAGACGAAGCCAAGGTGCGCGGCCTGAAGATGCTCGATCGCGTCGGCCTGACCGGGCACAAGGACAAGTACCCCGGCCAGCTGTCGGGCGGCCAGCAGCAGCGCGTGGCCATCCCGCGGGCGTTGTCGATGGATCCCTACGTGATGCCGTTCGACGAGCAGACCGCGGCGCCCGACCCCGAGATGGTTGGCGAGGTGCTGGACGTGATGGTCGGCCTGGCCAAGGAAGGCATGACGATGATGGTCGTCACGCACGAGATGGGCTTCGCCCGCAAGGTGGCCAACCGCGTGATCTTCATCGACGTCGGCGGGCACATCCTGGAGGACTGCTCGAAGGACGAATTCTTCGGCAACATGGAAGCGCGGCAGCCGCGCACGAAGGATTTTCTCTCGAAGATCCTGTCGCATTGAGGCAGTCGAAAGACCAGCAACCGGACGCAGAAGCCGCAGAAGTTGCGCAGAAGGCGCAGAAGAAAACCTTTCAAAGTCTGCCTTGATTTTTTTGCGTCTTCTGCGGCACTTCTGCGCTTTCTGCGTCCGGTTGTCCGCATTCCGGACGGTGGGACAATCGCGCCATGTCCCAGACCCTCACCATCACCCGCCCCGACGACTGGCACCTGCATGTACGTGACGGCGCGGCCATGGCCAGCGTCGTGCCGCATTCGGCGGCGCAGTTCGGCCGGGCATTGATCATGCCCAACCTCAAGCCGCCGGTGACCACCGCTGCGCTCGCCGGCGCGTACCGCGAACGCATCCTCGCGGCGGTGCCCCGGGGCGTTTCCTTCCAGCCGCTGATGTCGCTGTACCTCACCGACAATCTCGCGCCCGAGGAGATCGTGCGCGCCAGGCAGGCGGGCGTCGTGGCCGTCAAGCTCTATCCGGCGGGCGCCACGACCAACAGCGACGCCGGCGTGACCGACATCCGCAAGACCTATCGCACGCTCGAAGCCATGCAGCGCGAAGGCATCCTGCTGCTCGTGCACGGCGAAGTCACGGATCCGGATATCGACATCTTCGATCGCGAGGCGGTGTTCCTGGAAACGCAACTCGCGCCGCTGCGCCGCGACCTGCCGGAACTGAAGATCGTCGTCGAACACATGACCACCAAGGAAGCGGTGCAGTACGTGCGTGACGCCGACCGTTTCACGGCCGGCACCATCACCGCACATCACCTGCTGTACAACCGCAACGCGATCTTCACGGGCGGGATCCGTCCGCACTACTACTGCCTGCCGGTGCTCAAGCGCGAGGTCCATCGCCAGGCGCTGGTCGAAGCGGCCACCAGCGGCAGCCCGAAATTCTTCCTGGGCACCGACAGCGCGCCCCATCCCGCGGTGCTCAAGGAGCATGCGCTCGGTTGCGCCGGCTGCTATACCGCCTTGTCGGCCATGGAGCTCTATGCCGAAGCTTTCGACAGCGTCGATGCGCTCGCCAGACTGGAAGGCTTCGCCAGCTTCTTCGGGGCCGACTTCTACGGCCTGCCGCGCAACACCGGCACGCTGACGCTGCACAAGGAGAGCTGGCATCTGCCCGACAAGGTGCCCTTCGGCGAGGCGGAATTGAAGCCGCTGCGCGGCGGCGAGACACTGGCGTGGAGGGTGCAGGCATGAGAGCGGAACTACCTGGGGCCGATGATGAAGCGGCGCTGCTGATCGACGCCGACAACGTGTCCGCCCCCGGCATCGACGCCGCGGTCGCCCACCTGGAAGGGCAGGGCCTGCGACTCACGATCCGCCGTGCCTACGGTGGCCTCGAAAAGCTGGGCGGCATGCGGGAGTG
>NZ_JAQGNQ010000096.1 GCF_028291745.1 Ramlibacter sp. | reverse complement strand
TGAGCCTGTCTCTCTTCGAGCGCACCCCACTGCCCGATCTATTGGCAGCGATCACCCCCGAAGAGGACGAACAAGCGCCGCCGAGCCAGTTTTCACTATTCGAAAAAATCTCCGGACAGTAGTGGGCCAAGCCCGCAATGACATCCTGAACCTATCCATGCAAGCGCGAGTTCTTGGGCAGATGCGCCATCAGGAACTCCATCTGGTCCGCCAGGATGCGGCGGTTGCGCAGGATGAAGTCTTCCCACAGGCTGGGGACGTACGGCGCGTAGAGCAGCGTCATGCCCGCCTGCTCCGGTGTGCGGCTGCCCTTGCGGTGGTTGCAGGCGCGGCAGGCCGTGACCACGTTCATCCAGTGGTCCTTGCCATTTTGGGCGAAGGGCACGATGTGCTCGCGGGTGAGCTCTTCCTCGTGCAGCTGGTCGCCGCAATAGGCGCAGATGTTGCGGTCGCGGGCGAACAGCTTGCCGTTGGTGAGGCCCGGCTTGAGCTCGAACGGATTGATGTTCGGCACGCCCTTGGTGCCGATGATGCTGTTGACCGTGATGATCGACTGCTGCCCGCTTTCGGCATTGATGCCGCCCCGGAACACCGCGACCTCCGCCCCGGCCTCCCAGCGCACCTGGTCGGCGGCATAGTGCAGCACGGCCTGCTCCAGCGAAATCCACGACTGGGGCAGTCCTTGGGCGGACAGCTTCAAAACCTTCAAAACGCGCCTCCATTCAACGACGAACAGACCGACAGCGCCCTCTCGGCGTGAGAGACAATATACCGTGTTTTCGTCTTTCAGCTGTGGCAGGCCATGCGTGGGTCCGCCGTGACACACGGTCACACGCTGCTATCAAAAAGATATCATCGCAATGCAGATCCTGCGCGGCTTCCACCATCCCCAGATCGCCCCGGCCTGCGCCGTCACGATCGGCAACTTCGACGGCGTGCACCGCGGACACCAGGCGATGCTGGCCTTGCTGAACAGCGAGGCGCGCCACCGCGGCGTGCCCAGTTGCGTGCTCACCTTCGAGCCGCATCCCCGCGACTACTTCGCGGCCCTGCACCGCAAGCCGGAGCTCGCCCCCGCGCGGGTGGCCACGCTGCGCGACAAGCTGGGCGAACTGCGCAAGTGCGGTGTCGAGCAGTGCGTGATCCTCACGTTCGATGCGCGCCTTTCCGGGCTGGCGCCGGAAGCTTTCATCTCCGATGTGCTGGTCAAGGGGCTGGGCGCGAAGTACGTGCTGGTGGGCGACGACTTCCGCTTCGGGGCGCGCCGCGCGGGTGATTACGCGATGCTGGATTCCGCCGGCAGCCGGCTGGGCTTCGACGTGGCGCGCATGAACAGCTACGAGGTGCACGGCCTGCGCGTCTCGAGCTCGGCGGTGCGCGAGGCGCTGGCCCGCGGCGACATGGCCGGCACCGCTGCCCTGCTGGGGCGGCCGTACAGCATCAGCGGCCATGTGGTGCACGGCCGCAAGCTTGGGCGGGAGCTCGGTTTTCGCACCGTCAACCTGCGATTCGCCCACTGGAAGCCGGCGGCCGGCGGCATCTTCGCCGTGCAGGTGCACGGCCTGTCCGAGACGCCGCTGGAGGGTGTGGCCAACCTGGGCGTGCGCCCTTCGCTGGACCCGCGCGATGCCAATGGCGGGCGCGTGCTGCTGGAGACGCATTGCCTGCAATGGCCGGCCCATCTGGGCGCCGAAGGGGCCTACGGTAAAATCATCCGCGTGGAACTGCTGCACAAACTGCACGACGAGCTGCACTACGACGGCCTCGATGCCCTGAAGGCGGGCATCGCGCGCGACTGCGACGCCGCGCGCGCCTTCTTCGCGTCCACGCATGCCGAGACGCGGCGGCAGACCACGCGCGACCGAATTTAACGATCTTGTCATTGCGGGCTCGAGCCGCAATCCATGCCTTTCTCCCCCACCACGGTGGATGCCGGGTCCAGCCCGGCATGACAGTTCGCAGAGGCTTCCCATGACCGACAAGACCGATTACCGCGCCACGCTGAACCTGCCCGACACCCCCTTTCCGATGCGCGGCGACCTGCCCAAGCGCGAGCCGGGCTGGGTCAAGCAGTGGCAAGACGAGGGCCTGTACCAGCGCCTGCGCGAGGCGCGCTGCGGCCGGCAGAAGTTCGTGCTGCACGACGGCCCGCCCTATGCCAACGGCCAGATCCACATGGGTCACGCCGTCAACAAGATCCTGAAGGACATGATCGTCAAGTCGCGCCAGCTCAAGGGGCTGGACGCGGCCTACATCCCGGGCTGGGACTGCCATGGCCTGCCGATCGAGAACGCCATCGAGAAGAAGTTCGGCCGCAACCTGCCGCGCGACGAGATGCAGGCCAAGAGCCGCGCCTTCGCCACCGAGCAGATCGCGCTGCAGATGGGCGACTTCAAGCGCCTGGGCGTGCTGGGTGATTGGGACCATCCCTATCGCACGATGGACTTCGGCACCGAGGCCGGCGAGATCCGCGCCTTCAAGCGCGTGGTGGAGCGCGGCTTCGTCTACCGCGGGCTGAAGCCGGTGTACTGGTGCTTCGACTGCGGATCGTCGCTGGCGGAATTCGAGATCGAGTACGCGGACAAGAAGTCGCAGACGCTGGATGTCGGGTTCAAGGCGGATGATGCGGCGAAGGTGTATGCGGCCTTTGGACTGCCCTCACCCCTACCCTCTCCCGCAAGCGGGAGAGGGAGCGAAGAGGTCTACGCCGTCATCTGGACCACCACCGCCTGGACGATCCCCGCCAACCAGGCGCTGAACCTCAATCCCGAGATCGTCTACGCCCTGGTCGACACCCCGCGCGGCAAATTGATCGTTGCCGAAGTCCTCGTCGAAAAAGCGCTGGCTCGCTACCAGCTCGAAGGCTCGGTTCTCGCCACCACCGAGGGCAAGAACCTCGGCGGCCTCGCGTTTCGCCACCCGCTGTACGACGTCGATCCCGGCTTCCGGCGCCTGTCGCCCGTGTACCTGGCCGACTACGCCACGGCCGAAGACGGCACCGGCATCGTCCACTCCTCGCCGGCCTACGGCCTGGACGACTTCAACAGCTGCCTCGCGCACGGCATGAAGTACGACGACATCCTGAACCCGGTGCAGGGCAACGGCTCGTACGCGCCCGACTTCGCGCTGTTTGGCGGCGAGAACATCTGGAAGGCGGTGCCGCACATCATCGCCACGCTCAAAGACAACGAGCGCCTGCTGGCCACCGAGACCATCACCCACAGCTACCCGCATTGCTGGCGCCACAAGACGCCGGTGATCTATCGCGCGGCCGCTCAATGGTTCATCCGCATGGACGAGGGTGTCGGCGTCTTCACCAAGGACAAGGCGCCCAGCACGCTGCGGCGCATGGCGCTGGAGGCGATCGAGGAAACCAGCTTCTATCCCGAGAACGGCAAGGCCCGCCTGCGCGACATGATCGCCGGCCGGCCCGACTGGTGCATCAGCCGCCAACGCAGCTGGGGCGTGCCCCTGCCCTTCTTCCTGCACAAGGACTCGGGCGAGTTGCACCCCCGGACGATGGAGATCCTCGACCTAGCGGCCGACATGGTCGACGCGGGCGGCATCGAAGCGTGGAGCAAGGCCTCCACCGAGGAGATCCTGGCGAAGGTCGGCGCCGCTGCCGACGCGCCGAACTACACCAAGAGCCAGGACATCCTGGAGGTGTGGTTCGACTCCGGCACCACGCACACCACGGTGCTGAAAGGCTCGCACGCCGGCGCCGCGCACGAGAACGGCCCCGAGGCCGACCTCTACCTCGAAGGCCACGACCAGCATCGGGGCTGGTTTCACTCCTCGTTGCTCACGGCCTGCGCAATGTACGGGCGCGCGCCGTATCGGGGCCTGCTCACGCACGGCTTCACGGTGGACAGCCAGGGCCGCAAGATGTCCAAGTCGCTGGGCAACGGGGTCGATCCGCAACAGACCAGCCAGAAGCTCGGGGCGGAGATCATCCGCCTGTGGGTGGCCGCTTCCGACTACTCCGGCGACATCGCCGGCGATGACAAGATCCTCGCGCGCGTGGTCGACGCTTATCGCCGCATCCGCAACACGCTGCGCTTCCTGCTGGCCAACGTCAGTGACTTCGATCCGGCCAAGGATGCCGTTCCGCTCGCGCAGATGCTGGAGATCGACCGCTATGCCATGGCGCGCGCGGCGCAATTCCAGGCGGAGGTGCTGGCGCACTACGAGGTGTACGAGTTCCACCCGGTCGTGGCCAAGCTGCAGGTCTATTGCTCCGAAGACCTGGGCGCCTTCTACCTCGACGTGCTGAAGGACCGCCTCTACACCACAGCGCCCAAGTCGCTGGCCCGCCGCAGCGCGCAGACGGCGCTGTGGAACATCACGCACGCGATGCTGCGCTGGATGGCGCCCTTCCTCTCCTTCACGGCCGAAGAGGCGTGGAAGGTGTTCGGCGGCTCCGACTCGATCTTCCTCGAGGAATACGCCGAGATCGGCAGCCCGGACACCGAGCTGCTGGCGCGCTGGAACCGCATCCGCGAGATCCGCGACGCGGCCAACAAGTTCATCGAGCAGCTGCGCTCCGAGGGCAAGGTGGGTTCCTCGCTACAGGCCAACCTGGCGATCCGCGGCAACCCGCGGGATGCGGCCCTGCTGCGCTCGCTGGGGGACGACCTCAAGTTCGTGTTCATCACGTCGAAGGCCAGCGTGGCTGCGCAAGCGCTGGGCGACGACGCGCCCCTGGAGATCGAAGTGAACGCCTCCGACGACACCAAGTGCGACCGCTGCTGGCACTGGCGCGCCGACGTCGGCGCCGACCCCGCGCATCCGGCGATCTGCGGTCGTTGCGTCAGCAACCTGTTCGGCGCCGGCGAAGCCCGGGTGCACGCCTGATGGCCCGCGGAACCACGCTCATGACGCGCGGCTCGGCGAGCGGGAGCATGCTGCCGTGGATCGGCCTGGCCCTGATCCTGCTGATCGTGGACCAGTTCACCAAGGTGCTGATCCTCGGTTACCTGCGCTTTGGCGATTCGACGACGGTCACGTCCTTCTTCAACATCGTGCGGGCGCACAACACCGGCGCGGCCTTCTCCTTCCTGGCTGCGGCCTCGGGCTGGCAGCGCTGGCTGTTCACCGGCATCGGCGTGGCGGCGACGCTGTTCATCGTCTACCTGCTGCGCAAGCACGCGGGGCAGAAGCTGTTCTGTTTTGCCCTCGCGTGCATTCTCGGTGGGGCGATCGGCAATGTGATCGACCGCCTGCTGCGCGGGTATGTCGTGGACTTCCTGCAGTTCCACTGGCAGGACCGGTGGTACTTCCCGGCCTTCAACGTGGCGGACACGGCGATCACCATCGGGGCGGCGGCATTGATCCTCGACGAGTTGCTGCGGGTGCGGCGCACACGGTGAGGCCCACGGTGGGGTGCGCCATGCGCATCCCACCAGCCGCCGTGGCAACGACCCGACACCGGTCCCTCTCCCGCCGAGTGCCGGCGTATCATGTTCCTCACAACATGAAGCATCTGCTGAACCTGCTGGCGGCCGTCGCGCTGCTGGTGTGGGGCACGTACCTGGTTCGCACCGGCATCCTGCGTGTCTTCGGCGCGAACCTGCGCCACGTGCTCGCGCGCAGCATCGGCACCCGGCCCGCGGCCGCGATGGCCGGACTGGGCGTCACCGCCCTCGTGCAATCCAGCACCGCCACCGCGCTCATCGTCTCCGCCTTTGTCGGTCAGGGCTTGGTCAGCCTGGGAACGGCACTGGCCGTGATGCTGGGCGCCGACGTCGGCACGAGCCTGATGACGGTGGTCTTCTCGTTCGACCTGTCCTGGCTGTCCCCCCTCTTCATCTTCGTCGGCGTCGTGCTGTTCATCACGCGGCAGTCGACGCCGGTGGGCCGCTTCGGCCGCGTCCTGATCGGCATCGGCCTGATGCTGCTCGCGCTGCGACTGGTGGCTGAATCGACGGCCATCATGGTCCGCTCGCCCGCGGTCAAGGCGATGCTCGAATCGCTCTCCAGCGACATCCTGCTGGAGATCACCGTGGGCGCCGTGATCTCCGTGCTGGCCTATTCAAGCCTCGCCATCGTGCTGCTCACGGCGACGCTGGCCACCTCGGGCGCCATCCCGATCGACGTGGCGCTGGGGCTGGTGCTGGGCGCCAACCTGGGAAGCGGCCTGCTGGCCGTGCTGGCCACCGCCAACTCCAGCGTCGAAGTGCGGCAGGTGCCCCTGGGGAACCTCGTCTTCAAGACCGTGGGGGTGCTGCTGGCGGCGCCCTTCGTGGGCCTGTGGTCCCGCCACCTGAGCCCCTTCATCGCCGAACACGCGACGCTGGTGGTCACCTATCACCTGGTGTTCAACGTGCTGATCGCGCTGCTGTTCCTCGGCCTGACCCACCACGTGGCGCGCCTGGTCGAACACTGGCTGCCGAAGCCGGACAAGACCCTGCTGGCCGGGCGACCGCATCACCTGGATCCATCGGCGCTCGCGACGCCTTCGCTGGCCATCTCCAACGCCGCGCGCGAGGCGCTGCACCAGGCGGACGTGGTCGAGACCATGATGCTGGGCATGCTGCGCGTGATCAAGGAAAACGACCTGCGCCTGGCGCAGGAGCTGCGCAAGATGGACGACACTGTCGACCAGCTCTATTCGGCGATCAAGTACTACCTGACCAAGATCTCGCGCGAAGCGCTGGGCGAGGAAGAGAGCCGCCGCTGGACCGACATCATCAGCTTCACGATCAACATGGAGCAGATCGGCGACATCGTCGAGCGCATCCTGCAGGACATCGAGGACAAGAAGATCAAGAAGGGCCGCAGCTTCTCCGATGCCGGCATGGCGGAGATCTGCGAGCTGCATGCACGCCTGCTGGACAACCTGCGCCTGGGCATGAGCGTGTTCCTGAACGGCTCGGTGCGCGACGCGCAGAAGCTGCTGGAGGAAAAGGCGCGCTTTCGCGACCTGGAGCGCGCCTATGCCGGCACGCACCTCACGCGCCTGACCGAGAACACGGTGCAAAGCATCGAGACGAGCTCCTTGCACCTGGACCTGATCAGCGATCTCAAGCGCATCAACTCGCACATCTGCTCGATCGCCTATCCGATCCTCGAGTCGGCGGGCGCTCTCTCGCCCCCCCGGTTCAAGCAGGTGTTGCCGGAACAGGCTTCGCGGGCGCACTAGCCTGCACGGCGGCGGCCGCGACCGGCGCGTCCTCCACGCTGCGGCGATGGGAGGCGCAGTAGTCGACCAGCGCTTCCAGCTCCGTCGACTTGTCGAACACCGCATCGGCACCCAGTTGCCGGCAGCGCCAGCGCACGTCGCGCGAGGAATGGTTGCTCAGTACGACGACCTTCTGTTGCGGACCGCGTTGGCGGCAGGCCTCCAGCACGTTCATGCCGCTGCCTTCGCGCAGGAAGAGATCGATGATCGCGAGGTTCCAGCCGTTGGCACCCAGCCAGCGTCTGGCCTCGTGCTCGGAATCGGTCGTGCCCACCGGGTCGATGTCGGCGAGCTCCTTGAGGGTTTCGATCAGGTTGTCCCGGACCGTCGTGCTGTCGTCGACGATGTAGGCGCGAAACGTCATTGCTTCTTCTCCAGGGGCGGACGCTGCGGTCCCGCCATGGGAAGCGACTCTAGGGCGGCCTTGGGGCGCTTGCTGACAGCAGCGAAGCCGTGGCCCTGTAGGAAGGGACAGGCGTGGGCGAGCGTCAGGCGTCGGCGGCGATTGCCGCGTTGATGCGTGGCATCACTTCTTCGGCCATCAGCTGCATGGAGCGCTTGCCCAGTGCCGGATCGACCCAGTCGTGGCAGGCATAGAGCAGCGTGCCGAAGTCGCCGATCTGGTCGCGAAAGTGCAGGATCTGCTGCACCACGCTGTCCACGGTGCCCGCGATCACCAGCTTGTTGGTCACGT
>NZ_JAQGNQ010000144.1 GCF_028291745.1 Ramlibacter sp. | reverse complement strand
TGGACACCCAAACAATTCGATTCATCCGGCGCGGCGAGCTCGTCTCGCTGGGCAATGTAACACCCGATCGCACCTTGCTCGAGCTTCTGCGGGAGGACCTGGGCGCCACTGGCACCAAGGAGGGCTGCGGCGAAGGCGACTGCGGCGCCTGCACCGTCGTCGTGGCCGAGCCGCAGCAGGGACGGCTGCAGTACCGTGCCATCAACAGCTGCATTCGCCTGGCCCACTCCGTCGACGGCCTGGCGCTGTGGACGGTGGAGGACCTGGCCGCGGACGATGGCACCTTGCACCCCGCGCAGGAGGCGATGGTGCAGTGCCACGGCTCGCAATGCGGCTTCTGCACGCCGGGCTTCGTGATGAGCCTGTTCGGCATGTACCAGAAGCACGTCTGCCAGGGTGGCGCGATCACGCGGGAGCTGGCGCAGGAGGAGCTCTCGGGCAACCTCTGCCGCTGCACCGGCTACCGGCCCATTCTCGACGCTGCGCAGCAGATGGCGGCGCTGCCGCCGGCACGGGTTGACGAAGCGGCCATCGTGCGGCAGCTCGAAGAGATCGCGGCACTGCGCCCGCCGGTGCCTGCCGATGGCGCCTATCTCGCGCCGACCACGCTGCCCGAGTTGCTGGCGCTGCGCGCCAATCACCCCGAGGCGCAGATCGTCGCCGGCTGCACCGACGTGGGCCTCTGGGTCACCAAGATGCACATGCGGTTTGCGCAGGTGCTGGACGTCACGCGGGTGCGGGAGCTGCAACGCGTCGAGACTTACGAGAACCACCTCGCGATCGGCGCGGCCGTCACCTTGACCGATGCCTTCGACGCGCTGGTCGGCGAACGGCCGCAGCTCAAGACCTTTGCCAACCGCTTCGCGGGCCTGCCGGTGCGCAACTCGGGCACCTTGGGCGGCAACATCGCCAACGGTTCGCCGATCGGCGACTCGATGCCGCTGCTGATCGCGCTGGGTGCGCACGTGGTGCTGCTGTCGCGGCGTGGGCACCGCGATCTGCCGCTGGAACAGTTCTACACGGGCTACCGCAAGAACGTGCTGGAGGCGGATGAAGTGGTGGCCTGGGTGAAGGTGCCGCGGCCGGATCGCCCTCACCCCAACCCTCTCCCGCAAGCGGGAGAGGGAGAACTGCAAGCAGGACAAGCCGGACTTGCTCCCTCGCCCCGCTTGCGGGGAGAGGGTGGGGGTGAGGGGCAGCAGCTTCTCCGTGCCTACAAGATCTCCAAGCGCTACGACGACGACATCTCCGCGGTCTGCCTGGTGATCTCCGCGCACATCCGCGACGGCATCGTCGAACGCATAGCCATAGGCGCCGGCGGTGTTGCCGCAACGCCGGTGCGCGCCCTGCAAGCAGAGGCCGCCCTGCGCGGCCAGCCCTGGACCGCCGAAGCGGCGCAACGCGCGGCCGCGGCGCTGCGCTCCGAGTTCCAGCCGATTACCGACATGCGCGCCTCCGCCAGCTACCGCTGCGAAGTACTCGGCAACCTGATGCAGCGCTTCTGGCTGGAAAGCCAGGGCGTGCAGCACATCAACCTGGAAAGCTTCCGCCTCGAGGAAGCCGTTGCCCCATGAACGCCCCCGAGAAGTTCCTGAGCCAGGAGGCCGCACAGCCCGCCACCGGCCGCTCGCAGATCCACGAAAGCGCGCGCGCCCAAGTGGCAGGCAGCGCCACCTATGTCGACGACATTCCCGAAGCCCGCGGCACGCTGCACGCCGCGCCGATCCTCTCCAACGTCGCGCGCGGGCGGCTGCTGCGCGTGGACACGACGCAAGCCCTGAAGATGCCCGGCGTGCGCGGCGTGGTGCTGGCCGAAGACATCCCCGGCGATCCGATCCTGGCGACCTTCACGCATGACGAACCGGTGTTCGCGCGCGACACGGTGGAATTCATCGGCCAGGTGGTCGGCGTGGTCGTCGCCGAGACGGTGATGCAGGCGCGCCGCGCCGCCCGCAAGGTGAAGCTGGAGGTCGAGCCGCTGCCGGCCATCCTCGACGTGCGCGAAGCGATCCAGGCCCGGTCTTTCGTGCTGCCCCCCGTGACCGTACGCCGCGGCGATCCCGAACAGGCGCTCGCCGGCGCGCCGCATCGCCTGGCCGGCTCGCTCGAGGTCGGCGGCCAGGAGCACTTCTATCTCGAAGGCCAGGTCGGCTACGCCTTGCCGCTGGAGCAGGACAACTGGCGCATCCATTCCAGCTCGCAGCATCCGGGCGAGGTGCAGCATTGGGTGGCGCATGCGCTCGGCCTCGACAACCACGCCGTGAACGTGGAGTGCCGGCGCATGGGCGGCGGCTTCGGCGGCAAGGAGACGCAGGCCGGCCATATCGCGGTATGGGCGGCGCTCGCCGCGCGCAAGTTCAAGCGTCCCGTCAAGCTGCGCCTGGACCGCGACGACGACTTCCTGGTGACCGGCAAGCGCCACCCCTTCGCCTACGACTGGGAGGTGGGTTTCGACGACGACGGCCGCGTGGCCGGACTGAAGCTGATGCTGGCCGCCAATTGCGGCTGGTCCGCCGATCTCTCCGGGCCGGTCGCCGATCGCGCCGTCTTCCACGTGGACAACGCCTATTACCTGGGCGACGTGGAGATCGTCTCTTATCGCTGCAAGACCAACGTGCAGAGCCACACGGCGTTCCGCGGCTTCGGCGGGCCGCAGGGGATGATCGTGATGGAGGCGATCCTCTCCGATATTGCGCGGGCGCTCGGCAAGGACCCGCTCGATGTGCGCAAGGCCAACCTCTATGGCACGAGCGAGCGCAATGTCACGCATTACGAGATGACGATCGAGGACAACATCCTCGATCCGCTGATCGCACGGCTGGAGCAAGGCTCGCAGTACCGCGAACGGCGGGCGGCGATCGCTGCATGGAATGCGCAGAGCCCTGTGATCAAGCGCGGCCTCGCGCTCACGCCGGTGAAGTTCGGCATCTCCTTCACGGCCACCTTCTTCAACCAGGCCGGCGCCCTGGTGCACGTGTACACGGACGGCAGCGTGCAGGTGAACCACGGCGGCACCGAGATGGGCCAGGGCCTGCACACCAAGATCTGCCAGATCGTGGCCGACGAACTGGGCGTCCCCTTTGCCAAGGTGCGCATCAGCGCCACCGACACCAGCAAGGTGCCGAATGCCAGCGCCACGGCCGCATCGAGCGGCACCGACCTCAACGGCCGGGCCGCGCAATTCGCGGCGCGGCAGGTGCGGCAAAAGCTCGCCGAGTACGTGGCTGAAAAGCAGAACTGCCGGCCCGAGCAGGTGATCTTCGCGCACGGCCAGGTGAGCGGGCCGGATGCGGTGATGACCTGGGAGCAGGCCGTCGATGACGCCTACCACTCGCGCGTGCAACTGTGGAGCGACGGCTTCTACAAGACGCCCAAAATCCACTACGACAAGAACACGCTGACGGGCCGGCCGTTCTACTACTTCTCGTACGGGGCCGCGTGCACCGAGGTGGCGATCGATACGCTGACCGGCGAGAACCGCGTATTGAAGGTCGACATCCTGCACGACGTCGGCACCTCGATCAATCCGGCGATCGACATCGGCCAGATCGAGGGCGGCTTCATCCAGGGCATGGGCTGGCTCACCACCGAGCAACTGGTGTGGAATGAAAACGGCCTGCTCGCCACGCATGCCCCCAGCACGTACAAGATCCCGGCGACGGGCGACGTGCCGGCGCACTTCAAGGTGGAGCTCTGGCCCGAGGCCAACCGCGAAGACAACGTCGGCGGCAGCAAGGCGGTGGGCGAACCGCCGTTCATGCTGGCGATCAGCGTGTGGGAGGCGCTGCGCGATGCGGCGGCGGCAGCGCGCGGGGACGGCCAGGTGCGGATGGATGCGCCGGCGACGGCGGAGAATGTGCTGCGGGCGTTGAAGGCGTGATGTCTTGCTCCCTCCCCTTCGGGGGAGGGTTGGGGTGGGGGCGCTCCGGCGCTGACTGTGCCCGAGCGCCCCCCTCCCAGCCTCCCCCCGGAGGGGGAGGGGCAACTTCCATTAGGGCGACTGGCGCAACAGTCCATCCCACCCACCCCCCTTTATCCCCGCGACTGCAATCACTACATTGGATCCATCGCGCCCAGCCCCTGCGCGACCAGGAGTTCCATGTCACGCCAGCCCGTCCTCTTCATCTCCCACGGCGCCCCCACGTTCGCGCTGAACCCGGGGCAGCTCGGCCCGCGGCTTACGGCGGTTGGCAAGCAGCTGCCCCGGCCGCAGGCGATCCTCATCGTCTCGCCGCACTGGATGACCCGCGGCGTGCGCGTCGCCACCAGCGCCGCACCGCAGACCGTGCATGACTTCGGCGGCTTCGATCCTGAGCTCTACACCCTGCAGTACCCGGCCCCCGGCCATCCGGCGCTGGCCCGGCGCGCGATCGATCTGTTGCGCGCGGCCGGATGGCCGGCGGAAGCGCAGGAGGGCCAAGGTCTCGATCACGGTGCCTGGGTGCCGCTGCGCTTTCTGTATCCGCAGGCGGACGTGCCCGTGTTCCAGGTCTCGCTGCCCGCGGGACTGACCCCGGCGCAGGCCTATGCCCTCGGCCAGGCGCTGCGGCCCTTGCGCGACGAAGGCGTGATGGTGGTCGGCTCCGGCTCGCTCACCCACAACCTCCAGGAGTTCCGCATGGACGACGGCGGCGTGCAGGCGGAGTACGCCCGCGAGTTCGCCGCCTGGGTGCGGCAGACGGTGGAGGCGCGTGACGACGCCCGCCTGCTGACGACCCTGGATGCCGCGCCGCACGCGCGCCGCGCCCATCCGACGGCCGAACACTTCCTGCCGCTGCTGGTGGCCGCCGGTGCGGCCAGCGAAGACACCGCGGTCGAGACGCTGGAAGGCGGCATCACCTATGGCGTGCTGGCCATGGACTCGTACCTGTTTGGCGCGAAGGCGCAGGCACGGGCACCGGCATGAACGACGGCATCGTCATCCAGTCGCCGCCGCGCGCCAGCGCCCTGTTCTTGCTGTTCCACGGCGTCGGCGCCACGCCGCAGGACCTGGTGCCCTTGGGGACACGGCTCGCCCGCGAGTTTCCGCAGGCCGCCATCGTCAGTGTGCCCGGCCCGGATCACTCGGACCTGGGCCGCGGCCTCCAATGGTTTTCGGTGATGGGCGTGACCGAACGGGACCGGCCGAAACGCGTCGCGGCCACGCTGGACCGCTTTGTCGCCACGGTGCAGGCCTGGCAACAGCGCACCGGTGTCGCCCCAGCCGACACGACGCTGATCGGCTTCTCGCAAGGCGCGATCATGGCGCTGGCCGCGAGCGGCGCAGCGCAGCCCCCGGCGGCGCGGGTGGTGTCGCTCTCGGGCCGCTTCTCCGAGCTGCCGACGGCCGCTCCCGCTGGTGTGCGCATCCACTTCCTGCATGGCGACGCCGACCCGGTGATCCCCGCCGCGCACGCACAAGCGGCCGCTCGCCAGTTGCAGGCGCTGGGTGCCGCGGTGACGCTGGACGTGGTGCCGGGCCTGGGCCACGGCATCAGCGCAGCGAGCGAAGACCTGCTGGTGCGACGCCTGCGCACGACCTGATCAGCCGAGATGGACGACGCGCGCGTTCGGAAAGCGCGCGAACGGATCGTAGCCCCGCAGTCCCTCTCGCAGCGTCTCCTCATATTCCTGCGCGAGTTCGATGCGCTGGCGCGCGTCGCTGCGCGACATCGCATCGAGCAGCTCGGGCTCGAAGCGCAGCATGACGGGCGCCGCGTAGGGGTAGCGCGCCTGCGGGTCGTCCATCACCGACCAGGAGATCACCACGCTGCCGTTGGGCATCTGCGCGGCCAGCGAATGCGGCGGGAACAGGTGACGGTAGGCCTGCCAGAAGGCGGCGCGCACGTGGTCCAGCGAGCCGACGCCAGCGGCGGCGGGCTCGGTACTGCTGGGACCGGCGTCCTCCGGCAGGTCGTACTTGCCGGCGCTGCGGGCCGTCCAGAAGGACGTCTTGCCCGGTCGGTCCGGCACGATGGGAGCAATGCGGTCCATGGAACAACCTCCTGCGCGAGCCGCGAATCGTAGGGGCCGCATTCCTTCCGCGCTGTAGGACGGGGCCCACACCAAGGGTCTATCCGCCACGCGAGCGGCCGGGAATCGCCCGAAGGCGCGCCTCAAGCCGAGCCATCCGTGGCTAGCACGACTATGATCGGCCCCCAGGGAGCTCTACTCAATACGGCGCCGGCAATTCAGCCATATACCAGCCAAGCCGATCCTGTTGCCTCAAGCATGCCGAACATTGCCGCCGTCTTCAAGGACGAGATCGCCCGCATCGCGCGCAAGGAAGTGCGCGCCCAGACCGGGGACTTCAAGAAAGCGTCCGCGCAATACCGTGCGCACATTGCCGCCTTGCGCCGGCGCGTCGACGAGCTCGAGCGCCAGCTCAAGCGCGTCGGCAAGGGCGGTGGGCGCAGCGCGCCAGCGCCAGCGCCAGTGCAGAGCGACGACGAGGAAGGGCTGGGCACACCGCGGCGCTTCAGCGCCACGCGCCTGTCGTCGCAACGCAAGAAGCTCGGGCTGTCCGCCGCCGATTTCGCCGCGCTGCTTGGCGTGTCCGGGCAGTCGGTCTACAAGTGGGAGCATGGCGAGGCCAGGCCGCGTGCCCGCCAGCTCGAAGCGATTGCCGAACTGCGCGGCATCGGCAAGCGCGAGGCGTCGGCGCGGCTGGCGAAGCTGCAAGGCCGCGAAGTCGAGGAGTGAGGCGCATGGGGTGGAGGGTCGGCTGCGCGCAGCGACGCCCCTAGGGCAGCCGAGCTTACGGGAGCCCAGCCTACAAACTTCCGCTCCATCCCGCTGACATCGCCGCGCCAGCGCTTGCGCCACGCTGCGCAGCATGGATGCACCCAAGGTGGAGCTTGCCCGGACCGAGCTCGATTTCCTGCAACGGCTGCTGCTCGACCTGCAGCGGCACGTGAGCGCCGGCACGCCCGCCAGCAGCGAGGAGATGGTCGCGGCCCTGGAGCTCGCGCTTGCCCTCTTGCACTGGGAGGGCGACACCCCGCCGGAGCTCGATGCCCAGGTGGGCCTGGGCGCCGCCGTGCAGCTCAAGCTCGGGGGTGACGGGATGTGCGCCTATCGCCAATGGCGCACCGAGCGGCGCAAGCGCCTGACGGAGCACTCGCTCCCGTCCTGAAGCCGCCTCACTGGCGAAACAGTTCCTCGACCAGCGCGCGCAGCCAGCGGTTGCCGGCATCGGCCTCGAAGCGCCGGCTCCAGTGCAGCGACACCACGAAGTCGCGCTGCGGAAACTGCGGCTCCACGATCGCATGCCCGCCGCTGAAACCGCGCGCGATGTTGCGCGGCATGATGGCCGCCAGGTCGGTGGCCAGCACGATGGCGGGCAACACCATGAAGTGCTCGGTCACCAGCCGCAGCCGCTCTTCGAGTTGCATCTGCTGCACGATGCGCAGCGTGTCCGCATGCGAGCGCACGGCCACGAACTCCAGCTCGCGCAGCGCCTCCAGCAAGGCCGCGCCCGTGCGCCGCTTGCGCGCGAACGGGTGGCCCTTGCGCAGCAGCACCACGTAGCGGTCCTCCAGCAGCTTCACGCGCTGCGTCTCCTTCACCATCGGCAGGAAGCCGAAGGCCAGGTCGATGCGCCCGGCATCCAGCGCCTCTCCCACCTGGTCGCGCGGTACCGGCCGGGTCTCGACCCGCACGCCCGGCGCGCGTTCGCGCAGGGCCACCATCAGCTCGGGCAGGAAGCGGCCCTCGCCGATGTCGCTCATGTGGATGTGGAAGGTGCGGGTCGAGCGTGCCGGCTCGAAGCCCGCGCTCTCGCCCAGCGCCTGTTCCAGTGTGGCAAGCGCCTGGCGCACTGGGCCGGCGAGGCGCTGCGCCTTGGGCGTGGGCTGCACGCCCCCGGCCGTGCGCATGAACAGCGGATCGTGGATCAGCGTGCGCAGGCGGCTCAGGCCCTGGCTGGCAGCGGGCTGCGTCAGGTCGAGCGACTCGGCGGCGCGGCTGACGTTGCGCGTGCGACAGACCGCGTCGAACAGGCGCAGCAGGTTGAGGTCGATGTCCTTCAGTTGCACCGGGTCACGAGGGCTGGCGCGCAAGGAAATGCGCGAGTGCGCGCAGGTCGCCGTCCGCCAGGGGATAGACCACGTCGGCCATCGCCGCGAGGCCGCCGCCGCTGCGGGTGCCGGCCTTGAATTCGCGCAGCGCCTTGAGCAGGTAGTCCTCACGCTGGGCGGCCAGGCGCGCCGTCGCCTGGGTGCCGGAGAAATCCGCCTGGTGGCAGGCGGCGCAGCGATTGGCTTGCGCCAGCTGGCGGCCGGCGGACAGCAAGGCCGCGTCGCTGGCGGCAGTCGTGTCGGCGCGGGGCGGCGGCTGCTTGGCGAAGAACGCGGCCAGCCCGCGGATGTCGTCGTCCTTCAGCATCGCCGCCATCGACGTCATGATCGGACTCTTGCGCGTGCCGTTGCGAAAGAACACGAGCTGCCACTGCAGGAAGCCGTCCGGCTGGCCGGCGAGCGAGGGAACCTCGGGCATCTGCGAAATGCCGTTGGGGCCATGGCAGGCAAAACAGGTCTGCGCCTGGGCGGCGGCAGCGGCCATGTCGACCGCCGCGGGAGCAGAGGTCGCGACGAGGGCGGCGAGGAGGAAAGCGAACTTCATGAATCCTGGTTCTTGATGGGCGGTGTCACCCGGATGTTCTCCGGCGCCAGGGATGTCATCCGGCGCCACGGATGTCATCCCGGGCTCGACGAAGCTTGCCCCGGACCTGATCCGGGGGGATCCACGACGGCGCATCGACAAGCGCCGCCTGGATTGCGGGTCAAGCCCGCAATGACATCCAGGCGTTCCCTCAGCGCCCGTAGCTGATCCGGTAAATCGCCCCGGCCCAGTCATCCGCCACCAGCATTGACCCATCCGGTGCCAGCAGGATATCGGCCGGGCGGCCGGTGTAGCTGCGTTGCCCGTCGATCCAGCCGGAGGCGAAGATTTCCTGGCGTGCCACGTGGCCGTTGGGATCCGCGATCACGCGCTTGATGCGCGCACCCTGGTACTGGTGACGGTTCCACGAGCCGTGTTCGGCGATGAAGATGTTGTTGCGGTACTCGGCCGGGAACTGCGTGCCGGTGTAGAACTTCATCCCGAGCGGCGCCACGTGCGCGCCCAGCTTGGCCACCGGCGGCGTGAACTCGGAGCACTTGTGGCCGGCGCCGTACTTCGGATCGAGCATGTCGCCCTGGTGGCAGTACGGATAGCCGTAGTGCGCGCCGGTCTTGGCGATGTGATTGAGCTTGTCGCTCGGCATGTCGTCGCTCACCCAGTCGCGCGCATTCTCGGTGAACCAGTACTGGCCGGTGCGCGGGTCGATGTCGCCGCCCACGCTGTTGCGCACGCCCATGGCCACCACTTCGGCCTCGCCCGTGTTCGGGTTCACCCGGCGCACCTGCGACAGGCTGGTGGGCGCCAGGCACACGTTGCACGGCGGCCCGAAGGGGACGTACAGCCAGCCCGCCTTGTCGAAGGTGAGGTACTTCCAGCCGTGCGCCACGAAGGCCGGCATGTCGCTGTAGACCACCTTGCCTTCCGGCATGTTGTCGAGCGTGGCCTCGGCATTGTCGTAGCGCAGGATGCGGTCGATGTCCACCACGTACAGCGCGCCGTCGCGGAAGGCGAGCCCGGTGGGCATCTTCAGGCCCTTGAGGATGGTCTTGACCTCGCGCGTGCCGCCGTTGTCGCGGATCGCATAGACGCTGCCGGCACCGAAGGAGCCGACGAACAGCGTCCCCTTGTCGCCCCAGGCCATCTGGCGCGCGCTCGGCACGCCCTGGGCATACACCTCGATCTTGAAGCCGCGCGGCAGCTTCACGTTGCGCAGGTTCTTCTGCAGGTCCTCCATCGATGTGGGGAGAGCCGGGCCGGCCGGCGGTGCCAGGCCTTTCTGCGTTTCGGTCTCGTCGCCCAGGAACCAGTCGGCCGGTGGCTTTTCCCAGAACTCGCGCCGGGTGGAGTCGTATTTCTTGAGTTGCTGCGCCTGTACCGGCGCCAGGGTCACGGCGGCAACGCAGGCCAGGGCCAGCGCGGCAGCGATTCTATTCAGTGACATGAGCCTCTCCTTTGTGCGAACGGGTCGCGGGGGCAGAGTAGATCAGCCGTGCGCCGGGGCCGAGCTAGCGCATTCCCTAGTCGGGCTGGCAAGCCGCAGTATGCATGGGATGCATGTTCAATAGCCGGCTCATTTTATTGAGCAATGGCCCGCAATCGCCGACACTGCCGCGTTGACCCCGGAGGACAGGCCTTGGAAGTTTCATTCCGCAAGGAGATCGAGTCGTTGCGCCTGGGCGCGGGCGACACCTTCCATGGCGAGGGCATCCTGGCCATCACCAAGGCGTTGCTGCAGTCCGGCGTCGCCTACGTCGGTGGCTACCAGGGCGCGCCGGTGTCGCACCTGCTGGACGTCATGGTGCAGGCCAAGGGCTACATGGACGAGCTGGGCGTGCACGTCGAAGCCTGCTCCAACGAGGCGTCGGCGGCGGCCATGCTGGGCGCCTCCATCCACTACCCGCTGCGCGGAGCGGTCACCTGGAAGTCGATCGTCGGCACCAACGTGGCGGCCGACGCGCTATCCAACCTCAGCTCGCCGGGCGTGACTGGCGGCGCGTTGATCGTGGTCGGCGAGGACTACGGCGAAGGCGCCTCCGTGATCCAGGAGCGCACCCATGCCTTCGCGCTCAAGTCCAGCATGTGCCTGCTCGACCCGAGGCCCGACCTGGGCGTGATGGCGCGCATGGTGGAAGAAGGCTTCCGCCTCTCGGAAGCGTCCAACATGCCGACCATCCTGGAGCTGCGCATCCGCGCGTGCCACGTGCGCGGCAGCTTCGCCACCAAGGACAACATCCGGCCGGCGGTCTCGACCCGCTCGTTGATGGAGAGCCCCGCGGCTTTCGAGTACATGAAGCTGGCCCATCCGCCGGTGACCTTCCGCCACGAGAAGCTCAAGACGGAGCAGCGCATTCCCGCGGCACGCAAGTACATCGTCGAGCACACGCTCAACGAGTTGTTCGAGGGCGAGCATCGCGACGTCGGCATCATCGTGCAGGGCGGCCTGTACAACGGGCTGATCCGCAGCCTGCAGCAGCTCGGTCTGGCCGATGCGTTCGGCGAGAGCGCGATCCCCATGCTCTGCCTGAACGTCACCTATCCGCTGGTGCCCGAGCAGGTGGCGGATTTCTGCGTGGGCAAGCGCGCGGTGCTGGTGGTGGAGGAAGGCCAGCCCGAATTCATCGAGCAGGAGATCGCCACGCTGCTGCGCCGGCGCGACATCCAGACCAAGCTGCATGGCAAGGACCTGCTGCCCTCCGGCGGCGAGTACACCGTGGAAGTGGTGACGGCCGGCCTGGTGCAGTTCGCCGACAGCTACCTGCCGGCCGCAGCCACGGCACCGGCGCGCGACTGGCTCGCGGCCAACGCGCAGCGCCGGCAGGCTGTGGCCGCGGCGCTCGACCAGCCGCTGCCGATGCGCCCCCCCAGCTTCTGCATCGGCTGTCCCGAGCGTCCGGTGTTCGCCGCGCTCAAGCTGGCGCAACAGCAGATCGGCAACGTGCACATCGCCGCCGACATCGGCTGCCATGCCTTCGGGACCTTCGAGCCCTTCTCCATGGGCCATTCGATCCTGGGTTACGGCATGTCGCTGGCCTCGCGCGCCGGCGTGTCGCCGATGATGCAGCGGCGCACGCTGGCCGTGATGGGCGACGGCGGCTTCTGGCACAACGGCCTGCTGACGGGGGTGCAGAGCGCCCTGTTCAACGGTGACGACGCGGTGCTGCTGATCTTCAAGAACGGCTACACCTCGGCGACCGGCACGCAGGAGATCCTGTCGACGCCGAACGAGGACGCGAAGTCACGGGCGCGGGACAAGTCAAGGAGCCTGCTGCACACCAACCAGACGATCGAGTCGGCGCTCAAGGGCCTGGGCCTGCAGTGGATGCGCACGGTGCACACCTACGAAGTCGAGAAGATGCGCGCGACGCTGATCGACGCCTTCACCAGCGACTTCAACGGCCTGAAGGTGATCATCGCCGAGGGCGAATGCCAGCTGGAGCGCCAGCGCCGCATCAAGCCCTGGATCCAGTCGCTGCTGAAGAAGGGCAAGCGGGTGGTGCGCGTGAAGTACGGCGTCGACGAGGACGTGTGCAACGGCGACCACGCCTGCATCCGCCTCTCGGGCTGCCCCACGCTGACGCTCAAGGACAACCCGGATCCGCTGAAGGTGGACCCGGTTGCCACCGTCATCGACGGCTGCGTCGGTTGCGGCTTGTGCGGCGCCAACGCGCATGCCGCCACGCTGTGTCCCAGCTTCTATCGCGCCGAGGTCGTGCAGAACCCCAAGTGGCACGAGCGCCTGTTCCATTCCTTCCGCAGCGCCGTCGTCCGCGCGCTCCAACCCGCATGAAATCCACTTCCCCGATCACGCTGTTGATCTGCGCCCTGGGCGGCGAAGGCGGCGGCGTTCTCACCGAATGGCTGGTGGAAACGGCACGCCACGCCGGCTACGCCTGCCAGGCCACGTCGATTCCCGGCGTCGCGCAGCGCACCGGCGCCACCACCTATTACGTCGAGGTGTTCCCGATCGCGATGAAGGACCTGGGCGGCCGCCGCCCGGTGTTCAGCCTGAACCCGGTGCCGGGCGCGCTGGACGCGATGATCTCCTCGGAGCTGCTGGAAACCGCGCGCCAGATCGGCAACGGCATGACCGGCCCCGAGCGCACGCTGGTGCTGACCTCGTCGGCACGCACGCTCACGACGCAGGAACGCATGCAACTGGGCGACGGCCGCACCGAAGCCGCGGACCTGCTGAAGCTGGTGCAGCAATTCAGCCGCGCGCACCAGGTGTTCGACATGGCCACCGTGGCGAAGGAGGCGGGAACGGTCGTCAGCGCCGTGATGCTCGGGGCCGTTGCCGGCAGCGGGATCTTTCCGTTCGCGCGCCAGGATTACGAGGCCGTGGTGAAGGCGGGTGGCAAGGGAGCGGAGGCGAGTCTGCGGGGGTTCGGGAAGGCCTTCGAGATCGTCGCGCAAGGCAAGCAGCAGGCGGACTACCTGTCGCAGGTGTTGGCAGACCCCGAAGGATCCACGACGGCGCATGCACAGGCGCCGCATGGATTGCGGGTCAAGCCCGCAATGACATCCGACGCGCCCGCACTGACATCCAGCCGCCCCGCAAAGACATCCGACGACATCGCCCTCACCTCCGGCATGGCGGCCCACTTCCCCAAGCCCGTTCGCGAGCTCTTTGCCCTTGGCTACGAGCGCCTGCTGGACTACCAGGGCAAGGACTATGCGGACCTCTACAGCCGGCGGCTGCTCACCGTGCTGGTGGCGGAGTGCGAGATCGATCCGGCGGGCGATCACGACTACGCCACCACCACCGAGATGGCGCGCTGGCTGGCCCTGTGGATGGCCTTCGACGACATCGTGCGCGTGGCCGACCTCAAGAGCCGCGCCTCGCGCTGGCAACGCGTGCACGGCGAAGTGAAGGCCGGTGACGACGACCTGCTGAAGGTGTACGACCACTTCAAGCCCGGCGTGCCCGAGTTCGCCGCGCTCCTGCCCCCGACGCTGGCGCCCAGGCTCGTCGCCTGGGACCGCAAGCGCGTGGCGCGCGGCGCCCAGCCCTGGGCCCTGCCCCTGAAGATCGGCACGCACAGCATCTTCGGCATGGTGGCGCTGCGCACGCTGGCCGGCATGAAATGGCTGCGCGTGCGCGGCAGCCGCTTCGCCACCGAGCAGAAGATGATCGAGCAGTGGCTGCAAGGCGTGGTGCAAGGGAGCCTGCGCGGCTGGCAGCTCGGTCACGAGATCGCCAGGTGCGGTCGGCTGATCAAGGGCTACGGCTCGACGAACGAGCGCGGCAAGGAAAACCTGCTGCACGTGCTGGAGCACCTGGCCCGCGGCGGCGTGCCGATGGAAGCGGCCCGGGCGGTGCGCGCGGCGCGCGAAGCGGCGCTGGCCGACGACGCCGGCAAGGCGCTGGACGCCACGCTGGTGCAGCACGGCGCGCCGCCGCGGCCGGTCAAGGCCGTTCCGATCCGCTGGGTGCGCAAACCGCGCAAGCTGGCGGAGGACGACGAGGCGCGGGCGCCGGTGCAATAGGGCACGCCGAGCCGCCGCGGCTCCTGAGGGAAACCACGATAGGCGCGGCCGGCTGTTGGTTATACAAAGTAACGTTCTTTCGAACGGATCCAGGAGACGACGACGATGCGCAACCGATTCCCCGTGGCGGCCGTGGCGGCCGCCCTCACGCTGGCTGCCGGACTCGTCCAGGCCCAGGACAAGCCCGTGGCCCTGAAGCTCTCCAGCTGGGTGCCGGCGCAGCACGCGCTCAACCCCGCCCTGCAGGCGTGGGCCGACGACATCAAGAAGCAGTCCAACGGCACGATCACCTCCACCCTGTTCCCCTCGGAGCAACTGGGCAAGGCGTTCGACCACTACGACATGGCGCGCGACGGCATCTCCGACTTCTCGTACATCAACCCGGGCTACCAGCCGGGCCGCTTCCCGATCTTCGCGGCGACGTCGCTGCCCTTCCTGATCTCCAACGCCAAGGCCGGCTCCGCCGCCATCGACGCGTGGTACCGCCAGTACGCGGCCAGGGAGATGAAGGACGTGCATTTCTGCTTCGCCTTCGTCCACGATCCGGGCGCCCTGCATTCGACGAAGAAGATCGTGCTGCCGTCCGATCTCAAGGGCATGAAGGTGCGTCCGGCCACCAGCACGATCGGCCAGATGGTCACCACGCTGGGCGGCACCAACGTGCAGTCCTCCGCGCCGGAAGCGCGCGACATGCTGGAGCGCGGCGTGGCCCAGGCCATCACCTTCCCCTGGGGGTCGCTCAACCTGTTCGGCATCGACAAGGTCGTCAAGTTCCACATGGACGTGCCGCTGTACGTCACGCCTTTCGTGTGGGCGATGAACAAGGACAAGTACGAGGCCATGTCGCCCGCGCAGAAGAAGGTGATCGACAGCCACTGCACCAGCGAGTGGGCCGAGAAGGTCGGCTCCGCCTGGGCCGACTTCGAGATCGCCGGCCGCGCCAAGATCGCGGCCGAGGCGGGCCACGAGGTCTACAAGCTCACGCCGGAGCAACTGCAGGCCTGGCGCACCGCCGTGGCGCCGGTCGAAGGCCAGTGGGCCGAAGGCGTGAAGAAGGCGGGCGGCGACCCCAGGCAGGCGCTGGACTCGCTGAAGGCGACGCTGGTGAAGTACAACTCGGCGCTGTAACGGCAGCGCGCTCCTCCGTCAGGGGCCGGGCATCCGCTGGGTGCGCCGGCCCTTTTTCCGACGAAAGCGATGAAAAGAAACCACGCCGACCGCTTCATCAACACGATCGAATGGCTTGCCGCCATGTTCGTGGGGATCGTTGCCCTGAACATCTTCGTCAACGTGCTGCTGCGCAAGTTCTTCAGCACGTCGATCCCCGATTCCTACGACTTCGGCCGGATGCTCCTGGGCATCCTGATCTTCTGGGGCATCGCCGCCACCAGCTACCGCGGCGGCCACATCACGGTGGACCTGGTCTGGTCCGCGGTCGGCAAGAACAACAAGCGCCTCATCGATGTGTTCGCAACGATCGTGCTGCTGTTCGTGGTGACGGTGCAGACCGCGATGCTGTTCGAGAAGGTGCGCGGCACCTACGCGGACCACGTGCTGACGTATGACCTGAACATCCCGACCTGGCCGTTCTACGCCGTGGCCTGGATCGGCGACGTCTGCGCCGTGATCCTGATCGCCATCCGCACCTGGCGGCTGGTCGTCAAGCCGGAAGCGCTGCAGGACGAACACTTCGAACAGAAAGCGATGGAATGAACACCGACCTCATCGCCTTCATCGGCTTCCTCTCGCTGTTCGCCTTGATGCTGCTGCGCGTGCCGGTGGGCATGGCCATGGGCCTGGTGGGGATCACCGGCTACAGCGTGATCGCCGGTGTCGGGCCGGCGCTCAAGCTGGTCGGCCTGACCTCGATGCGCACGGTGACCGACTACACCTTCGGCGTGATCCCGATGTTCATGCTGATGGGCGCGCTGGTGTCGGTGTCGGGTGTCAGCCGCGAATTGTTCAAGGCCGCCAACTCGCTGATCGGCCATCTGCGCGGCGGCCTCGGCGTGGCCACGGTGCTGGCCTGCGGCGGCTTCGCGGCGATCTGCGGATCGTCGGTCGCGACGGCCGCCACCTTCTCCGGCGTCGCCTATCCCGAGATGCGGCGCTTCGGCTATCCGCAATCCTTCTCCACCGGTGTGATCGCAGCCGGCGGCACGCTCGGTGCCATGTTGCCGCCCTCCACCGTGCTGGCGGTGTACGCCATCCTCACGCAGCAGGACATCGGCAAGCTGTTCATGGCGGGCGTGATCCCGGGCCTGTTCGCCATGCTGCTGTACGTGCTCACGATCTTCATCATCGTGCGCGTGCGCCCCGACTGGCTGCCGCGCGGCGAGGCCAAGCCCTGGAGCGATCGCCTGGCCGACCTGAAGAGCGTGTGGGCGCCGCTGCTGCTGTTCGTGTTCGTGATCGGCGGCCTCTACGGCGGTTTCTTCACGCCGACGGAAGCGGGCGGCGTGGGTGCCAGCGGCGCCTTCATCCTGGGCGTGGTGCGCGGCAAGCTCGATCGCGCCAAGATCAAGGAGGCCCTGCTCTCCGCCACCCGCACTGCGGCGGCGGTGTTCACGGTGCTGATCGGCGCGCTGATGTTCGGCTATTTCCTCACCATCACCCAGACGCCGCAGAAGCTCACTGAATTGCTCGCCGGCCTGGGCGTGGGCCGCTACGGCGTGCTGGCGATGATCATGGTGATGTACCTGGTGCTCGGTTGCCTGATGGATGCCATGGCGATGATCATCCTGACGGTGCCCATCATCTTCCCCGTGATCACCCACCTGGGCTTCGACCCCATCTGGTTCGGCGTGATCATCGTCATGACGGTGGAGCTCGGGCTGATCCATCCGCCCGTGGGGATGAACGTCTTCGTGATCAAGAGCGTGGTGCCCGAGGTGAGCTTCACGACCATCTTCCGCGGCGTGCTGCCCTTCGTGGCGACCGACATCTTCCGGCTGATCGTGCTGATTTCCTTTCCGATCATCGCGCTGTGGCTGCCGGGGAAGATGGGATGAGCAAGGAGGTCGTCTACACGGTGCGCGTGGAGTTCGGCGACTGCGACCCCGCGCGCATCGTCTGGTTCCCGAACTTCTTTCGCTGGATCGACGCAGCCTCGCGCCACTTCTTCGTGGAATGCGGCGTGCCGCCCTGGCACGCGACCGAGCAGACGCTGGGCGTGATCGGAACGCCGCTGGTGGACACGCACGCCAAGTTCCTCAAGACCGCCAGCTACGGCGACACGCTGGCGATCCACACCAGCATCGCCGAATGGCGCGGCAAGAGTTTCGTGCAGCGTTATCGGGTGCTGCGCGGCGAAGACCTCATCCTGGAATGCGACGAGGTGCGGATCTTCGCGGGTCGCAAGGCCGGGGACCCGACGGGGATTCGGGCGGTGGCGATCCCGGAGGAAATCAGGCGGTTGTGCGAGTGAGGGTAGGAACTTCAAACATCCGGACGCAGAAGGCGCAGAAGTTACGCAGAAATCGCAGAAAAGAGAAATCAAGATTTTTCCTGAATTCCTTCTGCGTCTTCCGCGTAACTTCTGCGCCTTCTGCGTCCGGTTGTTGGAATTTTCTGCGCGTCTATTTGCGTCGCGCCGCTGACGACCGCACATCGCACTTCAGCACATCCCGCATGTACGCCAGGCTCGCCGTCTTGGCCTTGGTCGATTCGGCGGCCGTGCAATCGGACGGCACCCACACGCCCTCGTAGCCGCGCAGGAAGGCATCCGCCGCCGTCATCTGCACGCACATGTCGGTGCAGAGTCCCGCGACCACGAGATCGCGGGCGCCCATTTCCTTGAGCAACAGTTCCAGCGCCGTGCAGAAGAAGGCCGAGTGCCGTGGTTTCAGCAGCGTGATGTCGCGCGGGCCCGGCGCGATCAGGCGCGCGATCTCGCCGCTGGTGTCGTCGCGCGCGCAGCACTGCGCCACCAGGCTATGGAAGTCGGAAGTCCAGGCACCGTAGTTGTCGTTGGCGTAGACGATGGTCGCCTTCTCGCCCTCCATGCGGCCACGCAGGCGAGCCGCGGCACGCGCGGCCACCAGGGCGGGCCGCGCCAGCGTCTCGGCGCCCGGGAAGTTCAGGGGATTGATGAAGTCGACGAGGATCAGCACGCGCGCGCTGCGCGGTACCTTCGCTGGTTTCATGGTGCTCGCAAATGAAAACGGCGCCCCATCGTAGGGCGCCGCTTCGGCGAGGCATGTAGGAACCGCGCCTTACTTCTTGCCCAGGCCCATGCGGGCCGCGCCGTCGGTGTAGAGCTTGGTCTTGGCAGCCATGAAGCCATCCATTTCCTCGAGCCCGACGTTCACCAGCTCGAAGCCGTTCTTCGCCGCCAGCTCCTTCATCTCCGGGTCGGTGTTCAGCGCCCGCCACAGGTCCGACAGGCGCTTGCGTTCCGCTGGCGGCGTGGACTTGGGCACGCCGATGCCGCGATAGGCGCCATCGACCCAGTCGACCCCCAGTTCGCGGAAGGTGGGCACGTCGGGCATCAGCGGATGGCGATGCTCCATGGCGACCGCGATCGGCCGCACCCGGTCCTTGTTGGCGATGGCGAAGGGCGTGTACGTCATGGCGCCATCGACCTGGCCGCCCATGACGGAGGTTGCGAGATCGCCCGTGCCCTTGAAGGGCACGTACAGCGTCTTGATGCCGAAGGCGGCGTCGAGGCGTTCGTGCGCGGCGTGGTTGGCGGAGTACTGACCCGAGCCGGCGAGGCTCAGCTTGCCCACGTTGGCCTTCGCCGCGGCCAGGAACTCCGGCCAGTTGTGGATGGCGCTCTTGGCGCTGACCACCAGGATGTCGGGCGTGAAGTGGAACCAGTACACCGGCGTCACGTCGGCCGTCTTGTACTGCACGTCGCCCTGGATCGGCTGGAACACGATGTGCGGCAGGTTGACGCCGACCACGGTGACGCCGTCGCCGGGCAGCTGGTTCATCTGCGTCCACATCAGCGCGCCGCCGGCGCCGGCCTTGTACTGCACGATGGTGTCGATGGCCGGGCACTTCTTGCGCAGCACCAGTTGCTGGTGGCGCGCCGAGGTGTCCGACTCGCCGCCCGGCGGGAAGGCCTGCCAGTACTGCACGTTCTTTTCCGGACACTGGACGGTCTGCGCCATGGCGGCCGGCGCCAGCGCGGCCAGCGCCAGCACCGAGAGGATGCGTTTCATAGGGGTGTCTCCTGTTGTTGTGACTGCGAACGTGCTTTGTGGCTCGAAATCAGCGGTTCTTCAAGCGGGAAACCACTGCCGCCGTCACCTCCGCCGTCTTCGCGGTGCCACCGAGGTCGCCGGTGTGCAGCCTGGGATCGGCCGTGATCTCCTCGATCGCCTGCATCAGGCGGGCCGCGGCTTCGTTCTCGCCGAGATGCTCGAGCAGCATCACGCAACTCCAGAAGGTGCCCACCGGATTCGCCAGGCCCTTGCCCATGATGTCGAACGCCGAGCCGTGGATCGGCTCGAACATGCTGGGGTAGCGACGCTCGGGATCGATGTTGCCGGTGGGCGCGATGCCCAGGCTGCCGGCCAGCGCCGCGGCCAGGTCGCTCAGCACGTCGGCGTGCAGGTTGGTGGCGACCAGCGTGTCGAGCGAGGCGGGGCGGTTCACCATGCGGGCCGTGCAGGCGTCGACCAGTTCCTTGTCCCACTGGACGTCGGGGAACTCCTTGCTGACCTGCAGGGCGATCTCGTCCCACATCACCATGCCGTGGCGCTGCGCGTTGGACTTGGTGACCACGGTGAGGTGCTTGCGCGGACGCGACTGCGCCAGCTTGAAGGCGAAGCGCATGATGCGCTCGACACCGACCCGCGTGAGGATGCTCACGTCGGTCGCCACCTCCATCGGGTGGCCCTGGTGCGCGCGGCCGCCGACCCCGGCGTATTCGCCCTCGGAGTTCTCGCGCACGATCACCCAGTCGAGGTCCTTCGCCGTGCAGCGCTTCAGGGGCGCGTCGATGCCGGGCAGGATGCGCGTGGGCCGCACGTTCGCGTACTGGTCGAAGCCCTGGCAGATCTTCAGGCGCAGGCCCCACAGCGTGATGTGGTCGGGGATGTGCGGGTCGCCGGCCGAGCCGAACAGGATCGCGTCCTTGTGGCGCAGCGGCTCGAGCCCGTCGTCGGGCATCATCTTGCCGTGGGCGCGGTACCAGTCGCCGCCCCAGCCGAAGTTCTCGAATTCGAAGGCGAAGCCGGCGCCGGACGCAGCCAGCGCCTGCAGCACTTCCTGCCCCGCGGGGATGACTTCCTTGCCGATGCCGTCGCCGGGGATGCAGGCGATCCTGTAGGTCTTCATGGAGTGTTCCTTTCAGCGCGCACTGTAGGCGTGCGGGGCTGGTGGGAACGCGCCGCGATTCACCCCATTGTTAACCGCTGGGGAAACAATGGGCCAGCGCCCTCAGAGCGCCTTGTTCAGGTCCAGGGTGAGGCCGGCCTGCTTCATGTCGCGCGCCAGCAGCAGGCGCCACAGGCCCGCGTCGTCCATCGGGACCTGCGACACGCCGGGCAAGGCATCGCTGCTGCCGGGCGCCTGCAGCACGCGCAGGCGCTGGCGGCCGACGATGGCCATGAGGAAACCGATCTCGAGTTGCCGGTCGGTCTGCAGCACGAGCGCGAAGTCGGCCTGGCGCAGCGCCTCGAGGGCCTCGAAGGAAGCGCCGGCCTGCGGTTGCAGGCTGATGACGGGTTCGAGCCCGAGCTCGGCGACGAAGGTGGTGACCGCCTCACCGGCCTCGTCATCGCGACAGACGAGGGCGATGCGGGGCGTGCGTTCGGCGGATACGGGAGTGGAGGAGGTCATGGAGGCGGAGCGTGGGGGAGCAGAGGGGGCGGGAGTCCGCGCCGGGGTCGGAGCAGGAGCAGGAGCAGGAGCAGGAGCAGGAGCAGGAGCAGGCACCGGCGTCGGCGTCGGCGTCGGCACCGGCACCGGCGTCGGCACCGGCACCGGCACCGGCGTCGGTTCGGGTGTGGGTGCGGGGGTCGGCGCGGGAGTGGCTGCAGGGCCTGGTGCAGCAGTCGGCTCCGGCGCGGCCGCCGGGGCGCTCTGCGCTGCGGCGAGCCGCTCGTTCAGCAGCTTGCTCACCGTCGCCAGCCGGGCGCTGGCTTGCGTCACCGCCTTGCGGACCTCGTCGTGGAACTCCTGCATCGTGTAGCGGTCGCCGAAGGTTGCGTCGAGCGCGGCATCCAGCGGGCCGATGGCGTGCTGGCGGTACAGCGCGGAGCCGATGCCGAAGGCATCGCTCACGAGCTTGTTGACGTTCTTCTGCACTCCTTCCAGCCGGGTGTCCCAGCGGTCCTGGATGCCCGAGGGATCGAAGGTCTTGAGTTCGCGCACGCGGCGCGCGATGCGCTCGAGCACGGCCTCGATCTCGGCCCGGTCGTGGGCGCCTCCCGAAGGCGATGCGGACTTGCCGTTCGACATGCAACGTTCTCCTCTCGTGCCACTGTACCAGCGGCAGCGCAGAATGCGCATTGATAACCAGCCCGTCACGAATGCCCCACGCCGCCGCCTCGCAGGAAATGCAGTTCTTCAGCGTGCTGATGCGCTGTGGCAGCCTGTCGGCGGCCGCGCGGGAGCTGCAGGTCAGCCCGCCAGCGGTGAGCAAGCGGCTGGCGGCCCTGGAGGCGCGGCTCGCCGTGACCCTGTTGAACCGCACCACGCGGCGCCTGGCGCTCACGCCCGAAGGCGAGACCTACCTGGTCAACGCGCGCCGCATCCTCGGCGAGATCGAGACGCTGGAGCGCGAGCTGCAGGGGGCGCACTCGGAAGCCAGCGGCCTGCTGCGCGTGAACGCCACCCTCGGCTTCGGTCGCATGCACGTCGCGCCGGCGATCGCGAGCTTCGCGCGCACGCATCCCAACGTGGAGATCCAGTTGCAGCTCTCGGTCAATCCGCCGCCGCTGACCGAAGATGCCTTCGACGTCTGCGTGCGCTTTGGCGAGCCGCCCGATGCGCGCGTCGTCGCGCGCCTGCTGGCGCCCAATCGGCGGCTGCTGTGCGCCTCGCCCGCGTATCTGCAGCGCCAGGGCACGCCGCGCTCGCCGCACGACCTGGCCAGCCACAGCATCATTGCCATCCGCCAGGGCGACGAGGCCTACGGCGTGTGGCGGCTGCGCTCCGGCAAACGCGTGGAGACGGTGCGTGCGCGGGGTCGCCTGAGCACCAACGATGGCGAGATCGCGGTGAACTGGGCGCTGGCCGGCCACGGCATCGTGCTGCGGGCGGAATGGGACGTGGCGCGCTACCTGCGCAGCGGCCGCTTGCGCCCGGTGCTGGAGAACTGGCAGACGCCGCCGGCGGACATCCACGCGGTCTGGCCGGTGCGCCACCAGGCGACCCTGCGCGTGCGGGCCTTCGTGGACCACCTGGCGCAGGAGTTCAGCCGCCGCTTCGCCGCCTGAAGGCCGCTGCACAATCGCGCCATGGAAGTGAATGCCATCGAGAGCGGCGAGTCCCGCATATCCCGCCTGAATGCCACGGTGGCCGTCAGCGTGGCCATCCTCAGCACCGTCATGGGCATCGCCAAGATCAAGGACGACAACATCGTGCAGGCCATGCAGCAGGCGCAGGCGGACAGGGTCGACCACTGGAACTACTACCAGGCCCGCAACCTGCGCGAGGAGATCGCCCGGGCGACCGTGGCGCAGCTGCGGCTGCAGGCGGCCGACCGCCCGCCGCAGCAGCGCGCCGAGTGGCAGGCCGAAATCGACCGCTATGAAAAGCTGGCCGCGGACCAGGCGCAGAAAAAGGGCGACGTGCTGCGGCAATCGCAGCAGGACCAGAAGAACTACGACGCCTTGAACTTTCGCGACGACCAGTTCGACCTGGCCGACGCGGGGATCTCGGTGGCCATCGCGCTGCTGGCCGTCGCCTCGCTGACGCAGGCCTGGTGGCTCTATGGACTGGCGATGGTGCCCGGCTTGTTCGGCAGCTTCATGGCCATCGCCGGGCTGGCGGGCTGGCAGGTGCATCCGCAAACCCTGGCCGGTTGGCTCTCGTAGGGTGGGATGCGCGCAGCGCACCCCACCGCTCCCCAAAGTCAAAGCACCAGCAGCGCCCTGAAATCGTTGACGTTGGTGTGCGTCGGCCCCGTCACCAGCAAGTCGCCCAACGCACTGAAATACCCGTACGCATCGTTGCGCCCGAGGTAGGCGTCGATCTTCATGCCCTGGCCTTGCGCGCGGGCCAGCGTGTCGGGCGCGACGAAGGCGCCGGCGTTGTCCTCGACGCCGTCGATGCCGTCCGTGTCGGCGGCGAGCGCCCACACGTTCGGCTGCCCCTGCAGCGCCTGCGCGAGGCCCAGGCAGAACTCGCCCGCGCGGCCGCCGCGGCCACGCGGCGTGCCCTCGGACTGCGGGCGGATGGTGACCGTGGTCTCGCCGCCGGAGAGGATCACGCACGGACGGGCGAAGGGCTGGCCGCGCTGTGCCACCGCGCGCGCCAGGGCCGCATGGACCTTGCCGACTTCGCGGGACTCGCCCTCCATCTCGTCGCTGAGGATGTGCGCTGCGACGCCGGCCGCGCGCGCGGCTGCTGCCGCCGCTTCCAGCGACTGCTGCGGCGTCGCGATCAGGTGGACCGGCTGGCCGGCAAAGGCCGCGTCGCCGGGCTTCGGCGTCTCGAGAGCGCCCTGCTCCAGCAAAGTGCGGATGGCGCCGGGCACCTCGATGCGATAGCGCTGCAGGATGGCGAGCGCGTCCTCGCACGTGCTCGCATCGGGCACGGTCGGCCCGCTCGCGATCACCGAGGGATCGTCGCCCGGAACGTCGCTGATGGTCAGCGTCACCACGCGGGCCGGCGCGCACGCGGCCGCCAGCCGGCCGCCCTTGATGCGCGAGAGATGCTTGCGCACGCAATTCATCTCGGCGATGTTGGCCCCGGAGTTCAGCAGGTCCTTGTTGATCCGCTGCTTGTCGGCCAGCGACAGGCCTTCAGCGGGCAGCGTCAGCAGCGCCGAACCGCCGCCCGAAATCAGGCACAGCACCAGGTCGTCGGCCGTCAAGCCGCGCGTGAGGGCCAGGATGCGTTCGGCCGCGCGCAAGCCGGCTTCGTCGGGTACCGGGTGCGCCGCCTCCACCACCTCGATGCGCTCCGGCACACCGGCCGGACGCGCGGGCGTGTGGTGGTAGCGCGTGACCACCAGCCCGGACAGCGGCGCAGCGCGCGGCCAGAGCGCCTCCACCGCATGCGCCATCGCGCCACCCGCCTTGCCGGCGCCGAGCACCAGCGTGCGCCCCTTGGGCGGCGGCGGCAGGCAGGCCGCTGTGTTGTGCAGCGGCAGGGCACGGCGGACCGCGGCGCGGTACAGGTGTTCGAGGAAGGCGCGGGGGTCGGTGCGGGCGTCGGGCGCGGTCATGTCGGGTCTCCTGCGCGGGATTGTGACGCGCTCAGCGCCCGGCCCCTTGCACCAGCTGCAGGGCGAGCCGGTTGTGCCGCTCCACCAGCGGCGGCAGATCGACGGTGGTGATCCTGCCTTCGCGCACGACCACCCGGCCCTGCACGATGGTGAACGCCGCCTGCGGGCTGGCGCACAGCAGGAGCGCCGCGACCGGGTCATGCACCGCGGCACCCGCCATGCCGACCGTGCGCAAGTCGAACAGGGCCAGGTCGGCACAGAAGCCGGGCGCCAGTTGCCCGATGTCGGCACGCCCCAGCACCGAGGCGCCGCCGCGGGTGGCGAGCCGCAACGCGGCACGCGCGCTCATGGCCGCCGGCGCCACATCGCAGCCGAACACGGTGCGGCCGTCGGCGCCGCGCTGCGGCGGCCGCATCGCAGCGGCCACCCGCGCCAGCAGCATCGCCTGGCGCGCCTCTGCCAACAGATGCGCGCCGTCGTTGCTGGCGCTGCCGTCCACGCCCAGGCCCACCGGTACGCCGGCGTCCAGCATGCGGCGCACCGGCGCGATGCCGGAAGCCAGGCGCATGTTGCTGCACGGGCAATGCGCCACGCCCGTGCGGGTCGCGGCGAACAGCGAGATGCCCTCCTCGTCCAGCTTCACGCAGTGGGCGTGCCACACGTCGTCGCCGGTCCAGCCCAGGTCCTGCGCGTACTGCGCCGGCGTGCGGCCGAACTGCTCCAGGCTGTAGGCGACGTCGTGGTCGTTCTCCGCCAGGTGCGTATGCAGCCGGACCCCGTAGCTGCGGGCCAGCGCCGCGGATTGGCGCATCAGGTCGCGGCTGACGCTGAAGGGCGAGCACGGGGCCACCGCCACCTGCGTCATGGCGCCATGCGCCGGGTCGTGCCAGGCCTCGATCAGGCGCTGGGTGTCGCGCAGGATCGCGTCCTCGTCTTCCACCAGTGCATCGGGCGGCAGGCCGCCTTGCGATTCGCCCACGCTCATGCTGCCGCGCGCCGCGACGAAGCGCATGCCGATCTCGCGGGCCGCCTCGATGCTGTCGTCCAGCCGCACGCCGTCGGGATACAGGTACAGGTGATCGCTGCTGGTCGTGCAGCCGGAAAGCAGCAGTTCCGCCATGGCCACCTGTGTGGACACGCGCACCATCTCCGGCGTCAGGCCGGCCCAGATCGGATACAGCCCGCGCAACCAGGCGAAGAGCTCCGCGTCCTGCACGCCCGGGACGGCGCGCGTCAGCGACTGGTACATGTGGTGATGCGTGTTGACCAGGCCCGGCACCACGAGGTGGCCGCACGCGCTGATCACTTCGTCGGCATCCTGCGGCAGGTCGCCGGCCGGACCGATCGCCTCGATGCGATGGCCGCGGATGAAGATCGACGCGTCGCGCAGTTCGCGGCCGGCGTCGTCGAGCGTCGCGAGGCAGGCGGCATCGCGAACCAGCAGCGTCCGCGCTGCGCTCATTGCGTGCTCGCGCCGGCCTGGAACCACTGGCCGATCAGTGCGCGCTCGGCATCGGTGATCTGCGTCGCGTTGTTCAGGGGCATGGTCTTCGCCACCACGGCCTGCTGGTACACCGCCTGCGCATGCTGCTGCACGCCCTCCGGCGAATCGAGGTGCACGTTCTTCATGGCCTGCGGTCCGCTGTGGCACAGGTAGCAGCGCTGCGCCAGCACCTTCTGCACGGCGGCGTAGTTGGCAGCGGCAACGGGAATCTTCGCGGCTTCGCTTTCGTTCGGCGTCATCCAGACGATCGTGGCGGCAATGACGGCCACACCCACCAGCGCGTAGCCGGCCGGGTGCCGGTTGCGCCCCAGTTTCCAGCCGTGGCGCATCACGAAGAACTGGCGGATCGCCGCGCCCGCGAACATCATCACGATCAGCACCAGCCAGTTCAGGCGATGCGTGTAGAGAAAGCCGTAGTGGTTGGACAGCATCGCGAACAGCACCGGCAGCGTGAAGTAGGTGTTGTGCACGCTGCGCTGCTTGCCGCGCCAGCCATGAACAGGGTCCGGCGGCTCGCCGGCCTTGATAGCCTGCACCACCTTCTTCTGGCCGGGGATGATCCAGAAGAACACGTTGGCGCTCATCGAGGTGGCCATCATCGCGCCCGTCAGCAGGAAGGCGGCGCGGCCGGCGAACCAGTGGCAGGCCAGCCAGGCGGCCACGCAAACCAGCACGAGCACCAGCGCGCCCACGATCGCATCGCCGTTCTTGCGCTGCCCGAAGATGCGGCAGGCTGCGTCGTACAGCAGCCAGAAGACCACCAGGAAGCCCAGGGCCGCCACGACGGCGGCCGCCGGCGACCAGTTCATCAGCGACTTGTCGACGAGATACGTGCCCGCGTTCCACAGGTAGGAGACGGTGAACAGCGCGAAGCCCGACATCCAGGTGGAATACGCTTCCCAGAAGAACCAGTGCAGGTGCGGCGGCAATTGCGGCGGCGCGACCGCGTACTTCACCGGATGGTAGAAGCCGCCGCCGTGCACCGCCCACAGCTCGCCGGTGACGCCCTCGGCGCGCAGCCTGTCGTCGGCCGGCGGCACCAGGCTGCTGTCGAGAAAGACGAAGTAGAAGGACGAGCCGATCCAGGCGATGGCCGTGATCACGTGGACCCAGCGCAGCAGCAGGTTGGCCCAGTCGAGAAGATAGCTTTCCATGTGCTTCTTACCGGGAAGACCTGCTCACCACCGCGGGCGCTCTGAGCAGAAGAAGGCCGCGCATCCCCTGCGCCGCTGCGGCCTGTGGACGAAAGTGTATACAGCTTTGCGGGCTCACGGAAGCGGAGTTTGCAAGAGCTGTGCCGCGACGGCGACCGCGATCACTTCGGGCTCCTTGCCGGTGATGCCGGGGATGCCGATCGGGCAGGTGATGCGCGCGAGTTCGTCGGCGCCGAAGCCTCGCTCTTCGAGACGATGGCGGAAGGTCGCCCATTTGGTCTTGCTGCCGATCAGGCCGACATAAGGCAGGTCGGCGCGCTCGCGCAGGCGCTTGAGGCAGGCGGCGACGATGTCGAGGTCCTCGGCATGGCTGAAGCTCATGACCAGCACGCGCGAGCCGGGCGCGAGCTCCGCAACCGCGGCCTGCACCGGGTCCGAGTGCTCGCAGCGAACGTTGTCGGGCACCTGCGCGGGGAAGATCTCGTCACGGCTGTCGATCCAGGCGATGGCGAAGGGCAGCGTGCCCAGCACGTGGATCAAGGCCTTGCCGACGTGGCCGCCACCGAACAGCGCCAGTGGCGTGGCGCCGGTGTGCAGGCGCTGCGCGAGCGATGCGGCGTCGGCCGCGCCGAGGTTCTCGTAGCGCAGATGCACCACGCCGCCGCAGCACTGCCCCAGGGCGGGGCCCAGCGGGTAGCGCAGGACCGGTGCGCCAGCCGCGCCCGCGAGGCGTAGTCGCGCCTCCTCGATCGCCTGCAGTTCCAGGTGGCCGCCGCCTATGGTGCCGACCACGGTGTTGCCGAAAACCGCCATCCAGGCGCCGGCCTCGCGTGGCACGGAACCCTGCGCGCTGTCGACACGGACCAACACTGCGTCCTCGTTCGCGAGGCGGCTCGTGACTTCTTTGGTGGGAAGCATTCTTTACAGTGGGGGCAATGGCAAGCACACGAAGCGTTTGGTAACCAAGGTCATCATTGCGCCAAGCCCTGCCGTTGTAGATTTCTCCGGCAGCCAGCCTGCGTTCCACTTCGCCAGGACCCATCATGAAGTATCGCCCCACCCTGCGCCCCCTGACGCCCGCCCTGCTGGGCGCGGCCGCCCTGCTTGCCTCGTGCGGCTCGACGCCGCTGCCGCCCGCCGCGGCACCGCGCGCGGGAGTGGTGAATCCGGGCGCCGTCGCGGTCGCGCCGCGGTCGGCGCAGCCTGCGCAGGGGATGGTCATCAAGACCTCGCAAGCCAGCAACCCGCGTGCCTATCGCCAGGACGCCGCCGCGCACATCTACGGCCTGAACCAGTCCCGCGTCTGGAAGGGCCGCATGCCGCCCCTGCTGTACGCCGTCGGCGTGCTGCAGGTGGAAGTCGACGGCCGCGGCAACGTGCGCAACCTGAACTGGATGCGCGCGCCGAAGCACGCGCCGGAAGTGATCGCCGAAATCGAGAAGATGGTGCGCGACGCAGCGCCCTTCCCGGTGCCCGCCCGCATGGGCAAGGTGGTCTACACGGATACGTGGCTGTGGCACAAGAGCGGTCGCTTCCAGCTGGATACGCTGACGGAAGGTCAGGACTGAGGGCCTTCCGGTAACGGCCGGTAGGCTGGGCTGCCGAAGGCACCCCAGCGTTTGCGCGCCCGTTGCTGGGGTGCCTGCGGCAGCCCAGCCTACGAGCGTCCGGTTTCCTCAAGACCCCCGATACGTCGAATAGCTCCACGGGCTCGCCAGCAGCGGCACGTGGTAGTGCTGGTCGGCGTGGGCGATGCCGAAGTCCAGCGTGACGCGGTCGAGGAAAGGCGGCTCGGGCAGCTCCACGCCCCGGCCGCGGAAATACGCAGCGACGTCGAATACCAGCCGGTAGGTGCCCGTCTTCAGGCTCGCGTTGTCGAACAGCGGCCCGTCCGGGTTGCGGCCATCTCCATTCAACACGAACCGCTTGACCAGAGCGGGCTCGGCGCCGGCCGTGGCATACAACTCCACGGTCATGCCGGCCGCCGGCGTGCCGTGCATGGTGTCGAGGACGTGGGTGCTCAGGCCCATGGCGATCTCCGAGGATTGTCGACGGCAGTGTATACACTTTTGGCGGCCACGGCTATCATCTGCGCATGGAGCCTGCGACCACCCCCACGATCGTCGATGCGCTGACCCGCGCGATCGTCGAGCACCGGCTGCAGCCGGGCACCAAGCTGGCGGAGCAGAAGCTGGCCGACCACTTCGGCGTCTCGCGCACGCTGGTGCGGCAGGCGCTGTTCCAGCTGGTGCAGAAGCACCTCGTGAAGATGGAGCCCGCGCGCGGCGCCTTCGTCGCCGCCCCCACGGTGGACGAGGCGCGCCAGGTGTTCCAGGTGCGCCGCCTGCTCGAAGCCGAGATGGTGCGCGAGTTCCTGCGCAACGCGACGCCCGCCAAGATCCGCGCCTTGCGCGAGCACGTGGCGCAGGAGAAGGCTGCGATCGGCAGCAAGGACGCCACCGAGCGGCAACAGATCCTCGGCGACTTCCACGTGCGCATGGCCGAACTCGCCGACAACAGTGTGCTGGCGCAGATCCTGCGTGACCTGGTATCGCGCAGCTCGCTCATCACCCTCATGTACCAGCGCGACAGCTTCACCGCCCACTCGCAGGAAGAACACGTCGAACTGGTGAAGGCGCTGGCCGCCAGGGACGAAAAGCGCGCCGTCAAGCTGATGCACGAGCACCTGCAGCACGTCGAGGAAAGCCTCGCCTTCGATCGAACCATTCCCACCCACGACATCGTGCAGGCACTCGCATGAGCTCTCCCGTCTACGACAGCACCGGCCCCTATCCGCGCGACCTGGTCGGCTACGGCCGCAACCCGCCACACGCGCGCTGGCCGGGCAACGCGCGCATCGCCGTGCAGTTCGTCCTGAATTACGAAGAGGGCGGCGAGAACTCCGTGCTGCACGGCGACCCGGCCTCGGAGCAGTTCCTCTCCGAGATGTTCAATCCGGCGGCCTACCCCGAGCGGCACCTGAGCATGGAAGGCATCTACGAGTACGGCTCGCGTGCCGGCGTGTGGCGGCTGCTGCGCGAATTCGAAAAGCGCGGCTTGCCGCTGACGGTGTTCGGCATCGGCACGGCGCTGCAGCGGCATCCCGAGTTGACGCAGGCCTTCGTGGACCTGGGGCACGAGATCGCCTGCCACGGCTGGAAGTGGATCCACTACCAGCACGTAGCCGAGGCCACCGAGCGCGAGCACATGCGCCTGGCCATGGAGATCATCGAGAAGCTGACCGGCGAGCGACCCCTGGGCTGGTACACCGGCCGCGACAGCCCCAACACGCGCCGGCTGGTGGCCGACTACGGCGGCTTCGCGTACGACAGCGACTACTACGGCGACGACCTGCCCTTCTGGATGAAGGTGGCCCGCAGCGACGGCCGCACCGTGCCGCACCTGGTCGTGCCCTACACGCTCGACTGCAACGACATGCGCTTTGCGCTGCCCCAGGGCTATTCGCATGCGGATCCCTTCTTCCAGTACCTGCGCGACACCTTCGACGCCCTGTATGCAGAGGGCGAGGAAGCGCCGAAGATGATGAGCGTGGGCATGCACTGCCGGCTGCTCGGACGCCCCGGCCGCGTGGTCGCGCTGCAGCGATTCCTGGACCACATCGCCAGGCACGATCGCGTGTGGGTGGCACGCCGCATCGACATCGCCCGCCACTGGCAGCAAGTCCACCCTTACCCGGAGGCATGACATGCCGCTGACCCTCGAACAGATCAACGCCGCCGACACCGCGCAAGCCGCCCGCCTGCTCGACGGCCTGTACGAACACTCCCCCTGGATCGCGCAGCAGGCGCTGGCCCAGCGGCCGTTTCGCTCGCTCGCGCACCTGAAGCAGGCGATGGCCGACATCGTGCGGGCGGCGAGCGAGGACCACCAGCTGTTGCTGATCCGCGCCCACCCCGAACTGGCCGGCAAGGCCATGGTGGCGAAAACGCTCACCAGCGAATCCAGCAACGAGCAAGGCAAGGCCGGTCTCACCGATTGCACGCCCGAGGAATTCGCGCGCATCCAGCAGCTCAATGCAGCCTACAACGCGAAGTTCGGCTTCCCCTTCATCCTGGCCGTGCGCGGGCCGCGCGGCAGCGGCCTGGATCGCCAGCAGATCATCGACACCTTCGCGCGCCGGCTGGACAACCATCCCGAGTTCGAGCGCGCCGAAGCCCTGCGCAACATCCACCGCATCGTCGAACTGCGCCTGAACGACAAGTTCGGCAGCGAGCCCGCGCTGGGCAACCTGGTCTGGGATTGGCAGGAGCGACTGGCGCAATACAGCGACCCGGGCTATGCCGAGAAGGGGCAGTTGACCGTCACCTATCTCACCGAGGCGCATCGCGCTGCGGCGAAGCTGATCACGCAGGAGATGCGGGAGTGCGGCTTCGACGAGGTGGAGATCGATGCGGTGGGGAATGTGGTGGGGCGGTATCAAGGTCAGGGAGCGAAATGGCTGCTCACCGGCTCGCATTACGACACCGTGCGCAATGGCGGCAAGTACGACGGGCGGCTGGGGATCTTCACGCCCATGGCTTGCGTGCGCGAGCTCGCGCGCCAAGGCAAGCGCCTGCCCTTCGGGATCGAAGTGGTCGGCTTTGCGGAGGAGGAGGGGCAGCGCTACAAGGCGACCTTCCTCGGCTCGGGTGCGCTGACGGGGCACTTCGATCCGAGGTGGCTGGAACAGAAGGATGTCGGCGGCGTGACGATGCGCGAGGCGATGCAGCAAGCCGGCCTGCCGGCGACGATGGAAGCGATCGCGGCGCTCAAGCGCGATCCGGCGCGCTATGCCGGCTTCGTCGAAGTGCACATCGAACAAGGTCCGGTGCTCAACGAACTCGACATCCCGCTGGGCATCGTCACCTCGATCAACGGCGGCGTGCGCTTGCAGTGCGAGGTGACCGGCATGGCCAGCCATGCGGGCACGACGCCGATGGATCGCCGCCGCGACGCCGCCGTGGCGGTGGCCGAACTCGCGCTCTACGTCGAGGAACGTGCCAGACGCGACGGCGATTCGGTCGGCACCATCGGCATGCTGCAGGTGCCCAACGGCTCGGTCAACGTGGTGCCCGGACGCTGCCTGTTCTCGCTGGACCTGCGTGCGCCCAACGACCCGCAACGCGATGCGATGGTGGCCGACGTGCTGGCGAAGCTTGCGCAGATCTGCGAGCGCCGCGGGCTGCATCACGGCGTGGAGGAAAGCATGCGCGCTGCCGCCGCGCCCAGCGACCCCCAATGGCAACAGCGTTGGGAGCGCGCCGTCGAATCGCTCGGCGTTCCCTTGTACCGCATGACTAGCGGCGCCGGCCACGACGCCATGAAGCTGCACGAGGTGATGCCCCAGGCCATGCTGTTCGTGCGCGGGCTCAACGCCGGCATCAGCCACAACCCGCTGGAATCCAGCACCAGCGACGACCTGCAGCTGGCCGTGCAGGCCATGCAGCTGCTGCTGCATGGCCTGGCCGCCGACATGGAGAAGCAATGAGCGACCACGAAAAACTCGACGCCTGGATCGACGCCCACTTCGACGAGGAAGTGCGCTTCCTGCAGGAGCTGATCCGCGTGCCCACCGACACGCCTCCCGGCAACAACGCGCCGCATGCCGAGCGCACCGCGCAGTTGCTGCGCGACTTCGGCATGGAAGCGGAACAACATTCGGTGCCGGAGTCCGAAGTGCGGGCCGCCGGCCTGCAGTCGATCACCAACCTGATCGTGCGGCGCCGCTATGGCGACGGCCCGACGATCGCGCTCAACGCCCACGGCGACGTGGTGCCCCCGGGTGAAGGCTGGACGCACGACCCCTATGGCGGCGAGATCGAGGACGGCAGGATCTACGGCCGCGCCGCCGCGGTCAGCAAGTGCGACTTCGCCAGCTTCACCTTTGCCGTGCGGGCGCTGGAAGCGCTCGACGCCAAGCTCAAGGGCGGCATCGAATTGCATTTCACCTACGACGAGGAGTTCGGCGGTGAACTCGGTCCGGGCTGGCTGTTGAAGCACAAGCTGACCAGGCCGGACCTGATGATCGCCGCCGGCTTCAGCTACGAGGTGGTGACCGCGCACAACGGCTGCCTGCAGATGGAAGTGACGGTGCACGGGAAGATGGCGCACGCCGCGATTCCCGATACCGGGGTCGATGCACTGCAAGGCGCGGTGCAGATCCTGAACGCGCTGTACGCGCAGAACGGGCTCTACAAGCAGGTCACCTCGAAGGTGAAAGGCATCACGCACCCGTACCTGAACGTCGGCCAGATCGAGGGCGGCACCAACACCAACGTCGTGCCCGGCAAGGTGGTGTTCAAGCTGGATCGCCGCATGATCCCCGAGGAGAATCCGGTGGAGGTGGAAGCGAGCATCCGCCAGGTCATCGCCGAAGCGGCCGCGCGCGCTCCGGGCATCTCGGTGGACATCCGGCGCATCCTGCTGGCGAATTCGCTCAAGCCGCTGCCGGGCAACCAGCCGCTGGTGGCCGCGATCCAGCAGCACGGTCGTGAGATCTTCGGGCAGGAGATCCCGGCCATGGGCTCGCCGCTGTACACCGACGTGCGCCTGTACGGGGAGGCCGGCGTGCCCGGCGTGATCTATGGCGCCGGACCGCGAACGGTGCTGGAATCCCATGCCAAGCGCGCCGACGAGCGCCTGGAACTGGAAGACCTGCGGCGGGCCACCAAGGTGGTGGCGCGGACGCTGCGGGACCTGCTGGGCTGAGGCAGCGCGAGGCCTTTCCGCGGGCTTGTCTCTATTCGAATTGTGTTCTGTCGTGTATACACTTTCGTGCACGACTTAGTCGACGACCCGGGCGGCGTCCTCTCGCCCGAACCTGCGAAGGAGAACTCGCAATGAGCCTTTCCGACTGGACCGCCCGGGGCTACAGCCCCGCCCTCACCAACGAAGACCTGGCGCCGACCACACCGGCGCAGCGCACCTGGGGCGCCTTCAGCATCTTCAACGTCTGGACCTCGGACGTGCACAGCCTGTGGGGCTACTTCCTCGCCGCCAGCCTGTTCCTGCTGTGCGGCAGCTTCCTGAACTTCATCCTGGCGATCGGCATCGGCTCGCTGGTGATCTACCTGCTGATGACGCTGGTGGGCCTGGCCGGCGCTCGCACCGGCGTGCCCTACCCCGTGCTGGCGCGCGCCTCCTTCGGGGTGTGGGGCGCCAACTTTCCGGCGGTGATCCGTGCCATCGTCGCCTGCTTCTGGTACGGCGCGCAGACGGCCGCCGCCTCGGGCGCGATCGTGGCCCTGCTCACGCGCTCGCCGGAGATCATGGCCTTTCACAAGAGCGTGCACTTCCTCGGCCACTCCGGCCTGGAGGTGATCTGCTACGTGGTGGTCTGGGCCCTGCAACTGCTGATCATCCAGCACGGCATGGAGACGGTGCGCCGCTTCCAGGACTGGGCCGGCCCGGGCGTGTGGCTGGCGATGCTGGTGCTGGCCATCGGGCTGGTGGTGAAGGCCGGCGGCTTCTCGTTCGCCAGCGGCATTCCGCAGGACGTGCTGCTGGAAAAGACCAAGGACGCGGGCGTGCCCGGCGTGCCAGGCTCCTTCGCCTCGTTGATGGCCGTGGCGGCTATCTGGATCACATACTTCGCGGCCCTGTACCTGAACTTCTGCGACTTCACCCGCTACGCCAAGAGCGAAGCGGCGGTGCGCAAGGGCAACCTGTGGGGCTTGCCGGTCAACCTGCTGCTGTTCTCGCTGGTTGCGGGCGTGACCACGATCGCTGCGTACAAGGTCTATGGCGAGGTGCTGATCCACCCCGACCAGATCTCCGCGCGCTTCGACAACTGGCTGCTCGCCGCGATCGCCGCCTTCACCTTCTGCATCGCGACGCTGGGCATCAACGTGGTGGCGAACTTCGTCTCCGCGGCCTTCGACATCTCCAATACCTTCCCGCGCCGCATCAGCTTCAACCGCGGCGGCTACATCGCGGCGGCGATCGCGCTGGTGCTGTATCCGTTCGCGCCCTGGGAGGGCAGCGCCGCGGGCTTCGTCGGCGCGGTCGGATCCACCATGGGCCCGCTGTTCGGCGTGATCATGGTCGACTATTACCTGATCGCCAGGCGCCAGATCCGCGTCGACGAGCTCTATCGCGAGCACGGCATGTACCGCTACCAGGGCGGCTGGCACGTGAAGGCGCTGGTCGCCGCCGGCGTCGGAATCCTGTTCTCGACGCTGCTGCCCAACTTCACCAACCTGCTGCCGACGTGGTGGGGCCTGTACGGCTGGTTCTTCGGCGTGGCCATCGGCGGCGCCACGTACTGGGGCCTGCGCATGCTGCCGGAGGTGGAATCCGAGCTGACGCGCCGGGCGTAACGCAAGTCATTGCAGGCGCGAGGATGTCATTGCGGGCTTGACCCGCCATCCAAGCGGCGATCGATCGAGCGCGGCGTGGATCCCGGGTCAAGCCCGGGATGACATCCGGAGGCTCGCAGCGCGGGACCGCCCTCATTCCCCCGGCGTGAACCCCGGCGGCACTTCCCCCGTGTACTCGTACTCCCGCGACGCCTGGTACGACAGCGCAAATCCGCTTGGCTGCTGCGCTTCTTCGTGCAGGTGCGCGATCAGGCCCGCGGTGCGCGCCAGGATGGGAACTCCGCGCAAAGCCGCGACCGGGAAGCCCACCCCCAGCAGCACCGCCGGAATCGCCGCCGAGACATTCAGCTTCAACGCCTTGCCCACGATCTCGGGGATCACGTCCTCGACGAGTTCCGCCAGTTCGGTGTACTGCATGTCCGCCCCCGCGTCCCGGGCGGCGGCGAACAGGGCTGCGACGCGCGGGTCGCGCTCCTTGTGCAGCGGGTGGCCGTAGCCGGGAATGGCGCGGCGCGCCTCGCGGTACTCCGTCAGCACCGCGCGGCAGGCCGCCCGCAGGTCGCCACCGGCGGCGCGGGTGTGGATCTCGTCGAACATGCGGCCCGCCGTTTCCGACGCGCCGAGGATCACCGAGCCGCAACCGAGGATGCCCGCCGCGACGGCGCCCTGCAGTGCATCGGGCGCCGCCGCAAAGGTCATGCGGCTGGCCTGCACGCTGGGCACCAGCCCGTGCTCCGCGATGGCCACGAGAGTGGCATCGAGCACGCGGGTGGCCGCGGGCGTGGGCATGCGGCCCGTCAGAAGCAGATAGAAGTAGTCGGTGAACGAGGTCTTGCCGATCAGGTCCTGGCACAGGTCCTTGCCGCGGACCACGATGGTGTGCGCGTTGGACGTGCAGATCGCGGACTTCGGCCGCGTCTCCTTGCCGATCTTCATCGTCGCCTCCTGGGCAAAGCCTGCAGCATAGGAGGTCGGCCGCCGGCCAGGAATGGAGAATCTGGATGCCGTGCATAGCCCCCGGTCGATACGGCCCTCCGTTGCGTGCGCAACACAAGCCTGCGCCTTTCGATAGCGTCGCCCGGTGAATCATGCAACGGACTGGGCGCGCGCAAACCGGCAAACCCCGGTCGCAGCGCGGCTTGCGCGCGAACACAGCTTCTTACCTACGGACAAACCCGAGTTCCGCCTTAAGGACGAGGTGCCAAGCTTGACGGCTCAAGTCAACCGCATCCCATGGGAGTTCGCCGAATGAAAGCATCCACGCTGGCCCGCGCTGGCCGCGTCCTCGCACTGTGCGCCGCCCTGGCGCCCGGCCTCTCGCTGGCCGACATCGTGCTCGGCCACTCGGGCGATCTCTCCGGCACCTCCGCGGCATTGACCAAGGACTATCTGCGTGGCATGAACGCGTACTTCGACGAGGTGAACCGCAAGGGCGGCGTCCACGGCGAGAAGATCCGCCTGATCAGCATGGATGACGGCTTCAACCCCGAGAAGACCGCCGAGAACACCAAGGCCCTGATCGACCAGAACGCGCTCGCCCTGGTCGGCTACCGCGGCACGGCCAACGTGCAGAGGGTGATTCCGCTGGTGCAGGCCGCGGGCATTGCGCAGATCGGCAACACCAGCGGCGCGAAGTCGCTGCGCGATCCCTACGTGCCCGACCTGTTCCACCTGCGCGCGAGCACCACCGACGAAATCGAGGCGGCGGTCAACCACGCCTGGACCATCGGCATCACGCGCATTGCCGTGGCCTACCAGGACGACGCCTTCGGCAAGGAGGGGCTGGAAGCGCTCGATGCCTCCCTGAAGAAGCGCGGCTCCGCGCCGGTGGCGCTGGCCCCCGTGCCGCGCGGTACGGTCGACGTCAGCCAGGCGATCGAGACGGTCTCGGCGGCCGCGCCGCAGGCGGTGCTGTACATCGGCCAGTCCAAGCCGGCCGCCGCGCTGATCAAGGGCGTGCAAGCCAAGGGCGTGCATCCCCAGTTCTTCGTGCTGAGCGTCGCCTCGGGCCTGCACAGCGACCTGGGAGCGGACGCCTCGGGCGTGATCGTCAGCCAGGTGGTGCCCTACCCCTTCACCGAGCTCGGCAACCCGGTGGTGCGCGAGTACCAGAAGACGATAGGCGCGCTCGACGACAAGAAGTTCAGCTACAACAGCATGGAGGGCTACCTCAATGCCAAGCTGGTGGTCACGGCGCTGCAGAAGACGTCTACGCCGCTGACCCGCGCCAAGTTGATCGCCACTTTGCAGGGCCTGAACAACGAGGACCTCGGCGGCTTCGCGATCAGCTACGGCAAGCAGAGCAACCTGGGCTCGCGTTTCGTGGCGCTGACCATGATCCGCAAGGACGGCAGCTTCGCCCGCTGAAGGGCGCGCCCACCGAAGGCGCACGGTCGGCACAATGGGCCGCATGCGCTTTTTTCGCACCCTGTCGTTTTCGCTGCTGGCCCTGCTGCTGGCCCTGCTCGCCGCCTGCGCCAACGGGCCGCGCGAGGTCGACGTCCCGGCCCAGCGCCTGGAAGCAGCGCTGGCGCGTCGCTTCCCCTACGAGCTGCGGCCGGCGGGCCTGTTCACCCTGACCGTCGGCGTGCCGCACCTGCAGTTGCTGCCGCAGGAGGATCGGCTGCGGCTGGACTTTCCCGTCGACGCCACCGGCCGCATCCTGCAAGGGGGCGGCCATGGCGCGCTGTCGGTGAGCTTCGGCCTGCGTTACGAGCCCACGGACACCAGCCTGCGGGCGGTGAACGTGCGGGTCGAGCGCGTCGCGCTGCAAGGCCTGCCCGAGGCGTGGTCCGCCCCGCTGCAGCTGGCCGGCTCCGCCGTTGCCGAGCGCCTGCTGGAAGGCACCGCACTGCACACGTTCACGGCGGAAGACCTGGCCCGGGCCCACGGCTGGACGCCAGGCGGCATCCGCGTCACGCCGCAGGGCGTGCGGATCGAACTGCTGCCGCCGGTGGCCGCTGCGGGCCAGGTTCGATAGATCAGCCCGCGCGGCCCGCAGTGGCGCGCGTCATCTCGGCGCCGGCATCCACCGGCAGCCGCCAGAACGAGACGGTGGCCAGCGCGCAGAAGGCCGCCATCGCGAGGAAGGCTGCATGGAAATCGCCCAGCTCCAGGTGCGGGCTGCCATGCGCCGACTGCGCCACCGCCAGCGCGATCGCGCCGATGGCCACGCCCAGAGCGCCGGCCGCCTGCATCGAGACCGTGGACAGTGCCGAGGCGGCAGCGCGCTGGGCCGGCAGCACGTCGGCGAACATCAGCGTGTTGATGGCGGTCATCAGCATCGAGCGCGCGCAGCCCGCCACTGCCAGCAGGATCACCAGCGCGCTCCAGGGCGTGTTCGCATCCACCAGGGCGAACGCGGCGATGGCCAGCGCATTGACCGCGCCGGCGCCGACCAGCACGCGGCGAAAACCCAGGCGCAACAGGATCGGCGTGGTGACCGACTTCATTCCGAGGTTGCCCAGGAAGTAAGGCAGGAGCAAGGCGCCGGCAGCTACTGCGCCGCGCCCCAGCGCCAGCTGGAACATCAGCGGCAGCAGGAAAGGCGTGGCCTGCAGGCACATCGAGGCGAAGGTGCCACCCGCCGCGGTCGCAACCAGGAAGGTGCGGTGCTCGAAGGGTGCGAGGCTCACCACCGGATGCGGCGTGCGCTTGAGGTGCTTCACGGTCCAGACCAGCGCTGCCACGCCAAACGCGAGTGTGAGCAGGGCCTGCAGGCGTCCGGCGCGGTCGCCGACCACATGCGCCGTCCAGTCCAGGCCTCCCAGCAGGAGCATCAGGCCCAGCGCCGCGCCGACCGCGCCGCGCACGTCCAGCGGCCGCCGCGGCTGCTGCGTGTCGCGCGGCACCCAGCGCACGATCAGGAAGACGGCGAGCAGCCCGAGCGGTACATTCAGCAGGAAGTTCCAGCGCCACGACGCATAGGTGGTGATGAAACCACCCAGCGGCGGCCCGAGCACGGGCGCAAACAAGGCCGGCCACGTGAGCAGCGCCGTGATGCCGATCACGTCCTCCTTGCGCGCGCCCTGCATCGCGAGCGTGCGTCCCACGGGCATCATCAAACCGCCCCCCAGGCCCTGCAGCGCCCGCGCGAGCACCAGCTGCGTGGCGTCCTGCGCGAAGCCGCAGAGGAGCGAGGCGCCGGTGAACAGCACGATGGCCAGCACGAACAGGCGACGCAGCCCGAAGCGCTCGCCCAGCCAGCTCGCCAGCGGCAGCACCGCGGCGCCGGTGAGCAGGTAGACGGTCACGGCGGCACTGAGCATCAGCGGCCGGACCTCGAGCGCGTGGGCCATCGCGGGCAAGGAGGTGTTGAGGATGGAACCGTCGAGCAGCAGCATGAACAGGGCTGCTGCGACGGTGAGGGTCACGCGACGCAAGTGGAAATCTCCCAGGACTGCCGGGATTCTAGGGAAGACCCGTAGCCGTCGCCGCTGCACGGCCTTTCAGCAGTCCGCCGAGGCCACTCACGCCCCTTGACGGCGCCAGCAACAGAAAAACCGCCAGACTGTGACGGTCCGCACGATCGCTGCGCAGGATGTTGCGCGGATGCCGGTGCCGGACACGATGGCACCGAAGCGCCTTGCCACGCCCATGCGCTGCTTGGTACAAGAAAGCTTGAGGTGAGACATGTCCCTGCAGCAATCCCCCATGACCCAGGCAATCCTGAAGAAGACCCTGGCCGGCGCCGCCGCCATGGCTGCGCTTGCCCATGGCCCTGCCGCGGCAGCGCAAGCAACCGGCCTGCTCGCCCGCGGCCCGCTTCGCACGACTGCCGTAGTGGCGTTCGGCGGCCTGGCGCTGCTCGCCATGGTGCGGGTGCTGCTGCGGCTGATGGCGCGACGCGCTGACTCGAACCAGCTCGACCCCGCCTCGGAACTGACGACACTGACCTTCCCGCCCACGCGCAATCCACGGCCGCCTCGGGCCAAGTAAAGTTTGTGGGCCCTCCCCTGCGGGGGAGGGTTGGCGTGGTCGCGCTCCGGCCTTCGCTTGGGCACTGCACCCGTAGGCTGGGCTGCCGCAGGCACCCCAGCAATCTTGCGCTTCCGAGCGCCCCCATCCCAACCTTCCCTCAGAGGGGGAAGGAGCAAGACAGGGCACGACGCGATCTATCTCTTGTCGCGCAGCTTATCCTGACCTGCGCGATCCGGCGACTTCCGCATCTTTGAGATAAGCGATGCAGCGCAGGCGATAATCCTCGCATCGCGCCGGCACTCCGCCGATCCCAGGACGGCTCGCCCACCGCCCGCCGACAACGAATTCTGGCCGCACTTCACCGCTGCGTTCCCGTCCGGATTCATCTCGGCACCGTGGTCGGCCCAGATCGGCACCTTGGTTCCGGAAACGCTCCCACCTTCCGGCGCGCGCAGCGTGCCGAGCAACCTCGACATCCCGGCCCCCGCAGCGGCGCCTTTCGCCGACTCCGGGGAATTTTCCCCGCCGCCGGGGCCGCGGCATGTCCCCGAAACGAGGTGTGACGGCGGTCATCGCTTGGAACGGTTGCGCTCGCAAGCGAATGGAATAAAGGCTCCGCACAAGTTTGAAGTCTGCCTGCCGTCAGGTTGGCATGCTTGCTGCGTTACAGGTCCTTGCAGGAGCACCTTGAACGTTGCATATGCAGCGACTGTCCCCCCCCGAAAAACTGAGGAGCACATCAGATGATGACGAGTAGCGGCAAGCGGCAAGCAGTCCGGCCCGCCACCAGGTTTGTCCTGTCGGCGGTCTGCATCGCCGCCATGGGATCCGTGGCCTTTACCGCGCAGGCTGCGCTGGACCCATGGGGTCCCCCACCAGCCGGCGACGCGTCGGCCTATACCGACCAACCCGCCGATCCGACGCAGGCCTTGCAGGACCTGCTGACCAAGCCCGAGGCAAACCGGGGTTCGCTCGAAGTCCCTGGCGGCGGCCACCTGGAGAAACTGGACCTCGGCCACGACAACGTGATCCAGCGCGGCGACCAGACGAAGTTCAACTACCCCACGAACGGGCTGCCCAGCCCCATGTTCGGCGCGCAGCCCTGGACACAGAAGCTGCTGATGTTCGAGGAGTTCGGTCCCGAGAAACTGGATCCCGCGGTCCAGGCCGGCACCAGTCCCTTCCCCTCGCCCAAGCTCGGTCCCGCGCCGCAGCAGGATCCCGCCCAGGTGGCGCGCAGCGCTCCGGAGAGCACGGAGCTCGATGCCTTCCTGAAGCAGGCCGGCATCTCGCCTTTCCCGCAACGCGAGTCGAACACTGCGCTTGCCAACCCGTGGCGTCCCGAGATCGAGTTGTTCCTGGAGCGCTTCCTGAACAACCCGCCCGCCGAAGGCCGGCCGCCGGGAGAGGGCTGGGCCCACCAGCGCTGGAACGAGTTCTATCCGCAGGCCTACTTCAAGACCGCGCAGACCGGCGCCCGCGTGAACGGGGGCCTGCGTGACGGCAAGCAACTGCACCAGTACCAGTTCGGCGAGTTCGGTCCTGGCGGTCTCTACTACAACACCGCGGACAACTCCAACCCGGCGTTCAACGGCACGACCAAGGGCATCCCGATCAAGATCCACCCGAGCATGCCGGTGCAAAGCCACGAGTCGGTGTGGACCTTCGACGGCACGCTGCCCCCCAAGCTGCTGATGGCGCGCTATGGCCAGCCGATCATGATGCGGCACTACAACGGCCTGCCGATCGATCCCCAGGCGAACCACGGCTTCGGTCTGCACACCATCACGACGCACGAGCACAACGGCCACAACCCGGCTGAAAGCGACGGCTTCGCCAATGCGTTCTTCTTCCCGGGCCAGTTCTACGACTACCGCTGGCCGCTGCAGCTCGCGGGCTACGACACGATCAACACCACGGCTTCCGATGCGCGCGCGGCCTTCCCGTGCGCGCCCGGCGAAACCCTGTGGGTCAACGACGCGAACCCCGGCCTGAAGACCTGCAAGAACGGCAGCATCAGGATCCGCGGCGACTGGCGCGAGACGATGTCGACCCACTGGTTCCACGACCACATGCTCGATTACACGGCGCAGAACGTGTACAAGGGCAACGCGGTCATGATGAACTACTACTCGGCGCTCGATCGCGGCAACGAGGCTATCGCCGACGGCGTCAACCTGCGCATGCCCTCCGGCAGCGCGATGCCCTGGGGCAACCGCGACTACGACGTCAACCTGGTGGTGGCCGACAAGGCCTGGGACCAGACCGGCCAGCTGTGGTTCAACCCGTTCAACAGCGACGGCTTCATCGGCGATCGCCTGACGGTGAACTGGCAGTGGGCCCCGGCACTGGACGTGCGGGCGCGCCGCTATCGCTTCCGCATCCTGAACGGCTCGGTGTCCCGCTACCTGTCCATCGGCCTGGTGCAGGAATGCGCCGGCCAGCGGACCTGCGAGCTGCCCGGCCCGAGCGGCTCCAACCTGTCGTACAAGCGCATCCCGTTCCACATGGTTGCCAACGACGGCAACATCCTGGAGCACACGGTGCCCTTCGACGGCTCGATGGATCTCGACGGCGACGGCGACCTGCAGGAGCACAACGCGGTGCTGCCCACGCAGGCCATCGCGGAGCGCTACGACATCGTCGTGGACTTCGCGAAATACGGCCTGCAGGAAGGCTCCAAGCTGTACTTCATCAACACGATGGAACAGGACACCGGGGTGCTGGCCAAGCGCCGCGTGCCCCTGGCCGACATCCTGTCCGAGAAGTACAAGCCGGTGCTGAAGACCGGCACCGACGGCACGCAGCAGTGGATCGGTGGCGACCCGGTGGTGGGCAAGTTCATGCAGGTCAACGTGAAGGCTTACGCCGGCGTGGACCAGAGCCTGGACCCCCTCCAGTACGAGCCGGCCAAGCCGGGCAAGTCGGCAGGCAAGTCGATGATCCCGCTCTGGCTGGATCGCGACAGTCCCGCCGACCAGGCCAAGCTGGCCAACCTGCGCCATCGCTCCTTCCACTTCGGCCGCACGCCGAACGCGACGGACACGCAGCCCTGGATCGTCGCCACCGATGGCGGCCTCGAGTACGCTGCCGACCCGCGCCGCCTGAGCGCCGCGCCGCAGCTGGCCAACGGGCAGACCGAGGGCGGATTCAGCGGTGACAGCACGATGGAGATCTGGGAGATCCAGTCGGGCGCCGGCTGGAGCCACCCGGTGCACGTGCACTTCGAGGAAGGCATCATCCTGAACCGCAGCGGCAACAAGCCGCCCGAGTGGGAGAAGTGGGCACGCAAGGACGTCTACCGCGTGGGCGGCGACACCGAGAGCAGCGGCACGGTGGAAATGGTGATCCACTTCCGCGAGTTCGCCGGTACCTACGTGGAGCACTGCCACAACACCCAGCACGAGGACAACTCGATGCTGCTGCGCTGGGACATCGAGTACCCCGGCCAGTTCCAGGTGATGGCGACGCCGCTGCCGACGTGGGACGGCGTGGAGTACGCGCCCTCGGTGGGCATCCCGACCTTCCGCACCGGCGACGGTGTCGGTCCGAAGTGATGTGACCTGACGATCGCCGCAAGCAGCGGGTGGACGGTGGCCGAGAGGCCGCCGTCCACTTTTTTTTGGCTTGCTCCCGGCTCCTCCGGGGGACGGCCGGGGCGGCGGCGCTTGGTCTTTGTCCCTCGTAGGCTGGGCTGCCGCAGACACCCCAGCGATGGGCGCCGAAAACGCTGGGGTGCCTGCGGCAACCCAGCCTGCGGGTCCCCGCGCGGCAGCGCCCATGCCGCTTGGAATTCGTGGGGTGGATGCCGCAGGCAGCCTGCCATCGCGCGCCAAGCGCGGGAGCGCCCCCCCCAGCCTTCCCCCGGCGGGGGAAGGAGCAATACCGGGCCGCCCACAGAAAAAGGCCGCACACCTCACCGGTGTGCGGCCTTCAACGATGCCGCGCGCTTCAGTGCAGTGTCACTGGAAGAACTTCGCCGCCGCCAGCAGCGTGCGGTACGTGCCCCACGCCAGCGGAATGCCGACTGCCAGCCACGCCAGCCACACCGCGACGGCAGGAGTCGGCTCGGCGCGGCCGCCCGACGAGCCGAGCCGGTTCTCGCTCAGGACGGACTTTTCGTGGGCGAGGCGCTTCTCTTCGGCCAGTTCCGCATCGGTCATGAACCACTTGTCCGGCAGCGGCCGCACCAGCAGGTTGCAGATCAGGCCGATGGCCAGGAAGGCGACCAGGATGTACATCGTCTGGTTATAGACCTGCTCGCGCGGGATGCCCAGCCCCAGCTGGTATTCGCGCATGTAGTTCACCACCACCGGGCCCAGGATGCCCGCCGTCGACCAGGCCGTGAGCAAGCGGCCGTGGATGGCACCCACGAACTGCGTGCCGAAGATGTCGGCCAGGTAGGCCGGCACGGTGGCGAAACCACCGCCGTACATCGAAACGATGATGCAGACCGCGCCCACGAACATCAGCTTGCTGCCGGCGCCCGCGGAGGACGGCAGGCTCGCGTACAGGATCATGCCCAGCACGAAGAAGATCGAATAGGTCACCTTGCGGCCGAAGAAGTCCGACATGCTGGCCCAGAAGAAGCGGCCGGCAATGTTGAACAGCGACAGCAGCGCCGCAAAGCCGCCCGCGACCACGGCGATGGCGGCGAGTTGCGTCTTGTCAAGTTCGCTGAAGTGCTTGGGAATGCCGATCAGGTTGCCGCCGAACACCTCCTGCAGCATCGGCGAGGCCATGCCGATCACGCCGATGCCGGCGCTCACGTTCATCATCAGCGCCAGCCAGATCAGCCAGAACTGCGGAATGCCCCAGACCTTCTTCACGTGCACGTGGCGCTGCGTGATCATGGCATTGGAGGTCTTGGCCACCGGCGGAGTCCAGCCCGTGGGCTTCCAGCCGCTGGCCGGAATGCGGTAGCCGAAGGCGCCGCCGATCATGAACACGAAGTACACCAGCGCCATCACGACGAACGTCTGCAGCACGCCATTGCCGGCGGGCGTGGAGAAGTTCTTCATCAGGTCCACGGCCAGGGGCGAGCCGATCATCGCGCCGCCGCCGAACCCCATGATGGCCATGCCGGTGGCCATGCCGCGCCGGTCCGGGAACCACTTGATCAGGGTCGAGACGGGCGAGATGTAGCCCAGGCCCAGGCCGACCCCGCCGATCACGCCGGAGCCGAGGATCATCAGCCAGAACTGGTGCAGGTAGATGCCGATCGCGGAGATCAGCATGCCGCCGCACCAGCAGATCGCGGCCACCACACCGGCCTTGCGCGGACCGGCACGTTCCAGCCAGCCGCCCCAGATGGCCGCGGCGCACCCCAGGAAGACGAAGAACAGCGTGTACATCCAGCCGAGCGTCGCGATGCTCCAGTTGCAGTTACTCGCGAACAACTCGCCGAAGAAGCTCATGCCCAGGTCCTTGCCGCAGGACTTGGCGCCGGTCAGCGACTTCGAGAGCGGCAGCCAGAACACGGAAAAACCGTACGCCATGCCGATGCACAGGTGGATGGCCAGCGCGGCGGGCGGCACCAGCCACCGGTTGAATCCGGGGCCGGCGACAGTGCGCTCCTTGCTGAGCAGGCCCGTGTCGGGCGCAGCGAAGCCGCCTTGACCGGGTTCGAGGACAGTGGACATGTTGTCTCCTTGAGATGGACTGACGGCACCACGCGCGGCTCCGCACGCTCCTGCGGCGATCCGGAGACTAGCAGCAAGTGCGCCGAGTCACGGCGGGGGAATGCCCGTAGGAATAGCGCTGCATACCCACTTTCCGGGAGGCGCCCGCAGCCGCTCGCGCGCTGCTTCAGCGTGCGTCGGGCGCATTGCGCGCGGGCAGCAGCGGCTCGTGCGCAGCGACTGGCGCCGCGCTGCCGCCGAACACGCTGCGCACCGCGAGACCGCAAGCGGCCATCGTGCAGACCACGACCGCGCCCGAAGGCAGGTCGAGCCACGCCGAGAGCGCCAGGCCCAGCGCATAACCCGCCGCACCGACCGCGCCCGCCACGAGGTAGCGGCGTTTGCCGCTGAAGCCCGGTGTCGCCAGCGCCGGAATGATCAGGCTGGAGAACACCAGGTACACGCCCACCAGTTGCACCGAAGCAGTCACCGCCAGGGCGAAGCCGCCGTAGAAGCCGAAGCGGCCGAAGCGCGTCATGCCGCCGATCGCAATCCAGCCACACAGCACCACGGACAGCGCCGCGAGCACGGCGAGCTGCGTGCCGCTCACCCAGAGGATCTGGCCGACCAGCATGTCCTTCAGGTGCTCGCCGCCGTGCGGGTTGCTGGCCAGGGCCAGGATGCCGATGCAGGAAGCCAGCACGAACAGCACGCCGATGAAGGCCTCGTGCTGCTGCGCCGCGCGGCGCTCGGTCCACGCCAGCAGTGCCGCGCCGAGCAGCGCCGCCGCAACGGCTGCCAGTTGCACGCCCAGGCCATGTTCCGCCACGCCGAGGTTGTCGGCCAGGATCACCCCCAGCCCCGCCACTTGCGCGATGGCCAGGTCGATGAAGACGATGCCGCGATCGAGCACCGACATGCCCAGGGGCACGTGCGTGGCGAGCACCAGCAGGCCGGCCAGCAGCGCCGGGCCGAGGATGCTCCAGTCGAAGGCCTGCCAATTCATTTCTGCCCCGCCGCGGCCAGCAGGCGGGCCACCGTGTCGTCGAACAGGCCGTACAGGTCGGTCGCCTTGTCGCTGCCGCCCACCGTGAAAGGCACTTTCACCACCGGAATGGCGGCATGGCTGCCCAGCCACTCCGAGGGCCGGCCATCCTGGTAAGCGGCATAGAGCACCATCCGCGCCGGCGTGGTCTTCAATTGCGCCAGCACGTCCTGCAGGTGCGAGGCGCTCGGCTCCACGCCCGGCTTGGGCTCCAGCACCACGACCTCCTTCAGCCCCAGCCAGTCGTAGAGATAGGCGAAGGCCTTGTGCTGAGATGCCACCGGCAGCCCGCGCAGCGGCGCCGCCTGGGCGGTCCAGCGCGCCATCGCCTGCTGCCACTTCTGCGTGAAGGCCGCCGTGCGTTGCGCGTATTGCGCCGCGTGCGCCGCGTCGACCTGCTGCAGGCGCGTGCCGAGCGCGGTGGCCACCGTGGCGATGTTGCGCGGGTCGGTCTGGATGTGCGGATTGCCCGCTGCGTGCACGTCGCCTTCGGAGCGATCGAGGCGCGTGGGGATCTCCAGCTTGCGCACCTGGTCCGCCGCGGCGAAGAAGGCGGGCTGCCCCGGCTGCACCTTGGCGTTGCCGGCCTGCTGCAGCAGCACCGGCAGCCAGCCGACCTCGAGCTCGGCGCCCGTGCACACCACCAGGTCGGCATTGCGCATGCGGGCGATGAGGCTCGGCTTGGCCTGGATCTGGTGTGGGTCCTGCAGCGCACTGGTGGCGACGCTCACGTCGGCCAGGTCGCCGGCCAGTTCGTGCACGAGAGCGCCCCATTCGGGCTCGCAGGCAAACACCTTGAGCGCCGCGTGCGCGGGGCTCGCGGCGAAGACCATCGAGACCGACAAGGAGCAGAGGGAGAGGAACTTGCGCATGGCAGTCTCCAGGAAAAAGTTAGAAGCTGTGGGCGCCGTGCGCGCCCAGGCTCATCTGGTATTGGAGGAAGAACTGGTTGTCCGGTGAACCCGGTCGTGCCGTGTCGCGGGTCAACTGCAGCCGCAGGCGCGAGAACTCGCTCAGGCTGAAGTCGAGCATCACGGTGTTCTTGCGCGCCGCGCCTTCGGCACCCGCCAGCAAGGCGGCATTGGCGCCGAGGTCGGGCGAGCCGCCGTCGACGCGCTCGGTGCGCAGGCCCACGCGCCAGCGCGGCATGAACTGGTACACGCCCTGCAGGTACCAGCCGCTTTGCACCGCGCGGTAGGCATCGGTGCTGGGGACGCCGAGAGCGTCGGCCGTGAGCGCGCCGCTGCGGTTGCTGTGCAGGTATTCGCCCTGCAGCTTGAAGTTGGTCCGCGTGGCGTTGCCGCCCGGTGCCCACTTCCACACCGCATCCGCGACCCACACCGTGCTGCTGCCGCTGAAGCTGGCGGTGGTGGCGACGCCGAAGGGATCGACCGTCGCGAGCTGCTGCGCGTCGGCCCGCGCATGCAGCACCGACACGCCCGCGCGCCAGCTGTGGCTCTCGCCGATGTCGTCGCCGGTGTGCAGCGACAGCGCCGCCATGCCCGCGCCGTTGCGGTTGCTGTCGCTGCCCGGGAAGCTACGGCCCCGACCGAGCTCCGCGCGCAGGTCGATCAGGCGATCGGTGGGCGCGAGCCATGCGACCTGCACGCCATCGTCGCCGAATTGCGTTCCCAGCAGCGCCTGGTAGGCGAGCGGCGCATCGACGAAGTCCCACACATGCGAGTGCTGCGAGTTGAGGTAACCCACGCTGGAGAAGAAGCGGCCGCCCTTGACCGTGAGGCCGTGCCCGAGCGACGTGGTCTGCACAAAGGCCTCTTCCACCGACAAGGTGTTGTCGGGCAGGAAAGAGATGTTCGCCGCGCCCAGGAACCACGGATCGATGTTGGCGGCGATCCCGAGCTCGGACTCGGCCAGGCTGAAGCCGCGGGTGCCCGGCCCGATGCTGGCATCGGGCGGGAGCGGGATGCCGCGGATGCGGTAGCCCGCGGGATCGCGTGAGGTGTTGGTGTAGGTCCCGGACAGGATCAGCGACAGGGCGGGGTTGAAACCGCCGCCACCGCCGGTGGCACCCCCAGGCGCGGCGGCCACCTCGGCGGGCGGGGCCACCTCAGCGGGCACGACCGCAGCAGCGGGCGCGGCCGCCACAGCGGGC
>NZ_JAQGNQ010000128.1 GCF_028291745.1 Ramlibacter sp. | reverse complement strand
CTGCGGGGCCCTCGGCGCGCGTCCTGAGAGGGTCAAGACGCCCAGTCTTGACCCTCTCAGGCCACACACCGATCATCCCCGCAGGCATCCGAACGAGAGTGCAGGAATTTGTGGGACAGGACACTAGATGCCGCCATACCAGTTGTACCCCTGGTCCTCCCAATACCCGCCGCTGCCGGCGCCGATGTCCCCGAAGTGGGCCACCACCTGCACCCGGCGCAGGTACTTTGGCTGTTTGTAGCCCAACTGCCTTTCGATCCGGGCCCGCAGCGGCGCACCGTTTTCCACCGGCAGCGGCTTGCCATTGAGCTCCCACGCAAGGATGGTCTGCTCGTGGAACGCGTCGTCGAGGTCCACGCTCCCGTAATAGAGTGAGCCCTCGTCGTCTTCCTGCATCCGGTCGAGGCAGTGGAACACCACGTACTTCGCGCCCGGCTGCAACTGCGCCAGGTTCAGCACATGCGACAGGCGCACGCCCTTCCACTGGCCGATGCAGCTCCAGCCTTCCACGCAATCGTGCCGGGTGATCTGCGTCCGGCTGGGCATCGCCTGCAATTGCGCCAGCGAGAGTTCCAGCGGTTTCACCACCAGCCCGTCGACCGTGAGCCGCCAGTCGGCGAACCTGTTGGCGAGCATCGCAGCGTAGCTCTCGCCCACGGGCATGGTGGTCCCGTTGGGCCGGAAGGTCGGCGCGATATCGGCAGGCGAGAATTCCTGCGCCATCGCGCGCCGGCCCAGTGCGCGGTGCACGGTGTCGGACAGGCGCTCCGCGCTGCGCAGCGCGGCAACGGCCGTTTCGTTGCTGCTCAGGGCATCGCAGCCCGCCAGCCCGCCCGAGACCGCGGCGGCCGCGAGCCCGGCGCGCAGGAAGCCGCGGCGTTCGCGGCGCTGCTCGAAGAAGGGCCTGGCGTTCTTCATTCCGGTAGCCTCCAATAACCGGTGATCATCGAGCGCACGTTGTTGACGAGCCCGGTGATCGCGACCTCGAAGAGATGCACCGCAACGAACGCGACCAGCAGCATCGCGGCGATGAAGTGCAGCGTGCGCGCCGCCTGCCGCCCGCCCAGCCAGTCCACCCAGCCCGGCGCAAACGAATCCATCATTGGCGACATGGCCCAGCCACCGACAACGATCAGCGGCAGCACGCCGAACACGATGCTGAGATAGGCGAGGTTCTGCAGCACGTTGTAGCGCCGCGCCTCGTCGCCGCGAGGGTGGCGCAGCAGGAGGTGGTCGCGCAACGAGCGGCCGCTGCCACGCCACTCCGCGCGGGTGGGTAGCAGGTCCTTGCGCAGGTGCCCGCTGAACAGCGTCCACAGGAGGTAGCCGACGCCATTGGCGACGAACAACCAGGCAAAGAAGAAGTGCCACAAGCGGCCCATCGCCAGCCACTGCCCCCCGGGGACGGTGATCCAAGCCGGGAAGGCACGCGATTCCTCCATCCCGTCCGCCCCTCGTGAATTGCCCAGGATGCCGTCGGTATTGAACTCGAACGGACCCAGGCGCGTGATGCCGCGCCATTGACCGTCCACCTGCTTGCGCGTGATCTCCAGCACCTTCGTGCTCTCGCGCGAATCCTCGCTCCAATACAGCGCAGGGTGTGCATTGAAGATCTGCAGGCCGCTCATCAGCAGAATGACGAGGCAGACCACGTTCACCCAATGCATGATGCGCACCGGCAGCCGGTGGCGGTAGATCAGGTCGCTCATGCAGCGAGGTTACGCCGCCGCCGTGGCCGGCACAACTGGCCAGGCGCATCGCAAACGTGCCGGCCGAGTAGCGTGCATCGGAAAGCAGTTGCGCTTACATTGACGGCGGTCAGCGACTCCGCTCCACCGGGGAACCCTCATGCAACGGCGCACGCTGCTTCTGGCCCTTCCGTTCTGCGCGACGCAAGCCGGCGCTCAAGGCACGTACCCCGCGCGGCCGGTCCGCATCATCGCGCCACAAGCGCCCGGGGGCGGTGTCGACCTCGTCGCGCGCATCGTCGCGGAGCGCCTCGGCCGGCGGCTCGGCCAAACCTTCGTCATCGACAACCAGGCGGGAGCCGGAGGCTCGATTGCCGCCCAGGCAGCGGCCCGCGCCACCCCGGATGGCTACACGCTGATGGTGGGCTATGTGGCGACGCACGCCACCAATCCCGCGGTGCGCAAGGTACCGTACGACGCCGTGCGCGACTTCACGCCCATCGCGATGATCTGCGGCACGCCCAACCTGCTCGTGTGCCGCCCTTCGCTGCCCGTGACCACGTTGGCCGAGTTCGTCGCCTATGCGAAGGCGCAGCCGAAGAAGGTGAACTACGGCACGTCCGGCGTGGGCACGCTGAACCACCTGGTGATGGAGCAGTTCAAGAACGCCGCCGGCTTCGAAAGCCTGGCGGTGCCCTATCGCAGCATCGGCCAGGCGTTCATCGACATCATCGGCGGCCAGGTGCAGGCCATCTTCCCCGGCCTGGCCGCCGGCCTGCCGCACGTACGATCGGGCAATGTCCGGGCGCTGGCCGTCACCGGCACGACGCGACACCCCCTGTTGCCCGGCGTCCCCACGTTGAAGGAATCGGGTTACGACCATTTCGAGGGTGTTACCTGGTACGGCATCGTCGGCCCGGCACGCCTGCCGGCCGGCATCGTGCGGCAACTCAACGACGAGATCAACCGCATGCTCGCGCAAGCCGATTTCCGCGATCAGTTGTCCGCGGAAGCGCTGGACCCGATGCCGATGACGCCGGTGCAGTTCGGCGACTACATCGCCGCCGAGATCCGCCACTGGACCGCCGTAGCGCGCGCCAACCGAATCACCGGAGACTGACGTGGGGCCGCCGCTGGCAGCCAAGGACGTGCTGGAATTTGTTCGCAGCCACGAGTGGCGTCGTCCGCTCCTGGCCGCAAGCCCCATCCATCAGCTTCAGCTGCCCGTCGCCGATCCAGGCGAGAAGAAGCCGACCTTCGCGGACCTGGGCAGAGCCTTCAGCCGCATTTCAGCGCGCAGCGCCTCCGATTTGTCCGGGTACTCTCGGGCGGCCAGCACCCGCAGAGGCGGCCTCGCTCGCGTGAACTTTGCGCCCACACCGAACAGGTGCCGGTAGAAACGCTGCTCCACGTCCAGGGCAATGCCGGTGTAGTAGACGCCCCCCTCGCATTCGAGCAGATAGAGCCAATACGGTGCAATGGTCGCTGCGGTCATTGTGTCGGTCGCGGCGGCAGCTTAAGCGAAGGATGGCCGCAGCTCAGTATTGCTGCTGGTAGGGCGCAGCCTGCCGGTAATTGCGTGCGAAGTGTTCCAGGTACACCTTGGCGAGTTGCGGGTTCTTCCAGTTCACCAGCACGTTCTCGCTGTTGCGATGCGCCGCGGCCTCGGAATAGTTGAAGCTGCCCAGTTCCACCGTTTCGCCGTCGGCGATCAGCACCTTGTCGTGGTGGATCGGGTAGACATGGATAAGCCGCACGTCTGCGCCTGCCTCGGCCAGCAGCGACAGCGCCGCCCGCGCCTTGCCGCTGCGGTCCTCCGAGGTGTTGTTCTTCTGGTCCGCCACGATCTTCACGTCCACGCCGCGCTTCCTTGCCTCGAGCAGCGCGCGCGCCACCGGCGCGCTCGTGAAGCTGTACGAGAGCATGCGGATCTCGCGGTGCGCGGAGCCAATCACCTTGAGCACCAGGTTCTCGCTGCCCTCGTCGGGCGAGAAGGCGACTTCCAGCGTGCCCGCGGCGGGTACCTGGTAGGAGTGGTGCTCCGCGAGGGACTGCTCCACCTGTTCGATCAGGCCCTTGGGCTTGCGTTTGGCGAGCGCGGTGCCGCTGGTGAGGGCCAGGCCCAGGACGACAGCTACGAGGACAGGGAAACGAACAGTGCGCAAAATCACAGGCTCCGCGGGTAATCGGAGCCGATGATACGGAGCATTCCTGCACTTGCTCCTTCCAGCGGATTTATTCAGCGATGGCGAGGCCTCGCGGCCGACTCTCCAGCGCCTGCAGGATCCGGTACGCCGCCGTCACGCGGTCCCGATTCGGATAGTTCCGGTTCGCCAACAACACGACGCCCGTCTGCCTCGCGGGCACGAACGCCGCATAGGCACCGAAGCCGTTGGTGGATCCCGTCTTGTCGATCAGGACGTCAGCGCGGGGCGCGCGCGGTGGATCGAGGCGCGTCTCCTTGTGGGCCCTCAACGCCATCTGGTCGGAGTTGCCGGCCAGCAGCCGGTCGAGCGGCGTGGGATACGCGTACATCTCCCATCCCAGTCCCTGCGTCATGTCGCCGACCTGGAAGTAGCCGGTGTGCGTGCCCCTCACGGCGCGACGCAGTGCTTCGGGCAGTTGCCCGCCGTCCATGTTCAACTGCACGAAACGGATCATGTCGCGCGCGCTCGTCTTCACGCCATAGGCCGGCGCATCGAAGACGCCGGGAGTGACCCGAATCGGCCGGTTGTCCTTCGAACAGCCCCACGCATAGTCACGCATCCGCGCTTGCGGCACCTGGATGTAGCTGCCTGCCAGGCCCAGCATCGGGAACAGCTTTTTCTCCATCAATTCCGGGAAGGGAGCGCCCAGGCTCGCGGCCGCCAGGTGAGCGAACAAACCCATGCTGGGGTTGGAATAGACGCGCTGCGTGCCCGGCTCGAACGCCGGGCGCCAGTCCCTGAAGTACGCGAGCATGCCGGCTTCGTCCGTGACGCTGTCCGGAAACTGCAGCGGCAGGCCACCCGCCGAGTAGGTTCCAAGTTCCAGGAGCGTGATGCGGTCGAAGGTGCTACCCGCCAGCGCGGACCAATGCGCACTTGCCGGGTCCGAGAACGAGAGCGCGCCGATCTCCCGCGCGTAGGAAGCGAGCGTGGCCGTGAAAGTCTTGCTGAGCGAGCCGATTTCGAAGATCGTGTCCGCGGTCACGGGCTGCGCGCCTTCCGGCGCCGTGACGCCGTAGTTGAAGAAGAATTGCCTGCCGCCCACGATGACGGCCACGGCCATTCCAGGCACCGCGTTCTTCTGCAGGACGGGGCGCACGGCATCATCCACCGCCGTTTGCAGGAACCGGGGGGCGTTGCCGCCTGCAGCGCGGGCGCATTCAGCGACCGGCAGCGATGCGGCGGCCGCACCGATGGCGGCGAGTCGGAACTGGAAGTCGCGGCGGTTCATTGTCTGGCAAGGTTGTTGGACAGGGCGCGACGATAGCGAGCGCGTTCCGCCCGCAAGCGATGATTTTCAAGGCAGCTCCAACATAATGGGCGGCATTGCCCATCGGCAAGCTGCCACGCCTGAACCAGGAGCCCCTGCCATGTCGCTCGCCCTTTACGGTCATCCGTTTTCCTCGTACACGCAGAAGGTCCTGATTGCGCTGTACGAGAACGGCATCCCCTTCGAGTTCCGCACGCTCGAGGGCAACCCGCGGCACTCGGCCGAGTGGCTGCAGCGCTGGCCCATGCGCAAGTTCCCCTTGCTCGTGGATGGCGAGCGCGACGTCGCCGAGACGAGCATCATCATCGAGTACCTGCAGCTCGTTCATCCGGGCCCGGTGCGCTTGCTGCCCGCGGACCCGATGGCGGCACTCGATGTCCGCTTCCTGGATCGCTTTTTCGATCTGCACGTCATGACGCCGGTGCAGCACGCCGTGGGCGGGGCCTTGAGTGGCGACCCCGGCAAGCGAAAGGACGGCCTGGCGCTTGCGCAAGAGCAGCTGGAGCGGGCCTACGCATGGCTGGAGCAGCGGCTTGCGAACCGGACATGGGCGGCAGGCAGCGACTTCACGCTGGCCGACTGCGCCGCTGCGCCATCGCTCTTCTACGCGGACTGGACGCACCGGATCCCGCAGGCGTGCCCCGTGCTGCGCGCCTATCGTGACCGTTTGCTGGCCCGCCCTTCCTTCGCGCGCGCCGTCGAGGAAGCTCGGCCATTCCGCCCGTACTTCCCCTTGGGGGCGCCGGATCGCGACTGAAGGCCCTAGCCGAAGGCCGACCTGAACTGGGCGATGGCCGCCTTGGCGTCGTCGATCGCACTCAGTTCCAGCTTCTTGCTGCCCCACTTCGGCTTGCCGACGTAGTCGGTGACCGAGGTCACGCGCTTGACAACCCTTCCCCCCGCTCTGATGGTGTAATTCCCGAACCGGTCCGTCTCGATTTCGTACGTGGTATCCGGCCAGGACTCGCTGGCATAAGTGACTCGCATTGGCGAATTGTCTCTCGCCAGTGTCCGCAGAGGTGCTGACCATCGGCACAACGCGGTGAACGCGCGGCAACAGGACGCAAATAGCTACCCTGTGATGTGAAGCTCAGGAGCAGGTGATCTCACCCTGCGGCGGCAGGGATCGAGCCCCAGGGCGAAGGACCGTCATCGCAGCACCCGGCTGCCTTCGGCCTCGCGCACCAGCCGCTGCGCATCCTCGCGCAGCAGGAAGCCCGCGCCCATGGCGCGGTCCGCTGCCTTGCGCACCGCCTCGACATAGCCCTCGTGCGTTCCGTAGCGCTCCTCCAGCGAAAGCCGCGGATCGGCCAGTGCGACGCGCTCGGCCCGGGTGCGCGCGAACGGCACCATGCCGCCCACGTAATTGCAGATCTGGCCCTGGTGGAAGGGGCGCGCGCCGCCGGCGGTGACGTTCCAACCGAGATACGTGCCCAGCGGCGCATCGCGCAGCACCACCGGCACGCCGCCGAGTTCGTTGCCGTCGGCATCGACCTTGGGCGCGAGCATGGCCAGCACCTGCCGGATCGCGGGCGGCGCGTTCGCCGGGATGCCGGAGCCGTCGACCGCACTGAAGCGCTCGCCCCATTCGTAATCGAGCACCGGCATGATGAAGTCGGGCTCCGGCACCGTGGGCCGTAGCTGCGGCAGCGAGGGGAATCCCAGCGCCAGCTTGTGAGCGGGCACCAGCGTGCCCGCGGCGAGCGTGGGCCACTGGCTCGGTGGCGGCTCGATGCCGCGCATCACCCAGTTGCGAAAGTGCACGCGCAGCGCATTCACCGTCTCGGTGTGCGGCATCGGGTTGGCGGGCAGCAGGCCGGTGCCGTAGTTGTTGCCGGGGCAGGTCGGCCCCTGCGTGGGCAGGCCCGCGCCGGGCACGCTGCTGTCGAAGCCGCCGGCGCCACCGCCGTGGGTGCTGCTCGCGATGTAGTAGCGGCGCACGTTGGGCGGCAGCGGCAGGTCGGCACGCGCGTCGGTGCCCACCCATTCCGGCGTGAGCTTCAGGGCCCACACCTCCGCCGCGCCGAAGTGCTCGATGATCTTCGGGCAGGTGCGCGTGGCCAGGCAGCGATCCAGCAGGCCCGCGGCCGCGACGCCGCGCACCGGGTCGGCCTGCGGCAGCCACCACTGCGGGCCTTCGCTGCCGGCCTGATAGAGCTCCAGCACGCCATCGGGCTGGGCCCAACGGAAGTTCAGGGCGATGCGGCGCCCGGCGATGATGGGCCACAGGCCGTCATGCACCTGGCGGCCCGCCTCGTCCTGGTTGAAGCCCAGGTGCAGCCAGCCGCGCAGGAAGTTGCCGGACTGCGAGACGCCTCGTCCTATGCTGTGCGTGACCGCACCGGCAACGGGATTGGGCGTGCCGGCGTCGTCCGCGCGCGCCGTCTTGAAGAACACGCCGACATCGCGCCACGCTGCGAAGCCGACGCCCAGCACGTAGGCGTCGGCGGAGCGGAAGACGACCTGGTAGAGACGATGCGCATCGAAGCCATTGCGCAGGCAGATCTGCGTGGGGTCCGGCGTGCCGGGGAAGGGATGCGAGGCATCGCAGCGGGCCCAGGCCCAGTCGCCGGGCGCGATCGCGGTCTCGCCGATCACCTCCCCGCGCGTGGACTCGGCCACCCGCGAGACCAGGCGCGACGCGCGCGTATCCAGCGAGACCGGCCGGTAGGGCACCGGGTTGGTCTGCACGATCAGCGGCTGCGAGTCGGCGCCGCTGCGATTGACGATGCGGCCGAAGACTTCGCCGGTAACGGGCGAGCCGTCGCCGTTGTGCGCGATCGGCAGCTTCAGCCAGTGCGGCTGGTCGACGGCCGCGGTGGCGCGCACGGCGGTCGCACCGGCGTTGTCGCCCTGCCAGGCGCTGGTGAGATCGATGTCGCCGTTGGCGCGCTCCGCCGGCACGTTGGGCCGGCGCAGTCCGCGGTTGGGCACCTCGTGCCACATCAGGCCGCTGGCGCGCGCCAGGTCCACGGGCCGCGTGATCACGAAGGTGGCGACGTAGCGCACCCGGCCGTCGGCATCGCGCGCCAGCGGCAGGTCGTTGATGATCGCGTTGACGCTCACTGCCGGGTCGAGTTCACCGAAGGCGCGTCCGGCGATGCGCTCGCTGGCGACACCCCCTGACTCGGAGGCCGGCAAAGGGAGCGTCTCGTCGATCACGATGCGCGTGACGCGCGCGTGCGCCAGGGGCGCGGCAAGCGCCAGCGCGAGCAGCGCGCAAGGGAAACGGCAGCGGAGCATGGCAGCCCTCCAGGGAAGGCCGCGATGCTAGCCAGCCCGCTGGCGGGGCACAAGGGTGGCTGCCCGGGGCGGTACGGCACTGCATCCTTGTAGGCTGGGGTGCCGCAGGCATACCACCTCCGTGCGCAACGGTGCGGTGCCTGCGGCACCCGACCCTACATTCGTGACCTAGCCAATTCCTGAAGGAAGCAGATGGCCAATCCGATCCTGAATATCGCCGATGCGAGCTACACCGACCTGGCGGACCTGTCGCGCATGATGGGCAGCGAATTGCCGGCCGCGCGCTTCGGCGGCCGCATGGCGCCCCTGGGCCGGCCGCTGGGCGCGAAGAAGCTGGGATGCAACGTGACGGAGGTGGCGCCCGGCAAGCGCGCCTTTCCGTTTCACAGCCACCGTTCCAACGAGGAACTGTTCTTCGTGATCGAAGGGGACGGCGAGCTGCGCTTCGGCGACCAGGCCTTTCCCGTGCGGGCGGGCGACGTGGTGTCGTGTGCGCCGGGCGGACCGGAGGTCGCCCACCAGTTCGTGAATACCGGCACGTCTGCGCTGAAGTACCTGGCCGTCAGCACGATGCTGCAGCCGGAAGTCTGCCAGTACCCCGACACCGGCAAGTTGGCCGTGCTCGATGGCATGGGCCCGCAAGGCTTCCGGCATGTCGGTCGGCAAGAGGACAACGTCGACTACTGGCAAGGCGAATAGCCGTCTTGCGCGCGCAAGCGGCCGCGGGTACCCCGGTGCCGCGCCCCCGAACGTGGGGACGATTCCCCACCGCGCCCCGCGCTTTCCTGCAGCGAACCCCCTGTGCTGCGTGATCTTTTCCGGCGCCTCTCGCCGGAGCGCAACGACTGCGCGGCGCGCGCCGTGGCGCGATCCGTGCGGCGTTGATCGCAGCAGGCCGGCCGACACCGATCGGTCGTGAGGGATTGGCGCACCGTGCGCCGAGCAGGAGGGAATTGATGGACCAGCCATTCCAGGCGGATCGTGGGCGCGCATGCGGGATCGAATCCGCGATCGGGAGGCGCGCTAAACGATGTTCCTCCTGGCATCTCGCGGCTTGCGCCGTGACCATCATGTTGCCCGGATTGGCCCAGGCCCATGTCCGCTGGTTCAGCCAGGTGGCGGCCGACAACGTCGCTCCGCAGGCGCTGACGACGCTTCTCACTTCACCCTTTTTCGTCGCGCTCCTGCTGCTCGCCCTGGTGGTGGTCGGCGGCGTGCGCGGCATCGACGTGCGGCTCGCCGAAGGCAACAGCCGCTTGATGCACCTGCTGCGACGCATCGACAGTCGCATGTCGCAAGCCGCCGCCCCGGTGCTGCGCATCGGCTGCGCGTTGTTCTTCGCTGCGATCGCCATCTACTACCGCGACCAGCCGATCACGCTCACGCCGGAGCTCAAGTCGCCGACCTCGTGGGTGCTGCCGCTGCAACTGGCGATTGCCGCCGGCATGCTGTTCCGCGCCGGCGTGATCCCGGCTTGCGCAGGCGTGGTGCTGCTGTACCTCTATTCGGCCCACGTGTACGGCATCGTGCACCTGATGGACTACCAGCTGTTCCTCGGGGTCTGCGTGTTCCTCTCGCTGGATCGCCTCTCGCAGCGGCACGGCGCGGCCGACGGCCTGCTCGTGCTGCGCCTCATGGTCGCCACCAGCTTCCTGTGGGTGGGCATCGAGAAGTGGCTCTACCCCGAGTGGACCTGCGACATCCTGCGCAACCAGCTGCCCACGCTGGCCATGGGTCTGGCCCCGAACTTCTGGGCGATGGCGGCCGGCTTCATCGAGGTGGCGCTCGCCTTCCTGATGCTGTTTGGCGGCGTGTCGTCGCAGGTGGCGGCCGCCGTGCTGTTCTTCATGCTGGTGGCCGCGATTCCTGCGGTGGGCGCGGTGGATGCGATCGGCCACCTGCCGATGCTGTTCCCCCTGTTCATCCTGGCGACCACGCGCAACCGCCTGCCGCGCCGGCTGCCGGAGCACGCGGCGTGGCAAGCGATCGACCTGTGCAGCCTCTTCCTGATGGCTGTCACCGGCATGACGGGTCTCTACTTCCTCACGCACGAGCTTGCCTCCGCCGCGCACGTGCAGGTGGTGACGATCTGGCCCGATCTTGCCGTGGCAACCCTGGCGAGCGCGGCACTGGCTGCGTGGGTGCTGCGCGCGGTGCGCCAGAACCGGCCGGCGCGGCCCAGGCCCTGACGGTATCGCTGTAGCGCGGGCGGCCCGGGCATGCCATCGGTGCGCGCAAACGGGTGCACGTTTGTACCGATGACACCGGCGTGCGTGGCCGGAAAGCTTCGTCCGGCATCACACCAGGAGCCTTCCATGCGCCTTTACCTGCCGGCGTGCCTTGCCGCGAGCTTCCTCGTCGCCGCCTGTGCGTCCTCTTCGCCGCAGGCGCCTGCGGGCCTGGTCGCACGGGAGCATCGCGTCAACGTGGTCTCTTCGGCCCCCGGCCTCGCGGGTCAGCAGGCCCAGCTCTATCTGCGCGAGGTGGCGCCGGCCGCCGCTGCCGAGCGCGGCGCACGACCGGTGGTCCTGTTCGTGCACGGCGCGGGCACGCCGGCCGAGGTCTCCTTCGACTCGCGCCGCGCGGACTACAGCTGGCTCGACGCCGTGGCGCGCGCCGGCTTCGACACGTTCGCCGTCGACATGACGGGCTACGGCCGCTCGAGCCGGCCGCCGGCGATGAACGATGCGTGCAACCTGGCCAGGCAGCAGCAGGCGCGCTTCGTCCCCGGGGTGATTCCGGCAGCCTGCGAGCCGTCGCAAGCCACCGCGATCACCACCATGGACTCCGACTGGAAGGACATCGATGCAGCCGTGGATTTCGTTCGCGCCTTGCGCGGGGTGGAGCGCGTCTCGCTGGTCGGCTGGTCACAGGGCGGCCCGCGCATCGCCGGCTACACGGCGCGGCACCCGGAGAAAGTCGAGCGGATTGCGGTGCTCGCGCCTGCCTATACGCGCGACTCCGCCCTGTCGGCACCCGCGTCGCTGCCGCGCATCGATGGCGCGCTGACCGTGCAGTCGCGCACCGACTTCATCGCCAACTGGGACCGGCAGGTCGGCTGCCCCGGCCAGTACGACGCGGCCGTGGCCAAGGACATCTTCGACGAGATGCTGGAGTCGGACCCCGTCGGCGCGAGATGGGCCCCCGGCGTGCGGCGCGCGCCGTCGGTGCCGACCTGGGGATTCAACCGCGAGACGGTGGCCGGCGAGCGCATTCCCTTCCTGATGATCACCGGCGAGCACGACAAGCAGGTCGATCCGCGGCGCGTGCGCGAGCTGTACGAGGATTGGGGTGGCGACAACAAGGTGCTGATCGACCTCGCCTGCTCCTCGCACAACGCCATGTGGGAGCGCAACCGGCAGCTGCTGTTCCAGGCCACGATCGACTGGCTGCGGGACGGGAAGGTGAACGGGACGAGCCGGGGCGTGTTGCGGATGGGGTATTCAGAAGCGAGGTGAAAGCGGGAGCGCGCCGACCCCAAGCCTCCCCCGGAGGGGAGGGAGCAAGACCCGTTTACTTCGCCGCCTTGCCCGGGTCCTTCACGGCTTTCTCGACATCGAATTCCACGTTGAACAACTTGCCGTTCACGCGTTCGACCTTGCGGATGTAGACGTCCTGCACGATGTCGCGGGTCTGCGGGTCGATCAGCACCGGGCCGCGCGGGCTTTCGAACTTCTGGCCCTTCATCGCGTTCACCAGCGCTTCGCCGCCAGCGCCGTTGGTGGCCTTGAGCCCCTCCATGATCACGCGCATGCCGTCGTAGCCACCCACGGCCATGAAGCTCGGTCGCATGCCCTTGTTGGCCTTCTCGATGGCCGCGACGAACTTCTTGTTGGCCGCCGACGGATGCGCCGCGGAGTAGTGGTGCGAGGTGATCGTGCCCAGCGCCACGTCGCCCATGTTCCCGAGCACGTCATCGTCCACGATGTCGCCCGTGCCCAGCAGCTTGACGCCGGCCTTGTCGAGGCCGCGCTCGGCGAACTGCTTCATGAACACGGCGGCCGAATCGCCCGCCGGAACGAACACGAACACGGCGTCCGGCTTGGCGTCGCGCACGCGCTGCAGGTAGGGCGAGAAATCATTGGTGATCATCGGCATGCGCAGGGAGGCGGTGACCTCGCCGCCCTTGGCGGTGAAGCGGCTCTTGAAGGCCGTCTCGGCGTCGATGCCGGGCGCGTAGTCCGAGACCAGCGTCACGACCTTGTGGATGTTGTTGCGCGCAGCCCATTCCGCCACGGGCACGGTCACCTGCGGCAGCGTCATGCTGGTGCGCACGATGTACGGCGACTTCTCGGTCACCGAGGACGTGGCGGCCTGCATGAGCACCATCGGTGTCTTGCCCTGGGTGGCGATCGGCGCGGTGGCGAAGGCTTGCGGCGTGAGGCCGAATCCGGCCAGCACCGTCACCTTGTCGTTCACCACCATTTCCTGCGCCAGCCGGCGCGAGGTGTCGGGCGTGCCGGCGTCGTCCTTCAGCAGGATCTCGATCTTGCGGCCCGCCACGGTGTCGCCGTGCTCCGCCAGGTACAGCTGCACGCCGGCGCTGACCTGCCGCCCCATGTACGAGAAGGGACCCGTCATGGGCAGGATCAGCCCGATCTTGATCGGATCGGCCGCTGCCGCCGGCACCGCGGTCAGGGCCGCCGCCGCTGCGCAGACGGCAACGGCCGCGGGGACCACGAATTTCTTGCAGATCATGATGGAGTGCTCCTCGTTCGGAATTGGAGAGAAAGAACCGCCCGGTGAGCTTAGCGCAGCCACAGGGCTGCTTGCGCGTGCGCCGCGCCGCCACCGGGCGGAGCACAGCACCCGAGGCAGCGAACGACGAACGGATGGTCGATCACAATAGTGGGTCAGGGCCGTCCTGCCTGGACGCCCGCATACCAGGGAAAAAATGCGAGGTGACAAAGTGAGCAGTACCACCGTCCTGAACGGGACACAAACCCCGGCCCATCCCCAGGACAGCACCGTCCGGAAGATCTACCTGCGGCTCGTGCCGCTGCTCTTCCTGATGATGTTCTTCAACTACCTGGATCGCATCAATCTCGGCTTCGCCGGCTTGCAGATGAACCAGGACCTGGGCTTCAGCCCCGCGGTCTTCGGCTTCGGCGCCAGCGTGTTCTTCGTCGGCTACATGATCCCGCAGATCCCCAGCAACCTCGCGCTCTTTCGCTTCGGCGCGAAGTTCTGGCTCGGCCTGCTGCTGATTGCGTGGGGCGCGGTCGCGACCGTCACCGCCTTCATCTGGAACGAGTGGAGCTTCGACGCGCTGCGCTTCCTGCTCGGTCTCACCGAGGCCGGCGTGCTGCCCGGCATGGCGCTCTACGTGACCTTCTGGTTCCCGCGCCAGTACCGGGCGCGAGCGGTGGGCGGCTACATCACCGCCGGCGCCTTCGCCGCCATCCTGGGCGGGCCGGTGTCGAGCGCGCTGATCACGTATGCCAACGACGTCGGCGGCCTGCACGGCTGGCAGTGGATGTTCATCATCGAGGGCGTGCCGACCGTGCTGCTCGGATTCTTCACCCTGGTGTACCTGCCCAACACGCCCGCGCAGGCCAAGTGGCTGACCAGCGACGAGAAGCAGTGGCTCGAGTCCGAGCTGCGCGCCGAGCGCACGGAGCTGCAGGCGAGCGGCAAGGGTTCGCTGTTCGACTCGCTGCGCGACCCGCGCGTGTGGCTGCTGGCCATCCTGTTCGGCTGCGCGCTGGTGGGCATCTACGGCATGCTGATGTGGCTGCCCCTGATCATCAAGAGCATGGGCAAGCTGAGCTACCTGGAGATCGGCTTCCTGTCGGCCGTGCCGCCGCTGCTGGGCGTGATCGGCACGATCCTGATCAGCGCGAGCTCCGACCGCACCGGCGACCGCAAGTGGCACCTGGCGCTCGTCTACGTGATCGGCGCCATCGGCATGGCCGGGAGTGCGCTGGTGCACGAGCCGGTGTGGGCTTATGTGTTCCTGTGCATCGCCGGCCTCGGCATGAACTCGGGCAACTCGCTGTTCTGGAGCCTCAACGCCTCGTTCATGACCGGCGCAGCGGCGGCCGTGTCGATCGCGGTGGTGAACACGATCGCGCAGTTCGGCGGCCTCATCGGCCCGTGGCTGATCGGGCTCGTGAAGACGCGCACCGGCAGCTTCTCGATCGCGCTGATGGTGGTCGCGGGCTTCCTGGTGCTTGCCGCGGCGATCGCCGCCTCCATGAAGGTGGCGCCGGCCCGGCCGGCGCGCTGAAGATTCCTACTGCCATGATCATCGATTGCCACGGACACTTCACCACGGCGCCGCCGCAGGTTGCCGACTACCGCAAGCGCCAGCTCGCTGAATTCGACGCCACCGGGCGGGCCGATCACATCGCCGCCCCCGCCGTCTCGGACGACGAGATCCGCGCGGCCATCTCCGGCCAGCAACTGCGCCGCATGCAGGAGCGCGGCGTGGACCTCACGATCTTCTCGCCCAAGGCGGTGGCCATGGACCACCATCGCGGCGACGAGGCCACGAACGTGGCCTGGGCGCGCTTCAACAACGCCCTGATCGATCGTGTCTGCCGGCTCTTCCCGCAACAGTTCGCCGGCGCCTGCCAGCTGCCGCAGGCGCCTGGCGTGGCGCCCGGTGCGCGCGTGTTCGAGGAACTGGAACGTTGCGTCAACGAGTACGGCTTCGTCGCCGCCAACGTGAACCCGGATCCTACCGGCGGCCGCTGGGCGGACCCGCCGCTGCATGACCGCACCTGGTGGTACCCGCTGTACGAGAAGCTCGTGGAGCTGGACATCCCCGCGATGATCCACGTCAGCGGCTCGTGCAATCCGCACTTCGATGCGGTGGCCACGCACTACATCAACGGCGACACGACGGCCTTCGTCCAGTTCCTCACGTCGGACATCCTGAAGGACTTCCCGACGCTGAAGTTCATCATCCCGCACGGCGGCGGCGCGGCTCCCTTCCACTGGGGGCGCTACCGCGGCCTGGCGCAGGACCTGGGCCTGCCGCCGCTGGAAGACAAGGTGCTGAAGAACGTGTACTTCGACACCTGCGTCTATCACCAGGCCGGCATCGACCTGCTGCTGCGGGTGGTGCCGGCGGCCAACGTGCTGTTCGCGTCGGAAACCTTCGGCGCGGTGCAAGGCGTGGATCCGCGCACCGGCCACCACTTCGACGACACGCGCCGCTATGTGGCGGACTCCCCCTCGGTCGGCGAGGACGAGAAGGCCCGCATCTTCGCGGACAACGCGCTGGGCGTTTATCCGCGCCTGCGCCTGCATCCGCGCTGCGCGCAACGCTGAGCGCCAAGCGGCGTCTTGCGGACGCCGTGGCTTACTGGCGCGCGACCTTGCTGCGCACGATCACGTCGCTCCAGCGCTTCGTTTCCGTGGTGAGCAGGGTCGTGAGCTGCTGCGGGGTGCTGCCGCGCGCCGCGACGCCCAGCGCCAGCAGTTGCTGGCGCAGTTGTGGCGCATCCAGCGCCTTGAGCACCTCGCGATTGAGCAGCGCCACCACGTCGGGCGGCGTGCGCGCGGGTGCCGACAGCGCGTTCCAGGACGAGGCGTCGAAGCCGGCGACGCCGCTTTCCGCGAGCGTCGGCACGTCGGGCAGCGTGGCCGAGCGCCTGGCGCCCATCACCGCCAGCGGCCGCAGCGTCTTCGCTGCGATCTGGCCGATCACCGGCGGCACGATCTCCACCGCCACGTCGACGTCGCCCGCCTGCAAGGCCGTGACCACCGCCGGCGTCGCGTTGTAGGGCACCACCGTGAAGTTCAGGCCGGCCTGGATCTTCAGCAACTCCGCGGCCAGGTGCTGGGTGCTGCCCAGGGCGATCGTTGCCACGTTCAGCTTGCCGGGATTGGCCTTGGCATAGGCGATCAGGTCCTTCACGCTCCGGAATTTTCCCTTGGCCGACGCGAGCACCGCGATGTCGAAGTAGCCGAGGGTGGAGATGGACACGAAGTCCTTCACCGGGTCATAGGGCAGCGCCTTGAACAAGCCCGCGCTCACGGCCGTGCCGTTGCTCGTGAGGAGCAGGGTGTGGCCGTCCGGCTGCGACTGGATCACGGCTTGCGCAGCCGCGATGCCGCCGGCGCCCGGCCGGTTGTCGATGATCACGGTCTGGCCCATGTTCTCGCCCAGCTTGGCGGCGACTGCGCGGGCCGTCAGATCGGCGACGCCGCCGGGACCGAAGGGAACGACGATGCGGATCGGCTTCCTGGAAAACGACTGCGCGCGCGCCAGCACCGGAAGTGCGGCGCCGGCCATGAGCAGCTCTCTACGTTGCATGGGTGTCCTTGCAAGAAATATCGGGACGGCCGGACGGCGGTCCCGTGGCGCGCCGGCGCGCGCGCAATGCACGAAGCCTGAAATGGTAGCGGAGCCTCAGGCGGCAGCCGCGATCGCGCCGCGGCGTTGCCGCACGAACGCCAGCACACCCACCGCCGCCGCGAAGAAGCCGGAACTGGCGCCGGCCACCAGCGACCAGCGGGGGCCGAGCGTGTCCGCGATGAAGCCGATGAGGGGCGCCCCCAGCGGCGTGCTCCCCGCCGACACGGCGAGCACCAGCGCGATGACGCGTCCCCGCAGCGACGGATCGCTCCAGAGTTGCGCCGCGCTGTGCGCCGTGGTGGTGAAGGTCTGCGTCGCCAGGCCGACGAAGAACAGCGCCACGGCGAACAGGCGATAGGTGGGCATCGCCGCGGCGATCATCAGCGCCAGCCCGAACGCCAGCGCGGCACCGAGCAGCAGCGCCATCCGCGGCTTCTCGCGCCCGGCGGCAAGCAGCGCGCCCGTGACCGAACCGACCGCCATCGCCGACGTCAGCAGGCCGAACTGTCCGGCCCCGACGTGGAACACCGAGACCGACATGGACGAGATGTAGATCGGGAAGTTGATGCCGAAGGTGCCGATCAGGAAGAACATCACCAGCACCGCGCGCAGGTCGGGCCGGCCCCACACATGGCGCATGCCGTCCGCCACGCCGCGGCCCTTGCCACCCGTGGCGACGCGCGCGTGGAATTCGGCCGGCCGCAGGAATGCGAGTGCCGCGAGCACCGCCGCAAAGGACAGCGCATTGAGCACGAACACCCAGCCGCTGCCGATGATCGCGATCAGCACGCCGGCGACGGCGGGCCCGATCATGCGGGCCGCATTGAAGGACGTGGAGTTGAGCGCCACCGCATTCGACAAGTGCGCATCGCCGACCAGTTCGGCCACGAAGCTCTGGCGCGTCGGCGCATCGAAGGCGGTGACGCATCCGAGCAGGAAGGCGAAGAGGTAGACCTGCCAGAGGTGCACGGCGCCGGTGAGCGTGAGGATGCCGAGTCCGAGCGCAAGCAGGCCCATCGCCGATTGCGTGAAGACCAGCAGGCGGCGGCGGTCGAAGCGGTCGGCCGCGTAGCCGGTGAGCGGCAGCAGCAGGAACTGCGGGCCGAACTGCAGGCTCATCACGATGCCCACCGAGGTGGCGTCGTGCTGCGTCAGCTGCGTCAGCACGATCCAGTCCTGCGCGGTGCGCTGCATCCAGGTGCCGATGTTCGACACCAGCGCGCCGGCCGCCCACAGCCGGTAGTTGAAGTTGACCAGCGAGCGGAAGGTGGTCCTCACTGCGCGCGGTCCTTCGCGGCGGGCGCCGCGGGCTGCGCGGCGATCACACGCTGCAGCAGTGCGAGCGCGCGGGCCAGCTCCTGCTGCTCGCGGGCGCCGAGCTCCGAGGCGATCGCGCGCGACAGCCAGTCGTGCTTGGCCGCGCGGGTCTGGCGGATCCATTTGCGGCAGGCCGGCGTGAGCGACAGCAGGGTCTGGCGGCCGTCGGCGGGATCGGGCGCACCAGCGACGAGGCCCGCCGCCTGCAGCGCGGCGATCGTGGCGCCCATCGACTGCGAACGCATGCCGGCGCCGCGCGCGAGACCGCTGACGGTGAGAGGACCTTCGCTTTCCAGCCGGCGCAGCACCGTCACCTGCGAGGGCGGCAAGTCGCCGGCATCGGCCTGTTCGCGCATGCGTCGGCGCAGCTTGCCGACGATATCGTGCAGTTCGACCGCCAGGCTGGCGGCGAAGTCGGGGCTGGGGGCGGTCAAGACGGTGGGGCGCGCGGTCGAAGGATGACTGCGAAGTTTACCTTCGTATTGCCAAGTAGGGTGGATTGCCGCAGGCATCCCACCTGCGCACGCGGGAAACGGTGGGGCGCCTGCGGCGTCCCACCCTACGAGGTCACGTGTACCCTGCGCGTTTGCGCAGCAGTTCCTCGACGAGGCTGGCCACCTGCGCCACGTCGACCGGCCGCACGAGATAGCCGTATCGAACAGCACGTTGCGACCGTCATGCCGATACGGCAGCCTGCTGGCCCTGGAAACTCGCATGGGCCGGCTGGATCGTCCCCGCCCCGATCCGCGACGCCGCCTACCGTTCGGTGGCCCGCCGCCGCTATCGCATCTTCGGCCGCAGCGAGATGTGCATGCTGCCGCCGGTGGGCGCGAGCGGGCGGTTTCTCGACTGAGCGGATCGCATCCGATCGCTCATCGCGCGCAGCGCTGGTGGAGAGGCCGTCGTGGATCCCGGGTCAAGCCCGGGACGACATCCGAAGACTTTTCGGATGTCATTGCCGGCTCGAGCCGCGGATGACCTCCGAAGAGTTCTTTCGGATGTCATTGCGGGCTCGCCCCGCAATCCACGCGCTACACCGGCGGCGACAGCTGGTTGCGCAACGGCAGTGCGCGGATGCGCCTGCCGGTAGCCGCGTGGATCGCGTTCATCAGCGCCGGTGCGATCACCGGCACGCCCGGTTCGCCGGCGCCGCCCAGGGGCACGTCATACGTCGAGGGCATGATGTGCACGACGATCTTCTTCGGTGCGAGGTTCATGCGCGCCACCTCGAACTGGTGGAAGTTGTCCTGCTCGGCGCGGCCTTTCTTGAAGGTGATCTGGCTCAGCATCGCCTGGCTCACTCCCATCACGCAGGCGCCTTCCATCTGCGAGCGCACGCGGTCGGGATTGACCGTCGGCCCGCAGTCCACGGCAATGTCCACGCGCGGGATGGTGATGTCGCCCTTGGGGCTGACCTCCACGTGCACCACGGCCGCGATGTAGCTCACGAAGCTGTAATGCGCCGCGAGCCCCAGCCCCTGGCCGGCCGGCAGCTTCTTGCCCCATCCCGCTTCCTTGGTGGCCCTCAGCACCACTTGGCGCAGCCGCCCCGTGTTGATCGGATAACGCTCGGGCGACTCGCCGTGGTTCCAGCCTTCGCCGATCTTGCGCGGATCGATCATCCGGTCGGGGCCGAGCAGCTCCAGCAGGTAGTCTCGATGGTCCTTGCCCTGCGCCTGCGCCAGCTCCGCGACGAAAGACTGCGAGGCAAACGCATGCTGGATGTTGTTCACCGAGCGCAGCCAGCCGATGCGCGTGTGCGCGGTGGCCGCGGGGTTTTCGATCCGCACGTTGGGGATCTGGTAAGGCAGGCCGACCAGGCCCAGGCCCAGCTCAAAGGGCGCGAGCTGCTTCGGGTCGGGTCCGAAGATCGAGGTGATCGTGGGTTCGGCCGTGCGCTGCAGCCAGGCGACCACCTTGCCGTTGGCGTCCAGCCCCGCCTCGACGTGCTGGGCCGACACGGCGTGGAAGTAGTCGTTGTGCAGGTCGTCCTCGCGCGTCCACGTCAGCTTCACCGGCTGGCCGCCCATCTCCTTCGAGACGAGCGCTGCTTCCAGCACGAAGTCCTGCTTGGACTTGCGCCCGAAGCCGCCGCCCAGCAGCGTGACGTTGACGGTGACCTTCTCCGGCGCGAGTCCGAGCCGCTTCACCAGCCGGTCGTGCGCGGCCTGCGGCGATTGCGTCGGCGCCCACACTTCGCAGACACCGTTCTGGATGCGGGCGGTGGCCGCCGGGCATTCCATGGATGCGTGCGCATAGTGCGGCACGTAATAGTTGGCCTCGATCCGCTTTGCCGCACCGGCCAGGGCAGCGGCCGCATCGCCATCGTTGCGCACCACCTTGCCACCGGTCTTGAGCACCGCCTGCTCCAGTTCGAGGCGAAATGCGTCGGAGTCGTAGCTCGCGTGCGGGCCGTCGTCCCAGTCGATCTTCAGCAGGCTGCGGCCCTTGATCGCGGCCCAGGTGTCGCGGCCCACGACCACCACGCCGCCGACCGGCTGGAACTCCGAGGGCGGCGGCGTGCCCTCGAGCTGGAAGATCTTGACGACGCCGGGCACCTTCTGCGCCTCGCTCATGTCCACGGAGCGCACCTTGCCGCCCAGCACCGGCGGCCGCGCGATCACGGCGTAGAGCATGCCGGGCAGGCGCGTGTCGATGCCGTACTGCGTCTTGCCGGTGACGATGGCTTCGCCGTCGGTGAGGAAGGTATCGGTCTTGCCGATGTAGCGGAAGCGGGACGGGTCCTTCAGCCGCAGCTTCGCGGCCGGCGGCACCTCGAGCTTCGCGGCCGCGACGGCAAGCGCACCATAACCGAGCTTGCGGCCCGTGGCCTTGTGGATCACCTCGTGGTTGCGCGCCTCGACCTGCGCGACCGGCACCTTCCAGCGATTGGCGGCGGCCTGCTCCAGCATCTGGCGGGCGGCGGCGCCGCAGCGGCGCATCGGGTCGAACCAGTGGCGGGTGGAGCGCGAGCCGTCGGTGTCCTGGTTGCCGTACTTCGCCTCGTTGCCTTCGGCTTGCACGACGCGCACGTGCTTCCAGTCGGCTTCCAGCTCGTCGGCGAGGATCTTCGGGATGCTGGTACGCACGCCCTGCCCCATTTCGGAGCGGCTGCAGACGATGTGCACCAGGCCGTCCGGCGCGATCGAGACGAACACCAGCGGGCTCTCGCGCAGCCCCTGCGGCATGCCGTCGCCGCCGTATTTCTGCGGCTCTTCGGCGCGCCCCGCGAGCGGCAGGCCGACGGAGAGCACGAGGCCGGCGAGCGGAACGCCCTTGAGCAAGGTACGGCGCTTCAGCGCGCCAGCCCCGGTGGCTTCGGCAAGGTCCATGCCGGCGGCGAGGGACGCAGCGGCGGCGATGCCGGCCGGGAGCGTGGCGGGGTTGGTCATACGCTTTCCTCCCGCATGCCGGCGGCGCGCTTGATCGCCGTGCGGATGCGCGTGTAGGTGCCGCAGCGGCAGATGTTGCCGCTCATCGCGCCTTCGATATCGGCGTCGCTGGGTTTGCTCTTGCTTTGCAGCAGCGCGCAGGCGCTCATGATCTGGCCGGCCTGGCAGTAACCGCACTGCGGCACGCCGACCTGCAGCCACGCCGTCTGCACGGCCTTGCCGATGCGGGTGGCGCCGACGCCTTCGATGGTGGTGACCTTCTTGTCCGCCGCGGCCGAGAGCGGCGTCTGGCACGAACGCACCGCCTGGCCATCGAGGTGAACGGTGCAGGCGCCGCACAGCGCCATGCCGCAACCGAACTTCGTGCCGGTCAGGCCGACGTGGTCGCGCAGCACCCACAACAGTGGAGTGTCTCCCGGCGCGTCGACCGTGGTCGACTTCCCGTTGATCTGAAGCGTGGTCACATCGTTCTCCTCGTCAATACCAGCAAGCGAACGGCGCGCGACGGCTCAGGTGTCGCCCATCGCCGAGCCAACAAGCACAGCGGGGGATCATGCGCCCGCGGCAAGCGCTCGGGCAATGAGCGGATGAGACCCTGCTGAGGCAGTGCCTTTGTGTGCAGGCGTCACTTGCATTGCGCTACATCCCGGCTCCGCTGCTTGGCCGGCACTGCCAGGTGCTGGACAGCAAGCCGCTGGCCTCGCTGGCCAGTGACGCAGCCACTTCGTCGACCGGGCGACCGCCGCAATACGCGATCGCCTCGGCGCGCACGCGGGCCGCGTTGGTGACTTTCGGATTCCACCGGATGCGGATCGTGTCGGCCGCCGCAAAGACGATCTCGTCCCGGCCGCCGCTGCCAACCGGCACGCCGGCGCATGCCGCAAGCGCCGCGCACACCGTCGCCAGTTGGAGCATTCGCATCGCAGACCTCCGCGTGCGGCGATTGTCCTGCGGGGGCCGCGATCACGCCAGACCGGGATCCACGTAGTCGAGGAATCCGGTCACCGCCTCGAGCCTGCCGTCGGGCGCCAGCAGCGCGACGTCCGTACCCTCCGCCAGCTTCTTGCCGTCCACGGCCAGGGTCCACGAGAATCGGATCCGATCGTGGTGGCCTTCGGGCGTGCCCTTCAAGCTGAAGCGCGCGCCGGCGAACTTCGCCTGCATGCCGCCGATCAATGCACACAGCCCTTCGTGGCCGGCGACCTCGGCCAGGGGATCGACATAGCTGGCGTCGTCCGAAAGCACCTCGGCCACCAGCGCGCGCCGCCGCTGCGGATCCGATTCGTTCCAGGCCTGCAGGTAGCGGACGGCCAATTCACCCGGAGTGGAAACAGCTTGAACCATGAGGAAGCTCCTTGTGTTGAGGACGCTGTTGTCCCATGTCCGGGCCGTTCAAGCGATGACCTCCGGGGTCAAGCTTCGCGTGTCATCCTGCGCGGCAGGCCTTGACGACCGCGTCCAGCTCCTGGCCGTTCATGTCGGAGACGACGCGATGGGCCAGGCCGCCCTGGCGCCATTGCGCCATCTTGAAACCGCGCACCTCCTGCACGTCCACGCCCGTGTCGCGCCCCTCGGCGGGCCACATGTAGTGATCGACGATGTGCTTGCGGTAGCCATAGACCAGGACCGCCACCCTGCGACCCTGCACGTAGTCGACGCGGCCACCCAGCAGCGTGATGTCCGGCACGTCCAGCTCCCGCACGGAAGGGAGGGAGCAATACGCTATGAACCGCGCTGCCCGGCGTGGATCAGTACGTGCGCCACTCCTGCTGCGCGCGATTGCGCCCCGGCAGCGCCGGACGGTCCGCGCTCGCAGCCGCCGCATTGCTGCGCACGTACTGGATCGGCGCGATCGCCGCTGCCGGAGCTGCCGTGGATTCGGCGAGCCGGAAGCGGCCGACGGCCTGCAACAGACTCTCGGCCTCGCCCTTCATCGATTCCGTGGCGGCAGCCGCTTCTTCGACCAGCGAGGCGTTCTGCTGCACCACCTGGTCCATCTGCGTCACCGCGGTGTTGATCTGCTCGATGCCGCTGCTCTGTTCCTGGCTGGCCGATGCAATCTCCGCGATCAGTTCGCTGACCCTGGAGACCGACTGCACGATGTCCTGCATCTTGCGGCCGGCCACGTCCACCTGGTTGGTACCGGCTGCCACCTGCGCCACCGACTCGCCGATCAGCGCCTTGATTTCCTTGGCGGCCTGGGCACTGCGCTGCGCCAGCGTGCGCACTTCCGCCGCGACCACCGCGAAGCCGCGGCCCTGCTCGCCGGCACGCGCCGCCTCCACCGCGGCGTTCAGCGCGAGGATGTTGGTCTGGAAGGCGATGCCGTCGATCACGCCGATGATCTCGGCGATCTTCTTCGACGAACCCGAGATGCCGTTCATGGTGGCCACCACCTGGCCCACCGCGGTACCGCCTTCGCGCGCCACCGCCGCTGCGCCCGCGGCAAGCTCCTTGGCAACGCGCGCGTTCTCCGCGTTCTGCGAAACGGTGGAAGTCAGCTCCTCCATCGAACTGGCCGTTTCCTCCAGCGTGCTTGCCTGTTCCTCGGTGCGCTGCGACAGGTCCGCATTGCCTTGTGCGATCTGCACGCTGGTGTCCGCCACCGTGCGTGCGCCCTGGGCCACTTCACCGACCAGCGCGCGCAAGCGCGAGGTCATGTCCGCCACCGCCTGCAGCAGCTGCGCCATCTCGTCGCGGCCGCCCGTTTGCAGGTCGGTGCTCAGGTCGCCATCGGCCACGCGGCGCGCGCCGCGCACCGCCTCGTCGATCGGCTGGGTGATGGAACGGGCGATCAGCCACGATGCGAGCAGCGCCAGCAGGATGCCTGCGACGCAGAAGCCGCCCAGCAGCATGCGGCCGCTGCGCGCGCTCTCCGCGGCGCCAGCGGCATCGCGTGCCACCTGCTCGGTGTAGAAGTCGCGCACGGCCTGCACGCCACCGATGTAAGCGTCCTGCGCGGGAAGCATGGTGCTTTCCAGCAGGGCCATGGCGCCGGCGTTGTCACCCGCCTTCTTCTTCTCTTCAACCGCGAGGCGCACGGCCAGGAAGGCCTGGCGCTTTGCCTCGCCGGCATGCAGCAAGGCCTCGCCCGCCGGGATGTGCACGAGCGACTCCACTTCCTGCTGCTGCTCGTTGATGCGCTTCGTGCTGGCGATGAGTCCCGGCGCCAGCAATTGCAGCAGCGCGGGGTCGTCGGTGCGCGTCACGACCAGGCGGCGCAGCATGTTCACGCGCGACTCGGCGAGCCAGTCGCTCAGCACGCGCTCGATGCGCACGCTGACCGTCGCCATTTCGGTGGCGCGCTGATCGAGTTGCGCGAGCCGCCAGGCGCCGACGCCGGCCATCGCGGCCAGCAGCAGGATCAGCGAGCCGAAAGCGAGGATCAGGCGCGCACGGATGGTGAGCAGCCGCACGGCACCGGTGCCGCGGGAAGCCTTGTTCTTCATGTCGTGTTTTCGATGGCGGCGGGCCCGGCCCGCCGAGGGTTGTGCAATGACGGGTGGATGGCGCGGGCGGACGCCGCAACGCCCACTCCGGGCGCATCGCAGGCGGAACAGCCGCGCTACGGATGAGCAATGTAACGGAGACTTACGTGTCGCGGCGGCTGCCGGATGCGCGGCGGGCTGAGCAGGACCGACGGCGTCCGGCCCGCGCACCGCGCCCGTTTTGTGAACCGCGACGGCCGGCGTTGCGCCGGCCCTTTCAGTCGGTCAATTGGCGCGGATATTCGCGGCCTTGATGATGGGCACCCACTTCTCCGTTTCGGCCTTGTGCAGGGCGGCGAGGCCGCGCGGTGTCTGCTGTTCGGGCGGCGGGATTTCCTGGCCGAGGTCCGCGAAGCGCTTGCGCACCTCGGGATCCAGGAGCGCCTCGCGCACGGCGGCACTCAGCTTGGCGACGATCTCCGGCGGTGTTCCGCGCGGCACCCAGATGCCGTGCCACACGGACATGTAGAAACCCGGCAGGCCGGCTTCGTCGACGGTGGGAATATCGGGCGCGGAGGGCACCCGCGTGGCGGACGTGACCGCATAGGCGCGCACCTTGCCGGAGCGGGCGAAGTTCAGTCCCGTGGCCGCCTGGTCGAAGGAGATGTCGACGTGGCCCGCCACCACGTCCTGCATGGCGGGCGCGGCGCCGCGGTAGTGCACGATGTTGAGCGGCGCGATCTTCTGGCTGAAGTCGGCGGCCATGATGTGCGAGGGCGTGCCCGCGCCGCCGCTGGCATACGTCACCTTGCCCGGATTCGCCTTCACCCAGGCCACGAGCTCCTGCAGGTTCTTCGCCGGCACATCGTTGCGCGACAGGATCACTTCCGGGTTGGTCGCGACCACGGCCACCGGATCGAAGTCCTTGAGGTAGTCGGTGGTGAGGCCCTGCACGGCGGGTGCCAGCACGTGCGTGCCGAGGTGGCCGATGATCGCCGTGTAGCCGTCGGGCGCAGCCTTGATGACCTTGCTGTTGGCGATGGTGCCGCCGGCGCCGGTGACGTTCTCGACCAGCACGGTGTGGCCCAGCGTGCGTGACATGCGCTCCGCCAGGATGCGCCCCAGGGTGTCCGTGGGCCCGCCGGCGGCGAACGGCACCACCAGCGCGATGGAGTGACTGGGATAGTCGTCGGCCAGGGCCCGGGCCGTGGGCGCCGCCAGCACGGCGGCCAAGGCAAGCATTCGTATCGCAGCAATCCACATCGCGGTCCCCTTGTGCAGCATGGGCCGCCAAGTTAGCGCCCCGCGCGCGGCAACGCGTCGGTGCTTTCCCTGTCAGTCGATCAATTTGTGCTTCAGCGCGTAGTAGGTCAGGTCGCTGTTCGACGCCAGGTCCATCTTCTCCATCAGGCGGCTGCGGTAGGTGCTGACGGTCTTCACGCTCAATGAAAGATCCTGCGCAATGGCGCTGGCAGTTTCGCCGCGGCACAGCCGCAGGAAGACCTGGAACTCCCGCTCGGAGAGTGCCTGGTGCGGCTCGCCGTCGTGCTTGCAGGTCAATTGGCTGGCCAGCAGCTCCGACACGGCCGCCGAGAAGTAGCGGCGACCCAGCGCGATGGTGCGGATGGCGTCGGCGATCTCGCCCGGCTCGCATTGCTTGCCAAGATAGCCGCTGGCACCGTGGCGAATCAGGCTGACGGCGTACTGTTCCTCCGCATAACCGGAAAGGATCAGGATCCCCACGTCGGGAGCCTTGGCGCGGATCATCGCGATCGCGTCGATGCCGCTTTGCCCGGGCATCGACAAGTCCATCAGCAGCACGTCCAGCGGTGTGTTGCGCACCAGGTCGATCGCTTCCCGCCCGGAGCCGCCTTCGCCCACCACCTGGAAGTCCGGCTGCTGCGCGAAGTAATCCTTCAGGCCGGCGCGGACGATCGCGTGGTCATCGATGATGCCGATGCGGATCATGGCGCCCACCTTCCCTGCTGGCCGCCCGGCGCACACCCGGACTCCCGCGAACCCGGAGGCTCGTCGCCATGCCACGCCGCTGCCCGCACCTCGCTGGCGCTCGGCCCGAACAGTATCGCCAGCTTGAACAGGGTGTTCGCCCGCAGCCGGAGTTCCCTGGCTTCGTCGCGCTGTCGCTGTGAAGGCGCGCAACCGTGACCTTGCGCAAACGCGATGGTGGCATTGAACAGGTCGTGGCTGGCGAGATCCGCGGCGGCTTCGGCTGCCCGCCATCGCTCGAGAAGGGGAGTGCCGGGCGCCGCCTGGGCGGCTGGGTACTGCATGGCTGCACCGGTAGAAAGTGCGCAGACAGCAAGCCCTGAGCAGATACTCGTCGACTAGAAGCACTAGGGATAGCCGACTGGTGTGGGGCTGTGAAGGCCCAGTCTACGCGCCAGAGAGCCAGTGTGCCGGCTTGCGCGAGAAGAATCTCCGTCGAGCTGCTCCCGGGAGTCCGGCACCGACTGCTTACTCGCTCGTGACACCCAGTTGCTGGATGGCGCGCTCCCACTTGCCGAATTCCGATTGCACGAACGAAGGGAAGTCCCGGGTCGCGGCATCGGGCGCCGTCTCGAGATACAGCGCTTCGAACCTCGCGTGGTTCTGCGGCCTGGCGACCGCTTCGCGCAGTTGCGTGCGCAACGTCTGCACGACCTCGGGCGGCGTGCCGGCCGGGGCGAACAGTCCGAACCAGCCCGTTTCCTCCACGCCGGGATAACCCAGCTCGGCGACCGTTGGCACCTCGGGGAGGAAGCGGCTGCGCCGGTGCGAGGTGACGGCCAACGCGCGCAGCTGGCCGGACTTCAGGAACGGCACCGCGGCCCCCGGCGTGACGAACATCATCGAGATCTGGCCGCCCAGAAGATCCGTCAGCGCCGGTGCGCTGCCGCGGTAAGGCACGTGCAGCATGTTCACGCCGGCGGCCTTGGCCAGCGCGAAGCCGGCGATGTGCTGCGACAGGCCCACGCCCGGCGAGCCGTAGCTCAGGGGCTTGGGTGAGGCCTTCGCCTTGGCCAGCAGTTCCGCGAAACTGTGGATGCCGCTGTTGGCGGCCACCACGAGCACGTCGGGCGCGGTGCCGACGATGCCGATCGCGACGAAGTCCTTCACCGGGTCGTAGGGACGCGGACGCACCAGCGCCGGCACGATCGCGTTGGTGGACACCTGCCCCAGCAACAGCGTGTTGCCATCGGGCGCCGCGCCAGCCACGTACCTGGTGCCGATGATGCCGCCTGCGCCCGCGCGGTTATCGACGACGACGGTCTGGTGCAGCGACTCGTGCAGGTCGGCCGCGACGATGCGCGCGATCGCGTCGGTGCCGCCGCCCGGCGGCCCGGCCACCACGATGTTCACCGGCCGTTCGGGCCAGGTGCCGGTGTTGTGCACCTGTGCCTTCGCTGCCAGCAGTGCGGCCGAGGCGAGCACGGCCACTCCGGCGATGCGGATCGAGGCTTTCACGTGTGCGTCCTTCGCTCAGAGGGCCACGATGCCGGCGATCTGCGTCCGGTACATGAGGCGGCGGGTCGACGGATCGAAGGCATCGCGTCTGTGCATGGTGCACGTGTTGTCCCACATCACCACGTCGCCCACCTGCCACACCTGGGTCCACGTCAATTCCGGCCGCGTGGCGTGCGCCCACAGCGTATCGAGCAGGGCTTCGCTCTCCTGCACCGGCAGTCCCACGATGTAGGCATTGCGGCGGCGCCCCAGCAGCAGGCACTGCCGGCCGGTGACTGCATGCGTGGACACGAGCGGCTGCACGGCACCGCGCGTCTGCCGCGGATCGGTGACTTCCTCGTAGCCGATGCGCAGCTCGCCGGCGCTGTTGCGGCTGGCGTCATGGATGCAACGCAGTCCCTGGATCCGCTGCTTCAGTGCTTCGGGCAGCGTCTCGTAGGCGGCATACATGTTGGCGAACTGCGTGTTGCCGCCAGCCGGAGGCACTTCGACGGCGTACAGGCAGGCCCCCTTGGGCGGGATCTCGTTGTACGTCATGTCGGTGTGCCACGCGGCTTCGCCGTCGCCCAGCGCGCCGAGCGCCTTGCCCTCCACCTTCACGTTGGAGATCACCGCGATCTCCGGCGGCAGTTGCTCGTACTCGCGGCTCATCGGCTTGCTGGGTGTGGGCCGCTTGTCGAGGGCGCCGAAAGAGCGGGAAAATTGCGCGAGCCCGTCGAGCGTGAGCCCCTGCTGGCCGCGAAAGCGCAGCACCTGGTGGCGCGCCCAGGCCTCCTTCAGCGTGTTGGCCTCCGCCTCACCCAGCGGGCGATTCATGTCCAGGCCTTCGATGTCCGCACCAAGTGGCGCGCCGGTGGGCTTCACGGCCAGGGTGGCGGGACGATCGATTGCGGCTGCGCTTTGCATGGGCCTGTTTCCTTGGCTGCGGGGTGGTACAGGCGGCCGAAGATAGCACCCGAAAAGGCGCGGGCTCAGACAGAGTTGGGATGTGCTTATTCGCGAAGAGCCAGCGCATGCCGCGGCCACGGCCGCTCGCGCTCGATCTCCTGCGCGATCGCGAGCAGCAATGCCTCGGATCCCGCGCGGCCAACGAACTGAGCGCCGACGGGCAAGCCCTCGTGCATGCCCGCCGGCACCGAGATCGCCGGCAGCCCCGCGAAGTTCGCGGTGCCCGTGAACGGCGCAAACGCGAGCGCGGACCGCACGTGCGCGCCCCACCCCTTTTGCATCCATCCGTCCGCGGCGATCGCGGTACTGGCCGTCGTGGGTGTCAGCAGCAGGTCGGAGTCTGCGAGCATGGCTTCGAAACGTTCGCGCCAACGCTCGCGCGCACCGGGCCGCACCAGCTTCAGCCGTGTCATGAGGCGCCCGATCGCCACGTGCCGCCGGGTACTGGGCAACATGCGCGCGGGCTCGACCAGCGCATCGGCATCCAGCGCCGCCGCCGCGAACCAGTGTGCGAAGACCGCCAGGGCGACACCCGTGGGCGCCTGCAGGCGCATGGCTTGCACGCTGTGTCCCAAGGCGCGGAGCACGCTCGCGACCTGCTCCACCGCCGCCACGACGGCGCTGTCCGTTCGCGCACCGGGTACCGGGCTGGCCGTCGCCAGCGCGATGCGCAGCGCACCGGGTCGCCCGAGCGACGCAAGCTCCGCGCGGCCGGCCATCACGCTGGCCATGAGCGCAGCGTCGGCCGCCGTGGTGGCGAGTACGCCGTTGGCGGACATGCCGAACCAGGAGCCCTTGCCGACATCGGCCGGAACCACGCCATCGCCCGGCTTCCAGCCCACCAGCCCGCATGCGGCCGCCGGAATGCGCACCGAGCCGAGGGCGTCGTTGCCATGCGCGATCGGCACCATGGCCGCCGCGACGGCCGCGGCGCTGCCACCGGAGGAGCCGCCCGGCGTGCGTTCGACGTTCCATGGATTGCGGGCCGTGCCCAGCGCGCCGTCGGTGAACGGCCACAGCGAAAGCTCCGGCACCCGCGTGAGTCCCACCACGATGGCGCCCGCGGCGCGCAGCCGGCGCACCACCTCGTGGTCGCTGGCACTGGGCGCTGGCGAGCTGGCCGCGGAGCCGGACCGCATCGGCTCGCCGGCGACGGGGATGTTGTCCTTGATCGCCACCGGAACCCCGGCCAGCGGCAGTGACGCCAGGCGCGGATCGTCGGCCAGCGCGGCCGCCTCGCGCAAGGCGGCTTCCCTGCGCACGCATTGAAAGGCGCCTATGCGTCCGTCGTGCGCCTCGATGTGCTGAAGGTGCTGGCGCACCACGTCGACCGGGGAGAGCGCGCCTGAGCGCACGCGCTGCGCAATCTCGGTCGCGGTCCAACCCACGGTCTGCAACCCGACCAGCGACTCGGCGATTTCCATCTGTGTCCTCCGGCAGCGTGGCCGGATTCTGCCGCAGGCAGCTCAGGTCTTCGTCGCCGCGTCGAGCAGCACAGCCGCCGTCGCCCGCGCCACCGCCGCAGCTTCGGGCCCGCGGCCATCCATCTGCGCCGCGACCGCCGCTCCGTCGTAGAGCAGCAGCAATTGCCGCGCGAGCGCATCGGGCCGGCGCACGCCGTTCTCCTTCACCAGTTGCACGAGCAGCGCGCGAATCCAGTCGCGGTAGTCGTCGCAGACCGGCTTGCCGCGGGACTCGCCCGGCTGTTCGGCACTGGCCATGAGGAACGGGCAGCCGCGAAAGCCCGGCTCGGCCATCGCCTCCGACTGCGCGTCGAAGATGGCAAGCAGCCTTTCGCGCGGCGAACGCCTGCCGGCCATGTGGCGCTCGATGCGCGCGCGCCGCATGCCGTGGCGTTGCTCCAGGTAGGCGCGTACCAGTTCGTCCTTGCTGCCGAAGGTGGCGTAGAGCGACGCCTTCGCCACGCCGGCGTGCTCCAGGATGCGGTCGATGCCGACGTTGTTGATGCCGTCCCGGTAGAAGAGCTCGCCGGCCGAGGCGAGCAGCCGCTCGCGCACCGGCCGCCGGTCGCCCTTGGCGGGTGGCGAAAGAGTTGCAGTGGCCATGCCTTGACTTTAACAGACCGGTCTGTATAGTTCAAGCAGACAGATCGGTCTGTTCATTCCAGGAGGCCCCATGAACTGCCCCGCCGCCGCGCTCCCTGCGTCCGTGCATCCGCTTGCCGATGGCGTGACCAGCCGCCGCCACTTCTACCTGCTGGCATCGGTGACGATCAGCTTCCTGGCCGGGTCCAGCGCGCCCACGCCCCTCTACCCCGTGTACCAGGCGATGTGGGGCTTCGCGCCGCTGACCGTCGCCGCCATCTTCGCGACCTATGCCCTGGTGCTGCTCGCCGCCCTGCTGGTGCTCGGGCGCCTGAGCGACCATGTCGGCCGGCGGCCGGTGATCGTGGCGGCCGCGCTCGTGCAGGTGGCGGCCATGGCCGTGTTCGCGTCGGCGCCGGACACGTCGGCGCTGTTCCTTGCGCGCATCGTGCAGGGCTTCGCAACCGGCGCGGCGATCGCCGCGATCGGCGCTGCCATGCTGGACCTGGACGGACGCAAGGGCACGCTCGCGAATGCGGTCGCGCCCGCGCTGGGCACGGCCTCCGGCGCGGTGCTTTCGGGGGTGCTGGTGCACTGGCTGCCGCAGCCGACGCACCTCGTGTACGGCGTGCTGGGCGCCATCTACCTGCTGCAGGCCGTGGGCGTCGCCCTGATGCCGGAGCCGGGCCGCCGCGTGCCGGGTGCGCTGGCATCGCTGCGCCCGCGCTTTGGCGCCTCCCCGCAGGCACGCGCGGCCTTGCGCAGCGCCGCCCCGACGGTGCTCGCGGGCTGGTCGCTCGCCGGTTTCGCCGCTTCACTGGGCCCGGCGCTCGTCAAGCGCGAGTTGGCGCTCGACCCCTCGCTGGGTGGCGGCCTGGCGCTGTTCGCGCTGGCCGGCAGCGCCGGCGCCGCCGTGCTCGTCCTGCGCCGGTCGGACGAGAAGACGCTGCTGTCGTTCGGCGCCACCGCCTTGCTGGCCGGCATGGCCGGCATGCTGCTCGCGCTACAGGCAGGGTCGGCCTTCGCGTACCTGGCCGCCTCGATCGTGGCCGGCGCCGGCTTCGGCGCCAGCTTCCAGGGCGGCGTGCGCTCGGTGCTCGCCGCGGCGTCGGTGGCGGACCGCGCCGGTGCCCTGTCGGTGCTGTTCGTGCTGTCCTATCTCGCGATGGGCCTGCCTGCGGTCGCAGCCGGCGCGATCGTTGCCGCGACGGGCAACCTGCACGCCACGGCGATCGGCTTCGGACTGGGCGTCATCGGCCTGGCGGCGTTTGCGCGCCTGGGGCTGCAAACGCGAACCGGCTGATGCCTCAGCGCACCCAGCGCGCCAGCACCGCGTCGTATTCGCCCGTGGCCTTGGCCAGGTGCAGCCACTGGTCCATCCACGCCTTGAAAGCGGCATCGCCACGCGGCAGCAGCCAGGCCATCTCGCCGTACTGCAGCGGCTTGTCGGGGTTGACGGCACACAGGCCCGGACGCGCTTTCTGCTGCGCCAGCGTCTCGACCGATTCCGAGATCATCACGTCGGCGCGGCCCTGGAGGATCTCGTCGAAGATCGTCGTGTTGTCGTTGAAGATGACGATCTTCGCCGTGCGGAAGTTGGCCCGCGCAAAGCGCTCGTTGCTGCCGCCGGGGTTCTCGATCACGGTCACGGTGGGCTTGTCGATGTCGGCCACGCTCTGGAACTTCGCCACGTTCTCGCAGCGCGTGATGGGCGCCTTGCCGTTGACCATGTAGGGGGCGCTGAAGAAGGCGGTCTTCTGCCGCTCCAGCGTCACCGAGATGCCGCCGACCGCGACATCGCACTTCTCGACGAAGTCCTTCATCAGCGTGGGCCACGCGGACTTGACGAACTCCACCCGGGCGCCCAGGGCCTTGGCCGCGGATTGCACCAGGTCGACGTCCAGTCCCTCGAAGGCGCCATCGGCGCGCGCCAGGCTGAAGGGTTTGTAGTCGCCCGGCGTGCACACGCGCAGCCTGCCAAGCTTCTGCACCGTGTCCAGGCGGGAGGCGTCCTGCGCGAGCCCCTGCAAGGGCAGGAGAAGAGTCGCAAGAGCGGCGAACAGGCAGGCAAGGCGCATGGCTTCTCCAGGAGTGATGAGCCATTGTAGGGATGCGCCCCGCCGCGCCAAGGGTCGAACTCAGGGTCCGGCGCGGCTCCCCCGGACCCTGGGCTTTCGTGCAAGACTTGCGGGTCGCGCGAGGTGAACACATGAGCAAGGACTCTGCTTCGCGGCAGTCGAACCGGCATTGGCTCTGGCTGCTGCTGCTGCCCTGGATCGCCATGATCTGGGTCCCCTCCTACAACCGCATCGAGCCGCAGTTGTGGGGCTTCCCCTTCTTCTACTGGTACCAGCTGCTCTGGGTGCTGATCAGCGCGGTGATCACGGCGCTGGTCTACTTCATGACGAGGCCCGGCGTGCCCGCAGCGGGGGAGCCATGAACGCCACCGCCACCACCGTCTTCGTGCTGCTGTTCGTGTTCGTGACGGTGCTGGGTTTCTTCGCGGCGCGCTGGCGCCAGGGGGACCTGGCACACCTGCACGAGTGGGGCCTGGGCGGCCGGCGCTTCGGCACGCTCGTCACCTGGTTCCTGCTCGGCGGTGACCTCTACACGGCCTACACCTTCGTCGCGGTGCCGGCCCTGGTCTTCGGCGCCGGGGCGACCGGCTTCTTCGCCTTGCCGTACACCGTGCTGATCTATCCGTTTGCCTTCATGGTGTTCCCCAAGCTGTGGACGGTTGCCAAGCGCCACGGCTACGTGACGGCCGCGGACTTCGTCACCGCGCGCCACGGCAGCCGCATGCTCGGACTGGCAGTGGCCGTCACGGGGATCGTCGCGACCATGCCCTACATTGCGCTGCAGCTGGTGGGCATCGAGGTGGTGATCGGGGCGCTCGGCTTCAAGACCGGCGGCTTCGTCGGCGACCTGCCGCTGATCATCGCCTTCGTGATCCTCGCCGCGTACACCTACACCTCGGGGCTGCGCGCTCCCGCGATGATCGCGATCGTCAAGGACCTGCTGATCTACCTGACGATCATCGTCGCCATGTTCGTCATTCCGGGGCAACTGGGTGGCTTCGGCCACATCTTCGCCGCGGTGCCAGCCAAGAACCTGCTGCTGAAGCCGCCGGATGCGGAGAGCCTGAACGGCTACAGCGCCTACGCGACGCTGGCCGTGGGCTCGGCGCTTGCACTGTTCCTCTACCCGCACTCGATCACGGCGCTCTTCGCATCGTCTTCGGGCAACACGATTCGCCGCAACACCGCGCTGCTGCCGGCCTACTCGCTGCTCCTCGGGCTGCTGGCGCTGCTCGGGTACATGGCCCTGGCGGCGGGCGTGAAGGACATGCCGGAGTTCGCGCCCTACTTCAAGGCCTTCGGCCCGAACTTCGCGGTGCCGGCGCTGTTCCTGCACTTCTTCCCGCCGTGGTTCGTGGGCGTGGCGTTTGCGGCCATCGGCATCGGCGCGCTGGTGCCGGCGGCCATCATGTCGATCGCGGCGGCCAATCTCTACACGCGCAACATCCACAAGGAATTCGTCAACCGCAAGCTGCAGCCCTCGGAGGAAACGAAGGTCGCCAAGCTCGTCTCGCTGGTCGTGAAGTTCGGCGCGCTGGTCTTCATCCTCGGCCTGCCGCTGACGTATGCGATCCAGCTGCAGCTGCTGGGGGGCATCTGGATCATCCAGACCCTGCCGGCCATCGTGCTGGGCCTCTACACACGCGTGCTCGAATACCGCGGCCTGCTGGTCGGCTGGGCAGCGGGCATCGTCCTGGGCACGTGGATGGCGGTCTCGCTCAAGCTCGCCGGCTCGACCTACACGATCCACTTGCTCGGGATGGCCATCCCGGGTTATGCCGCGGTGTGGTCGCTCGTCGTCAATCTCGTGGTGGCGATCCTCGTCAGCCTCGCAGTGCGCCTCGCCGGGCTGGCGCACGCCGAAGACCGCACGCGACCGGAAGACTACCTCGATGCGGTCGAGGGCTGAGCAGCCGACGCCCTGCGAATCTGCGGCTTCCAGGCCTCGAGCCCGGCGCGCACGAGTTCGCCCAGTTCTTCGGCCGGACCGCCCACCGGGTCCAGCCCCTGCTCGCGCAATGCCGCGATCACCCGCGGCTTGGCAAGCGCCGCCCGCACGGCCGTGGTGAGTCGCGCGTGCGCCGGCTGCGGCATGCCGGCCGGCGCGAAGTAGGCGAGCCAGCCGGTGACCACGACGCCCGGCCAGGTTTCGCTGAGCGTCGGCACATCCGGCAGGGCCGGACGGCGCGTGGCGTCGCCGATGGCCAGGATGCGCACCTTGCCCGGATACGCCATCAGCGCCGACAGCGTGGTGATCGCCATCGGCAGGCGGCCTTCGGCCAGCTCGCGGGCCGTGGCGGCGGCGCCCGGCTGCGGCACGTGTTCGAAGCTGCCCCCCGAGCGCTGCGCGAGCAGCAGGCCGATCAACTGCTGCGGCGAACCCTCGCCGGGCGAGCCGAAGGCGATGGGCCGCGTCTTCGCCACCGCGAGCAATTGCGCCAGCGTCTCCACCGGCAAGAGCACGGGGTTCACGGCAACGGCCATGGTGGTGCGCGCAGCAAGCGTGAGCGGCGTGAAATCGCGCACCGGGTCGTAGGCCGTCCGGACGGTCAGCAGTGGCAGCGTGACGTGGGTGGACTCGTTGCCCATCCCGATCACGGAGCCGTCGGCGGGCGCGCGCGCCAGGCTGCCGACCCCCACCCGGCCGGCTGCGCCGATCTGGTGCTCGATCACCACCGGCTGGCCCAGGGTGGCCCTGAGTTCCTCGGCGACCAGTCGGGAGACGAGGTCGCCCGCGGTACCGGGCGCAAACGGCACGATGATGTGGATCGGCGGGCGCGGCACATCCGCGGCCTGTTCGACCGGCGCCCCCAGCACGAGGGCCAGCGCCATCACACCGAGGATCCGTTTCATCGCTTCCGCCTGCTGTGGATGAAGCAATGTAGCGTGACACCGTCCGCGTGTGATCAGGCGAAGGGAGGAGGAGGCGCAGATCGCGACCTTGGTTCCGGGGGGGCGGAACCTCGGTTCCCCTGCCACAATGCCGCCCTGCCAAAGCTGACCGTTCCACTCCGAGGATTTCGCCGCATGCCCACCAGGTTTGTCCCTGCCGCCCTCCTGCTCGCCTGCCTGAGCATCGCCGCCAGCGGCGCGCTCGCGCAGGGCGCCGACGCGCGCATTGCGCAACTGGCGGCCCGGCAAAGGCAGCCGTTCCTCGACTCCCTGTCGCAATTCGTCGGCATCGAGAGCGGCAGCCGCGACTACGAGGGACTGAGCCGGCTCGCGGCGCTCATCGCCGACAAGCTCGCGGCGCTCGGAGGCGAGGTGCAGATCCTGCAGCCGGGAAGCCCCGCCTCGCCCGACGTCTACCGCATGGAAGACACGCCCGAGAAGATCGGCCCGATGGTGCGCGCCACCTTCCGCGGCACGGGCAGCAAGAAGATCATGCTGATCGCCCACATGGACACGGTGTACCTGAAGGGCATGCTGGCCAGGCAGCCGTTCCGGGTCGACGGCGACAAGGCCTATGGGCTAGGCATCGCCGACGACAAGCAGGGCATCGCAGTGATCCTGCATGCGCTGGCGGTGTTGCAGGCGCTGGACTTCAAGGAGTACGGCCAGCTCACGGTGCTGATCAACGGCGATGAGGAAATCAGCTCGCCGGGTTCGCGCGCGATGATCACGAAGCTCGCCTCCGAGCATGACTTCGTCCTGTCGCACGAAGGCGCGAGCCTCACCGACGACAAGCTGTCCCTCGCCACGGCCGGCATTGCCTCGGCCACCATCCACGTCAAGGGCCGGGCGTCGCACGCGGGCGCGGCGCCGGAGCGCGGCGTCAACGCCCTGTACGAACTGGCGCACCAGGTCCTCAATGCGCGCGACCTGTCCGATCCCGCCACCGGCATGAAGCTGAACTGGACGGTCGCGCAGGCGGGCACGAACCGCAACGTGATCCCCGCCGATGCGACGGCCACCGCGGATGCGCGGGTCACGCGCGTGGCCGACTTCGATCGCCTCGAGCGCCTGTTGCAGCAACGCACGCGCCTGCAATTGGTGCCCGAAGCGAAGGTGGAATTGACTTACGAGCGGCGCCGCCCGCCGCTGGAATCGAACGCGGCAGGGCTGGCGCTGGCACGCCGATCGCAGCAGATCTATGCCGAACTCGGTCGCCCGCTGGGCGCGGACGATCGCGTCGCGGGCGGTGGCACCGATGCCGCTTTCGCCGGCCTGTCCGGCAAGCCCGGCGTGGTGGAGCGTTACGGGCTGGTCGGCTTCGGCGCCCATTCCAGCGACGCCGAGTACGTGGTGCTCGATTCCATCGAGCCGCGGCTGTACCTGGTGGTGCGGACGGTGATGGACATTGCGCGGGGGAAGGTGGGCGCGCGATAGGCGTTCGACGCAGCATGTCATTGCGGGCGTGACCGGGCTTGGCCGGCCATCCATGCCCTGGAGCGCGCCGCCGCCGTGCCATCATGTCGCCCCCATCCCCGGCGAGCCCCAACATGATGCCCAAGCTTTCCTCCCCCACGTTCGTGGCCCGCGCGGCCACCATCCTCTCGGCCCTGCTGTTCGCCGGCGCCGCCTGCGCCGACCCGCTGAATGTCGTCTCCTCCGGCGGCTTCGCTGCCGCGTACAAGAAGCTCGCGGCGCAGTACGAGCGCGAATCCGGCCAGCAGGTGCACGCCGAATGGGGGCCGTCCATGGGCCAGACCGTCAATGCGATCCCGGCACGGCTCGCCCGTCATGAGCCCATCGATGTCGTGATCATGGTCGGCGACTCGCTCGACAAGCTGATGGCCGCCGGGCAGCTGGCCCCCGGCAGCAAGGTCGTGCTGGCCGACTCGCGCATCGCCTGCGCGGTGCCGCAGGGCGCCGCGCATCCCGACATCCATGACGTCCAGGGCCTCAAGGCGGCGCTGCTCGCAGCGCATTCGGTGGCATGGTCCGACAGTGCCAGCGGCGAGTACATCGAAAAGGAAATGCTGCAGAAACTGGGCGTGGCCGATGCCGTGCGCGCCAAGGGCCACAAGATTCCGGCTACGCCGGTGGGCGAGATCGTCGCGCGGCACGAAGCCGATTTCGGCTGCCAGCAGCGCAGCGAATTGCTCCCCATCGCGGGCATCGACATCGTGGGCGACCTGCCCGATGAAGTCCAGTACGTCACCGAATTCTCGGCGGCGGTGGTGGCGGGCAGCGCCCACAGCGCCGAAGCCCGCAAGTTCGTGGCCTACCTCTCGGCGACCAGCAATTCGGCGGTGATCCGCGCTACCGGGCTCGTGCCGCGGGCGGGCGGGCACTAGCTCTGGCTGCACGAGCGCGGCGGCTTCACGCTGCTGTCGCAAGGCTCGGGCCGAAGACGCCGGCGTGAAGCGCTGCCGTCGAGCTGCCCTCACGTTTATCAGCGGAAAAACACGCTGTCGATTGGTGATTGTCTGCAGCGGGTGCGGCGCGGTCGCCGGAACAATGGCCTGCCGAAATGTTGTCGTCCGGGCTGCAGCACGTGCCGCGCCCTTCTTCCGCTGGAGGTTCCATGCGTCAACACCTGCTACGTCTTTCTTCGACCGTCGCGAGCGCCTGTCTCGCCACTCTCGCGCCCACCCTGGCCCTCGCGGCCGACCCCCCGATCAGGATCGGGGTCATCTCCGAGGCGCAGGCGGTCGCCGGCTCCTCGATCGGCCCGGCCGCGCAACTCGCCGCCGAGGAGATCAATGCCAAGGGCGGCGTGAACGGCCGCAAGGTGGAAATCGTTGTCTACGACAACCACGCCTCCGCCGCCGAATCGGTGCGCGCCTTCCAGCGCGCGGTGAACGAAGACAAGGTCAATGCCGTCATCGCCAGCTACATCTCCGAGGTGGTGCTGGCGCTCGAGCCCTGGGCCGGCCGGCTCAAGACGGTGATGATCACGCCGGGCGCCGCCTCGGACGTGATCACGCAGAACATCGCCAAGGATTACGAGCACAACAAGTACACCTTCCACGGCTATCTCACTTCCAGCTCGCTGGCGGAGCTGGTGTGCGACGCCGCCAAGGACCTGCTGGTCACCCAGCACAAGATGAAGACCGCCATCATCGTCAGCGAGGACGCCGCCTGGACGACGCCGCTGGATGCCGGCTACGAGCAGTGCCTGCCCAAGACCGGCCTGAAGGTGCTGGACCACATCCGCTTCTCGCCGGACACCACGGACTTCACGCCGATCTTCAGCAAGATCGAAGCGCAGAAGCCCGACGTGATGATTACCGGCATCTCGCACGTGGGCACCCAGCCCACCGTGCAGTGGAAGAGCCAGCAGGTGCCGATCCCGATGTTCGGCATCTCCTCGCAGGCGACCAACTCCACGTTCTGGAAGGACACCAACGGCGCCACCGAAGGCGTGCTGTACCAGGCCGTGTCCGGCCCCGGCGTGGCGGTCACGCCGAAGACGCTGCCCTTCGTCGCCGCCTATGTCAAGAAGTTCGGCAACAACCCCTCGTACTCGGGCTACACCTCGTACGACGAGGTCTACATGATCGCCGAGGCCGTGCGCAAGGCCGGCTCCACCGACAGCGACAAGCTGGTGGCCGCGATGGAGAAGACCGACTACGTCGGCACCATCGGCCGCGTGGCCTTCAAGCCCAAGGGCGACCCGCACGTGCACGGCCTGCGCACCGGCCCCGGCTACATCACGGGCCTGATGCTGCAGTGGCAGGACGGCAAGCAGGTGAACATCTGGCCGAAGAACCTCGCTTCCGGACAGATGAAGTTCCCCGCCTTCATCAAGCTGTCGTCCGCGCGCTGATCTTGGATCGCGTCCACCTGCAGCGGGTGATGCAGCCGGCGTCCCGCCACCCCCGCTAGACGCCGGCGCCTGCTCCATGCTCTTCTGGCAGATCCTGATCGACGGCTTCGCCATCAGCTCGCTCTACGCCCTCGGGGCGACCGGCTTCACGCTGATCTTCGGCGTGTCCGGGGTGCTGAACCTCTCGCACGGCGCCATCATGGTCGCGGCGGCCGTGGCCTCGTGGGCGCTGGCCGGGCTGCTGAATGCCGGCCCCTACCTGTCGGCGGTCGGAGGCGTCGTGTTCGGCGTGGTGCTGACGATGCTCACCTACTTCATCACGGTGCGGCCGATCCAGCGTTCGCCGCGCGTGGCCGAGGCGGAGAAGGAAATCTTCATCCTCACCGCCACGCTGCTGTGGGGGATCATCATCTCCGAGACGGTCGCCTACTTCTTCACCAACAACGCCAAGACCGTCTTGCCGATCGTGGAAGGCGTGGTCACGGTGGTCGGTGTGCGCACGCCGACCAACGAGTACTTCACCGCGGTGATCTGCTGGCTGGCGATCGGCGCGCTGTGGGTGCTGGTGAACAAGACGCGCCACGGCAAGGCGGTGCTGGCCGCCTCCATGAACCCGCGGGGCGTGACCTTGCTGGGCATCGAGCTCACGCGCATCCACCTGGCCGTCTGGTTGATCTACGGCTTGCTGGCCAGCATCGCCGGCATCCTGCTCGGGATGTTCCTCGGCGTCAGCTCGTACAGCGTCGGGCCGCTCACGGCGAGCGCGTTTTCGATCGTGGTGCTGGGCGGGCTGGGCAGTGTCACCGGATCGCTGATCGCGGCCTATGTGGTGGGCTACCTGGAGACGGTCACCGCCTATCTCGTGTCGCCGGCCTACCGCTTCATCCCCTCGCTGCTGCTGCTGGTCGTCGTGATGTACCTGCGGCCGCAAGGCCTGTTCGGAAGGCGTTGATGGCGCGACCGGCCTGGCTGCAATCGCGTCCCGTGCTCGCCGGCCTGGTGCTGCTGGCGATCGGTGCCTGCGTCCCTCTCGTGGGCTCCGGCTACGTGCTGGGCCTGCTGACGGTCGCCTTCTACACGGCGGTGTTCGCGATGTCGTGGGACCTGCTGTTCGGCTTTGCCGGCGAGGTGAATTTCGGCCCCACCTTCCTGATCGGGCTGGGTGCGTACACGGCGGGCATTCTCGATGCGCGCCTGTCGCCCGGCGTCTCGCTGTGGCTGTGCGTCGTGGCCGGCGCGGTGGCCGCGGTGATCGGCGGGGTCGTGCTGGCCTTGCCCGCGCTGCGCGTGCGCGGCCCGTACTTCGGCCTGACCACCCTGGTGGCCGTGCTGATGCTGCAAAACATGATCGTGGTGTTTGCCGGCCTCACCGGTGGCGAGATCGGCTTGTCGGTGCCCGACGTGATCTCGGTGAGCGCGACCACCAACTACTGGATCGCCTTCGGCTTCATGGCCGTGAGCGGCGCCATCCTGTACGGCCTCTCGCGCTCACCGGTCGGCCTGGTGCTGCAGGCGAGCGGGCAAGACCCGGTGCAGGCCGGCGCGCTCGGCTTCAACGTCACCAAGCACAAGCTCTTCGCCTTCATCGTCAGCGCCTTCTTCTCGGGGCTGGCTGGCGCGCTGATGGTCTTCTACATGGGCACGGCCTCCGTCGGCACCTTCGTGGACATCTCGATCGGCGTGCAGATCATCGTCGCCGCAGTGCTGGGTGGGCGCCGCACGGTCATCGGCGCGGCGATCGGCGCCGTGTTCCTGATCAGCGCCGGCGAGGCGCTGCGGCCGCTCGGCGAACTGGCCACGCTGCTGGTGTCGGTGGCGGCGCTGCTGGTGGTGCTGTTCTTCCCGAACGGCTTCCTCGGCATGCTCCAGGGCAGGGGGGACCGTGGCTGAGACGCCGATGCTGGAAGTCTCGCAACTGACCAAGCGCTTCGGCGGCCTGGTCGCCGTGAAGGACCTGAGCTTCTCCATCCGGGGCGGCGAGATCCTCGGCCTGATCGGTCCGAACGGCTCGGGCAAGTCCACCGCGATGCGCAGCGTGATGGGCGTCGACCCGCCCACGTCGGGGTCGGTGCGCTTCGAGGGGCGCGAGATCGCCGGCTTGCCCTCGCACAAGGTGGCGCGGCTGGGCGTCGGGCTGGTGTTCCAGCATTCGCGGCCGCTCAATCGCCAGACCGTGGTGGAGAACATCCAGGTCGCCCTCATCCCCGATCGCCTGAGCATGATCTTCCACAGCGCCGAGGTCGCCGAGCAGGCGCGCGCCATCGCGCAGCGCGTCGGTCTTGGCGGCGTGCTCGATCGCAAGCCGCCGACCCTGGCCTTCGCCGACCTGCGCCGGCTGGAACTCGCCAAGGCCATCGCGCTGCATCCCAAGCTGCTGCTGGTCGACGAGCCCTTCGCGGGCCTCACCGCTTCCGAGGTCGCCGGCTTCTCCGAGCTGATCTCCGGGTTTCGCGCCGAGGGCCGCGCGGTGCTGCTGGTCGATCACAACGTCAAGAGCGTCGCCGCCCTCGTGGATCGCGCGGTGGCCATGTACCTGGGCGAGAAGATCGCGGAGGGGACGGCCACCGAGGTGATGCGCGACGAGACCGTGCGGCGCGTCTACCTGGGTGGCGCCCTGATGCGCGCCGAGCGCGCGCCCGAGCGCAGCGCCGAAGGTCCGCCGCTGCTGGAGGTGCGCGACGTCGAGGTGCGCTACGGCAAGGCGCTGGCCGTGCAGGGCGTGTCGCTGCAGGTGCGCGAGGGCGAATTCGTGGCGCTGGTGGGGCTGAACGGCGCCGGCAAGACGACGCTCTTCAATGCGATCTCGGGCCTGGTGCGTTACTCGGGCGAGGTGCGCTGGAGCGGCGCGCCGCTCGCCGGGCTGACCGCTGCCGCGATCGCGCGCGGCGGCATCGTGCAGTGTCCCGAGACCCGCGAGCTGTTCGGCGACATGACCGTACGCGAGAACCTCGACCTCGGCGGCCACGCCCTGGCCCCGGCTGCGCTTACCGAGCGGCGCGAGTGGCTGTTCGACCTTTTTCCCATCCTGCGGGACCGCGCCACGCAGGTCGCGCGCACGCTCAGTGGCGGCGAGCAGCAGATGCTGGCGATCGCGCGCGCGCTGATGATGAAGCCGCGCCTGCTGATCCTCGACGAGCCGACGCTCGGACTGGCGCCGGTGATCCTGGAGACCTTGTCGAAGGCCCTGCATCGGCTGCGCAGCGACGCGGGGCTGACGGTGCTGCTCGGCGAACAGAACGTCACCTTCGCATTGCCGCACGCAGACCGCCTCTACGTGATGGACCACGGCAAGATCGCGTGGGAAGGCGCACCCGAGCGCTTCGAGGAAGAGGCGGCGGAGATGTACCTTTGAGATCGGCTGCTTCGCCGATCGGCGATGTCGGCGGATGCCTCGGCGGATGTCTCGGCGGATGTCATCCCGGGCTTGACCCGGGATCCACGACAGCGGGTACGCGCATCGGGCGTGGATTGCGGGTCGAGCCCGCAATGACATGATTGGGTGCGCGCATCCGGCCTGAATTGCGGGTCAACCCGCAATGACATATTGCCGGCCGAACCGCTTACTGGCCGGAATAAACCCCTGAGCACACGATGGTCTCGCCGGCGCCGCGCTGGCAGTACGCCTTCTTCACCTCGACGATGTTCGTCACCGGGTTGTTGAACTTGTACGGGCCGGACCAGCCGCTGCCCTTGGTCTTCACCAAGGCAACCTGGCCCTTGATCATCTCGTTGCCGTCGAAGTCCCTCAGCCCGATGAGGTTCTTGCCCACCATCTTCGGGTTGGCGCCCTGCGCCAGGCAGTTGCCATCGAAGTCATAGACGAAGACATAGAGGTCGCGGTCCTTGAAGGCCCCGCCCGGGTGGTCGGTGAAGGTCTTGTAGGCGCTCTCCGGGCCGGCCGAATTGACCAGGGCGACGGCTTTCTTCACCATCTCCTGCGCCTCGGCGTCATTGCCGTGCGGCGAAGCAGCGGCCGCGGCCGCGGTGAAAACGTGGACGCCGGCGAACAGGGCCGCAGCCACGCAGGTCTTCAGAGTCTTGCTCATTCACTCTCCTCGAGGATTGGAAACAGCGCCGGCCAAGGACGTCGAATGGGCCGCACCGAAAGTGATCCTGGCGGATGTATCCAAATATTTCAATCGGTAAACACTTGCGTTTACCTTCGTTTGCAGGCAATCACGTGAAGAACTGCTCAGTCGGCGGACTGGCTGGGTCGCAGGGGGGTCGCTTGCAAACAACGCACGGCCTGCCAGCCCCGGGACAACACCGCACCGCGCCCACCTGCTCCCGTCCTATTCTGGCGACCTGCGCCATTCCGGAGACCGAGTCATGACCCGTCCCACGCGAGTCGCCCACGCACGGGGCGCCACCGGCACGCCCTTGATCGAGCAGACCCTGCCCGCCTTCTTCGCCGCCATGGCGCAACGCCAGGCGGAGCATCCCGCGCTGGTCAGCCGACACCAGCAGCGCCGCTCCACCTATGCCGAACTGCACCGCCAATCGCGCCAGCTCGCAAGTGCCCTGCTCGATCTCGGCCTGCGCAAGGGCGACCGCGTCGGCATCTGGTCGCACAACAACGCGGAATGGCTGTTGCTGCAACTCGCCACTGCGCAGGTCGGCCTGATCCTCGTGAACATCAATCCCGCGTACCGCACCGCGGAACTCGAATACGCGCTGAACAAGGTCGAGTGCCAGGCGCTGGTGACGATGGCGCGCTTCAAGACCAGCGACTACCTCGGCATGCTGCGCGAACTCGGGCCCGCGAAGCTGCCGCATCTTCGTCACACCGTCTGGATCGACGAGGCGGCCCGGGGCGAGGAGCAGGCCGGCATGCTGCGTTTTTCCGAGCTGCTCGCGCGCGGCAATCCCGACGATCCGCGCATCGACACGATCGCCGCCTCGCTCGCGCCGCAAGAGGCGATCAACATCCAGTTCACCAGCGGCACGACCGGTTTCCCCAAGGGCGCGACGCTCACCCATCGCAATATCCTGAACAACGGCTTCTTCATCGGCGAGGCGATGAAGCTCACGCCGGCCGACCGCCTGTGCATCCCGGTGCCGCTCTATCACTGCTTCGGCATGGTGCTGGGCAACCTGGCCTGCCTCACGCACGGCGCGACCATCGTTTATCCGAACGATGCCTTCGACCCGCTCACTGTGCTCGAGACGGTGCAGGCGGAGCGCTGCACCAGCCTGCACGGCGTGCCCACGATGTTCATCGCCGAACTCGATCACCCGCGCTTTCGCGAGTTCGATCTCTCCTCGCTGCGCACCGGCATCATGGCCGGCTCGCCCTGCCCGATCGAGGTCATGAAGCGCGTGGTGAACGAGATGCACATGAACGAGGTCACCATCGCCTACGGCATGACCGAGACCAGCCCGGTGAGCTGCCAGAGCAGCACCGACACGCCGCTGGACAAGCGCGTCTCCACCGTCGGCCAGGTGCAGCCGCACCTCGAAGTGAGGATCGCCGACCCGGAGACGGGCAGCACCCTGGCCACCGCCACGCCCGGCGAGCTGTGCACGCGCGGCTACTCGGTGATGCTTGGCTACTGGGAAGACCCGGAGAAGACCCGCGAGGCGATCGACAGCGAGGGCTGGATGCACACGGGCGACCTCGCGACCATGGACGACGAGGGCTACGTCAACATCGTGGGCCGCATCAAGGACATGGTGATCCGCGGCGGCGAGAACATCTATCCCCGTGAAATCGAGGAGTTCCTCTACCGCATGCCGCAGGTGCAGGACGTGCAGGTGGTCGGCGTGCCCGATCGCAAGTACGGCGAGGAACTCTGCGCGTGGATCATCGCCAAGCCCGGGCAGTCGCTCGGTGAAGAAGAGGTGCGGGCCTTCTGCAACGGCCAGATCGCGCACTACAAGGTCCCCCGCCACATCCGCTTCGTCGATGCCTTCCCGATGACGGTGACCGGCAAGATCCAGAAGTTCAAGATCCGCGACGCGATGAAGAACGAGCTGGGGCTGCAGGAAGAGCGCACTGCGTGAGCTCGGCGCCTTGTGCAAGGCATGCCACGCGCATTGCGTGCCGGCCGCGCAAGCGCAATACTGCGCCGGATCCGATCACGGAGGCTCGCCCATGCTGAAACTCCTTATCCTCGCACTCGCCATGACACTCACCTCCCTGCACGCCGCCCCTCCTCCGCTCACCGACGCCGTCCGCGCTGAACTTGCCCCAGCGGGCAAGCTGCGCGCGGGCATGAATCTGGGGAATGCCCTGTTCACCCAGAAGGACCCGGCCACCGGCGCCTTGCGCGGGGTGAGCGCCGACCTGATGCGCGAGCTCGGCGCCCGACTCGGCGTGCCGGTGGAGTTCGTGGTCTACGACACCCCCGGGCAAGTGGCCGACGCGGCGGAATCGAACGCGTGGGATGTCGCCGTGCTCGCCATCGAGCAGGCGCGCTCGCGCACCATTGCCTTCTCACCGCCGATGACCGAGATCGAGGCCACCTACGTCGTCCACAAGGATTCGCCATTGCATGCCGCTGCGGACGTCGACGGCGCCGGTGTGCGCATCGCGGTGGCCGAGAAGGCGGGGTACGAGCTGTACCTCACGCGCACCGTGCGCGCCGCAACCCTGATCCGCACCAAGGGCCTGCCGGCGGGGATCGAACTGTTCAACGGCCGCGGCGCCGATGCCATCGCCGCCCTGAAGCCGCAGTTGCTGGAGTCGGTGGCGCTGTTGCACGACGCGCGCATGGTCGAAGGCAACTTCATGATCGTCAATCACGGCCTCGGCACGCCGCGCGGCCGGCCGGCGGCAGCGGCCTGGCTGCAGGCCTTCGTGACGGACCTGGTGGGTGCGGGCTTCATCGCGCGTTCGATCGCGGCCAACGGCGTGCAGGGGCTGTCGGCGGTGAGGTAGGAAGCAGCGCCTCGACAGCGCGACGATCTGGACGGTACCGCCACACTGCTCTGAGGCGGTCCGCCACCGTCAATGAAGCGTGCGCCGGAAGAACTCCACCACCTGCGCGTTGAATGCATCGTGGAAGGCCTGGCGGTCGAAGCCCGGCGCGTCGGTACAGATCTCGCGCGCCGACTGCCGGAGCGCCTCCGGACACGGAGGCAGGAAGGCGAAGTGGCCGGCCGCCGCAACCGTATGAAGGTCGGGCTTCGCAGGCAAGCCGACGGCCACGGCGGCCACGCCCTCGGGCGTGACACCGTCGCCGCCCTGCTCGGAGCGCCAGAGCTGGATCGGGATGCCGACCGCGCCAAACGCGTCTGGCGCAAAGAAGAGAGTCAGGGGATCGGCGATCACGGCCGCCTTGATGCGGGGGTCGTGCGCCACAGGCGTGGGCTGGCCCTCGCGCAAGCGGGGAACGGCACCGGCCAGCACGAGCCCGGTATAGCCGCCGCGCGAAAAACCGAAGAAGCCGATGCGGTCGGCAGCAACGACGGACGCGGACGGCCAGGCGCCAAGCAGGTGGTCGACCAGCCGCTTGATGTCGGCCGGGCGCTGGATGAACGCCGACACCTCGTTGGAGGAACTGCTGTCCTGCGCGTTGTCGCCGGGGTGCGAAATGGCCGCCACGATGAATCCGGCGTCGGCCAAGGCCTGCGCGGTGTCGCGATGGCCGAGGAAGGTCCCGGCGCGGCCGTGCGACATCACGATCAATGGCAACTTCGTACCTGCAAGCGGGCAGTCCCTGGCGGCCGATACGAGAAATGGGCCCAGCCGCAACTGCGTGGGCGGCAGCGCGCAGGGATACCACACCGCCCCGGACATGGCCGGCGACGAAGCATCGGCCGGCACATTCAGCGCCTGGATACCGGCGGCGAACGAGGCAGACGCTGCGAGCATGGCTGCCAGCAGGATGGCGCTGCCGGCAACGAGGCGCTGGGTCGAATGCATGGTCATGATCTCCTGATTGGCAATTCGGCAACTCCGGATCGCGAGTCTCCCGCAGGCGCAAGGCGGCATGCATCGCATTGCGATGGAATGCAGAGATCGCACCGCGGAATGCGCCAGGCGCGGACCGATCGCATCAATGCTGCCTTCTTTTTGCATCAATGGCGGCAGGCGCCCTGCCTACCATCGCCCGTTCCATGCCCGACCAGATTCCCGCTCCGCGCCATTGGGGCGCCGTCCTGACCGCGATGGTCACGCCCTTCGACGCCAGGGGCGACCTCGACCTGGAGAGCGCCCGCAAGCTGGCGCGGTGGCTGCAGGAGCATGGCAGCGAAGGCCTGGTGGTGGCGGCGACCACCGGCGAGGCGACAGTCCTCTGCGACTCCGAGCGGCTGGACCTGATCCGCGCCGTCTGCGCGGCGGTGACCATTCCGGTGGTCGCCGGCACGGGCAGCAACGACACGCAGCACAGCGTCGTGCTCACACGAAGGGCGAAGGAGCTCGGCGCCGCCGGAGTGATCGCCGTCAGCCCGTACTACAGCCGCCCACCGCAGGCGGGCATCGAAGCACACTTTCGCGCGATCGCCGAGGCGACGCCGCTGCCGGTGATGCTGTACGACGTGCCGCTGCGCACCGGGCGACGCATTGCCCGCGAGGTGCTGCTGCGACTGCTTCGCGAGGTACCGAACATCGTCGCCCTCAAGGATGCGACCGCAGACCCGGCCGCCTCTGCCGCATTGCTGGCCGACGCCGACTTCGACCTGTATTCCGGCGACGACGCCTGCACCTTGCCGCTGCTGGCCGTGGGCGCAGTCGGCGTGGTCGGCACCACCACGCATTGGACCGCAGCGCTGTTCGCTTCGATGATCAGCGCAATGCGCCGCGGAGAGCTGGCGCAGGCGCGCGCGATCAATGCGCGGCTGCAGCCTTCCTTTGCCTACGTGAACAGCGACGACTGCGTGTTTCCGATGGCGATCAAGGCCTTGCTTCCCCTCCTGGGGCTGGACGCCGGAGTGTGCCGCCTGCCCTTGCCCGCCGCGCCCGGCGGCACCCAGGAGCGTGCGCTTGCCGTGTGCCGCGAGCTCGGCATCGCCTGAGCCACAGCTGGCTGTCCCGGCACACACCTCGCCGCGAATCGTGTACCGTTCCCGCATGGACAAATGCAAGCTCGGGCGCAGCGGCCCGGAGGTTTCGCGGATCGCGCTGGGATGCATGGGAATGTCGGGCATGTACGGCCCGGCGGAGCGCGGCGAGAGCGTCGCGACCATTCACGCGGCCCTGGATTCCGGCATCAACCTGCTGGACACCGGCGACTTCTACGGCATGGGGCACAACGAGATGCTGATCGCCGAAGCGATCGCCGGCCGCCCACGCGACAGTGTCCTCCTCAGCGTCAAGTTCGGCGCCTTGCGGGACGCCGCGCACCGCTGGAACGGCTACGACGCGCGGCCGGCGGCGGTGAAGAATTTCCTCGCCTATACCTTGCAGCGTCTGCGCGTCGATCACATCGACATCTACCGGCCCGCGCGGCTCGACCCGGAGGTGCCGATCGAGGACACCGTCGGCGCGATCGCGGACATGGTGAAGGCGGGGTACGTGCGCCACATCGGCCTGTCCGAGGTGGGCGCGGCCACCATCCGCCGCGCCGCCGCCGTGCACCCGATCGCCGACCTGCAGATCGAGTACTCGCTGATCTCGCGCAGCATCGAGGACAACGGCATCCTGGCCGCATGCCGCGAACTCGGCATCGGCATCACGGCCTACGGCGTGCTCTCGCGCGGCCTGATCAGCGGCCACTGGAATCCGGGCGAGCGCGCGCCGGGCGACTTCCGCACGATGACGCCGCGCTTTGCGCAAGGCAACGTCGAGAGCAACCTGCGACTGGTCGAGTCCCTGCGGCAGTTCGCGCAACGCCGGGGCGTGACGGTGGCGCAGGTCGCGATTGCCTGGGTGCTGGCGCAGGGAGCGGACATCGTGCCAGTGATAGGCGCACGCCGGCGCGACCGCTTGCAGGAGGCGCTCGGCGCATTGGCGCTGCAACTCACGGACGCCGACCTCGCGGAGATCGCGCGGGCCGTGCCCAAGGGAGCAGCGCAGGGCGGCCGCTATGCGCCGGAACAGCTCGCGCACCTGGATTCGGAGCGCTGAGGTCAGCCAGAGGATGTCATCCCGCGCCAAAGGATGTCATCCCGGGCTCGACCCGGGATCCAGGCGGCGCTCGTGCCACCGCTGTCGTGGATTGCGGGTCAAGCCCGCAATGACATCGCAGCATCGAGCCATCGCCCCAAGCCACTACATCTCGTCAATCCCCGTACGAGTCTCCGGTGCCGCGGCGCCCTCGCCCAGCGCGAACCGCTCCCGCGTGCGCACGTAGAAGCTGGCGCCGAAGCGGCCTACCGGATGGTAATCCTGCAGCCGCACGCGCCAGGTCTGCGGGTCGACCAGGCCTTCGCGGGCGTGCAGCCACAACACGCGGCCGATGAAGATCTGCCGGCTCGCCGTTTCCAGCAATTCCCACAGATTGCACTCGAAGGCGACCGGCGCCTCGGCGATGCGCGGCGGCTTCACCGCGCGCGAGGGCTGCGTGTGCAGGCCCACGCGCGCGAGTTCGCTTTCGTGCGCGGGCAGCCGCTCGCCGCAGCGGTGCATCTGCTCGGCCATCGCTTCGTCGGTCAGGTGCACCACGAACTCGCGGCTGCGCACGATATTGGCCGCGGTGTCCTTCAGGCCGCCGCCCTCCAGCCGGTTGATGCTGAGCATCACGATCGGCGGCTCTTCACCCAGCATGTTGAACATGCTGAAGGGCGCTGCGTTCACCACCCCGCCCTCGCCCAGCGTCGTGACCAGCGCGATCGGCCGTGGCACGATCAGGCTGGCCATCAGCTTGTAGCGCTGGTACTCCGTGAGCGTGGCGAAGTCGACGTCCATCAGACCGAGCCCACCACGCCTTCGATCAGGTAGTCCATGCGATCCAGGTAGGGGTCGTAGTTGCCGTAGCTCCGGTCGATCACGAGCTTGCCCGTGTTGCTCTTCACCGGGCCGACGAAAATCGGTTTGCCCGCCCTGAGATCGGCCATGGCCATGGTGGCGGCGTTGCGCGCCTTGTCGCTCGCGCCGGGGCCGAACGGCGTGCTCTGCACCATGTCCTTGTCGTAGCCGCCGAAGAAGGTGTTGGGCAGCTTCTCGCCGCGGCCGATCGAGGTGGCGAAGGACGTGTAGACCGTCTCCCACTTGTTCTCGGCGCCGGTGATGAAGGCACGCGGCGCGAGCCTGGCTTGCGACGCGTTGTGGCCGAGCGTCTTGATGTCCTTGCGGTCGGCGGTTTCGATCACGACCTTGGGGCTGTCCACATGGCACGCGATCACGTCGCAGCCGGCGGTGATCAGCGCGTTGGTCGCTTCCGCTTCGCGCACCGGCAGCGACCAGTCGCCGGTCATGATCACCTGCACGGTGGCTTTCGGATTGACCTTGCGCACGCCCATGGTGAAGGCATTGATGTTGCGCAGGACGATCGCGATCGGCTTGGCGGCGACGTAGCCGATCTTGTTGCTGGTGGTCGAGAGCCCCGCGGCGACGCCGTTGACGTAGTGCGCCTGGTCGAGGTAGCAGAAGTAGCCGCCCAGGTTCATCGGGTGCTTGTCGGCCGACCACAGCGAGGTGGGATGGCGGAACTGCACCTGCGGATACTTCCTGGCCGCCTCGATCATGTACGGATCGAAGTAGCCGAAGGAGGTGCCGAACACCAGCGAGGCGCCGTCGGACTGCACCATCGCGTCGAGTGTCTTGCGCACCGCCACCGTCTCCGGCACGTTCTCCTCCTCGACCACCTTGACGCCCGGCACCTTGGCCAGCGCCTTGGCGGCCACCGCGTGTGCCTGGTTCCAGCCGTAGTCGTCGCGCGGGCCGACATAGATGATGCCGACCGTGACGTTGGCGGCGTGGGCGGCGCGCGGCAGTCCGGCCACCAGGGCGCTGGCGCCGGCCGCGGCCTGCGCGAGGAAGTGGCGGCGGGAACGAGGCGAGGAATCGGTCATGGCGTGAGGCCTTCGTCGGGAGTGGAGGAAACCGTGGGTGCGCCGTTGGGGCTGGTGACGAACCGCTCTTCCCACCAGGAGAAGAACAGGTCGCGCAACGCCGCCCCCAGGTCGTCGGCATACAAGGCCCGGTGCTCGTACCCCTGCAAGGCCGCGAGCTCCGCGTCATCGAGTTCGACCACCACCTCGGCCACGGTGAGCGGCGTATTGAGGAACTGCGGCTCGTAGCCCTTGTCGCGCCGCAGTTCGCGGTCGGCCTTGATCGTCGGGTTGCGGAAGTCGCGCGGCGTGCGCTGGCTGGCCAGCACCGGCAGGCGCGGCACGCGTGCCAGGTCGGCCTCGGCCGCCTCGAGCACCTGCACCTTGATCGGCTTCAAGAAGAAGTTGCTGGTGCGCATGACGTCGGCGCCGCAGACATTGGGAACGGCCAGCGTGTCGACCAGCGCCAGCAGCTCGATGTAGTCGCCCGCCACGGTGTCCTGCCGGGTGATCTTCACGGCGCCGCCCGCCTGCACCTCCGTGAACATGAACAGGTTGAAGCTGTCGTGCACGTCGTCCGGCGTCAGGCCGTACTCGCGCTGCGCCTCGGCCTGGATGTCGTGGCAGTTGGTATGCGCGTGAAAGCCGTAGGTGCTCTCGTAGACGTAGGCGCTGCAGCGCGGGAACAGCACGTCGTTGCGGCCGACGCTATCCGCCAGGATGTAGAACATGGCGCGCTCGCGCGGCGGTGCCGACCACAGGAAGGAGCCCGTCGTCGGGTTGAAGCCATGCACCGTGCGCGTGCGGCCGCAGTGCATGAATTCCTTGTAATCGTGCAGGTTGAAGGCATTGAAGTCGACGCACTGGCCGCCCTCCACCTGCTCGATGCGCAACACCTGCCCCGCCCGCAGTTCGATCGCCTTGCCGGTGCCGGGTTGCAGGATCCATTCGGCGACGACGGCGCGGGCGCTCACGTGCGAGGCTCCCGCGGCTGCGCGGGCTGCGGCTGCGCGCGTTGCGCATGTTCGCGCAAGGCGAGCTTGAGCAACGCCGCGCGGTCCGGTGCGAGGCCGCGCGCGATGGTGCGATCCAGCAGTTCGAGCTGCTGGCGATTCAGGAGCACGACAAGCCGGTGCATGCCGGGCTCATGCAAGGCGCGTGCCGCTCGATGCGCCGCTCACCGCGGCGAATACCTGCCCCGGCGTGGTCCACCAGGTGCGCTCGGGCGCATGCGCCGCCACGTGCCGCAAGGCGCGTCGCAGGTGCAGCAGCCGGTGCGGCTGGCCGACGATGTACGGGTGCAGCGCGATGCCCATCACCAGCGGCTGTCGCTCGCATTGCCGCAGCATCTCGTCGAACTGGTCGACGATCATGTCGGCGAAGTCGCAGCCGGTCATCAGCCGCGCCATCATGGCCGGGATGTCGTTCAATTCCTGCGGATAGGGGATCGACCACAGCGGCTGGCCGCCGCGCGTGTGCATCGCGACCGGCTGGTCGTCATGGCACCAGTTGAGGGTGTACCGGTAGCCCGCTTCCACCAGCAGGTCCGGCGTCCGGGCGCTTTCCGAAATCCAGGGCGAGAGCCAGCCCGCCGGCGCGATGCCAGCCGCGGCCGCCAGCCGCTCGCGGCAATAGCGCAGCAGCCGCGCCTCCTCGTCCTCGTCCATCTCGCCCTGGCGTTGCGCGTTGGTGTGGCCGTGGCCGACGATTTCGTAACCGCGCTCCACGCACGCCTGCACCAGCGTCGGACAGTGATCGAGCAAAGCGGTGTTGACCAGCGCCGCGACCGGCAGCCGCAGCTCGTCGAACAGCTCCAGCAGCCGCCAGGCGCCGACCCGGTTGCCCCATTCGCGCCAGGCGTGATTGAGCACGTCGGGCTGCGGCTGCGGCGGCGCCAGCGAGGCGCCGAGGCCGTCGCCGAAGGAGAACTGCTCCAGGTTCAATGCGACGTACACGGCGAGCCGCCTGCCTTGCGGCCACGTGTAGTCGGGGCGCTGCGTGATGGCGGAATAGTCGAAGCGGCCGTGGCTGCGCAACTCGTAAGGGGCTTTCATGGGAGGTCTCCGGGTTCTGGGTCGCGCCGGAACAGCGGGCGCTACGCATCGCAGCAGTGTCAGTCGCGCAAGGCCGCGGCGATGCGGCGCGCGCCCGCAGCCACGCTGTCGATCAGCGGCACTGCGCAACGCCCTTGCAGTTCGGCCGCCATGCCGGCCAGCGCCGCACCGCCGACGATGACGGCACGGGCGTCGAAGCGGCGCGTCGCCTCTGCACAAGCCTGGGCCAGCAACGCACGCGCGCCGTCCCGATCCGCCGCGAGTTCGGCGCCCGTCGGCGCCACGGTGTGGATGCCCGCCAGCGCGGCGTCGAAACCGAGCGCCTGGGCGAGTCGCCGCAGCATCGGCTCCCAGCGGGCGCCGCCGGTCACGATCGCGAACCGGCCGTGACGCGCGGCTTCGATGAACGATGCTTCGGCGAGGCCGGTGACCGGCACGGGGCTGCTCTCTCGCAGCGCGAACAGGCCCGGGTCGCCGAAGCAGCCGATCAACACGGCATCGGCCGCTTTGCTCCTTCCCCCTCCGGGGGAAGGTGGGGATGGGGGCGCTCCGGGCGCAGTGAACGCCGCAGCGCCCCCACCCCAGCCCTCCCCCGGAGGGGGAGGGAGCAAGACATCGAGCACGGCATGGGCCGCCACTGCGTAGCTCGCCTCGTCGGCGATGTAGGGCGCGCCGAAACGCGCGGTGACTGCACGCACGACGAAGCCCGAGCCGACCTCTCGCTGCACGTGCTCCTGCAGGAGCCTTGTGATCGCCTCGGTTGTGTTCGGATTGATCACGAGCAAGTCGCGCACGGTGTTCACGGTCGGCTCCGCTTCTGCCGCCTGCCAAGCCACAGCACCAGCGCCAGCGTCGCGCCCATCACCAGGAAGGAGACGATGGTCGTCACGGTGCCCAGCGCGTAGATCGCCGGCGTGGTGACGGTGGAGGTCAGGGCTTGCAGTTCCAGCGGCAGCGTGTTGACGTCGCCGATCGCCTGCGACGTTCGCGCGATTTCATCCCAGCTCAGGGTGAAGCCGAACATGCCGATCCCCACCACCGAGGGTGCGATCAGCGGCAGCACCACGTGCCGGAACGATTGCCACGGCGTGGCGCCGAGATCGCGCGCGGCCTCCTCGTAGGCCGGATCGAAGCGGTTGAACACCGCGAACATGATCAGCAGGCCGAAGGGCAAGGTCCATGTGAGGTGCGCGCCGAGCGCGGAGGTGAGCAGCCCCAGCGCCGTGCCGTAGTTCTCCAGCACGCCTTCCGCTCCGAGGGCGGTCAGCGCATTCTTGATGCCGCCATCGAGCAGCCGGAACTCCAGGCCGATGCCGAGCGACACGATGATCGAGGGCATGATCAGGCTCGCGATCGCGACGTAGAACAGCGCGTCGCCGCCGCGCAGCCGCTTGCGAAACGCCAGCCCCGCCAGCAGCGACAGCACGATCGTGCAGCCCATCACCACCGCCCCCAGCAGCAGCGATCGGCGAAAGGCCGCGGCGATGTCCACGGTGCCCAGGCCTCGGGCCAGTTGCGCGAACCAGTGCAGCGACACGCCGCGCAAGGGAAAGGTCAGTCCGCCCTCCGGCCCCTGGAAACTCAGGACGACGATCGTGAGCATCGGGCCGTAGAGGAACAGCACGAAGAGGGCGAACACCATCGCCAGCGGCCAGAAGCCGGGGGCGCGGGAATCGGAGACCCGGGCTTGCATGTCAAAGCTCCCGGCGGATGTCGACCAGCCGCGTCAGGCCCCAGATGATCATCAGCACCACCGCCAGCAGGATCACCGCGTTGGCCGCGGCCAGCGGGAACTGCAGGTAGGAGGTCTGCACCTGGATGATCTTGCCGACCGAGGCGATCTGCTGGCCGCCCATCACGCCGACCGTCACGAAGTCGCCCATCACGATGGTGATGACGAAGATCGAGCCGATCAGGATGCCGGTGCGCGACAGGGGCACCACCACGTTCCACAGCGTCTGCCAGGCGGAAGCGCCGGCATCGCTGGCCGCTTCCAGCAGGCTGCGGTCGATGCGCATCATGCTATTGAAGATCGGCACGATCATGAACATCGTGTAGAGATGCACGAAGGCCAGCACCACCGAGAAGCTGGAGAACAGCAGCCACTCCACCGGCTGTCGCACCAGGTGCGCTCCCACGAGCAGGTCGTTGACCAGGCCGTTGCGCCCCAGGAGCGGCACCCACGAGATCATGCGGATCACGTTGGAGGTCCAGAACGGGATCGTGCACAGCACGAACAGCGCGGTCTGCACCGAGGGCGAGCGCACGTGGAAGGCCAGGAAATAGGCAACGGCGAATCCCAGCCCCAGCGTCGCGGCCCACACCAGCAGGCAGAACTTCAGTGTCGACAGATAGGTGGCGAAGGTGACGCACAGGTCCCCGCGCGCATTGAGGCCGCCGCAGCCCTCGAAGATCGCGAGGTAGTTGCGCCCGGTGAAGGCGGGCAGCAACTCGTACTCGTTGAAGTTCCAGAAGCTGACCGCCAGCACCAGCGCCAGCGGCAGCAGGAAGAACAGCAGGAACACGAACGCGAACGGCCCCGCCTGCCACCAGGCGGCAACCGTCTTCAGCAGGCCGGGCTCATGCCGCGACAAACTCGTTCCACTTGCGGACCATGTATTCGTTCTCGTCCATCACCGCGTTCCAGCAGGCGATCGAACCCATGCGCTGTTCGTAGCTGCCGCCGTCGCGCACCGAACCCGCCTTGGCCAGCAGGTCGCCGTGCGGGCTCTTGATGTCCTGCGCAGCCGGCTTGCCTTCCATCCAGTAGGCCCACTCGTAAGGCTCCATCTTCGCCTTGGCCGTCTCCAGCACCGCGCTGTAGTAGCCCTGGCGATTGAGGTAGGCACCGGCCCAGCCGTCGAGAAACCAGTTGATGAACTCGTAGGCCGCATCGAGCTTCCTGCCTTGCAGCGTCGCCGGCAGGCCGAAGCCGGAGGCCCAGGCGCGGTAGCCCTCCTTGAGCGGCTGGTACACGCAATCGATGCCCTTGGTGCGCACCGCCGTCACGGCCGGCGACCACATCGACTGGATCACCACCTCGCCCGAGGACATCAGGTTGACCGACTCGTTGAAGTCCTTCCACAACGAGCGGAACTGGCCGGCCTTCTTGGCTTCGATCAGCGTAGCGATCGTGAGGTCGATCTCCTTCTTCGTCATGTTCCCCTTGTCGGGGTACTTGTACCTGCCCATGGACTCGACCACCATGGCGCCGTCCATGATGCCGATGGAGGGGATGTTGAGGATCGAGGCCTTGCCTTTGAATTCGGGATTGAGCAGCTCGGCCCAGGTGGTGATCGGCCGCTTGATCAGGTCGGGCCGGATGCCCAGCGTGTCGGCGTTGTAGGTCGTCGGGATCAGCGACATCCACTGCGTCGGCGATTTCGCGAAGGTCTTGCTCTTCTCGCCTTCCAGGAAGATCACCTTCTTGGGCGCCGTGCCCTGGTCGCCGACCTTCTTGCCGGCGACCTCGCCGCGCGTGAAGACGGACGCGATCTTGCCGGCGTTCTTCACCCGCTTGACATCGATGCCCTTCAGGTTGCCGGTGGGCACGATCTTCTTGAGCGAGAAGAATTCGGAATCCAGAAGGTCGAAGCTGTTGGGGGCCGTCACGGCGCGCTTGGTGACGTCGTCGGTGGTCACCGCCACGTACTGGATCGTGATGCCGGTGTCGGCCTTGAACTTGTCCGCGATCTCCTTGTCCTGGTTCACGGCCGTGCCCAGGTAGCGCAGCACGGGCTTGTCCTGCGCGTGGATCGCGGGCGCCAGGCCGGTGGCCAGGATGCCGGCGGTGCCCTTGAGGAGGGAGCGGCGCTGCAGGCCGGTGTCGGCGTGCTTGGGATCGTTGTCGGACATGGGGAGAGCTCCTTCAGTGGGAATCGGTGGGGGCTTCAGGCGTGCAGGGGGTGCGCGTGTTCGCGCGCCCAGGAAAGCTGCACCGGCTCGCCCGGCGCATAGCGGCGCGCCACGAACTGCGCCTCGGGCAGCATCACGCTGACGCCGGTATCCCCCGCGGCGTCGCGCGCCCGCAGGCCCAGCATCACGTAGGTGCCCTGGTATTCGACGTCGGTGACGGTGCCCGCAATGGCAAACGCCGCATCGCCGGCCTGCGCCACCGGCACGATGCGCATGTGGTCGTTGCGCACGGCAACCTTGCCGAAGGCCGTTGCGATCACGTTGTGGCCGCCCATGAAGCGGGCGATGAACTCGGTGGCCGGCGCGTTGTACAACTCGCGCGGCGCGCCGACCTGCTCGATGCGGCCCTGGTTCATCACCACGATGGAATCGGCCAGCGCCATCGCCTCCTCCTGCGAGTGCGTGACGTGGATGAAGGTGAGGTCCAGATCCTGCTGCCAGCGCCGCAGCTCCGCGCGCATCTGCACGCGCAGGAACGGGTCGAGCGCCGACAGCGGCTCGTCGAGCAGCAGCACGCGCGGCTGCGTGATGAGCGCGCGCGCCAGCGCCACGCGCTGCTGCTGCCCGCCCGAGAGCTCACCCGGTTTGCGTTGCGCGAGTTGGCCCATCGCGACCCGCTCCAGCAGTTCCTGCGCGCGGCGATGGCGCTCCGCCTTGGCCACGCCCTTCATCTTCAGGCTGAAGGCAACGTTGTCCAGCGCCGAGAGATGCGGAAACAGCGCGAAGCTCTGGAACATCATCGCGGTGCCGCGCGCCGCCGCCGGCGCCCGCGTGATGTTGCGGTTCTCCAGCAGGATGTCGCCGCTGCTCACGCCTTCGTGGCCGGCGATCATGCGCAAGGTCGTGGTCTTGCCGCAGCCCGACGGTCCGAGCAGGCAGCAGTAGCTGCCGCGCGCGACGCGCAGGTCGATTGCATCGACGGCAGGCGGCACCCCGGGCGCATAGCGCTTGGTGAGTGCGACCAGTTCGATCGCGTGCGTGACGAGGGGCGCTGATGCGTCCATATGGGGGCGAACATGCACGGGCCGTGCCAGCCGCTTGCGGGGCGCGCGCACGACAACGGTGCAAGGCGCGGAACTTGCGGTCGCGGTCCTTCATCGAGTCAAGGACACAGCAAGATGGCGCAACAAGTGGATCTCTATCGCCTGCCCATGCGGGGGCCAGGCGACATTTCGGGGCTGCAGCGCCTGCTGCAAGACGGTGCATTCGCCGCGCACGAGATCGTGGCGATCCTCGGCAAGACCGAAGGCAACGGCGGGGTCAACGACTTCACGCGCGAATACGCGTCGGCCTCGTTCTGCAGCCTGCTGGCGCCGGCCCTCGGCTGCACGCCGGCCGAAGTGGAGCACCGCATCGCACTGGTGATGTCCGGCGGCACCGAAGGCGTGCTCAGCCCGCATGCGTCGGTATTCGTGCGTCGTTCGGTGCAGCAAGCGCCCGCCGCCGGCGCGCCGCGCATGGCGATCGGCGTCGCGCACACCCGCGACTTCCTGCCCGAGGAACTCGGTCGCCGGGCGCAGATCGAGGAAACCGCGCGCGCGGTGCGCTCGGCATGGCGCGACGCCGGCATCGAAACGGCGGCGGACGTGCACTTCGTGCAGGTGAAGTGCCCGCTGCTGACCGCGGAGCGGGTGGAGCAGGCGCGCCAGCGCGGCCGCGAGCCCGTCACCAGCGAGTCGTACGCCTCGATGGCGTGGTCGCGCGGCGCTTCCGCGCTGGGGGTGGCGGTTGCCCTGGGCGAAGTCGGGCCCGAGGTGCCCGATTCGGCCGTGCTCGCCGACTGGAACCTGCATTCCTCGGTGGCCTCCACGTCGGCCGGCATCGAGCTCGCGCACAACGTGGTGGTGGTGATGGGCAATTCGCGCGCGGCGGCCGGCGAACTGGTGATCGGCCACGCCGTGATGCGCGACGCCATTGACCTGGCCGCCGTGCGTTCGGCCCTCGCCAGCGCCGGGCTGCGCGAGGATGGCGCCGACGCAGCGCGCATCGTCAATGTCTTTGCCAAGGCGGAGCCCTCGCCGGACGGCGCGGTGCGCGGCTTTCGCCACACGATGCTCGACGACACCGACATCAGCGCGACGCGACACGCGCGCGCGGCCGTCGGCGGACTGATCGCAGGCGTGGCGGGCACCGGGGCCATCTACGTCTCCGGCGGCGCCGAGCACCAGGGACCGGCCGGTGGCGGTCCGGTGGCCGTGGTGGCCCGCGCCCGCGCGTGAATCTTTGCAGACGGCGTGCAGGCCCGGGAAACCAAAAGACTGCTATCTTCGCTGCGTGCCCGGTTCGCCCTCCGGGCAGGAGTCGCATCGTGAAGAGAATCATCCTGGTCGGCCTGCTGCTGGCCACGCGGCTGGCGCTGGCCGCCCTGGCCGACCAGCCCATGGACGCCACCACGACAACCCCGGTGCAGAAGACGGCAGCCACCACTTCGGCCGGCGTCGCCTATACCGACATCAGCCGCACCCTGCGCAACAAGACGCAGGTGCATGAATTCGCCAATGCCGCCGGCACCGTGTTCGCCGTGAGCTGGTCGGGTCCGTTCAAGGCGGACCTGAAGCAACTGCTCGGCCGCCACTTCCAGGAATTCCAGAAGAGCCAGGGCCAGCGCTCCGGCAACCGCTCGCACGAGCGCGTTGATACGGGCGACATGGTCGTCGTGTCGAGCGGCCACATGGGCGCGTTCGAAGGGCGCGCCTGGCTGCCCTCGCAGTTGCCCGCCGGCTTCGATCCCGAGGAGATGAAATGAAGCGGCAGCCAGCTTGGCGGAGCCTCGCCGCCATCGCCTTGATCGCGTTGCTGTCCGGCTGCGGCGGCGGGTCGGACAACTCCACGACCACGCCTGCGCCGCCGACGACGTCCTTGGCCGCCAATCAGCTGGACATCAGGGTCGACGCGGGCACCGACGGCCGGTCCGTGAACTCGCCCTACGTGACGGTCACGGTCTGCCAGCCGGGCACCGCCAGCTGCCAGACCATCGACCACGTGCTGCTCGATACCGGCTCGTTCGGCCTGCGGCTGGCCGCATCCGCAGTAACGGGCGTCACCCTGCCGCAGGTGGCCGCGCCCAATGGCAGCCCGCTGGCCGAATGTGCCGGCTTCGTCAGCGGCTTCTCGTGGGGATCGGTGCGACGCGCGGACGTGCAACTGTCCGGGGAGCAGGCCGCCAGCATCCCGGTGCAGCTGGTCGACGACCCGGCCTTGCCCAACGTGCCGGCCGCTTGCAGCAACACGGGAACGTCGATCGGCGTCGGCGCCGGTGCCAAGGGCATCCTCGGGGTCGGCCTGGAGACGCAGGACTGCGGCGCGGCATGCCTCAACAGCACCGCCCCGGCGCTTTATTACGCCTGCCCGAGCACCCCGGCCGGCACCCCCTGCGCGGCGTCGACCGCGCCGCTGGCCTCGCAAGTCACCAACCCGGTGGCGCTGTTCGCCGCCGACAATAACGGCGTGACGATCGCCTTGCCCCAGGTCCCGCTTGGCGGCCTGCCGGTCGTGACCGGCATCCTGACCTTCGGCATCGGCACGCAGGCCGACAACCAGCTTGGCGCGGCCACGGTGTACACGGCCGACAGCCAGGGCAACATCACGACGGTCTACAAGGGCCGCTCGCTGAGAGGCTTCGTCGACAGCGGCTCCAACGGCATCTTCTTCCGCGACACGACCCTGCCCTGCACGCCGGGCTTCTACTGCCCGCCCACGCCGCTGACCCTGGACGCCACATTCACGGGCACCAACGGCGCGACGGCGGACATCCCGTTCCAGGTCGAAGACCCGGCCAAGCTCCCGGGCAATTCGGTGGTGGGCCACCTGGCCGGCGGCCTCGGGGCCGGCCTGTTCGACTGGGGCTTGCCTTTCTTCTTCGGCCGCACGGTGTTTTCTGCCATCCGTGGCGCCACCACACCGGCGGGACCGGGACCGTACTGGGCCTTCTGAACGAGCGAAGGGCCGGGGTCCCGGAATGACCGCCGGCCGCCATCACGAGGAGCGTTGAACTGCCGTTGCGGGCGGCCTTGCGCGAAGCATGCAAATCCGGGATCACACCCACACCGCGGCAGCCATCCTGCTGGCGGGAGTGGTTGCGCTCTTCGCACTCTGCGGCGACGGGCCGGGGCGCGACCTGCTCTCCGCCACCTCCCTGCCGCGACTGCCGCCACCCGGCAGCAATGCGCGCGTGCGCTTCGACGCCTGCCTGCAGAACGTGGCGGTCATCCACGATCTCTATTGGGCCAGCGCCTGTTCGGTGGTCGCCGCGGAAAAGCGGCGGCGCCGCGCCTGGGACCTGCAGGACGAAGACGATTCCCCGGACTGCATGCTCCCCGAGGACCGCGCCCGCCGCCTCAACGAGGGGCGCGCCGCGGCCGAGCGGGAGTGCCAGGACGAGGCGGGCGCAAGCGCCAGCGATGCGGCAGCGCTGCCGCGATGAGAGCCGCCCGCGGCAAGGCCGCAGTTGCTCAGCGCAAGCCGCTCGGCGCCACCCAGGTGTAGCCCAGTTTGGTCATGGCGGTGACCAGGGCCTTGAGGTCGGCCAGCGCCGGCAGCCCGTACGCGGGTTCCAGCAGGAAGGGATGGAAGAAGAAGGAGCCGAAGCCGTCGCGCACCGTCAGCGCGTATTGCGCATTGGTCAGGATGTCCTTGCCGGTGTAGACCACGTTCGCGGTCGGATCGCCCGGCAGGGCGTATTCGAAGTTGCCCAGGTTTTCCGGCAGCACTCTCTGGCCGTAGTAATCCTGGTTGATGATGTAGGGATAGAACTGGCCGACGGCCATGTCCGGCCCGACGGCCGCCGTGAAGTTCGGCGTGTCCGAGGTGTAGTACACGACGCGCTGGTAGGTGGTGGGGAACACCTGCGGCGTGGCGCGATAAGCCGCGGCGGAACCCTGGTAGTGCGGCATCTCCCAGGCGACTGGCGTGTAGCCGTTGCTTTGCAGTTCGGTCAGGCCGGCGCGCAGGCGGCCGAGCGCCCAGGCCTGCGAGTCTTCCGCCACCGGCGAGTTGGCCACGATGTTCCACATCTCGTAGTCGTCGCCACTCACCGCATCGTAGGGGTTGCGCAGCGCTGCGTACTGGTGGGTATAGCCGTGCATCACGACCTCGCCGCCGCGCGCCAGTGCGTAGTTCAATTCCTTCTTGAGATTGCTGGCCTGCGAGAGCGGGATGGTGAGCGGCACGCCGTTGTTGTAGATGCCGAGTGCATCCGTGAAGTGCGGAATCGTGGCGATCGAGAACGGGATCGCCTTGACATGCAGGTAGTCGGTAAGCGTCTTCATCGACGCCACGGAGGTCCAGGCATTCACGTCCTCGAGGCGGATCATCGCCTTGTGGCTCTCGGCGGCGGGGCTGCCCAGCATGTCGTGCAGCAGGTCGGCAAGCACCAGATAACGGTCGCGCGGCCCGATGAAACTCAGGGGCGCGTCGGCCACGTACCAGAAATTGCCCGAGCGCACGACGTAGGGAGCCGTCTCCTTGGTCTTCGGGTTGGTCATCGTGACGAGCGTGGTCGCCTTGGTGGGGTCGGCAATGGCCGTGATCCCGACGTCCGGGTCGGCGCTGACCGTGCCGTCGCTGTTGAAGGTGTAGTACTTGACGAAGGCCTTGCCCTTGTACTGGATCGTGTCGAAGAAGCCGGGCGTGGGATTGGCTGCGCTCGGCGCTGCGTTCATTCCGCGCAGGGCGCTAAAGGACACGCCGCGCGTCGCGGTGAAGTTATAGGCCGGGTTCCAGGCCAGCTGCCAGATGTTGTAGCGAAACCAGACGAGCGTCTTCGCGGTGCTTGCCGCATCGCCGAGAAAGGCCGCCGGCAACTGGAAGTCGTAGGCCGATCCGAGGTAGAAGGTGGCGTCGTACGCATTGACGGTGCCCGCCGTGTATCCGGCCACGGGCGCCAGGGTGACCTGCGCATCGAAGTGGCCCAGCAGGTTGCGCAGCATGATCGAGTAAGCGAACCCGATCTTGTCGTAGGTCGTGCCAGTGGGTGTGTCGTAGAGCACCAGCACCTTGGGCGGCGGGGGTGTCTGCGCTTGCGCGGGAACGCAGCAGATGCAGATCATCCAGGCAAGCACGACAAGGTAGCGGACGAGTACTTTCATGGTGCATCCAGTCAATGGCAACGCCCATCATTTCCCGGTCGGGCCATGGTGGCGACCGGCATCCGGGTCGCATTTACGTGTAGGAGGGGACGCCGCGTCGCAAGCCAGGCCGCTGAGGTGAGGACTTGCCGTAAGGAGGTTCCTACGCCAGAAGCAGCCTTCTTCTTTCCTGCCGGCTGAGCGGCCGGGGCACATTCGCAGCAGAGCCTTGCAACCCGGAACCTGGAGAGATCAGATGCGCGCATTCGGACTGCGGGTCGTTGCCGCCAGCATGGCCTGGACGGCTTTTGCCGCGGCCGCACAGACCGTGACTGCGCCACCGCGCCCGCCGGGGTTCTCGCTCGTGCGTCCGGTCGCGGGCATGCCACCGCAGTCCATGCACGACTCCGGCGAGAAAGAACACAAGTACGTCCACCCGGACGCCACGCGCGACGACAGCATCCCGACTGCCAGCGCAAGTTCCGGCACGGCGGCCGGCACCGCCAGCAGCGCGGACACCGGCGGCAAGGGCACCGGCCCGGCCCGCGAAATGGGCGACAAGGGGGCGAGCTCGTATTTCTACGATCGTGGCAAGAAGTAGCAACAAGTAGGGTGGGTGGCCGCAGGCAACCCACCGTTCGGCGCTACATGGTGGGGTGCCTGCGGCATCCCACCCTACGCGAAGAACCCCCGCAACTCCGCATAGGTCTCGTCGGGGCACTCCTCCTGCAGGTAGTGCCCCGAGGGCACGGTCGCGGCCCGGACGATGCGGGTAGCGTACTCGGCCCAGACCTCCGCGGCCTTGTGGTTGCGGCCGACGCCGCCATGCGCCCCCCACAGGATCAGCGTCGGGTTGCGCACGCGGCGGCCGGCGTTGTGGTCGGCCGTGTCCATCTCGAGGTCGATGCCGAAGGTGGCCCGGTAGTCCTCACACATCGCATGGATGGTGTCCGGATTCCGAATGCAGCGGATGTATTCCTGCAGTGCTTCGGGGCCGAAGAAGGCCGTGCCCTCGGCGGTCTTGGACAGCTTGCGGCGGATGAAGAATTCAGGGTTGGCTCCCATCATCGTTTCCGGGGTCGGATAGTCCTGCGCCATGAAGCTCCAGTGCCACGAGAACCGGCACCAGCGCAGCGTGATGTGGTTCAGGAGATGGTGCTGCGGCAGCATGTCGAGGAAGGCCGCCTTGAGCACCTTGTCGCCGTGGTCCAGGCAGAGGCGATGCAGCACGCGCGCGCCGCGGTCATGCCCCGCGGCATGGAAGCGGTCGAAGCCAAGCGCCTGCATGACCTCGATCTGGTCCTGGGCCATCGCGCGAAAGGAATACTCTTCGTGGGCGCTTCCGCCCTTCGGCTTGGAGCTGTCGCCATAGCCCCGCAGGTCGGTGCAGACGACGGTGAATTCGTCGGCCAGGCGCGGCGCGATCTTGTGCCAGGACAGGTGCGTGAACGGATTGCCATGCATCAGGAGCAAGGGAGGGCCGCTGCCGCCCACCGTGGTGACGATCTCCGCACCGCTGGTCCTGATGACGGACCTGGTGAATCGCTTGCGGAACTGCTCGAAATACTCGCTCATGCTGTCTCCCGGTGGATCCGAATCGTCGGCGCGATGCGGGGCATCAATGCAGGTTCCGGGGCGCATCGGCCAGCCGCTCGTCGAGCCGGCCGCCCGGGCGGCAGTCCTGCGAGAGCGTGGGGCAGTAGCAGGCAAGCCCACGGCGCAACGACTGCCAGCGGCACCAGCGGAAAGCGGGCCTCGAGCGGGTTCTTGTCCGGGCTGCGGCGCGCCCACCGCCACAGGTACCAGCCAGCCAGCAGCACGCAGACACAGGAGACAAGAGCCATCTGCGCCCCGTTGTACGCGCGCGGCAGCGGCAAGGCAAGCAGCGATTACCAGCAGCGCCGGGGCGCTGCCAATGAGTTGGCACCGATGCAGGCGGTGTCGTCACATGCTACGACCATGCGCGTCGCCCGTGGGGCACGGCAGCGCGGCCTGTCCCTGGTCGCGGATCGCGTCGATCACGAGCCGCATCGCGCGCGAGGAATTGCGGCGGCTCGGGTAATACGCATGCAGGCCCGGGAAGCTGGGACACCAGTCCTCCATGACTCTGCGCAAGCGGCCGGCGTCCACATGGGGCTGCGTCATTTCTTCCGGCAGGAAGGCCAGGCCGTATCCGCTCAAGGACGCGTTCAGGATCTGGTAGGCGCCATTGAAGGTCACCTGGCCGCTGACGCGCGCCTCGATGGCGCGGCCTTCATGCTGCAGCTCCCACGCATAGATGCCGCCACTGCCGGCGAGGCGCAAGGAGATGCAGTTGTGCCGCGCCAGGTCCTGCACGGTCAGCGGCTCGCGGTGGGTCTGGAAGTAGCGCGGGGATCCGACGATGGTCATGCGCACGTCGGGGGTCAGCCGCACGGCGACCATGTCCTTGTGGACCTGGTCGCCATGGCGCACGCCGATGTCGAAGCGCTCCGCCGCGACATCGACCAGGCGGTACTCCGAGCTCATCTCCACGCGCACGTCGGGATACTTCTCCAGCACCGCGGCCAGGCGGGGCCACAGGATGCTGTCGATGACGTGATCGATCGCGGTGATGCGGATGGTGCCGGCGGGCTTGTCGCCCAGGTCGCTGACGGCCGCCAGCTCCTGCTCGATTTCCTGCAGGCGCGGCTGCACGGTGAGGATCAGCTGCTCGCCGGCGTCCGTGGGCGAGACGCTGCGCGTGGTGCGCGTGAGCAGGCGCACGCCCATGCGGGTTTCGAGGGCCCGGACCGTGTGGCTCAGCGAGGATTGCGAAACGCCGAGCCGTGCCGCGGCGCGCGTGAAGCTGCGCTCCTGGGCGACCGCGAAGAAGGCAAACAGGTCATTGATGTTCTCGCGCGACATTCGGGTCCCGGGCGGATCGGCTGCGGCGATTCTAGGCGCGGCAGCGCTTGCGCCAGCAACCGTGGCATTCATCGGCTCCGCGCATAGAGCCATGCACCCGGGAGCGCTACCGCTGCCGGCATGCGCCCCTACCATCGATCGATGTCTCCTGTTTCTCCAAGCAAGCAAGTGCAGCCGGCCGCGCCGGCCTGGAGCGCCGTCGGCGCGATGACCTTGTGCGTGGCGCTGCTGATCGCCTCCGAGTTCATGCCGGTGAGCCTGCTCACGCCCATTGCGCACGACCTGCACGCGACCGAAGGCATGGCCGGCCAGGCCATCTCGATCTCCGGGCTGTTCGCCCTGATCGCGAGCCTCTCGATCCCGGTGATCGCCAGCCGCTTCGACCGCCGCCACGTGCTCGCCACGATGACGGCCTTCATGCTGGCATCGCTGGTCCTGATCGCATGCGCGCCGAACTTCACCGTGCTCATGGCCGCACGCGCGCTCCTGGGCATCACCATCGGCGGCTTCTGGTCGCTGGCCACGGCCACCATCATGCGGCTGGTGCCCGAGGCATCGGTGCCCAAGGCGCTGGGCGTGATGTACATGGGCAACGCGGTTGCCACTGCGATTGCCGCTCCCATCGGCAGCTACCTGGGCGGTGTGATCGGCTGGCGCGGCGTGTTCTGGGCGCTGGTCCCGTTGGCAGCGGTGAGCCTGGCCTGGCAATGGCTCAGCCTGCCGGCGATGCGCTCGTCCGGCGCGCTTCCGGTGCGCAGGGTGCTGGACCTCTTGAAGCGGCGGCACGTGGCCTTCGCGGTCGCTGGCGTGATGCTGGCCTTCGGCGGCACCTTCGCCAGTTTCACCTACCTGCGGCCCTTCCTGCAGACGTACACGCATGCCACGCTGCCGCAGTTGTCGCTGCTGCTGCTGGCGTTTGGCTTGGGCGGCTTCGCCGGCACCCCGGGGGCGACTGCGCTGCTCGGGCGGCACCTGCACCGGATGTTGCGCGGCCTGCCCCTCGCAATTGCCGCGGTCACCATGGCGCTGCTGGCCGTGGGTCACCGGGTCTGGCCGGTGGCCGTCCTCCTGCTTGCCTGGGGCGCGTTGAATGCGGCAGTTCCGGTGGCGTGGTTCAACTGGCTCGCGGTGGAAGTCGCTGACGAACCGGAGGCGGGTGGTGGCCTGATGGTGGCGGCGGTGCAACTCGCCATCATGTCGGGGGCTGGTTTAGGCGGCCTGCTGCTCGATCACCTCTCCATCGCAGCCACGTTCGCGGCAGGCGCGGCCTTGCTGGTCGCCGGCTCGCTGGTGGTGGGCAGCGGCGATCGCCTTCGGCCGCGCCGGCGCATCGCCTTGCGCGAGACGGCGCCGGTCTTCTGATCCACTGCGCGGCAGCGCGGCAGCGCGGTGCGATCAACGCACGGCCTTGTCGAGGTTCTCCGCGCGGTCCAGTCCCTTGGCCTGCGCCAGACCCTTGGCCCCACGCAGGATGGCGCCTGCGAGATCCGCTTCGGTGAGGTCGGCCTCGGCGAGGTCAGCGCCCGTGAGGTCCGCGCCGGAGAGCTTGGCGCGGAACAGGTTGGCTCCGCGCAGTTTGCTGTTGCTCAGGTTCGCGAACGCCAGCAGCGAGCGATTCAGGTCCGCGCCTTCGAGGTTGACGCCGGCGAGGTTGGCGCCCGTGAGGTCGGTGCGCATCTGACCCATGCCCTGGTTGCGGATCTCCACGCCGATCCGTGCCTGGCCCAGGTCGGCGCCGCTCAGGTCGGCGCCCGGCAGATCGGCAATGATCCGCGTGCCGCGCAGATCGGCGTTGCGGAAGGTGGGCATCTTCTTGACCGTCCCGCCCAGGATCACGAGCGAGAGCATGCTGGCGCCGCGCAGCTGCGCGCCGGTGAAGTCGGCGCCCATCAACCACGCGCCATTGAGGTTGGCACCGGCGAGGTCGGCGCCGCGCAGATCGGCCGACACCAGCTTGCTGGCGAAGAGATTGGTGCCGCGCAGGCTGGCACCGCGCAGGTCGAGGCCACTGAGGTCCAGGTCGGAGAGGTCCTTGCCGTCGAAGACCGCGCGCTCGCCCGGCGTCTTGGCGAGCACGGCCAGCACCTGCTCACGCGAGAGATCGGCCGCAGCGGCGCCCAGCGCAAGCAGCGAGATGCCGGCCGCAGCGAGGCCCGCTCGAACGCGCGTGCGCGATGGAGTCACGGAGGCCCTCCTCTTCCTTGCCGGTGCAGATTAGCACCGCGCTGCGGGGCAGGCCATCATTTCGCCGGTGTTGACTCCTTCTCCATATTTACCCGGGTGTAATTGACTTTGCAATTAATGCCCGGGTAAAATTCGAACGATGATCGCGACGACTTCCCCCTCCTATTGCGCCTTCCTGGGCTGGCGCCGCTTGGCCGAAGGCCCCCTCACCGAGGTCGCGCGCGCCGCCGCAGTGGCCCAGGCCGGCACGCCCGACGAGCCGCTGCTGGTGTTCGATCCCGAAGGCCGGCAGGTCGACCTGGACCTGCGCGGCACACCGGACGAAGCCGCCGCGCGCGCGGGCTCCGGCAATGACGCGCCGGCCGCGCCGGCACCGGCCAGCCCGCCCTTGCGCGGGCGCGGTCGTCCGCAACTCGGTGTCGTCGCCCGTGAGGTCACGCTGCTGCCCCGCCACTGGGAATGGCTCGCCGCGCAACCGGGCGGTGCCTCGGTCACGCTGCGCCGGCTGGTGGAAGGCGCCCGGCGCGAAGGCGGCGCCCAGCCGGAGCGCGTGGCGCAGGAGCGTGCCTACCGGTTCCTGCACGCCATCGGCGGCAACCTGCCCGGCTACGAGAACGCGCTGCGCGCACTGTTCGCCCGCGACGCGGATCGCTTCGGGCAAGCCCTGTCCGAGTGGCCACAGGACATCCGCGCGCATGCGCAGGCACTGGCCGCGGGCGCCTTCGAGGCGGAGGCGCGGGCATGAACCACAACCACATCGCCAGCGCCCTCGCCGGCCCCGCTCCCGCGTCCGCGCCCGCGCAGCCGCCGCTGTGGCGCAGCTTCCTCGTGTTCCTCGGGCCGATGATCCTGGCCAACCTGCTGCAATCGCTCTCGGGCACCTTGAACAACGTGTTCGTCGGCCAGATGCTCGGTACGCAAGCGCTGGCTGCCGTGGCCGGTCTCTTTCCGATCCTGTTCTTCTTCATCTCGCTGGTGATCGGCATCGGCGCCGGCGCCTCGGTGTTGATCGGCCAGGCCTGGGGCGCGCGCGAACCGCACAAGGTGAAGGCCATCGCCGGCACCGCGCTGACGCTGGGCCTGGTGCTCGGCGGACTGGTTGCGCTGTTCGGTGGCGCCTTCACCAACGCGCTGCTGGGGGCGCTGGGCACGCCGCCGGACGTGATGCCCGTCGCAGTCGGTTATGCCCGCGTGATGATGCTGGCCATGCCGGCGCTGCTGGTGTTCCTCCTGCTCACGCAACTGATGCGGGGCGTGGGCGACACGGTCACGCCGCTGCTGGCGCTGGGCATCTCCACCGCGGTGTCCTGCGTGCTGACGCCGGCCTTCATCCGCGGCTGGTTCGGATTGCCGCAACTGGGCGTGACCAGCGCGGCGGCGGCGGCCGTCGCGTCCTTTATTTCGGCGCTCGCCTTTCTCGCGTGGTACATGCGGTATCGCAAGCACCCGCTGGCACTGGATCGCGAACTGCTGCACGCGATGCGTATCGACCCGCGGCTGCTGAAGCTGGTGGTGAAGATCGGCCTGCCGACCGGGCTGCAGATGATCGTGATCTCGCTGGCGGAAATCGCCCTGCTCTCCATGGTCAACGGCTTCGGCTCGCAGGCCACGGCGGCTTACGGCGCGGTCAACCAGGTGGTGAACTACGTGCAGTTCCCGGCACTGTCGATCGCGATCACCGCGTCCATTCTCGGCGCGCAGGCCATCGGCCGCGGCACGCCGGAGCGCCTGCGGGCGATCACCCGCACCGGTCTGAAGATGAACCTGGTGGTGACGGGCACGCTGGTGGTCCTGGGCTATCTCTTCTCGCGCCACCTGATCGCGCTGTTCATCACCAGCGCGCCGGTGCTCGAACTCGCGCAGGTCCTGCTGCACATCATGTTGTGGAGCAGCCTGGTGTTCGGCTGCGCCTCGGTCCTGAGCGGGGTGATGCGCGCCAGCGGCACGGTGCTGGTCCCGACGGCGATCTCCATCTTCTGCATCGCCGCCATCGAGGTGCCCTCGGCCTGGGTGCTCAGCCACCGGCTGGGGCTCAACGGCGTGTGGATCGCCTATCCGATCACCTTCACGGCCATGCTGGTGCTGCAGGGTTTGTATTACCAGTTGGTCTGGCGCAAGAAGAAGGTGGTGCGGATGGTGTAAGCGCTTGCGCCGACTCCGCGCTCCTTGCGCCGGCCTGCTTCGGCCACGCGCATGATCGATGGCATCGCCCACCAACCAGGCAGTCAGTGATGGATCCCACCCCTGTCGTGCGGCGCGTCGAGCGCGTGCGCCACGAACTCAAGCGCCGCGAGCTGGAAGTCGTCGCAGTCGAGCGGCTCAGCCCCGGCTTCGTCGCAGTCACCCTCGGCGGCGAGTCGCTCGTCGACTTCATCTCCCTTTCGTTCGACGACCACGTCAAGTTCATGATAGACGGCCCCGGCGACGAGCCGGTGCGCCGCGACTACACGCCGCGCAGCTTCGACCCGGCGCAACGCCGGCTCACCATCGAGTTCGCGCTGCATGGCCACGGCGGCGCGTCCGAATGGGCGCGGCAGGCGCGCGTCGGGCAGCGTGTGGTGGTCGGCGGCCCGCGCGGTTCGATGATCATCCCGACGGACTACGCCTGGCACCTGCTGGCCGGCGACGACACGGCCCTGCCCGCGATCCGTCGCCGCCTCGAGGAACTGCCGGCCGGCACGCCGGCAATCGTGATCGTGCACGCCGACGAGGCCGATCGCTTGCCGCTGTCGACGCAGGCGCAGCTCACGGTGCGCTGGGTCGACACGAGCGATGGATTGATCGAAGCGGTACGTGCCGAAGCCCTGCCCGAAGGCGAGGGCTTCGTGTGGTGCGCCGGCGAAGCGGCCAGCATGGCGGCCGTGCGCCAGGTGCTGCTGCAGTACAAGAAGCACCCGCGCGAAGCGATGCGGGTGGCCGCGTACTGGAAGCGCGGGGCTTCCGAGTTTCACGAGAACCTCGAGTAAGCCGCGCTGCGGGCCAGTGCCCGCAGGCGTATCAGGAGACGGCCGGCAACACCGTCCCGCTGCACTCCCCGAAGCCGATGCGGCGAGCGCCTGCGCGCTCGCAGTACGCGCGCAGCGTGAGCGTGTCGCCGTCGCGCAGGAAGGTGCGCTCCTCGCCATTGGGCAGGCGGATCGCTTTCTTGCCCCCCGCGCTCAGCTCCAGCATCGAACCCGCCTGCTCCGGCGCCGGTCCCGATAACGTGCCCGAGCCGAGCAGGTCGCCCGGCTGCAGGTTGCAGCCGCCGCAGGCATGGTGCGCGATCAATTGCGCCGCGGTCCAGAAGCCGGCCTCGGCGGCGGAACTGGTGGCGATGCGAACGGCAGCTGCGCCCTCTTCGCGCATGGCCGCGGTCTGCAACCAGGTTTCCAGCTGGATGTCGAACGCGCCATGCGCGCGATTGTTCTCCGAGTGCAGGTAAGGCAGCGGATCGGGGCGGCCCGCGGGCCGCTGCAGCGGCGCACGGAACGGCGCCAGCGCTTCCAGCGTCACGACCCACGGCGAGATCGTGGTGCCGAAGTTCTTGGAGAGGAAGGGCCCCAGCGGCTGGTACTCCCAGGGCTGGATGTCGCGCGCGGACCAGTCGTTGAACAAGGTCACGCCAAACAGGTGGCCCTCCGCCTGCGCAATGGGAATCGGCGTGCCGAGTTCGTTGCCGGGCCCGATCAGGAAGCCGAGTTCCACTTCGTAATCGAGTCGCTCGCTCGGCCCGAACACGGGGGCACTCGCCGACGGGCCCTTCGCCTGCCCGTTCGGCCGCCGTATGGCGTTCCCGCTGGGCACGATCGAGGAACTGCGGCCGTGATAGCCGATGGGCACCCAGTCGTAGTTGGGCAGCAGCGGGTTGTCGGGCCGGAACATCTTGCCGACCGCAGTGGCATGGTGGATGCCGGTGTAGAAGTCGGTGTAGTCGCCGATCGCGCAGGGCAGCGTCAGCTCGCATTGCGCTTGCGGCAGCAGGCATGCTGCGAGTGCGTCACGCTGGCTGCTGCCTGCGCGCAGCGCATCGGAGAGCGCCGCGCGCAATGGCCTGCGCGCCGACGCACCCGCGGCCATCAGGCTTTTCAGCTCGCCCCGAGCCAAGGGCTGCAGCAGCGCCGCCAGCTCGGCGCTCCACTGGCCTTGCGCCAGCGCGGCGTGCAGATCCAGCACCTGGTCGCCAATCGCCACGCCGATGCGCCACGCATCGCTGCTGCCGGCGCGACGCAAGCGCCCGAACGGCAGGTTCTGGATCGGAAAGTCGGTGTCCGCCTCATTGGCAGAAACCACCCAGCTGCGCAGGGCGGGATCGTGCGTGCCATCGACGGTCATGGCTTCCCCGCGGCGAAGCGATCGGCCAGGCCCGACCAGCATTGCGCATACGAGCGATCGAGCGCGCCGCCATTCAGCGCGAAAGCGGTGGGCTGGAAGCGCCACCGGCTTTCGAACATGAAGGCCAGCGTGTTCTCCAGCTTGTGCGGCTGCAGCGATGCGCTGCTGGCCCGCTCGAACGCTTCCTCGTCGGGGCCGTGCGGCACCATCGAGTTGTGCAGCGAGGCGCCGCCGGGGCGAAAGCCCTGCGGCTTGGCATCGTACTGCCCGTAGACCAGGCCCATGAACTCGCTCATCACGTTGCGGTGGTACCAGGGCGGGCGGAAGGTGTCCTCGGCCACCAGCCAGCGCGGGGGGAAGATCACGAAGTCGCAGTTGGCGGTGCCCGGCGTGTCCGAGGGCGAGGTGAGCACGGTGAAGATCGACGGGTCCGGGTGGTCGAAGCTGATCGAGCCGATCACCATGAAGTTCGCGGTGTCGTATTTCAGCGGCGCGAGATTGCCGTGCCAGGCGACCACGTCGAAGGGCGACTGCTTCAGCTCGGCACGCCAGAGGTGGCCGCCGAATTTCTTCACCAGCTCGCAGCCTTCGCCGGTCTCCTCGTAGGCGGCCACGGGCGCCTGGAAGTCGCGCGCATTGGCCAGCCCGTTCGAGCCGATCGGGCCCAGCTCCGGCAGGCGGAACAGCGCGCCGTAGTTCTCGCACACATAGCCGCGCGAATCGCCATCGGGCAGTTCCACGCGAAAGGCGATGCCGCGCGGCAGCAGCGCGATCTCGCCCGGCTCGACCTCCAGCACGCCCAGCTCGGTACGCAGCACCAGGCGCCCTTGTTGCGGCACCAGCAGCATCTCGCCGTCCGCATTGACCAGGGCGCGCTTGTGCATGGAGCGGTTGCACAGGTACACGTGGGCGGCCATGCCGGTCTGCGCCTCGACGTCCCCGTTGACGGCAACGGTCCGCAGGCCATCGATGAAATCGAGCGGCTGCGGCGGAATTTCGAAGGGGGCCCAGCGCAGCGGCTCGGGCGGGATCACCGCGCCCGGCTGCGCGCCGGTGAGCCACCATGGCTGCTCGTATGGCTGATAGGCGCCGGCGACCACCGAGGGCTGCCGGCGGTACACCCAGGTGCGCCGGTTCTCGGCGCGCGGCGCGGTGAAGGCCGTGCCGGAAATCAGTTCGGCATACAACTGCAAGGGCGCGCGCTGCGGGCTGTTGCGCCCCTGCGGCAGCGCGCCGGCCACGGCCTCGCTGGCGAATTCGTTGCCGAAGCCGGTCTGGTAGCGAAGAGAGTCCATGCCCGGCCTCAATCCAGCTTCACGCCCGCGCTCTTGACGACCTTGCCCCAGCGCTCGCGCTCGGCGCGCGTGTAGTCAGCCATCTGCTGCGGCGTGCCCGGCAAGGCCTCCAGCGACAGGGCCTGGAAGCGCGCCTTGACGTGGGTGGAGTCCAGCGCCGCCGCCAGCGCCTTGCTGAATTTCGCGACCGTCTCGGGCGGTGTGCCGGCCGGCACGACCAGGCCCTGCCAGGCATAGGCGACGAAATCCTTGAGGCCCTGCTCGGACAGCGTGGGCACCTCCGGCAGTGTCTTCAGGCGCTGCGGACTGGCGACGCCGATCGCGCGCAGCTTGCCCTGCGCCAGGTACTGCTGCACGGTGGCCGTGTCCATCATGGCGCAGGGCACCTGGCCGCCCAGCAGGTCCTGCACCGCCGGCGCCGCGCCGCGATAGGCAACGTGTTGCATCTTCAGCCCCGTGCGCTCGCGCAGCAGTTCACCCGCCAGATGATGCGGGCTGCCGATGCCCGCGGAGGCGAAGCTCACGCCATTCGGCTGCGACTTCGCCCAGGCGACGAATTCCTGGTAGTTCTTGACCGGCACGTTGGGGGCCACGACCAGCAGCAGCGGAAAGCGGGCGAGCATGCCGACCGGCACGAAGTCCTTCTCGGGGTTGTAGGGCAGCTTGGTGAACAGCCACGGATTGGCGGCCAGCGTCGCGAAGTCGGCGGTGAACAGGATGTGGCCGAAGTCCTTGGAGTTGGCGACGTAGCCGGCGGCGATGTTGGTGGCGGCGCCCGGCTTGTTGTTGATCAGGATGTTTTCGCCCAGCGTCTTGCTCATGGCATCGGCGACGGTGCGGGCCACCACGTCGGAGCCGCCACCGGCGGGATAGCCGACCACCCACTCGATCGGGCGGCTGACCTGCGCGAGGGCGAGTTGCGGCAGCACGCAGGCGGCAGCGCCCAGGGTGAGCAGCGTGCGACGAAGGGTTTGCTTGGAATTCAAGTTCTGTCTCCAGGAAAAAAGTTGCAATTCACTCGGGGCGCTCGCCGCGCGCTGCCCGCAGTGCCTCGCGCAACACGGGCAGCGAGCCGATGTGATTGGCCAGCAGCAGCACCAGCCGCGCATTGAGCGCGTGGCTTTCCTCGGGCGCAAGACCTTGGTGCGTTTCGATCAGCGCCTGGTAGAAATCGTCCGGGGCGCTGAGATTGGGGGCGGTGACGAGCGTCATGGAGTTCAGGCGTGGGCCAGCGCGCGTTCCAGGCCAGCGCGCAGTGCCTGCGCATCGAGCTTGCGCCAGCGGGCGCACACATGCTGATCCGGGCGCAGCAGGATGACCGTGCCGGGTTGCAGATCGTAGCGCTGTGCGAGCAGGCCTTGGGGGTCGCGCAGATCGCCTTCCGCGCCGACGCACAGCACGGTGAGGCAAGCCAGGCCTTCGCCGGCGCGGCGCAGGTCGCCGCGCATCCGGGCATCGAGGCTGCCCGCGATCAGCACCGTGAAGCCGGGGCCAAGACAGCGCAGCAGCCAATCGCCCGTGCCATCCGCGCCCTGCACCGGCGCATCGGCCGCCGGCGCGCCGGGCAACATCCGGCCTTGCACCGCATGGTCGAGGGGCGTATTGAGCGGTGACTCGTGCAATGTGGCCGGCACCGAGAGCCGACCGCTGTTCACCAGCGTGCGCGCAAAGGGCTGGGTCTTGGCCAGTTCCAGCACCGCGTCGCGGAACAGCCGGCTGATCTCGCTCTTGGGCGTGATGAAGTCGGTGGCCCGCGTGGAGTTCAGGATGTTCTCGTCGGCCGCGTATTCACGCTCGCAGGCATAGGTGTCCAGCAGTGCGTCAGGCGCGTGACCGCGCAGCACGGCGGCCAGTTTCCACGCGAGGTTCTCGGCGTCCTGCACGCCGGAATTGGCACCGCGCGCCCCGAACGGCGAAACCCCGTGCGCGGAGTCTCCTGCGAACAGGATGCGGCCATGCCGGAAGCGCTCCATGCGCAGGCACGCGAAGGTGTAGACGCTGGCCCATTGCAGCTCGAACTCGGCGTCCTTCCAGGCGGAGTGCGCCAGCATCTCCCGGACCCGCGGGATGATGTTCTCGGGCCGCTTTTCCTGCTCGGGGTCGGCATCCCAGCCAAGCTGGAAGTCGATGCGCCACACGCCATCGGGTTGCATGTGCAGCAGCACACTCTGACCGCGGTGGAACGGCGGGTCGAACCAGAACCAGCGCTCCGCCGGTTGCGCCAGCTTCATCTTCACGTCGGCGATCAGGAAGCGGTCGCGGAACACGCGGCCCTTGCTCTCCTGTCCCAGCAGCTGGCGCACCGTGGACCGCGAGCCGTCGCAGGCCGCGAGGTAATCGGCCTCGAAGGCATACGGGCCCTCGGGCGTTTCGACGTGCACCAGCACGTGATCGCCGCGCTGCTCCACGCCGGTGACCTTGTTGCACCAGCGCATTTCGACCAGCGCAAGTTGCGCGGCGCGCTCCGCAAGATAGCCCTCGACGTAGTACTGCTGCAGGTTGATGAAGGCGGGCCGTGCATGGCCGCTCTCGGGCAGCAGGTCGAAGCTGTAGATCTCCTCGTCGCGCAAGAACACGCGGCCACGGTTCCACGACACGCCCTTGTCCACCATCCGCTCGCCGCAACCGAGCCGGTCGAATATCTCCAGCGTGCGCTTGGCGAAACAGATGGCGCGCGAGCCGGTGGAGAGGCGGCAGTCGTTGTCCAGCAGGACCACCGGCACTTCGCGCTGCGCCAGGTCGATGGCGAGGCTCAGGCCCACGGGGCCGGCGCCCACGATCACCACCGGGCGGCGCACGCGCGCGGGCGCGTCCTGATCGCTCGAGCGGCGGTAGGGGAACGCGAGCGCCTGGTAGTCGACGTCCGCGCCCGCGGGCGCAGGCTGGCCGGCCCGCTGCACGCTCAGCCCTCCAGCGTCTGCCACATCTGGATGTCGCGTTCGGCGGTCCAGATGCGCGGGTCCGGGTATTGCGTGGCCTCGTCGTAGCAGCGGGTCACGTCGAACGGCATGCAGTGGTCGAAGATCACCCAGTGCGCATAACGCGGCTTGAGTTGCGCGTAGACCTCGTGGTAGACCGCGTTGAGCTCCTTGCCCGCCTCGACGCCGGCGCGCACCAGCTCCCAGACATCGCTGATGAAGGCGCGGGTGCCGGCCACGCCCTGGCGCACCTGCTCGGGGGTGGTGAGCGCGGCGCCGCGACCCGGCACCAGCGCGAGCGGATCGAGCTTCGCCAGCTTGTCCAGCGTCTGCGGCCAGTCGCGGAAATACGCGTCGCCGGCATAGGGCGTGGCACCGAACTCCACCAGGTCGCCGGAGAACAGGATGCGCTGCTGCGGCAGCCAGGCCACCGTGTCGCCCTTGGTGTGGCCGCGACCGAGTTGCAGCAATTGCACTTCGAGCTGGCCCAGCCAGATCGACATCGCACCGGTGAAGGTCATCGTGGGCCAGGTCAGGCCGGGCGGCACCGATTCGACCGCCTGGAACAGGCGCGGGAAGCGGCCGATCTCGCTGGCCTTGTCCTGCTCGCCGCGCTCGACGATCAGGTCCCGGGTGTCGCGGCTGGCCACGATGTGCTCCGCCCCGTAGCCCGAGGCGCCCAGCACGCGCACCGCGTGGTAATGGCTCAGCACGACGTACTTGATCGGCTTGTCCGTGACCTCGCGGATGCGGCGGATCACGTCCTGCGCCATCACCGGAGTGGCCTGCGCATCGACCACCATGACGGCGTCGTCGCCGATGATGACGCCGGTGTTCGGGTCGCCCTCGGCGGTGTACGCATAGGCGTTGTCGGAAAGCTGGATGAAGCTGACCTTCTTCTCTTCGAGGTCGGCTTGGGAGGCGAAGGCTTTGCTCATGTGAAATGGATTTGGGTATGACTAACGCTTGATCTTAGTCAACGCGTTTGATAATGTCTAATCGGTTTGTCTAGGTAAAAACCCGAATGAGTGGCCTTCCAGAAGAAAACGACTCCGTCGCCCGAGAGTCGCGCGGCATCCAGAGCATCGAGGTCGGCGGCCAGCTGTTGCGCGCGCTGGCGCACTTCGGCCGCCCGACCGCGCTGAAGGACCTGGCGCGCGAAGCCGGCATGAATGCGGCCAAGGCGCACCCCTACCTGGTGAGCTTCGGCAAGCTCGGCCTCATCCAGCAGGACCCGGCGACCGGCTACTACGGGCTCGGCCCGCTGGCCCTGCAGCTCGGCCTGATCAGCCTGCAGCAGGTGGACCCGATCCGCCTGGCGACGGCGGAACTGCCACGGCTTGCCCAGGCCATCGGCCACACCGTGGGCGTGGCGATCTGGGGCAACCGCGGTCCCACCTTTGTGCGGCTGGAGGAGGGGCCGACGGCCGTGCACGTCAACATGCGCCACGGCACGGTGGTCTCGGTGCGCGGCACGGCCTCGGGCCGGCTGTTCGCCGCCTTCATGCCGCGCGAGCAGGTGCTGGCCGCGCTGGCAACCGAAAGCGGCCACCGCACCGCGAAGCTCGATGCGGCGCTGCAGGCCGATCTGACGCGCATCCGCGAAGACCGCTTCTGCTCGCTCGTGGACGGCTCGGTGCACGGCATCACGGCACTGTCGGCGCCGGTGTTCGACGGCTTCGGCAAGATGGTGCTGGCGCTCACCGCGATTGGCCCGAGCGCAACGCTGCCGGCGAGCACCAAAAGCGCGGCGGCCCGCGAACTGACCCGCGCCGCCACGGCGATCTCGGGACAGCTCGGAGCCCGGACTTCGCAGGCGCAGGCGGACTGAGCCTCGCCTTCAAAGGCTGTTCTTGTCGGTAGGGTGGGTCGCGCGCAGCGCGCCCCACCGCTCCGGCCCTCGAACGTGGGATGCGCTACCCGCAGCCCACCTCCACGAGCGAACCCTACCGTAGCGGACCGGCTCCACTCGCTTGCCCCCTGCGGCAGTTCGCGCCCCGAATCCGACGGTTCGTCGCAGCTGCCTCGCCTCGAGCGGTCGTCGCTTGCACAGTGGCTGCCTGGCACTTCCACTTCGACCCTCGCACCAGGAGAACCCCATGCTGCTCCAACTTCTTGCCAGCCATCCGGAAGCCACCGTCCCCATCCTGCGCGGCACGCCGACCTGGGTGTGGGGCCTGCTCGCCGGCCTGATCGCGCTGGGCGCCACCCAGCTGCGCGACCGCACGGTCGGCCTCACGCGCGTGTCGCTGCTACCGGTCACGATGACGATCTTCTCCGTGTGGGGCACGTTCAGCGCGCTGGGGCGCTCCAGCCACTTCGAAGCGGCGATGTTCGTCTGGATCGCGGCGGCCGGCGTGGCCTTTGCGCTGCTGGGCGCCGGCCGCAGCAATGCGCAGTTCGACCCGGTGCGCCGCACCTACGCCTTGCCGGGCAGCATCGTGCCGCTGCTGCTGATTCTCGGCATCTTCCTGGTGAAGTACGTCGTCGGGGTCGAGCTCGCGATGGCGCCGCATCTGGTGCAGGACAACCAGTACGTGCTGACCGTCGCCGGTCTTTATGGCGCCCTGACCGGAATGTTCGTGGGCCGCAGCTTCCGCCTCTGGCGCCTGGCGCTGCGCCCCGCGTTGGCTGCCGTGCCGGCGTGACGGTGGGACGGGGGCATGGTCGGCAGTGTCCTACGCCCAGGCAGTGCAATCGGGAATGCCCGGCTGCGGCTCATGCTTCTAAGCTGCGTCCGTTGCCCTTGTTGTCGTGCCAACCATGCCCCTGACGATGCCCGCCCACCTGAAACTCCTGCGCTCCGGCTGCGCGGTATTTGCCGCCGTCGCCGCAGTCGCCCTGGTGTGCCCGGCGGCCGGTGCCGCGCCACCCGGTGAGCCGGCCTCGGCCGCCAAGCATCCGGCCACGGTCGAAGCAGCCCAGGTCGTCGCCCATCCCGGAGCGCTTGCCGATTTCCATGGCACGCCCGCGTCGCCAGGCGTGCGCGAGGTGGCGAACTGGGCCTTCCATACGCGCGACAACCACGGGCGCGCCGTCGTGATCCTCGACAAGAAGGAAGCCACCGTCTACGCCTTCACGCCCGACGGCCTGCTGCTGGCCAGCGCACCGGCGCTGCTGGGCATGGCAGTGGGCGACGGCACGGTGCCCGGCGTCGGCGACAAGCCGCTCGCCCAGGTCCCCGAAGACGAGAGGACCACGCCGGCCGGCCGCTTCGTCGCCGAGCCGGGCGTGGACGACACGGGCGTCGACGTGGTCTGGATCGACTACGACTCCGCGGTCGCCATGCACCGCGTGATCACCACCTTCCCGGAGCAACATCGGCCGGAGCGGCTTGCATCGCCGGATCCGAAGGTGCGGCGCATCTCCTATGGCTGCATCAACCTGCCGATCCCGTTCTACGAGCAGGTGATCAGCCCCACGGTCCGCGGCACGGGCGCGATCGTCTACGTGCTGCCGGAGACGAAGCCGCCGCGCGAGGTCTTCGGCTCCTGGGACGTGACCGATCCGAATGCACGTCCGCCCGCGCTGCCCAGGCACTCCGGCGCGAGCGATGCCGGCGCGCCGCGGCCACCGCAGCAACTGCGCGAGCCGCAAGCCCTGCGGACCTCCGTCTCCGCCTCCGGCCTCTGAAGCAGCTGCCGGCGGGACGCCGCACGCGCGGCTGCTCCTGCGCACGGCTTGTCCACGGCGGGCCGGCAGCGCGCCAATGCAACAATCCGGCGCAGACAACGATCTGCACGCGATGCCCAAGAAACCGGGACTCCAGTTCCTCGCCCTGCTGCGCACGACTCGGCGCATTGCACTGAGTTCCTACGTCGCCAACGGCATGGTCGCGGCGCTGGGCCTGCTGCTGGTGACGGCCTTGGTCCACCTGTTGCTGGGTGCCGCGGCCGGCGCGGCTGCGGGGGTCGGCGCGATCGTGGTGACGCCGCCGGACCAGCCCGCTCCCAAGCGCGGCAAGTTCACGCACTTCCTGCCCGCCGTGCTGATCGGCACGCCGCTGTTCTTCGCGACCGGCGTGTTGCGACAGTCGGGGCCTGCATTGGCGCTGCTGCTGGTGGGCGCCACCTTCTGCGCCTTCCTCGGTGCCGCGTGGGGACGGCGCGGCCTGCCGGTGTCGGTCTCGGTGATGTTCTCGATGGTGTTCGCACTCGCGGCGCCGCGGCCGGGCGACATCGACCAGGCGCTGCGCGAGACGCTTGCCTTCGCGCTGGGCGCCTGGATCTACATCCTGTGGGGCACCACGGCCAACTCGCTCCTGAACCCGCGCTATCGCGTGCTGGCGGTGGCCGATTCGCTCTGGGCCATCGCGGCGCTGATGCGCACGCAAGGCCTGCACTTCACCATGGAGCCGGAAGCGCAGCGGCGCACCGCGCTGGTCGGCCGCCTGATGAAGCAGCAGGCCACGCTGGCCGACCAGTTGCAGGCCGCCCGCAACCTCCTGCTGGAGGCGCCCACCACCGAGCGCCGCCTGCAGCTCGCGGGCATGCTGATGCAGGTGCTGGACATGCGCGATCACCTCGTCGCCTGTGCACTGGACCTGGACGCCTTGCGCGCCGCGCCCGGGCAGCAGGAGCTGTTGCGGATCCTCGGCATCGAGCTGCAGGCGCTGGCCGGCGACCTCGAGCAACTCGCCGAGGCGCTGATGCTGCAGCGCCTACCGCCCGCCTTCGCGCACCAGCGGCCCGCGCTGGCCGCGGCGGCGGCGCAGGCACCCGCGCCCGGACTGGCCGACCTCCACGCACCGGCGCCGGAACTGCTCGGCGGCGCACTGTCGCGGCGCGTCGGCTATGTGCACGACGAGGTCACGCGGCTCATGCAACTGGCGCGCGGCGAGCGGCCCCCCGATGTCGCCATCGTGCGCACGGCCTGGCAGCTGTTCGTGAGCCCGACCCAATGGACCTGGCGGCCCTTCCTGTCGCTGTGGCGCTGGGACGCGCCGCCGCTGCGCCACGCCATACGCGCCGCACTGGCCATCGCGGCCGGCTATGGCGTGGGCATGGCGCTGCCCTGGGGATCGCACGAGTACTGGATCCTGCTGACGATCGTCGTGGTGCTGCGCGGCAGCCTGGCGCAGACGCTGGAGCGGCGCAACAGCCGCGTGGCGGGCACCTTGCTGGGATGCGTGCTGGCCGGCGTGTTGTTGCGCGCGCAACTGTCGCCGCTGGTGCTGGTGCTGGTGGTGGCGGGCGCGCAAGGGGTCGCGCATGCGTTCGCCCTGCAGCGCTACCTGGTCACCGCCGTCTCGGCCACGGTGCTCGCGCTGCTGCAGGCGCACCAGCTGGCGCCCGACGTCTCGCCCGTGTTCGAGGTGGCCGAGCGCGTGCTGGACACGCTGCTCGGGGTCTCGATCGCGTGGGTCTTCAGCTATGTACTGCCCTCCTGGGAACGCACGCAGGTCGGCGCGCTGGTGGCGCGCACGCTGGCGGCGCAGGCGCGGCACGCGGAGCTCGCACTCGCATTGGCGCAGCCCAGCGCCGGCGGCGGCCAGCCGGAGCTGGCCTGGCGCCTGGCGCGCCGGGAGGCGTACGACAGCCTCTCGGCGCTGGTGCAGGCGGTGCAGCGCTCGCTCTCGGAGCCGCGCGCGGTGCGCCCGCCGCTGCAGGACCTGGAGCGGCTGCTCGGGCACGGCTACCAGTTGCTGGCGCAGCTCACCGCGATCAAGACCATGCTGCTGCAGCGGCGTGACCGGCTGGACTTTCCGCGGCTGAACCCGCCGCTGGAGGAAGCGAAGCAGGCGATCGCCGGCGCCCTTGCGCGCGCCGCTCCGCAACCAGCCGCCACCGGCCACGAGGATCCGCCGCCGATGCTGGAACTGCCGGATGCGGGGGAACGTGACCTGACGCCCTGGGTGCAGCGGCGGCTGATGCTGGCGGTGGATATCGCGAGGGAACTGCAGGCCGATGCGGCGAGGGCAGCGGCGGGGTGAGGTCCGGCCGCAAGCCCGGGCGGGAGTGCTACGGCCGCGCAGGCGCGCGTATCCCCCGCTAGCTCAAACGAAAGGCTTCAGGCACACTCGCCGCCGTTTCGCCAGAACCCCAACCCTCCAGAGGAGAAACGCATGCGAAGGATTCTTCACGCCCTGTTCGTCGCCGGTGCCTTCGGCGCGCTGTCCGCCTCGGCGCAGCCGGCCGCACCGGAAGTCACCCTCACCCGGCTCGAATGCGGCAACGGCTTCAACGACCAGCGGCGCTTCAGCGACACCTTCGCGTACAGCAACCCGCGCGTGCCTTTCACCTTCAGCTGCTATGTGATCAAGCATGGCGACGACTACATGGTCTGGGACACCGGCTACGCGCCCGGCTCCAACCCCAGCGCGCCCACGGTGTCGCTGGGCGAGCAACTCGCCCGGATGAAGGTGCGGCCGGACCAGGTCAAGTACGTGGGCATCAGCCACTTCCATGCCGATCACACCGGCCAGCTCAATACCGTGCCGAACGCAACGCTTCTGATCGGTGACCGCGAATGGACTGCGCTTACCGCCGCGACGCCCATGCAGGGCGCCAACGTCGCGGGCTTCACGCACTGGATCAGCGGCGGCGGCAAGGTCGAACCGCAGCCCGGCGACAAGGACATCTTCGGCGATGGCACGGTCATGATCCTGCGCACCCCGGGCCACACGCCCGGCCACCAGTCGCTGCTGGTGCGCCTGAAGGAAAAGGGCCCCGTCATCCTGCTCGGGGACGCGGCGCACTTCCACGAGAACTACGACAACGACGGCGTGCCCAGCTTCAACTACGACCGTGCCGACACGGTGGCCTCGATCGAGCGCATCAAGCAGATCCAGAAGAACCTGAACGCCACGGTCATCATCCAGCACGACCCGCGCGACATCGACAAGCTGCCCGCCTTCCCGGCAGCGGCGCGCTGAGCGCGACCGGGCGCTCTCAGCCCGGCCGCGCGTTCGAGGCCGCCGCTGCGCGGCCTTGAAGGCGGGGCTGCGCGTGCATCGGTAAATGTTCACGCTTGGCGGCCAAGGTCAACTGGGCAAGGGGGTCAGTGGCCGGAGTTCCTGCGGTGGGTCGCGACAATCCTGGCTGGGCTTGCGGATGGCGCGACCCGATCAGACGCTCTCCCCCATGCATTCCTTGCTCTCCCACCCCCGGCTCGCCGGCTCGGCCACCCTCCTTCTTGTCTCGACCCTGGCCGCTTGCGGCGGCGGGGGCGCGGCCGCACCGGACACCGCGCCAGCGGCGGGCGTTTCGAGCAGCATCGCCGCCACGGTCACGCCGGCCAGCCTGATGGATCTTTCCGGCTGGAAGCTGAACCTCCCCGTGGATTCCGCCGGCAGCGACAGCCCGCAGAACGGGGCGCGCACGGTGTTGCCGCAGGAACTGGTGGCCGGCTTCACCGACGACTACTTCCGCGCCGACGGCCAGGGCCGCATCGTCTTCACCGCGCCGGCCAATGGCGCGGTCACCACGCCGGGGGTCGGCACCGACCACACGCGGTCGGAGCTGCGTGAGTTCGACCGCCAGGGCGATGCGCGGGGCGACTGGACCGGATCGGGCGCGCTCTCCGCCAGGTGCGAAGTGCGGCAGGTCGCCACCGCCTCAGCGACGGCAGTGATCGGCCAATTGCGCAGCGAGAACCATGTGTTCGCGCAGGTCGTGTACCGGGTGGCCACCCAGGACATCGCGGTCGACGTGTACCAGAGCGACACCGACGGCAGCCGGCATGCGCTGACGGCGCTCGTGTCCGGCGTGGCGCTCGGCCAGCCAGTCGCCTATACGCTGTCCTTCGCGGCCGGTGTGCTGACCGCCAGCGCAAATGGAACGCAGCGCAGCTTCACGGTGGACAGCAGCTGGAACGCGGCGCCGCTTTACTTCAAGGTCGGCGCGTATCACACGGCGCCGAACGCGGGCAATCCGGCGGGGGATGCCACCAGCGTGGCGTGTTCGGCGATCGCGGTGACGCACTAGGACGCGCGGCCCGGCGATCGCATCTGGTTGCGCGCGCAACCGGCGCAGGCGCATGTGTTCGATGCGGCGAGCGGGGAGCGGCTGAACCAGGCCGCCACGACGGTGGCCGCCGCTGCAACCGGCAAGCCGGGCACTGCTGATCGAGACGGCGCGGCGGCTGGATGCGATGGCGCTGCGCTGGGGGCGCCCCGGCTCTCGTCGTAGGCTGGGCTGCCGCAGGCACCCCAGCGATCGTGCGCCCGAATGCTGGGGTGCCTGCGGCAGCCCAGCCTACGAGGACGCACAGGGCTCACATCTACTCGACGAACCAGAGGCCTTCGTGCCGCATGATCTGTTGCTCGAACACCCGGTGGCTCTCACTGGTGATCCGGACCACCGTCTGCACCGCGACGATCTCGTCTGCCACGTAGTCGGCACCGACATACACGACGTCTCTCGCGAGCGCCGCAATCCCCGGGCCAGCCGCCAACAAGTCATGCGCCAGCCGATTCCGCGCCCCGTTCGCCAGGTGCGCGACGGCCAGCTTGGCGTCGCCGCTGTTCGCCGCCTTCAGAAAACTGTTCCAGACGGCCACTGCCGACGCAGCGGGATCCATCGCATAGACACCGTCGGGCCGGCGGGCGAGCGCGCCTCGCGCAGCATCGCCCTCGGACACGACCAGGGTCGGTGCGCCATTGCCATTGCCATTGTCATTGCCGTCGGCGTCGGCGTCAGCGCCGGGCGCAGTCACCGACCATTCATAGCGCGCCGGATCAAATCCCAGCGTTTGCGCTGTGAGCGACTGCACATCGGCAACGACACCGCGGGCGTCGAAATGCACCAACGCGCTCGGCACGCCAGCGCGCTTTGCGTGCAGCAGCAATGACGCGCAGGGAGAAGCAGGCGTGGCGACGGCCGCGACGGATACTTCGCTCGATCGCGGCGGACCACTGTCGGCCAGTCGCTGCGGAAGTGTCTGTGGCTCCATCGTCCCCGCCGCGGAGGCAAGCAGCAATGCGACGAGAGGCCTGTTCCAGATCGACGAAGCGACGTTGGCCGTGGACGGCGCATGCTGTCGCAGCGCGATCGCCGGAGCGCCACCAGGGCCAGCGGCGACGATCCACGCATCGAAGACGTCCCCTGGCTGTGGACATGCAAGCGCTGCGAGCGTGCTCGCGCCGAGGCCGAACCCCAGTGCCAAGCCGCGCGCCACCCTGAGCACAGCGCGTCCGCAACCCGCTCCCTCCCCTTGTCCGTGCCGGCGATCCGCCATGAACTCATCCTCCTGCTGCATGCTGGCGCAAGTTCAGGAGCCTGGCAACCCATGCCCATGCGTTGCGTCCACGAAGCGGCCTTTCGCGGCCGGCGATAATTTCGCCCCAGGCTCGCCGCGCCCGCGGCGGCTCCTTGCATTCCGGAGATTTCCATGACCGTTTCCCGCCGTTCCGCCCTGGCCTGCGCCGCTGGCCTGCTCGCGCTCACGCAGGCCGCGCCCGTCCTGGCCGCTGACAAGTGGCCCAGCCACCCCATCCACTTCGTCGTGCCCTTCGGCCCGGGCGGCGCCAACGACCTGCTGGCGCGCGCTGCCGCCGATGGTGCCTCCAAGGTTCTCGGCCAGCCGATCGTGGTCGACAACAAGCCGGGGGCCGGCACCATCGTCGGCACCGACGTCGTCGCCAAGGCCGCGCCGGACGGCTATACCTTCCTGGTCAGCTCCGCGGGCGTGGTCTCCAACAGCATGATCCGCAAGGTGACGTACAAGGACAGCGACCTGGTGCCGGTGGCCATGATCGGCCTGGCGCCGTCGGTGATCATCGTGCCGGCCAACTCGCCGTACAAGGACCTGAAGGAGTTCGTCGCCGCGTCGAAGAAGGGTGCCGGCCTGCACTGGAGCACCGCGGGGGTGGGCAGCACCCCCCACTTCGTGGAAGGCATGCTCACCACCGGATACGGCGCCAAGCTGGATGTCGTGCCGTACAAGAGCGGCAGCGAATCGGTGTCTGCCGTGCTGGGCAACCAGGTCGACGCGACCTCGGAAGCGAGCATCGTCGTGCTGCCGCAGATCCAGTCCGGCAAGCTCAAGGCGCTGGCCACCACCTGGACCCAGCGCATCTCCGCCTATCCGCAACTGCCCACCGCCATGGAGCAGGGCTTCAAGGACGTGCAGATCGCCCACTGGGCGGGTGTGCACGCGCCCGCCGGAACGCCGGCGGAGATCCAGGACAAGATGGCTGCGGCGGTCGACAAGGCGATGAAGGACCCCGCGGTGGTCGAGAAGCTGCGCGCGATGGGCATCGAGCCGATCGGCGGCACCCGCGCTTCCTTCGTGAAGTTCTGCGACGACGAGCGTGCGCGCCTGGGCAAGGTGGTCAAGGCCACCGGCATGAAGGACGAATGACGATGGCGACCCAGAGCACGCGCGCGGCGCTGCGCGCGCTGGCGCAGGCCAAGCGCGGGGTGCTCGTGCCGGGGGCCTTCAATGCGCTGTCGGCGCGCGTGATCGCCGATCTCGGCTTCGAGGCGATCTACATCACGGGGGCGGGCGTCACCAACATGGCCATGGGTCTGCCGGACCAGGCTTTCATGGGCCTGGCGGAAATCGCGGACCACACCGCCCGCATCCGCGACGCGGTGGAACTGCCGCTGATCGTCGATGCGGACACCGGGTTCGGCAATGCGCTGAACGTGCGCCACACGGTGCGCACGCTGGAGCGCGCGGGCGCGGACTGCATCCAGTTCGAGGACCAGGTCGCGCCCAAGCGCTGCGGCCACTTCAGCGGCAAGGAAGTGATCTCCACCGAGGAGGCCGTGAGCAAGATCAAGGCCGCCGTCGATGCCCGACGCGACCCCGACCTGCTGATCATGGCCCGCACCGACGCCTGCGCCACGCATGGCTTCGAGGCGGCGATCGAACGCGCGCAGAAGATGAGCGAGGCCGGCGCCGACATCCTGTTCGTGGAGGCGGTGACGAAGCCGGAGGAAGTGCGCGCCCTGCCGCAGCGCCTGCAGGCACCGCAGCTGATGAACATGGTGATCGGGGGCCGCACGCCGATCTTTGACGCCGAGGAGCTGGGCCGACTGGGATTTGCGATCGTGCTGTATGCGAATGCGGCGCTGCAGGGGGCCTTGGCGGGAATGAACCGGGCGTTGTCGGTACTGCGGGACACCAGGCGCATCGACGAGGACCCGACGCTGGTCGCCAGCTTCGCGGAGCGACAACGGCTGGTGGGCAAGCCGGAGTGGGATGCGCTGGAGAAGCGGTATAGCTGAAGGAGGTGTCATCCCGGGCTGTTGGATGTCATCCCGGGCTTGACCCGGGATCCACGACTGCGCCCGCACTAGCGCCGCATGGATTGCGGGTCAAGCCCGCAATGACATCCAAAAGCCCGCAATGTGCCCCTGGGCCGCAATGACATCGAAGGATGTCACCCCGGGCTGTTGGATGTCATCCCGGGCTCGACCCGGGATCCACGATGGCCTTTACACCAACGCCGCGTGGATTGCGGGTCAAGCCCGCAATGACATCCAGGACTCAAGGCCGCCCGAACCGCAGCACGATGCTGCTCGCCCCCTTTGCGTGACCGCCGGCCAGGCGCTCCTGCACCTCCGGCCAGGTGAGCCCCGGCTGCAACGCGCCCGGCTCGAGGTCGGTTGCGATCGCGGTGTACAGGTAGTGGTGATGTCCGGTGTTCGGCCCGGGGCACGGGCCCATGTAGTTGGGCAGCCCCTGCGTGCTCTTGCCGCCCACGTACCTGGGCGAAGGCGCGCTGACCTCGTTCTCGGCGAAACCCGAAACGGTGGGCGCGATGCCGTAGGCGATCCAGTGGACCACGCCGGTGCCGTTGCGGCCCTCCTGGTCGTGCACCATCAGCGCGATGCTGCGCGTGCCGGCCGGCACGTTGCTCCAGGCGAGCGGCGGCGACACGTTGGCGCCGACGCAATTCGGATTGCTGGCGATGTTGCCCGAATAGCGCTGCGGCAAGTCGGCGCCGTCGGCAAAGCCGGGCGACCACAGCGTGAAGCCGGTGCTCGCCGGCGGCGCGCTGGCCGGCATGGCGGTGCAGGCAGCAAGCGCGGCAGCGCAAGCCATCAGCGCGAGAGTGTTCGTTGTCTTCATCTTGTCTCCTGGTCAGCGATGGGTTTCCCTGGCGACGGCCAGCCCCGAGATGCCGCTGCCCGCGATGGCTTTCTGCACCGTTCCGTCGGTGCGCACATCCACGATGAAGCGGTTGACTTCCGCCAGGCGCGCCGGCTCGCCGCGCCGCGTCACCACCGCCTGGTCGACGGCCAGGAAGTTGTCCGGCAGCACCTTCAGCCGGCCGCCCGAACCCTGGGCCACCAGTTCCGCGTCGTGCCGGTTGGCGGCATAGACATCCGCCTGGCCGGAGCCGAGCAACTGCACCGCGTCGGGTTTGCGATCCAGCAGCACCATCGTCCCCTGCTTGACGGTCTGGCTCAGGACGATCTCCTGCGTCTGCCCCTTCACCGCCGCGATCTTCACGCCCGGTCGGTCCACCTGCGCGCTCGCCGCGATCGGTGAATCGGCCTTCGCCACGAAGGCATTGAACATCAGCGCATACGAGTCGGAGAAGTCGACCTCGCGGGCGCGCTTCTCGTCATACGCCATGAAGCCGATGTCGGCGCGGCCTTCCGCCAGACGCTTGACGATGTCGGCTGCGTTGGCGGCGGGCTGGATCTCGTAAGGCAGGCCCAGGCGCGCGGCCAGGGCTTTCACCAGGTCCGGCACGATGCCGGTGATCTCGCCCGTTTTCGCATCGATGTGCGCCTGCACGGGATTGGTCCCGAGGAAGGTGGCGCGCAGCACGCCGGTGGGTGCCACGTCCTCCTTCGCTCCGGCGAAGGACCAGGACGCGGCAAGCAGGAACAGCAGGAAGGCGAGGACGTGTTTCATGGTGCGCCTCATTCCGGCAGGATGCCCACGTCGCGCGTCAGCTTGCTCCAGCGCTGGTGCTCCGCCTGCAGGAAGCCCGCCATCTGCTCCGGCGTGCCGGCGCCTTCGGTGATCGGGCCCACGGCGAGGATCCGTGCGGCCATCTCCTTGTCGGTAAGCAAGGCGTCGAGGTCGCGGTTGAAGCGCTGGATCGCCGCGGCCGGCGTGCCCACCGGCGCCACCACGCCATGCCAGCCCGCATAGTCGAAGCCGGGGATCACGGTGGCCATCGGCGGCACGCTCTCCAGGCCGAACACAGGCTTGGCCGTGGTCACGGCAATGGGACGCAGCTTGCCGGCCTTGGCCATCTGCATGATCGCGGGGACGTCGACCAGCACGGCCTCGGTCTGGCCGCCTATGGTGTCGACCACCGCCGCCCCGACGGAGACATAAGGGACCGGGTTCACCTGCAACCCGAGCTGCTGCGCGAACAGGCGCGTCATCATGCCGCCGAAGGTCTTGGGCCCTTCATTGGCGATGGTCAGCTTGCCCGGATTTGCTTTCGCATAGGCCACCAGGTCGGCCAGCGACTTGATCGACGAGTTAGTGTTCACGCACAGGGCGAAGGGCACCATGCCGATCATCGCCACCGGCACGAAGTCCTTGCGCGGATCGTAGGGCAGCGTCTTGAACAGGTAGGGATTGGTGACCAGTGCCGCGGTCGTCGCGTAGTAGAAGTTGTAGCCGTCGGGCGCCGCCTTGGCGGCGGCCTGCGCGCCGATCGCGTTCTGGCCCCCGGGCTTGTTGTCCACCACCACGGCCTGGTTCCACTTGCGCGCAAGCTGCTCGCCCAGCATGCGCGCCATCGCATCCGGCCCCGATCCGGCCGGCTGCGACAGGATCAACTTGACCGGCTTGTCGGGCCAGGACTGGGCCCACGCAGGCAGCCCGCCCACCAGCGCCGCGGCGCCAGTCGAAACAAGGAACGCTCTACGCTTCATCTGCGGTCTCCTCGATCTGGGCCGGCGGGCGGCCTGTTGGAATTTCAGTGAGAGGCGGGCGGCGGCAGTGCCGCTGCAGCGGCGGCCTCGCGTTCGAGCGCCCGCAGCACCACCGCGTCCTGCTGCAGTCGCGCGAAGTGCGCGGCGACGTTGGGCAGCTTCGCCAGGTCGACGCCGTTTTCCGTGCCGCGCGTGACCACCCAGAACAGGTAGACATCGGGCGCCATCCAGTCGTCAGCGGCCAGCCAGGGGCGGCCGGCCAGGCGCTGGTCGGCCAGTTGCAGCGAGCGCTGCAGTTCGGCGACCCCCATTGCCTTGACGCTGGCCTGGGCCTGCTCGCCCTCGGCGATCCGCTGCGGCGAGCGGATGCGGCCCACCAGCGGCTGCAGCGTGGTCGCGCCCCAGGCCAGCCAGGACAGCGCCTGCGCGTAACCCCAGCCATCGAGCGGATTGGGCAGCAGGCGCGCCTGCTGGAACTGCTGCGCGAGGAAGCTGACGATCGCGACGTTCTCGGTCAGCGCCTCGCCGTTGCGCACCAGCACGGGCACCTTGCCCTTGGCATTGACCTGCTGGAACGCCGGTGCGCGGTGCTCGCCCGCGGGGATGCGAACGATGCGCAGGTCGTAGTCGGCCTGCGCCTTGGCAAGCAGGATCAGCGGCACGCGCGAGCACGCGCCGGGGGAGTGGTACAGGGCCAGTTCAGTCATGCGATCAGCTTAGATCAAACCAAGTGCCGCGGCCGCTTCCTCGACCAGCGCACCCGCCTGGTCGGCGCCCGGCGCCACGCCAAAGACGTAGTTGTCGGGCCGCACGAGCGCACCCGCAAGCTCGTTTTTACCGAACCAGGCGGCCAGCACGCCTTCGGTCTCGTTCAGCTCCTCGCTGCGCAGCACACGCAGGCCGGGGAGCGCCTTGGCTGCGGCAGGCACCGGCGTGCCCGCCGCAAGCACCAGGCGCCAGCCGTTGCCGAAGACCTCGTCGAGGTGGCGGCGTCCTCCCTCGGCCGCGATCCACGGCTGCGGAAAGAGCTGGCCGCGCGCGGCATGGGCATGGCGCGACAGCAGGCCTTGCGACAGCGCCGGCAGCAGGTCTTGCCGCGGCGTGTCTTTCACCACACCGCCGCACTCGGCCAGCAGGCGCTCGTCGCGGGCACGGGCGCGGGCGGGATCGCGCTCGCAGATCACCGCGCCGACGGCCTTGATGCGGCTGGTCAGTTCGCGCACGTGGGCCTTGCGTTCGACGCCGTAGGAGTCCAGCAGCGCCTCGGCCGCCGCAGCCTGCACCTCGCCGTGCAGCACGGCGGCGAGCTTCCAGCTGAGGTTGGCGGCATCGCGCACGCCCTGGCACATGCCCTGCCCCAGAAAGGGCGGCTGCATATGCGCCGCATCGCCGGCCAGGAAGACGCGGCCGCGCCGCCATTGCGCGGCGACCAGCGCGTGAAAGCGGTAGCTCGCCTGGCGCCACAGGGTGCCGTCGGCCGGGGTGAGCCAGCGGGCGAGATGCTGCCACGTCGCCGCGGGCGCCGCGGCTTGCTGCGGGTCTTCGCCGGGCTTGAGCGAGATCTCCCAGCGCCGGTGATTCTTCGGTCCGATCACCAGCGTACAAGGCCGATCGGGCTCGCAGTACTGCACGCTCACCGCCGGCAGCTTGGCCAGGCCCTGCTCGTTCACGAGCACATCGACCACCAGCCAGGGCTCGTCGAAGTCCAGGTCTTCGAGCGGCATGTCGAATTGCGTGCGGACCGTGCTGGAGCCGCCGTCGCAGGCGATCGCGTACTTCGCCTGGACCTGCGTGAGCCGGCCCTCCGCGCTTTCGATCTCCAGCTGCACGCCATGCTCGTCCTGCGTGATGCGGCGCATCTCCACGCCGAGCTCCACGCGCACTCTGGCCATTTGCGCAACGCGCTCGCGCAGCACGCGCTCCACCTCGGGCTGCGTGAAGACCATCGAAGGCGTGTAGCCCTGCGGATAGGGCGGCGCCACCATCGTCATCCGGCGGATCAGGCGGCCGTCGACGCCGTAGTACTCCGAAGGCGTGAAGGGCTCGCACCAAGGCCGGATCGCCGCCTCCACCCCGAGCTGCTGGAACACGCGCAGGATCTCGTGATCCAGGGCGACCGCGCGCGGGATCCGGTAGACCTCGGCGAGCCGGTCGCAGGCGTAGACCTGCAGCCCCGCCTGCCCGAGCAAGGCGGCGGCCACCTGCCCCGCCGGCCCGTAGCCGACGATCGCGACGTCGAACACGTTCAGGCCGCTTCGGGTTGGCTGACGAACTTCATGCTTGTCAGCTCTCCAGGTAATCGGGGTGCGGCGCGAAGAGCACGCGCCTTTGCGCTTCCTTCAAGGTGGCGGAGGGCGCGCTCGCAATGCCCCACTGGTCCAGGCGGCCCGGCGGCCACTTCCAGAACTCGGGGCCGTGCGACTCGTAGCTGTCGTCGACCTGCTGCACTTCGGCCGTGTACTCGATCACGACGCCGAAGGGATCGATGAAGTAGTTGAACAGGTTGTTGCCGGGACCATGCCGGCCAGGTCCCCAGTGAATCGGGAAGCCCGCGTCCTTCATGCGGCCGCCGCCGCGCATCACCGACTCGAAGTCCGGCATCAGGAAGGCGATGTGGTTCAGAGCGTCGTTGTCCGTGATGCCGATCGCGATCGTGTGGTGATCGCTGTTGCAGTTCATGAAGGCCATGATCCCCGTGCGGTCCGCGACCCGGAAACCCAGCGCGTCCTGCAGGAACTGGCGCGTCTCGTCCACCGCATGGCTGTTCAACACCGCGTGCGTGAGGCGGATCGGCCGGTCCCTGACCGGCGGCGCCTCGGCCCGGCGCGCGTCGCCCCAGACCACCTGCAACGTGCGGCCATGTGGATCCTGCACCGTCAGGCCAGTACCGCCAGCGGGATCACCTGCGAGTTCCTGCGGCTCGGCCAGCACCTTGCCGCCGGCGCGCAGCACGTTGGCGCGCACCGCGTCCAAGGCTTCGCGGCTGCGCGCGCGCAAGGTGACGTGGCGGATCTGCGCCGCGCCGCCGCCCTGATGCAGCGCGAACAGGTAGGCATCGCTGCCGCTGCCCCGCAGGTAGAGCACGTTCTCGCCACGCCCCGCCACTTCGAGATGCCAGGTGCGCGTGTAGAACTCCTCGGCGTGCGCGAGGTCGGGCACGTTCAGCGCCACGCTGCGCAGTCCATCGATCCAGGGGCTCATGGGGTCGTTTCCTTGGTCAGGCCGAGAAAGCGCTCGGCATTGCGATGCACCAGCCGCTGCACCGTGGCTTCATCGAAGCCGGCGGCCGCCACCATCGAGGGCCAGTCGACCGGCATGGCCGCGCCTGCGTGTTTCGGGAAATTCTCGGGCACGACGTGGGCGTGCGCGTCGATGCCGCAGGCGCAACGCGATGATGTATTGATGGCGCTCAATGCGGGTCTCCGCCGGGGATCGCAGGAATGTGCCCCGCCCTCGTGCAGTCGATCATGCACCCTACTCCGCCTGCACGCCCGCCGCCGCAATCGCATGCCGCGTCGTCTCGATGTCACGCACCAGGTACGCGCGGAACTCCTCGGGCGTCGAGGCGTGCGCCACCGCGCCATTGAGCTCGAAGGACTTCTGCACCTCGCTGCGCTGCACCGCCACGGCAACCGCCCTCACCAACGCATCGGTCGCGCCCGCCGGCAGCCCCTTGGGCGCCATCAGCCCGATCCAGCTGGCGAATTCGAACCCCGGCAACTCGCTGCCGATCGCAGGCGTGGCGCCGAGCGGCTGCGTGCCTGGCGCCATGCTGTGCCCGAGCAATTTCAAGCGCTTGCCGGCCACCAGCGCCATTGCAGCGGGCGCCGGCGTCAATACCCAATCGGTCTCGCCCGAGACGACCGAAGCCACGCCCTGGCTGCCGCCCTTGTACGGCACGTGCAGCGCCTTCACGCCGGCAGCCGTCTGAAAGGCCGCGCCTGCCAGGTGGCTCACCGAGCCGATGCCGGCCGAGGCCATGCGCAGGTCCCCATTCTTGCTCCTGGCATAGGCGATGAAATCGCGCACGTTCTGCACCGGCAGCTGCGGGTTGCACACCAGCACGTTGGGCAGCAGGGCGATCAGCGAGACCAGGTCGAAGTCGCGCAGCGGCTGGTAAGTCACGGCCTTCTGCAGGAAGGGGGCGACCGAGATCGCGCTGCTGGAGCCCACCAGCACCGTGTAGCCATCCGGCGCGGCATTGCGCACCGCCTCCACGCCGATCGCACCGGCCGCGCCCGCGCGGTTGTCGATCACGAGCGGCTGGCCCAGCACCTTGGCCATCTCCATCGTGGCGACCCGCCCTATGGTGTCCACCGAGCTGCCGGGCGCATTGGGCACCACCGCCTTGATCGGGCGCTCGGGATACGTGCGCTGCGCGCGCAGGCCGGGTACCAGCAGGGCGCCGGCGGCGGCCAGGCAGGTGCGGCGGCGTAAGGGAAGGCTGGCGGGCATGTTCGGTCTCCAGGCTCCGGTCGTCCATGAGGGCGACGCGATTCTGTGGCCCCCGGCGCCAGCCCCCCTCCGCGTTTTCCCGAGGCCGGCCAATCCGCGCTACGCTCGCGCCGAGAACGACCACCACATCCGCCATGCGCATCCACTGCCGCCACCCTCGCTGCCTTGCCGGATCCAGCAGGCGCCCACGGCTCCGTCGGCCAGCGGTTCTTTCCACGACCGACATCGGCGTGGGCGTGCTTGCGCAGCTGCACTTCTTCCTCGACGATCTGTTCCCGCAATCCCTGGGGCGCCCCCTGCTGGCGTCGGCCCGATGAAATCACGCAACTTCCTGGTCGCGGTGCTGGCGGCCTGCTTCTGTCTCGCCGCCGGCGCGCACGCGTTTCTGGACAAGGCCGATCCCAAGGTTGGCTCCACCGTGAAGGTGGCGCCGCCGGAACTGCGCCTGTGGTTCACCGAGGGGGTGGAGCCCGCGTTCAGCAGCGTGCAAGTGCTCGATGCCCAGGGCAAGCGGGTGGACACGGCGGCCGTGCAGGTGGACCCCAAGGACCGCAAGCTGCTGCACGTGCCGCTCACGAAGCTGGGCGCCGGCGCCTACCTCGCGGTGTGGCGCATCGTCTCCGTCGACACGCACGTTTCCGAAGGCCGGTTCGCGTTCCACGTCGCGCCCTAGTGTCCGCTCTCGCCTGGGTCAAGGCCGCCCACATCGCCGCGTCGGCGCTGCTGGCCGGCGCCTTCGCGTTCCAGATCCTGGTGCTGCGCCGCATCGCCCCGCCTGCCGGCAGCGCGGCACTCGCCCTGCGGGTGCGTGGCCAGTTGCGCGCGCTTGCGATCAGCGGCGTGGTCGCGGGGGCGGTCTCGTGGCTCGCCTGGCTGGGGCTGCTCGCGATCAGCATGAGCGGGCGGCCGGCGGCCGAGGCCCTCACGCCTTCCGTCCTGGGCACCGTCGTGGCGCAGACCACCTTCGGCCACGTGTGGTCGCTGCGCGCGACGCTGTGGCTGGCGATCGCGGTGCTGTTGCTGTGGCCCGCGGGCAAGCAAGGTGGCGGGTCGCCACCGCGGCACTGGATCACTGCAGGTCTGGCCCTGCTGGTCGTCTGCAGCCTCGGGTGGGCCGGGCACGCCGTCGGCACGCAGCCGCTGCACGCGCTCGTGGATGCCGTGCACCTGCTGGCCGCCAGCGTGTGGCTCGGGATGTTGCCGCCGCTGTGGCTGGTGATCCGGCGCGCGTGCAAGAGCGCGGAGCCGGCCTCGGCCGACCTGGCCGCCGCAGCGGCTCGCCTGTTCTCGCTGCCCGGCATGGTTGCCGTGGGCGTGCTGGCATTGACGGGCCTGGGCAATGCCCTGTGGTTGCTGGACACGCCGCGCGATCTCGTCGCCACGAAGTACGGCCTGGTGCTGCTGGCAAAGCTGTCCGCGTTCGGGCTCATGCTGCTGCTGGCCGCGAGCAATCGCCTGCTGCTGGCGCCGGCCGCGCAATCGGCAGCGTCGCAGGCCGCACGCCTGCAGGCGCTGCGACGGCTGCAGGCCAGCGTCCTGCTGGAAGTGGCGCTGGGTGCGCTGGTCCTGGTGCTGGTGGGCATCCTCGGCGTGACGGCACCAGGCACGCATGGCGCCGGCGCGCATCACATGCACGACATGCGGGACATGTGATGGTCGGATGACATTGCGACCCGGCGCTGGTGCATACGCCGTCGTTCTCATTTCCACGCGATGAAGATATCCCTCAGACCTTTTTGCCTGAATGCGGCGCAGCCCGTGGAAATGGCGGAACAGTCCTAGGTGCCGTCGATCAGGTCGATGAGCACGCAACGATCCTCAGGCCGTGGCGGGCGAACCGATGCGCCACCAGGCGGGCAGCAACTCGCGCACCGCAGGGCGGGCGAAGCGGTCGTCGATCAGGTAGACGATGCCCCGATCCTCCTGCGTGCGGATCACGCGGCCCGCGGCCTGCACCACCTTCTGGATGCCCGGATAGAGATAGGTGTAGTCGTAGCCGGCGCCGAACACCGTGTGCAGGCAGGCCTTGAGCTGCTCGTTGCGCGGGTTCATCTGCGGCAATCCGAGTGTGGCGACGAAGGCACCGATGAGGCGGTCGCCGCGCAGGTCGATGCCCTCGCCGAAGCTGCCACCGAGCACCGCGAAGCCGACGCCCGCGCCGCCCGGTGCGAAGCGCTCGAGGAACTGCCGGCGCTGCGCTTCATCCATGCCGCGCGCCTGCATCCACGTGGGGATGTCGGGGTGGCTGCGCGCGAACTCCGAGGCCACCAGTTCCAGGTACTCGAAGCTGCTGAAGAAGGCGAGATAGTTGCCCCGCCGCCTTGCGAACTGCTGCGCGATCAGCGCGCAGATCGGCGCCACCGAACGCTGCCGGTCGCCATAGCGCGTCGAGATGCGGCTGACCACCTCCACCTGGAGTTGATCCGGCCCGAACGGCGAGTCGACGTCGATCCAGGCCGTGTCGGCCGGCAGGCCCAGCATGTCGGTGCAATAGCGCGCCGGGGTGAGCGTCGCCGAGAACAGCGTCACCGAGCGCGCCGCGGCGAAGCGCGGCTTCAGGAAAGGCGCGGGAATGAGATTCTGGATGCGGATGGTGGCGGCCGGCCGGCCGCCGGCGCTGTCTGGCTCGGACCATTCCAGCACCGAATGGGAACCGAAGGATTCGGCCAGGCGCACGAAGCCCAGGATGTCGAAGTACGCCTGCTGCAGGCTGCCGTGATCCGCGCCCGGCGGCGCTTCGGCGAAGTGCGCCTCGAAGGCGCTGCTCGCGAATTTCAGCGCGGTGACGAAGCCGTCGGGCAGGGTCTCGAGCCGGCCCTCGGCCTGCGCCTTGCGCAGAGAGGTCCAGGCGCGGCTGACCTTGTCGAGCGCGGAGCGGATCAGCGCCGGCGCCGTGGCGCGCAGCGCGCGCAGGTCCGCCTGCCGCAGGTCCGCGGAATACATGGCGCGCGCGCGTTCGACCAGGTTGTGCGCTTCATCGGCGAGCACGCCGACGCGCCACTCGCCGGCCAGCGTCATCGCGTGCAGCATCGCGCTGCTGTCGAAGAAGTAGTTGAAGTCGCCCACCACCAGGTCGGCCCAGCGGCACAACTCCTGCGCCAGGTAGTAGGGGCAGACCTCGTGCTGCAGGGCGACGCTACGCAGGGCGGCGCTGTCCATGCGTGGCAAGCCGAGGCTGGCACGGCGCGCGGCCGGCAGGCGATCGTAGAAGCCGCGCGCCAGCGGACAGGCGTCGCCGTGGCAGGCCTTGTCGGGGTGCTCGCAGGCCTTTGCGCGCGCGGTCAGTTCCAGCACGCGCAGGCCCAGCGCGGGCGCGCTGTCGCCGATCTTCCGGGCGGCGTCCAGCGCCATGGCGCGGCCGGTCGACTTGGCGGTGAGATAGAACACCTTGTCGAGCCCGTGCGGCTTGGCGCCCTTGAGCATGCCAAAGACCGTACCCATGGTCTTGCCGATGCCGGTGGGCGCCTGCGCCAACAGGCAGCGGCCGCTGGCCACGCCCTTGTAGACCGAGGCGGCCAGCTCGCGTTGGCCGGTGCGAAAGCTCGGATGCGGAAAGGCCAGCGCCTGCAGGCCGTCGTCGCGGCGGCTGCGATGTTCCGCCTCCTGTTCGGCCCACGCCAGGAAGTCCTGGCAGGATGCTTCGAAGAACTCGCGCAGCGCCTGCGCCGAGTGCGTCTCGACGAAGACCGTTTCCTCCTGGCTGGCGATGTCGAAGTAGATCAGGGCGACATTCAGCTCGGCGAAGCCGCGCGCCTCGCACAGCAGCCAGCCGTAGACCTTGGCCTGGGCCCAGTGCAGGTAGCGATGGTTCGCGGGCTGCCTGGCCAGGTCGCCGCGATGCGTCTTGATTTCTTCCAGACGATGCCGCGCGGGGTCGTAGCCATCCGCCCGGCCACGTACCGTGAGGCCCGCGAATTCGCCCCGCAGGCTGATCTCCGTCTCGTAGGAATCGCCGCGCCGCCCTGCGACCCATTGATGCCCGGCGATGCCCTCCTGCGCGCTGGGCGAGGGGGTGAAGCGCAGGTCGAGGTCGCCGCGCCTGGCCGTGAAGTCGCACAGGGCGCGAACGGCGACGGTATAGGGCATCGCCGGATCGTATGCGATCAGAAGCGCTCGCCCGTCGGCAGGTAACGCCACTGCCCCGGCGGCAGACCGGCCATCGCGACGCGGCCGATGCGCAGGCGGCGCAGCGCGGTGAGTTCCAGTCCCACTTGCGCGCACATCCACGGCAGCCAGTCCGGCGCGATGCCCTTGACCGCGAAGCGCAGGCGCGCCTCGCTCTGCCAGCTCACGCGCGCCGGCGGCATGGGCTTGCCCTCGCGCAGCAGCCCGCGGCACAGGCGCTCCAGGCCGCCGGGTGCGATGGTCCCCGTGACCTCGGCCAGCAATTCCTGCTCGATCACTGCCGCGTCTTCCTGCAGCTTGCGGACGATGCGCCCGTCCTGGCTGAAGACCGACAGGCCGTTGGCCGGCGTCGGCAGCGGCAGCAGCGCGACCAGCCCGGCGGCATGGCTCTTGATGCGCCGGATGCCCGATGCGTCGCCACTCCAGTGATTCCCCGCCACCAGCAGCGAGCGCGCTTCCTCGTTCGTCATGCGCGCCGGCTTGTGCAGCAGGAACGTTGCGGGCGCAAGCGGCTGCAGTTGCGCCCGGCTGTCGACCTCGACGCGCTGCCCGGAGGCCACGCGAAACTGCGGCTCCTCCACCTTGCGGCCGTCGACGGTGACGCGCCCCTCGACGATGTACTGCTCCGCCTCCCTGCGCGAACAGGGCACCAGCGCCGCGACGGCCTTGGAAAGCCGCTGTGCCTCGTCAAGCATGGTCGCGCAGTCCCTCGAAATAGGCGGCGATCGCCTTGGGCATGGAGCGGCGCTGGCAGCGCTGCAACTGCACCAGCAGGTCGTGCGGCGCCTCGTCGACCTGGTAGCGCTCCTGGAGATCGCCACGAATGCGGCAAAGCAGCGAGGCGGCGACCTCGGCGTCCGCCAGCGCGCGGTGAGCACGGCCCGCGTCGGGCAGTGCGTGAAAAGATGCGAGCGCCCCGAGCCGATAGCTGCCGGCCTGCGGATACAGCCGGCGCGACAAGAGCATGGTGCAGGCGAAGGAAGGCGGCGAGGTCCACACCGGGTCCGGCCGCTTGCGCCCGCTCACGCGCCGCAGCTCCGACTGCCAGAACTGCTGGTCGAAGGAGGCGTTGTGCGCCACCAGCGGTGCACCCTGCACGAAGCGCGCGGCCTCGGTCATCACGTCGGCCGCGGGTGGCGCCGCCTGCACCATCTCGTTGGTGATGCCGGTGTATTCCTCGATGAAGGGCGCGATGCGGCGGCCGGCGTTCATCAGCGACTGGAAGCGGCCGACCACCCGGCTGCCCTCCAGCAGCACGATGGCGATCTCGGTGGCGCGGTGGCCCGCAGCGGGGGACAGGCCGGTGGTCTCGAAGTCGATAACGGCAATGGGAGGCATCCGGGGCCCCGGAGTCGATGAGGCCCGTATGCTAGCGCTTGCGCAAGGATGCGATCCCCCGGGATGTCATCCCGCCGCGTAGCGCATCACCGCCACGAAGTGGCAGCCGCTCGCGCCCAGCACCAGCAGGTGCCACCCGAAGTGCGCATAGGGGATGCGCTCGTCGAGGTGGAACACGATCGCGCCCAACGTGTACAGCACGCCGCCGGCCACGATCAGCTGCAGGCCTTGCGGCGGAATCGCCGCCATCAGCGGCTGCAGGATGAACACCGACACCCAGCCCAGCCCGAGGTACATCGCGGTGGAGGCCACCGGGTGCGTGAGGCGGTTGGCGCACTTGGCCACCGTGCCGATGGTGGCGATCGTCCAGACCAGCGCAAGGAACCAGTAGCCCCCTTGCTCCGCCAGGCTGCCCAGCATGAAAGGCGTGTAGGAACCGGCGATGAACAGGAAGATCGCCGCGTGGTCCAGCCGGCGCAGCAACTGCTTGGTGCTGCCCGCCGGCAGCCAGTGGTAGACGGCCGACACCGAGAACAGCAGGATCATCGAGGCGCAATACACCGCCCCGGCTGCGCCCTGCAGCGTGCCGGCCCGCAAGGCCGTGGCGATCAGTTGGGGGCTGAACAACGCGGCCAGCACCGCTCCCAGCCCATGGCTCAGTGAATTGGCGACTTCTTCGCTGGGCGATTGCGCGCGGCAGGCAGTCGTGTGGGCCATGGGACCTCCCTTGTTCGACTCGATCGTGAGCGCGCGGGCAAGCTGACCTTGTCAGCCCCGCCAGCCAAGGCGTTGTCGGAGAAGCGCCGCAGCAAGCTGCAGGAATCGGGAGCTCGCGGGCCGGACACGGCCGGCGCACCACCGCTAAAGCTCGCTGCCGTCCCTGCCGGCAAGCAGCTTCACCACCAGGCGCAGTTGCGCCCGCGAGGTGCCGCTGGACTGCTGCAGGTAGGCCTGCACCTGGCCGGTGGTCCAGGCCGCGTACGTGCCTTCGGTGCCCTGCGATGCAAGCTCGGGGCCCCAGCTCGCACGGCCCCAGGCCAGCAGGGACTCGTACGCGTTCGCGGCCGAGCGAGCGTCGGCCACGTACTCGACCCGCCGCAATTCGCCGTCGGCAAAGAAGAAGGTCGGTGCCAGCGGCACGCCAGCGATCTCCAGGGCCGGACCGCGCCAATTGCCCGCCAGGCCACCCGCCATGTGCACGGGGCGCGGCACGCGCTGCAGCGCAGGAACCGCCTCGCGCAGTTGCTGCGCGTTCATTCCGAGCTGCGCGCCACCGGGCAGGAACTGCGCGTCGGCAGCGAAGGCGAGCAAGGCAAGAGAGAGGCAGGCAATGGCGCGCGGCAACAGCGCGCGCGGGGGTAAGCAGGTACTTCGCATGGACGCAAGCAGCATAGCGCAGTGGTCTGCCGCTCAGGCGCGCACCGCCCGCCCCCGCAGCAGGCGATCGCCGAACAGCACGCACCCCAGGGCGCAGAACACGAGCAAGGCGCCGGCCCACTGCAGTGGCGTGACCACCTCGCCCAACAAGGCGATGCCGGCGGCCAGGCCGATCAGGGGCACGCCAAGACTGAACGGCGCGACGCGACTGGCGGGATAGCGTTTCAGCAGTCCGGTCCACAGGCCGTAGCCCAGGCTGGTCGCCAGCCAGCCCAGGACGGCGACTGCGAGCCAGCCCTGCCACGGCGCGCGCGCCCAGTTGCCCTGCGCGTCCGTGGGATCGAGCCACCACGACATCAGCAGGAAGGGGACGATGGCCACGGCGCTGCTCCAGACGACGAAGCCGACCGCATGGAAGCCGCCGCTTTCCCTCTGCGCCTTGCGCACCACGATGTTGGAGGTGGCCCACATCGCCGCCGACGCGAGCGTCAGCGCCAGGGCTGGGCCGCTCGCGCCGCCGCCGGATCCGGTGGCGGCGGTGTTCGTCGCGAAGCACGCCAGGCCCGCCGCGGCAAAGCCGAAGCCGACGCGCAAGGGGCCGCCGATGCGCTCGCCCAGCAGCAGCACACCGAGCCCCGCCGTGAAAAACACTTGCGTCTGCAACAACACGGAAGCCAGCGCCGCCGTCATGCCCAGGTGCAGGGCGACAAACAGGAAGCCGAACTGCCCGACGCCTTGCGCCAGCCCGAAGGCCAGCAGCCAGCGTCGCCGCACGCGCGGCATCGGGATGCGCAAGGCGAGCGGCAGGAAGGCGAAGGCGAAGCGGGCCGCCCCCAGCTGGAAGGGCGTGAAGTAGGCCAGGCCCACCTTCATCACCACGAAGTTCAGGCCCCAGATCACCACCACCACCACGATGGCCACGAGATCGGCGGGTCGGAAGGGAACGGGCTGCGTCATGGCGCGCATTGTCCCCGCGCCGCGGATCAGGGCCTGTTGCGGCCCTAGAGGCGCTCGTTGCCGCGGCTCGCCTTGACCTGCGAGCGCACGTTCTTGGCTTTGAGCCGCCGCTGCTTGGAGCCGTAAGTGGGCTTGGTGGGGCGGCGCGGCACCGGGATCGCGGAGGCCTCGTCCACCATCTGCGCCAGCCGCTCCATGGCCTCGACCTTGTTCTGCTCCTGGCTGCGCGCGGTCTGCGCCTTGATGACGACCACGCCGTCGCGGGTGATGCGCTGATCGCTCATCGCCAGCAGCTTGTGCTTCACGTGGGCGGGCAGCGAGGAGGCGCGAATGTCGAAGCGCAGGTGCACGGCGCTCGAGACCTTGTTGACGTTCTGCCCGCCCGGCCCCTGGGCGCGGACGGCGGTGAACTCCACTTCATGCTCGGGAACGGTGAGCCGCATGCGTGCATTGTGGCGTGACCGCCGTGTGCCCTCACCCCCACCCTCTCCCAGAGGGAGAGGGAGTAAGACCGGAATCACCCCGCGTGCGCGGCCAGCAACTCCATCTTGCGCGCCTGCAGCTGCTGCGCCAGCTGCATCAGGTCCAGCCCCTTGGTCTTGCGCGCTTGCGGGAACATCTTCTCGCGCTCGTCGTTGACGTGGTCGAGGATCACGTCTTCCAGCTCCAGCATCAGCCGCGCCTCGGTCGGCTTGTCCTCGAGTTGGGCGATCAGTTCGCGGGCTTCCTGGTGCTCGCGCTTCGACTCCTGCACCAGAGGCTGATCGCCGGTGGCGCGCTGGAAGGCCGGATAGAAGATCTCGTCCTCGATCTGCATGTGCACCAACAGTTCCTGGCAGATCTCGCTGGCCAGCAGGCGCTGCCGGTTCGGGTCGTGCGCGGCCTTGTACTGTTCGAACAGACCGGCAACCTTGTTGTGGTCCTCGTCGAGCATGGTGCATGCGTCGTCCTGCTGGGGCATCGTGTTCTCCTTGTGATTTGAATCGGAGTCCAAGATACCCACCGGGCCCGCCACCGCAGCCCGCGTGCGCGGGCATCCTGCGTAGGTCGGCTCTTACGCCCCGGCGGAAACAGCTTCTCCGGCTGCCCGGATGTCCGGTCTCTTCAGCGCGGCTTGACGAAGCGCAGCACGAATTCGTCCTTCGGCATGGGCGGCTCGGGCGTGTTGCGGTCGCGCGGATCGTTGGTGTTGCGCAGGAAGTCGCCGTGGCCCGCCAGGCGGAAACCGGCCGCCTCCACTTCACGCACGACAAAAGCCTCTTCCACGCGATGCAAGCTGCCGGCTTCCGAGATGCCGGTGCCCGGGCGCCCCGAGTGATCCGCGATCACGTACATGCCGCCCGGTTTCAGCCCGTTGAACACGGCGCGGTTCATCTGCGCGCGATCGACGCCCATGTAGCCGAAGTCGTGATAGTTGAACATCAGCGTCACCAGGTCGAGCCGACCTTGCGCCTCGGCGGGCACCGGGTCTTCGAACGGCTGCGTCACCGGCATCAGCACGTCGGCCAGCGCCGGGTTGTCCACCCGCTGCGACAGCGTGGGCATGGGCGCCGGCGCGCTGGCCGCGGGCGGCGCAGCCGCGCCTTCCGGCTGTGCCGGTGGCGTGCGCGCCGGCCCACGGGGCGGGTTCTGCGCGTACACCCGGCCGCCCGGCGTGACGGCGCGGGCCAGCAGTTCGCTGGTGTAGCCGCGCGCCGCGCTGAGGTCTTCCACCACCATGCCGGGATGCACGCCGATGAAGGCCAGCATCTCGACGGGCTTGCGCCGCACGTCGTTGGCGCGGTCCGCCGGACTGCGGTCGCGTGCGGCGACGATCGCCGCATAGCGACCCGGGTCTGCCCCGAGCGGAACGCTGCTGCAGGCGGCCAGGGCAAGGGCCATGAGGGCCGACGCGGCGAGATGGCGCATGGGGGTCTCCTTCGCAAAAGGCCGCATTCTCGTCGCAATCGCGCCAGCAGGCATCGGCTGGCTCGTCCACCTGCCATGGTTCGGCTGCCAAGGGCTGTCACCCCGCCGGGAAACCGGCCGCGGTGATTGCCGGCTGTGTTCCTACGCCCACTGCCGTGCGGGCACGGACGCGCAGGCTGCGGCGACCCGCTTAACCTGCAGGCACAAATTCAGGAGGGCCGGACATGCAGGATGGTACGCAGGCGGAGCGCGCAGCCTCCGAGCGGGTCACGCAGCCACGCAAGAAACCGCTGCTGGGGCTGGCACTGCTGGCCCTGGCAGGGGCGGCGGCGTTCGGTTTCTATCAGCACGAGCACCACGCCCCGCCGGACGCGGCGTCGCCAGCGGCCTCCGCGGGCGCACAGACGCCAGCGCACCTTGCGGACTTCCGCGGCGAGACGCCTTCGCCCGAGGCGAAGCTCATGGCGAACTGGGTGGTCGGCACCGGCGACAGCCACCAGCATGCGTTCGTGCTCGTCGACAAGAAGGACGCGCGCGTCTACGTCTTCACGCCGCAGGGCCGGCTGGAGGACAGCGCGCCGGCGTTGCTGGGGCAGGCGCACGGCGACGACTTGGTTCCAGGCACTGCCGACAAGTCCCTGGCGGAAATGAAGCCCGATGAAAAGATCACCCCGGCCGGCCGCTTCGTGGCGGAGCCGGGCGTCAACGCGGAAAAGGAAGACGTGATCTGGGTGAACTACGACGCTGCCATTTCCATGCACCGCGTGCGCCCGATGGTGGCGCGCGAGCGCCGGCTCGAGCGGCTGGCAACGCTGAGCACCGACGACAACCGCATCTCCTTCGGCTGCATCAACCTGCCGGTGAGCTTCTACGAAAACGTGGCGAAGCCCACGGTGGCGAAGTACGGCGCGATCATCTACGTGGTGCCCGAGGTGAAGACGGTGCAGCAGGTGTTCGGCGCCTACGACGTCACCGATCCCGCCCAGATCGCGGCTGCGCACCAGGCGGGCAACGTGGCAACGGCCAACAAGGACGAGGGCAGGAGGGCCACCGCGCAAGGCTGATCGCGCGCAGGGCACGCCCGGGTGGCGCGCCCCGGCCGCCTTGGCCACAATCGCGCGCATGCCCACCGAGCCCCCGCCCACCACCTCCAGCGAAACAGTCCGCGCCGCCCTGCGCAGCGGCGCGGAAATCGCCTTGCTGGACGTGCGCGAGGAAGATCCCTTTTCGCGCGCGCATCCCTTGTTCGCGGCGCAGCTTTCGCTGGCGCGCCTCGAACTCGATGCGCCCTGGCGCCTGCCGCGGCGCGATGTCTCGATCGTCGTCTGCGATGACGGTGAAGGCCTCGCAGAGATCGCGGCCCGGCGGCTGCAGGCCCTGGGCTATCCGCAAATCACGCTGCTCGCAGGGGGCTTGCCGGGTTGGCGCGCCAGCGGCGGCGAAGTGTTCCAGGACGTCAACGTGCCGAGCAAGGCCTTCGGCGAGTTGGTCGAGCACGAGGTGCACACGCCTTCGCTGTCGGCCGACGAGGTGAAGGCGCTGCTCGATCGCGGCGCGGACATCGTCGTGCTCGATGCGCGCCGCCTCGAGGAATACCAGACCATGAACATCCCCGGCGGCATCAGCGTGCCGGGCGCGGAGCTGGCGCTGCGCGTGCGCGACCTCGCGCCGGATCCCGCGACGCGCGTGATCGTCAATTGCGCCGGCCGCACGCGCAGCATCATCGGCGCGCAGTCGCTGATGAACGCCGGCATTCCCAATCCCGTGTCGGCACTGCGCAATGGCACGATCGGCTGGACGCTCGCGGGCCTGGAGCTGGAACACGGACAGTCGCGGCGCTTCGGCGAGGCAAGCGCGGCGTCACGCGAAGCGGCGCGGCACGCCGCGCGCGCACTGGCGGAACGCGCCGGCGCCCGGTGCCTCCCGGTCGAGGCACTCGCCACGCCGGCGCCGGCCGGGCGCACCGAGTACCGCTACGACGTGCGCACGCCCCAGGAGTACGCGGCCGGACACCTCCCCGGTTTCGGCAGCGCGCAGGGCGGACAGCTGGTGCAGGAGACCGACGTGTTCGCTCCGGTGCGCGGCGCCCGCATCGTGGTGGCCGATGGCGGCGACGAGGTGCGCGCGCCGATGACCGCCCACTGGCTCGCGCAGATGGGATGGGACGTCGCCTGGATCGAAGGCCTCTCTCCAGAGCGCTGCAAGGACCGCACGCCCTGGCCGCCGCGCGTGGCCCTGCCGCCGGCGCCCGGCGTGCAGCCCGAAGAACTGGCCGCGGGGCTCGCCACCGGCGCAGCCTGGTTGCTCGATGTGAGCGCCAGCGCCGCTTACGTGCAGCGCCACATCCCCGGTGCGTGGTGGGCGCTGCGTTCGCAATTGCCACAGGCCCTCGCGCAGATCGCGCGCACCGCGCCGGCGCCGCGTTCGATCGTGCTCACGGCTGCCGACGAACAGCTCGCCCAGCTCGCCGCGCACGACCTGGCCGGCCACGCACCGGCGCCGGTCGCCGTGCTGGCGGGTGGAACGGCGGCCTGGTTCGCGCAGGGGCGGCCCGCTGCCAGCGGTGAAGAGCGGCTGGCCAGCCCCCGCATCGATCGCTACCGGCGCCCTTACGAGGGCACGGAGAACGCGCAGCGGGCGATGCAGGCCTATCTCGATTGGGAGTACGGGCTGGTCGAACAACTGGCGCGCGACGGCACCCACCGGTTCCGCGTGCTGCGCCACCCTGCCTGAGGCACGGCTGCAAGCTGCGCCGCGCGCCGGTCGGCGCGCGGCACCTTGGTTCATGCACGGTCGGCACCATGCGGGCTGGCGGCGGCCCGCGACTCTCGTGACACTGTCGTTGCAGTTGTTTCAGTGTTCACGGCCGCGCGACGGCCGGCGTTTCGGGAGAGCATGTGGCCGCAGCGACCTTGAAGGATTGGGTAAGCGCCCATGGACGGTACCTCCAGGAGGAGAGCCGGCTGTTCGAACTCGCCGGACAAGTCGCCGCCCAGGCCTGCCCGCTGGAGGAACTCGAACGCCAGCGCGACCGCTTCATTGCCGCCCAGGTCCTCGCCGACGCGCTCTACGAACGCGCAATGGAAATGCTGCGCGCAGGCTGATCGCCGCATTGCACCCGCAACATTGCCAATTGCCTCAATTCCCGGGGCGATTGCGTTGCCCTTGACATTGCACGGCTGTTTTCAATGGACACCCTGTGCTGTAATGCGCTTCGCAACTCTCGCAAAGCACATGGCCACTTACATTGAACTCCAGAAACAGATCGAAGCCCTGCAGAAGGAAGCCGAAGCGCTGAAATCGCACGAGCGGGATGGCGTCATCGAGCGGATGAAGGAAGCCATTGCGGTGTATGAAATCAGCGCCGAAGACCTCGGCCTGGCCTCCGGCCGCGGCATGCGCTCGGGGCGCGGTGGGCCGGGCGGCCGCCGGGGACCGCAAAGGCGCGCCGAGGGCGTGGCCTATACCGACGGCAAGGGCAATACCTGGGGCGGCCGCGGCCCGCGGCCGCGCTGGCTCAAGGACGCGCTGGCCAACGGCGCCCAGCTGACCGACTTCGCCAAAGGCTGAGATCAGGGCCGGCAACCTCATTGCGCCCGGTCGAACCACGGCCGGGCGCGGTCATGCCAGGCCTTGAGCGCCACCACGGCACCCTCGGCAAGCGCCAACGGTTCCTCGAATCCGTAGATGGTGTGTTGCCAATTCGAAACCGCACGCCGGCGCGCCGGATGGTTCTCGAAGACGATGCCATGGCCCAGCTCTATGCGTATCCACTGGATCACGCCGTGGCACTGGCCTGCTTGCGTCGCGCGCATTTCGATGCGCTTTCTTTCGGCGGGGAAATGCGAGCGCTTCATGAAATCGAAGCGGAAAGCCTCGACCGCATCGCTCAGCAGCAATGGCGCCAGGTCTTCGCGGTACAAGGGTCGCTTGCGCGGGTGGATGGCATTGAAATCGCGCAAATCGAAGCCGAAGGATGCGTCCACGTGCACATGGCGCGCCAGTTCGTCTCCGCCGACGAGTGCAATCATGATGCTGGCCGCCGCCGGCAGGATCTGCCCCCCGGCGCGCAGCAGGCGCGCCTTGGCATCCTCGATGGCGGGCAGCACGTGCTCGCCGAGCAGTTCGCTGGAGAAGATTTCGTGCACCAGCAGGTCGGCCTTGGCGGGCAAGTCGGTGCCGACCTGCACCGCAGCCGACGGCTTGGCCAGCACCGTGACGCGATCCGCCAGGCCGTTGCGCGCGACGATGGTGCGTGCCGTCTGCGCAATCAACGGGACGGCCTCGCAGGTGACGACCTGGCGCGCGCCCAGCCGCGCCGCCATCATGGCGAGCAGCCCGGAGCCGGTGCCGATCTCGAGCACCGTCGTTGCAGGCGTGATCGCGGCCTGCAACGCGTCGTGAAAGGCCTGGTTGCGCTCCTGCTCGTTCATCATCGGGATGTGCCACAGCGGCACCAGCCGACTGAGCAGCCATTCCGCCCCGAGCCGCGCCGTGAGGTTGTCGGGATCGCTGAGCAGGATCTCGCGACACAGCGCGATGCCTTCCTGGCCACGGTTCGCTTGCAGCAGGCACAGCGTCGCCTTCTTCAAGGTGGCCGCGTCGCCGGGCACCATCGCCAGTGCCGCGCCGTAGTGATCCGCGGCCGCTGAGAGCTGGCCGGCCTCCTGCAGCTGGTCGCCCCGGGCGACGCGCGAGGCAGCCAGCTCGGTGGCCAGCGTGGGCTCGCGCTCGAGGGCCAATCGCGCGAGCCGCAGCCCTTCATCGAAGCGGTCCAGCGCGAAGTTGCATTCCGCGAGATTGGCCCAGCCGGCGGGGTCTTCCGGAAAGGCTTGCGTGTAGCACGTGAAGGTGGTCGCCGCGGCCTCGAACTCCTGCAGCGCCTTCTCGCAATTACCGATGTTGAACAGCAGCTCGGCGTCTTCCCGCGCCGGGTCGCGCAGTGCGCGCAGCAGTTCGAGCGCCCGCGCATGCTGGCCGGTGAGGATATGCATCGTGGCGCACAGCCGCCTCGCTTCGCGGTTGGCCGGCTCCCGCTGGCACCAGGCCTCGCAGGCAGCGATCGCATCGGCGTGCCGCCCCTCGCGAAAGAGGCGTTTGAGTTGTTCGATGTTCGAGGTCATGCGGCTGGCATTTTGCCCGCACAAAAAAAACGGCCCGCACTGGGCGGGCCGGAAGCATCGCGTAGAGACAAGCCTGAGGAGCTGAATACGTTGCTTCGATGCAGAGCCTAGGTTAACCCCGGCGCGGCGCCCTTCGCTCGCTTGGGCGCAATCGCTTACAAGGGCAGCACGTAGGTGGACCTGCGAGGCGGCACCTTGGTCTTGTCAGTGCCAACTATCACCGGCACGTTGCGGTCTTTTGCCCTCTCGATCGGCAATGCCCGTGTTGTTGACGCGGGCTCGTCAGGCAGAGGCCGCGAGTGCCGCAACGAGTTGCCGCGCCGCGCGCGTGCTGGCTCCCTTGCCGGTGATGGACAGGGCCGGTGAATGGTGCAGCATCCGCTCGAAGACCGCGCGCACTTCGTCCGCCGTGATCGATTCGATGATCGCGATCGTCTCGTCGGTCGACGTCACCGTGCCGCGCACGAACAGCTCCTCGACCGCGCGCTCCATCGTCGCGTAAGCGCGCTCGGAAGAGCGCACGCGCGAGACGGCGAGCTGGTTCTTCGCGCGCTCCAGGTGCACGGGAGCGATCTGCTGGGTGTGCGCGCGCAGCAGGTCGCCGGTGGCGGCCAGCAACTGCTGCAGCTTGTCGGGCGTGGTGACGGCATGGACGATGAAGTTGAACCAGGCATCGCCGCTGTCCGAGGTGGATTGCGCCGTATACGCCAGGCCCATGCGCTCGCGGATGGTGTCGGTCAGCGGCGACGACATGCCGCCCCCGAACAGGATGGTCGCCAGCGAGGCGGCCAGCCGCCAGCGCAGCTGCGGCATCTGCTCGCCGGCCGGCGGCAGCACCGGGTACCCGAGATTCACGAACACCTGCGAGACCTGGGCGAAGCGCTGGCCCAGCGCACTGCCGATGTAGCGCGGCGCCAGCACGGGCGCGCTGCCCGTATCCGCACCCGCCGCGCGCATCCCGGCAAACAGCCGCTCGCCCTGCGCCAGGAAAGCCTCCACGTCGAAGTGCCCCGCCGCGGCGACCACCGTGTTCTCCGCCACGTAATGCGCGTTCACGTGCGCGACCAGGTCGTCGCGCTTGAAAGCGTCGATGTTCTCCACGGTGCCGATCACCGGCATGCCCATGGGGTGCTCGCCCCAGGCGGCGCGGTCCAGCAGCTCGCTGGAGCTCTCCTCGGGATCTTCGGCGTACTCGATCGCCTCCTGCCGGATCACGTCGAGTTCGCGCTGGAGCTCCACCTGCGGAAACGTGCTGTTCAGGACGATGTCCGCCGTCATCTCGAGGAAGCGGTCGGCATGCCGGCCGAGGCCGGTCATGAAGTAGCCGGTGGTGTCCTTGCTGGTGTACGCGTTGACGTCGGCGCCCAGTCGCTCGGCATCGAGGTTGATGGCCTGCACCGACCGGCTGGCCGTGCCCTTGAAGGCCATGTGCTCCAGCACATGGCTGATGCCGTTGCTGGCGGCCGTTTCATTGCGGGAGCCGACGCGCAGGAACACGCCGACGCTGGCGCTTTGCACGTGGGGGACGGGGATGGCCAGCAGCCGCACGCCGTTGGCCAGCGTGCGCAGCACGGGACCGTGGCCGGCGGAGGAATCTTGGGCGGGGTGGGTCTGGGCGTGCAGGGACAAGTGAGGCTTTCCGGTTTCAGCAGGCACGCGGGCCTGCATGGCAGGGCAACAGGGCCTTGGCGGCTTCGATGCGCAAGTTCAGGGCTACGGCCGGGTCGTTCATGATCCCGAGCAGGAAGCGGCGCGCGTCTTCATGCTGGGCGCCCGGTGCGGCGGCGGGATCGGCGCTTGCCACCGCGATGGCAGCGGCAGGCGCAGCTTCGGCAACCACAGCAGCGGCGAGCCGCTCGCGCGCACGCTGCCAGTCGGCCAGAGCCGTCGACTGCACGCGGGACAGCAGGTCGGCCTGCGCCTCGGCACTCGGCGGCAGGTCGAGCCAGGGCTCCTCGTTGAACAGGGCGGCGAGATCGGTGGCGACGAAGGCGGACCAGCGGCCGGGCCCGATCTCGTGGGGCGGCAGCCTGGGCGCGCCCCCAGCCGGCGCGGCCGCATCGGCGGGAAAGGTGGCGATGCGCTCGGGGCGCGCAGCGCCGAGGTAGCGACTGCGCAGGGCCGCGAGGAAGGCAAGCGCCTGGTCCGCCGGCACTGCTTCGGCCAGCGAGAACCACAGTTGATAGCCCGCGCTGCCGGCAACCGCGATCGCCGGCGCGGGCAGTTGCAGATCCGCCTGCACGCCCTGCCACACAGCGCGCACGCCGTCCCAGGCGCCCGGGGCGGCCAATGCCAGCACGAGGGCGCGCGTGCGGCCACCGGCCAGGGCCGGCGCGGTTGGCTCGGCACCGGCGGCCTCGCTGGCTGCCGCGGCCGGCAGGTAGAGGCGGCGCCATTCGGCTTGAAGTCTGTTCATGGATACGGGGAAAACGGGGCTGCGCCCGGCACTCTACTCTGCCAGGGCACCCGGGCACCCGGGCACGCGGGCCGCGGCCGGCACCTTTTCCGTGACGCAGCCTGTGTACGATAGCTGGATGCGCGATAGCGACCCCGGCAGGCTCCCGCCCGTTTCCCGTACGCTCGCCCTGTGGCTGCAGCAGTCGCGCGACCTCGCGGTGATCGTGCTGGATCCGAGCGGCATCGTCACCGAGTGGCTGGGCGCCGCCCCAACCACCCTGGGCTACCTGCCCCAGGAGACCGTGGGCCGGCACATTGCGCTCATCTTCACCGAGGAGGATCGGGCCAGGGGCTACCCCGATTACGAGCTGAAGGTGGCCGCCGACGACAGTTTCTCGGAGGACTCGCGCTGGCACGTCCGCAAGGACGGCACGCGTATCTGGGCGACGGGCAGCGTGTCGGCCGTACGCGAGGCGTCGCGCGTCGTGGGCTTCGTCAAGGTGCTGCGCGACATGACGGACCAGCGCGCACATACCGAGCGCTTCGAAAACGAGGTTTCGCAGCTGGGCCAGGCGCGCGAGCAGACCCGCAGCTTCCTGCGCACGCTGGGCCACGAGATCCGCAATCCGCTGTCCGTGCTGAACAACATCTCGGTGATCCTCGAGCGGCTGGTGCAGGACCCGCGGGTCACCCGCACGCTGCAGCAGCTGTCGACGCAGATCGGCGTGCTCAAGCGGCTGGCCGACGACCTGATGGACGTGAACCGGCTCGAGCTCGGCAAGGTCAAGCTGGACCCGGAGCGCATCGACCTGCGCACCCTGCTCGAGGAAACCGTCGCCGGCATGCAGGAGCTGGCCGGCGAAAAAGGGCTGCAGCTCGAGGCCGTGCTGCCCCCGAGCGCGCTGATGGTCGACGCCGACGTGGCACGCCTGCAGCAGGTGGTGGTCAACCTGCTGAACAACGCGATCAAGTACACGCCAGCGGGCGGGACGGTCTGGGTCAGGGCCATCCAGGAAGGCGCCGAGATCGTCTGCCGGATCCAGGACACGGGCATCGGCATTCCGCCCGCCATGCTGCCGCGGATCTTCGAGCTGTTCACGCAGGCCGAGGAGGGTGAGAGCATGCGCGAGGGCGGCATCGGCATGGGACTGGCGCTGGTGCAGCAGCTGGTAGAGCTGCATGGCGGTTCCGTCCAGGCCAAGAGCTCGGGCGCCGGCAAGGGCTCGGAGTTTTCCTTTCGCCTGCCAGCCCGCTAGCTCCCGCTGCTCCCTGTCAGCCGCCGCTGACAGCGAATGGGTGTCGCGACGGACAAATCCCCGCAGTTGCAACTGTATGGTTTCGTATGCAACTCAAGGGGTTTCTCATGCGTGTTTCCTTCTTCAGCGAACAGCCGAACCCGAAGTGGACCGACGAAACCCTGCCAGTCGAGCTGCGCAAGCAGATCCTGGCGGATGAATTGCGCCGCGTGACCCGGCATACGCAGGGCCCCGCGGCCACGCCGACCGCGCGCAGCGCAGCGCCGGCGCAGCGCACGGAGCACGCGACTTAGGTCCGGTTCACGGGCCGCTCGGCGCTCAATCCATCTTGATGTTGCCCGCCTTGATCACGCGGGCCCACTTCTCCACCTCGGACTTCTGAAACGCCGAGAGCTCGGCCGGCGTCATGCCACCGGGCTCGACGCCCTGGGCAAGCAGCTGGGCGCGCAGGGCGGGGTCCTGCACCGCCTTGATGAACTCGCCGGCCAGCCGGTCGACGATGGGCTTGGGCAGGCCGGCGGGGGCGAAGATCGCCTGCCACGAAACGATCGAGAAACCGGGCAGCACTTCCGCGATGGCGGGCACGTCGGGCAGCGACGAGGCGCGCTGTTCCGAGGTGACACCCAGCGCGCGCAGCTTGCCTGCCTTGATCTGCGGCAGGGCCGGCGCGAGGTTCTCGAAGATGATGTCCGCGCCTTGTCCCGACAGCAACGCGTTCAGCGATTCGGCACTGCTCTTGTAAGGCACGTGGGTCATCTTGCCGCCGGTGAGCTGCTCGAGAACACGCCCGAGGGGTTCTTGTCTCCTGCTCTTTGAATTGGATGGCAGCTCAGGTCCGCGATGACCTGCGACCATGAGACGGCGAGTGCGTCGTCTCTTATCAGTTGTCATACAAGTATTGCCATAGCGATCGTGTCGCCGGAAGAGGGGTTTACCCCTGACCATTCCTGGCGCCCGGGCTGCAGGGGCGCGACGCGGTTCGCTCCGACTTCACTTGCACCTGCCAAAACCCGCTAGTGCCGCCGGCCTCGCGGAAGTCCGCTAAAGCCCCTCGCGATCCATCGGACATCGTTGGCAGACCTCCGTCACTGGTTGTACGATGTCCTATCTCTTGAACGGAAGCACCATGTCGCCCAATGAATTGAAGAAGGCCCTGTCCACCGGCTTGCTGTCCTTTCCCCTGACCGACTTCGACAGCGAACTGCGCTTCGAGCCCAAGGGGTATGCCGGCCGCCTCGAGTGGCTGATGCCTTATGGCGCGACGGTGCTGTTCGCCGCTGGCGGCACGGGCGAATTCTTCTCGCTGGAGCCGCAGGAATACGCGGCGGTCATCAAGACCGCAGCCGAGACCTGCAAGGGCCGCGTGCCGATCGTCGGCGGCGCCGGCGGCGGCACGACCCTGGCCATCAAGTACGCGCAGGAAGCCGAGCGCAACGGCGCCCAGGGCGTGCTGCTGCTGCCGCACTACCTCACCGAAGCGACCCAGGAAGGCCTGGTGCTGCACATCGAGGCCGTGTGCAAGAGCGTGAAGATCGGCGTGATCGTCTACAACCGCGGCGCCACGCGCCTCACCGCCGAATCGCTGGCCCGGTTGGCCGAGCGCTGCTCCAACCTGATCGGCTTCAAGGACGGCACCGGCGACATCGAGCGCGTCGTGGCTATCCGCCAGAAGCTGGGCGACCGGCTGGTCTACATCGGCGGCATGCCGACGCACGAGGTCTATGCCAACGCCTACAAGGCGCTCGGCGTGCCCACCTATTCGTCGGCGATCTTCAACTTCATTCCGCGCACCGCGATGGAGTTCTACAACGCCTACTGGGCGGGCGACACGGCCACCACCGGCCGCCTGATCGACGAATTCTTCCTGCCCTACCTGGCCATCCGCGCCAAGGGCGAAGGCTATGCCGTGTCGATCGTCAAGGCCGGCGCCACCATCGTCGGCAAGAGCGCCGGCCCGGTGCGCCCGCCCCTGTCGGACCTGAAGCCGCAGGAAGTGGAAGAACTCGCGGCCCTGATCCGCAAGCTGGGCCCGCAGTGAAGAAGCAGCAAGCAAAAAGCAGAGACATGATGATCAAGAAGACCCTGATCGGCCTGGCCCTCGCGGCCGCCGCCACCGTGAACGCCTTTGCGGCCTATCCGGACAAGACCGTCACCATCGTCGTGCCCTTCCCGCCGGGCGGCTCGACGGACGCGATCGCGCGCGTGGTGGCGCAGAAGCTGAACGAGAAGTTCCACCAGAGCTTCATCATCGACAACCGGGCAGGCGCCACCGGCACGATCGGGGCGGCCTTCGTCAAGCGCGCGCCGGCCGATGGCTACACGCTGTTCATCTCCTCGCTCGGGCCGTTCGTGATCACGCCGCACCTCCTCAAGAGCGTGCAGTACAACGCGCTGAAGGACTTCGATCCGATCACGATCCTGGTGCAGGCGCCCAACGTGCTGTGCGTGCCCGTGAACTCGCCCGACAAGACGGTGGCCGACCTGCTCGCCCACCTGAAGAAGGACCCCGGAAAGGTGAGCTTTGCGTCCTCGGGCGCGGGCTCTTCGGACCACCTCTCGGCTGAACTGTTCTGGCAGCAGACGCACACCGAGGGCCTGCACGTTCCGTACAAGGGCGGCGGCCCCGCGATCACCGACCTGCTGGGTGGCCAGGTGAACGCGGCCTTCGTCAACATCAACAGCATCCTGCCGCAGATCAAGGGCGGCAAGGTCCGCGCGCTGGCCATCTCCTCCGACAAGCGCTCGCCGCTGCTGCCCGACGTGCCGACCCTGGCCGAACAGGGCATCAAGGGCGCCGAGGTCGAGTCTTGGCAGGCGGTGGCCGCGCCCAGGGGCATCCCGGCGGACGTGAAGGCGAAGTTGCATGACGCGATCGTGGCCGCGCTGAACGAGCCGGACGTCAAGGACAAGCTGCTTGCCCTGGGCTTCGAGATCGTCGGCGACTCGCCCGATCACTTCGCGAAGTACCAGGCCTCGGAGTACGAGCGCTGGAAGCGCCTGATCGAGACGCGCAAGATCTCGGCGGACTGATGACCGCTCCCGTCGTCAAGAGCATGCGTGTGGTCCCGGTCGCCGGCCGGGACGGGATGCTGCTGAACCTCTCGGGCGCGCATGCGCCCTTTTTCACGCGCAACATCGTCATCGTCACGGACAACGCTGGCCACACCGGGCTGGGCGAAGTGCCGGGTGGCGAGAGGATCCGCCAGACGCTGGAGGACGCGCGTCCCCTGGTGGAAGGCCAGACCGTCGGCAACCTGCAGGCGATCCTGAACGCGATGCGGACCCGGTTTGCCGATCGCGATAGCGGCGGCCGCGGCAACCAGACCTTCGACCTGCGCACCACCGTCCATGCCGTGACCGCCGTCGAATCCGCACTGCTCGACCTGCAGGGCCAGCACCTGGGCGTGCCGGTCGCGGCACTGCTGGGTGAAGGCCAGCAGCGCGATGCGGTGCAGATGCTCGGCTACCTGTTCTACGTGGGCGATCGCAAGAAGACCAAGCTGCCGTACGCGAGCGAACCGCAAGCCCAGGACGACTGGCTACGCCTGCGCCATGAAGAAGCGCTGACGCCCGAGGCCGTCGTGCGCCTGGCCGAAGCGGCGCAGCAGCGCTACGGCTTCCAGGACTTCAAGTTGAAGGGCGGCGTGCTCGCGGGCGATGCGGAAGTCGAAGCGGTGACCGCCCTGCACGAGCGCTTCCCGCAAGCCCGCGTCACGCTCGACCCGAATGGCGCCTGGTTGCTCAAGGACGCGATCCGTCTCGGCCACAAGATGCGCGGCGTGGTCGCTTATGCCGAAGACCCGTGCGGCGCCGAGGAAGGCTTCTCCGGCCGCGAGGTGATGGCGGAATTCCGTCGCGCCACCGGCTTGCCCACCGCGACCAACATGGTGGCCACCGACTGGCGCCAGATGGCGCATTCGCTGGCGCTGCAGTCCGTGGACATCCCGTTGGCGGATCCGCACTTCTGGACGATGGCCGGCTCGGTGCGCGTGGCGCAGACCTGCCGCGACTGGGGGCTGACCTGGGGCTCGCACTCCAACAACCACTTCGACATCTCGCTGGCGATGTTCACGCACGTGGGCGCCGCCGCCCCCGGCAAGGTGACGGCCATCGACACGCACTGGATCTGGCAGGACGGCCAGCGCCTGACCAAGGATCCGCTGAAAATCGTGGGCGGCTACGTGCAGGTGCCCAAGCAGCCGGGTCTCGGGATCGAGATCGACGAAGCCGAACTGGAAAAGGCCAACCGCCTGTATCAGCAGCATGGACTGGGCGCGCGCGATGATGCGATGGCGATGCAGTTCCTGGTGCCGGGGTGGAAGTTCGATCCGAAGAAGCCTTGTTTGGTCCGATAGACAATCTCACGCCGGGCCGAGCCCGCAACCGACAACCATGTCGTTGCGGGCTTGACCCGCAATCCAGGCGGCGCTCGAGCAAGCGCCGCCTGGATCCCGGCTCGAGGCCGGGATGACATCCATCGACATCCAACGGAAACCCCGCATGTTCAAGAACCTCATCAACGGCGAGTGGGTCTCCGGCCCCCGCGCCTCCCGCAACATCAATCCCTCGGACACGCGCGACCTGGTCGGCGAGTACGCGCAGGCCGATGCCGAGCAGGCGCGCGCCGCCATCGGCGCAGCGGTCAAGGCGCAATCCGCCTGGGGCCTTTCCACGCCGCAGCAGCGCTTCGACATCCTCGATGCCGCGGGCAGCGAGATCCTCGCGCGCCGCAACGAACTGGGCGACCTGCTCGCGCGCGAAGAAGGCAAGACCTTGCCCGAAGCGATCGGCGAAGTCGCGCGTGCCGGCAACATCTTCAAGTTCTTTGCCGGCGAAGCGCTGCGCACCAGCGGCGACGTGGTGCCTTCCGTGCGCCCGGGCGTCGGCGTCGAAGTGACGCGCGAGCCGGTCGGCGTGGTCGGCCTGATCACGCCCTGGAACTTCCCCATCGCGATTCCGGCGTGGAAGATCGCGCCCGCCCTGGCCTACGGCAACACCGTCGTGCTCAAGCCCGCCGACCTGGTGCCGGGCAGCGCCTGGGCCATCGCCGACATCCTGCACCGCGCGGGCCTGCCGGCCGGCGTGTTCAACCTGGTGATGGGTCGCGGCTCGGAAGTCGGGCAGGTGCTGCTCGATGACCAGCGCGTCAACGCGATCAGCTTCACCGGCTCGGTCGCCACCGGCCAGCGCATCGCGCAGGCCTGCGTCGCGCGCATGGCGAAGTTCCAGCTCGAGATGGGCGGCAAGAACCCGATGATCGTGCTCGATGACGCGGACCTCGACGTCGCCGTCAATGCCGCGATCAACAGCGGCTTCTTCTCCACCGGCCAGCGCTGCACGGCGTCCTCGCGCCTGATCGTCACCGAAGGCATCCACGACCGCTTCGTCGATGCCATGGCCAGGCGCATCCAGACCTTGAAGGTCGACGACGCGCGCAAGGCCGGCACCGACGTCGGCCCGGTGGTCGACGAGAAGCAGCTCGCGCAAGATCTCGAATACATCGCCATCGGCAAGCGCGAAGGCGCGCGCCTGGTCGCGGGCGGCGAAGCGATCTCGCACAACGCCGACGGCGCACCCGGCTACTACCTCGAGCCCGCCCTGTTCGCCGACACCACGCAGTCCATGCGCATCAACCGCGAAGAGATCTTCGGTCCGGTGGTGAGCGTGATCCGCGCGAAGAACTACGACGAGGCGCTGGCCCTGTCCAACGACACCGAGTTCGGCCTGGCCGCCGGCATCGCCACCACCTCGCTGAAGTACGCCACGCACTTCAAGCGGCATTCGCAGGCCGGCATGGTGATGGTCAACCTGCCGACGGCGGGCGTGGACTACCACGTGCCCTTCGGCGGTCGCAAGGGCTCCAGCTACGGCCCGCGCGAGCAGGGCCGCTATGCCGCGGAGTTCTACACCACCGTCAAGACGGCCTACACGCAGGCCTGACATCGGCAGCGCCCCCCGGGGCGCTTTTCGCTTTCTGCAGGAGACAAACCATGAGCTTCACCCGCCGCCAGATCCTCGCCGGCACCGCCGCCGCCCTTGCCGCCCCCGCCTTTGCGGCGGACGCCTGGCCGTCCAAGCCGATCCGCCTCATCGTGCCCTTCCCGCCCGGCGGCTCCTCGGACATCATCGCCCGCATGATCGGCAACCAACTGGCCGAGGCGCTCAAGCAGCCCGTGCTGGTGGACAACAAGTCCGGCGCCAACGGCAACCTGGGCGCCGACTACGTCGCCAAGGCGCAGCCCGATGGCTACACGGTGCTGCTGTGCGACGTCGGCGCGCTGGCGATCTCGCCCTCCGTCTACACCAAGCTGTCCTTCGATCCCTCCAAGGACCTGCGCGGCGTGACCATGCTGGCCTATTCGCCGCACCTGCTGGTGGTGAACCCCTCGGTCCCCGTGAAGAACCTGAAGGAGCTGGTGGCCCTGTCGAAACAGAAGGAACTGAACTTCGCGACCAGCGGCACCGGCGGTGCGAACCACCTCGCCGGCGTGGCGCTGCAGCAGGCCACCGGCGCTCGCTGGCAGTACGTGCCGTACAAGGGGGGCAGCCAGGCGATCCAGGACACGGTGGCCGGCCAGTGCGAGCTCATGATGAACGGAATGCTGGCAACGCTGCCGCACGTGCAGAGCGGCAAGCTCAAGCTGCTGGGCGTCTCCAAGGGCACGCGCATGCCCCTGATCGGCGACGTGCCCACCATCGCGGAACAGGGCGTCCCGGGCTACGAGACCGGCACCTGGCAGGGCGTACTGGCGCCGCGCGGCACGCCGGAAGCGATCGTGCAGAAACTCAACATGGAACTGGTGCGCGCGATCCGCGGCGCCGACGTGCGGGCGCGCCTCGCGGGCCAGGGCGCCGAGGTCGTCACCATGAGCCCGGTGCAGCAGGACCAGTTCTTCGACAAGGAACGCAAGCGCTGGGCCAAGGTGGTCGCCTCCGCGAACATCCACGCCGACTGACCATGGCCAGCGATCCGCTCTACATCACGATGCACGCGGCGGACAACGTCGCGATCGTCGCCAACGACGGTGGCCTGCCCGCCGGCACGCAATTCCCTTCGGGCCTGGTGCTGCGCGAGAAGGTGCCGCAAGGCCACAAGGTTTCGCTGGTCGACATTCCGGAAGGTAGCGCCGTGCGCCGCTACGACGTGACCATCGGCTACGCACTGCAGGACATCGCCGCGGGCAGCTGGGTGCACGAGCGCCTGCTGCGCATGCCGGCGGCGCGCAGCCTCGATGACCTGCCGTTCGCCACCGCGGTGCCCGTCGACGGCACGCCACTGGCAGGCTACAGCTTCGAGGGCTACCGCAACGCGGACGGGTCGGTGGGCACGCGCAACATCCTGGCCATCACGCAGAGCGTGCAGTGCGTGGCCGGCGTGACGCGCTTTGCCATCGATCGCATCCGCTCCGAGCTGCTGCCGAAGTACCCGAACGTCGACGGTGTGGTGGCCCTGGAGCATGGCTACGGCTGCGGCGTGGCCATCGACGCGCCCGATGCGGTGATCCCGATCCGCACGCTGCGCCACATCAGCCTGAACCCGAACTTCGGCGGCGAGGTGATGGTGGTGAGCCTGGGCTGCGAGAAGCTGCAACCGGAGCGCCTGCTACCTCCGGGCAGCATCGCCATCGTCGACCAGCGTGGCGAGCCCGAGCCGCTGGACGTCGTCTGCCTGCAGGACGAGGAGCATGTCGGCTTCATGTCCATGGTGGAGTCGATCATCCGACAGGCCGAAGTGCACCTGCGGCGCCTGGACCGGCGGCGCCGCGAGACCGTGCCCGCCAGCGAACTGGTGGTGGGCGTGCAATGCGGCGGCAGCGATGCCTTCTCCGGTGTCACGGCCAATCCGGCGGTGGGCTTCTGCACGGACCTGCTGGTGCGCGCCGGCGCGACCGTGATGTTCTCGGAGACCACCGAAGTGCGCGATGGCGTGGCGCAACTCACGGCGCGCGCAGCGACGCCGCAAGTGGCCGAAGCGATCGTGCGCGAGATGGCCTGGTACGACGCCTACCTGCAGCGCGGCAGCGTCGACCGCAGTGCCAACACCACGCCCGGCAACAAGAAGGGTGGCCTGTCGAACATCGTCGAGAAGGCGATGGGCTCGATCGTGAAGTCAGGCACTTCGCGCATCGATGGCGTGATTGCGCCGGGCGAGAAGATCAGGGGCAAGGGGCTCTATTACGCAGCGACGCCGGCCAGCGACTTCATCTGCGGCACGCTGCAACTCGCGGCCGGGATGAACCTGCACGTCTTCACGACGGGCCGCGGCACGCCCTATGGCCTGGCCGAAGTGCCGGTGATCAAGGTGGCGACGCGCAGCGATCTTGCCCGCCGCTGGCATGACCTGATGGACATCAACGCCGGGACCATCGCGGAAGGCAAGGCGACGATCGAGGAAGTGGGCTGGGAGATGTTCCGCCTGATGCTCGACGTGGCGAGCGGGCGCAAGAAGACCTGGGCCGAACAATGGAAGCTGCACAACCAGCTGGTGCTGTTCAACCCGGCGCCGGTGACTTGACGCGCAAGATGTTGTGCATGTCATCCCGGGCATGACCCGGGATCCACGGCGGTTTGTGCATCAGCGCCGCGTGGATTGCGGGTCAAGCCCGCAATGACATCCGAAAGGCTTGCCTCAGTTCGACCCCGACTTAGGCTCCTTCGGATCGGACTGCAGTTCCTTGCCGCCCTCCCGTGCCAGGCGTACCGTCTCGTCCAGCACCTTGTCGTCGGAGGCGCTGGGAATCGGCTCGTCTTCGTGCATCGTTCCGTCGTTCTCCGCTTCCTGGCCTCGTTGCTTCTCGGTGGGCATGTGCGCTCCTTGGATGGGTCGCGCCATCGTTGGGCGGCACTCACCCTGCGGGCGTAGTCGCCGACCTGAGCTCAGCGTCAGCCGTGGCCTGCATACCCGTTCAGGGCAATGATGAGTGCGGAGGTGGCGTGACATTCTTGAACGCAGAAGACGCAGAAGCTGCGCAGAAGACGCCGAAAAAGTCAGAAGACCAATCCAAATGGATTTTCTTCTGCGACTTCTGCGTTCAAAGTTCTCCGCCCAGAACAGTGCTCATTCCTTCGTCACGCGGAGGAAGGAATCGAGAATATGGAAGTGATCGTCGTGGAACTCCTGTTCGAGCGACGGCAAGTCGACGATGGGCGCCCAGAGCGCTTGCGCCGCGTCGTCGCTGCCCGCGATCTCCGGGCGTAGCCGGTCGCCCAGATCGAAGAAGAAGGCATGCGTGATCACGCGGCCGCGCTGGCTGCGGTCGGGGTGGTCGAACACCCGCGTGGCCTGCAGCGCATGCTCCATCTCCTGCGGCAGCAGCGCAAAACCGGTCTCCTCCTCCAGCTCGCGCAGCGCCGATTGCCAGGCCGTTTCGCGCTGCTCGATGAAGCCGCCCGGCATCGCCAGCAGGCCCTTGCCCGGCGCGCGGCCGCGACGGATCAGCAGCACACGGTCGCCGATCTTCACCACGGCATCCACCGTCACGAACACCGGCGGATAAGGCGAGCCTGCCCACTTGTCGTGCTCCAGCGCCAGCTCCGCCCATTCCGAACGCAGTCGCTGCAGGAAGGGCAGTTGCGCCCACGCGCGCAGGAAGTCGACCGTGCTGGGCGGCACCTGCGAGGCCAGCGCCGCCAGCGCGCTCTCGACCGACTCGCCCGAATACAGCACGGCGCGCAATGCCTTGCCATGCACTTCGCCCTGGCGGCCCAGGTCGTGCATCGTCCAGCCGGGAAAGGCATCGAGGTAATCGCTGGTGGGGTCCTTGTGATGGCCCACCAGCACGACGCGGGCACGCGGCCCGGCAAGCCTGGCCATGGCGGCTTGCACGGCTGCCACCCAACGCTGCTCGTCGTAGACGTCGCGCACCGGCAGGAAGTCCACGCGGCCGCGCTCTTCCTCGCTCAGCGCGAGCCGGATCTGCTCGACGCGCTCGGCAAAAGTGAAGGGATTGCGCGGCGACCGCGCCTGCCAGGCCGAGCCCACCAGTACGGCGCAGCGTGGTGCCAGCCGCAGCGCCTCGCGCAGCAGCGCGAGCTGCGCGTTGTGGAACAGCTGGAAGCGGCCTATGCAGGCCGCCCATTCGAAGGTGGGCTGCGTCATTTGGCGGATTGTCCCTGTGCTTGGCGCACAGGGGATCCAGGCCAAGCGAAGACTGCGCGGAATAACATGCAGCGCAGTCTCCCTTGCGATCAGGATCCGGCTCTGCCGGGCCTGATCGCACCGATCAACAACTAGAAGCGGCCCAGGCCGGCGAAGGTGCTGGCCTCGGCGGAGGCGTGCGGCGGCAGCGTGATCGACGCGCAGGTGACCGTCTCCTCGTCGAGCTCGGTCATCACCAGGCCGCCGCGCACGTGCTCGGCGATCGTGTCGCCCAGCGCGTTGTAGGTCTCGCCGCAGACGTAGATCGTGCCGGGCACGGACTCGGCCACCGCGAGTTCGGCGCGCTCGATCTCGGGCCCGACCAGGATGCGGCGCACCACGCCGTCGATCTCGACGACGGCAACCGTTCCCGCCACGCTGGTCACGGCGGTGCGAACACTGCGCCCGGCCGACAGGCGCTGCAGCACCAGGGCGGCGCGCACGGCGGCCGTCGGGCTGCGGAAGGACAGCAGCAGATCGGACGTGGTCGTCGGCTGCTCTTCGGCGCCGAGGCGGTCGGCCAGCAGTGTCTTCTCTTCGGCGCTGATCGTCCCCAGCGGCGAATCGCTGGCCAGCACGGTGTAGCGCATGGCCTCGAAGCGCACATTGGCCTGGGCTGCGTCCAGGAAGATCGCGCGCCACACGTTCACGTCGGCGTGCCGCAGCAGGCGCTCGGACAGGGCTTCCATCGTCGCGGGCCCAACGTCCGCACGGGGATTCGTCATTGGTTTCCTAGTCTCGTCTGATGCGGCACTCGGCTCTACCGCGTTGTTTCCAATTGTTGCTGCGACCGACGAGATGGACAAGGAGCCACTTCCCTATGCGGCACTGGAGTTCTGCGTAACCCCTATGGGCTATGCGCGGCTCAGGACGGCTGCATCAGCAGGCGCACCGTGCGCTGTCCGACGCGGCGCCCCGGCGGCAGGCCCTTGGCCGCGCGTTCCTTTTCGATGGCGTCGCGCGTCCTGCGGCCCATCACGCCATCGGGCACGATCTCGGTATAGCCCTTCTGCACCAGCCACGCCTGCAGTTCGTGCACCTGCGCGCGCGTGAGGCCGGGGTCGTCCGTGGGCCAGGGCGTGACGAAGTCGTGGCCGCCCGCCATCTTGCGCGCCAGCAACGCGACCTCCATCACGTAGCGCTCCGAGCGGTTGTAGCGCAGGAGGGTGTCGAAGTTGCGCGTGACGAGGAAGGCCGGTCCGGGCAGTCCCACCGGCAGGAAAGGATAGGCCTCCGGGTCGCCCGCCACCTGCAGCGGCTGGCTCGTGCCGTCGCCAGCGAGGGCGCGCCAGCCCGCCGCGTTCCATTGCGACAGAGGCTTGGCGCGATCGCTCAGCCGGATCGACTTGCCGGTCGCGGCGAACTCGGCGCGCTGTTCGGGCGGAATGGCCACCTCGATATAGACCGGCGCGCCCATGGTCCAGCCGCCGCGCTGCTTGAGGTGGTTGGCCGCGGTGGCCCAGGCGTCGGGCTCGGAATGGATGATGTCGGGAATGCCGTCGCCGTCGAAGTCCACGGCCAGCTGCTCGAAGCTGTCCGGCTCGAACTGCGTGCGGCCGAAGGCGCCCGCCCAGGAGCCTTGCCAGCCTTCGGTGGGCACGCGTTTGTCGCGCACCACGCGCACCGCCGCAAAGGCGCGTTCGCGCGCGCTGCAGGAGCCGCGCGCGGTGGCGGTCTCCGGGCAGGGCCGCAGGCAGGCCAGGCTGAGCGCCGCATTCAGCACCGGGATCTTCCCCTGCGCCGGGCCGAAGTTGGTCTCGATCCCGTAGATCGCGATGACGATCTCGCGCGGCACGCCGAACTGCGCCTCGATGCGGTCCAGCGTGGGCGCGCTGCGCGCCAGCACGGCGCGGCCGGCCTCGACGCGATCCTCATCGGTCGTTGCGGCAAGCTCGTCCCACCAGAAGGTCGGCTCGGTCGTGGTGACCAGCAGCGACTGCCGCACGCGGTCGTCGTATTGCGCGGTGCCGGCAATGCGCTCGAAGTCGGCGCGCGCGAGCGGCCGGCCGGCCAGGTCGGTCTGCCCGGCCAGCTGCTGCACGCAGGCGGAGAACTCCTCGGGCGCCATCGGTTCGTTGAGGGAAGCCGCCTGCGCAGCGGCGACGGCCAGGAGGCCGAGCGCGGCGAGGCCGGCACGAACGCGGAAGGAAGAGGAGTGGGCCATGGCTTCGGTCCAGTATAGGAAGCACCCCGCGCTGGCGGGGCTCGCTGTAACCGTCGCCTCCTTACACTGTCGGCCTTTCGAGGAGACAAAACCTGATGAAGAAGTTGCTGCCCCTGCTGCTGGCCACGCTGGCCACCGCCGCCTCCGCCCAGTCCTGGCCCAGCCATGCAGTCACCATCGTCGTGCCCTTCCCGCCCGGAGGCGGCACCGACACCGGCACCCGCATCCTGGCCGAGCAACTCGCGCGCAAATGGGGCCACCCGGTGCTGGTCGACAACCGCGGCGGCGCGGCCGGCCTGATCGGCGCCGATTTCGTCGCCAAGGCCAGACCGGACGGCTACACGCTCCTCATGGGGAACATCGGCACGCAGTCGATCAATCCGTCGCTGTACCCGAAGATGAACTACGACGCGGACAAGGCCTTCGCGCCGGTGGGCCTGGTGGCCGAACTGCCGCTGGCGATGATGGTCAATCCGGCCGTGCCGGCCAGGAACGTGCGCGAGTTCGTGGCACTGGCAAAGGCGCAGCCGGGCCAGCTGACGTACAGCAGCTCGGGCGCCGGCGGTGGCCCGCACCTGGCCGCGGAGATGTTCAAGGACGCCACCGGCAGCTTCATCCTGCACGTGCCCTATCGCGGCGGCGGGCCGGCGATCGCCGACCTGCTGGCGGGCCATGTGCAGCTGTCCTTCATGACGGTGCTCGAGGCCAGCGGCCAGATCAAGGCCGGCAAGCTGCGCGCGCTGGCGGTGACCAGCGACAAGCGCGTGAGCGCGCTACCCAACGTGCCGACGCTGGCGGAGTCCGGCCTGCCCGGATTCAACAGCATCTCCTGGATCGGCCTGCTGGCACCGGCCGGCACGCCCAGGGACCTGGTCGAGAAGATCTCCGCCGACGTGCGAGAGGTGGTGGGGCGCGACGACGTGAAGGACAAGCTGGTGCAGCTCGGGGCCGTGCCCGCCGCCGGCACGCCGGCCCAGTTTTCCACCTTGATCGACAATGACAGGAAGCGCTACGCCCAGATCATCCGCGAACACAAGATCACCGTGAACTGACATGAACCCACGTCCCGTCCTGCTGCAATCCCTGTCCCTGCTGCCCACGCTCGAGCGGCAACTCGCCGAGAACTACACGGTGCATCGCCTGCCGTCCGCCGGCGCCGAGCGCGACGCCTTCCTCGCCGCACGCGGCAGCGAGTTCGATGGCCTGGTCACCTCCGCGGCCGGCGGCGCCAACGCCGCCTTGATCGCTGGCTTGCCGAAGCTGCGCGTGATCTCGAGTTTCGGCGTCGGCCTCGACCAGATCGACGTGGCAGCGGCCAGCCGCCGCGGCATCCCGGTGGGCTACACGCCCGACGTGCTGAACGACTGCGTCGCCGACCTCGCCTTCGCCCTGCTGCTGGCGATCGGCCGCCGCATTTCGGAGGGCGATCGCTTCGTCCGTGCCGGCCGCTGGGCAGCCAAGCCCGCAACGCCCTTCCCGCTGGGGCGGCAGGTGAGCGGCGCCAAGCTGGGCATCGTCGGCCTCGGCCGCATCGGCCGCACGATCGCCAGGCGCGCCAGCGGCTTCGACATGCACGTGCGCTATCACAGCCGCCGGCCGGTGGAAGCCGTCGCCTGGGACCATGAGCCCCAGCTGCTGGAACTCGCGCGCTGGGCCGACTTCCTGGTGGTGATCACCGCCGGCGGCGCCGAGACGCGCCACCTGGTGAACGCCGAAGTGCTGGATGCGCTGGGCCCCAAGGGCTTCCTCGTCAACGTCGCCCGCGGCACTGTGGTCGACGAAGCGGCGCTGGTGCGCGCGCTGCAGGAAAAGCGCATCGGTGGCGCGGCACTGGACGTGTTCGAACGCGAGCCGCATGTGCCGCCCGAGTTGTTCACGCTGGACAACGTCATCGTGGTGCCGCACATCGCGAGCGCCACGGTGCAGACGCGCGAGGCGATGGCGCAACGGGTGGTGGACAACCTGGCGGCGTTCTTCGCGGGCAAGCCGCTCCCGAGCGCCGCGCCGACCGCCTGATCGTCCTGGATGTCATCCCGGGCGTGACCCACTGCTGTCCGGAATCCCGCAGCATTGCTGCTTGGCGCTTGCGCCACTTCCGCTGTTAAGCAGCAGGGCGGTCGCGCAAGACACTGTGCGGTGCGGGCCCGCGGGGTGGCGTCCCGATCGCGTGAACGCGCTCGGGCAAACCTGCGCTGGCCGGTCTTGCGGCCCACGCGAAGAACTCGTCTGCAGCTTGGCCTGCGGCCCAACTGCGAACTCGACCAGCTTCGCGAATCAGAGACGTACGCGCTCCTCGATACGCGCTGCGCGCTCTCGTAGGAGCGCTGGGCCGCAAGACCGGCCAGCGCAGGCGCCACCCCTTTAT
>NZ_JAQGNQ010000089.1 GCF_028291745.1 Ramlibacter sp. | reverse complement strand
AGCCATCCAGCTCCCCTGGACGCCAGTAGAGCAGCTCGCACGCAGGGCAGCACTGGCGCCGGTCAGAGCGGAAACACCGGCCGTCGCGCCCCGTTGTGTTCGGGCGTCAAGGGTGAGCGCACGCTAGCGAAGGTTCCTCGGCGGCCGTTGCTAGCGCAGGTAAAGGACCTGTACTCGGAGATGCTGAAGCTCGACGACCTTAGAAAGCGCGGTCTTCTGACGGACGCCGAGTTCAACGCCGAAAAGGCGCGGCTGCTACCGGGGCGCTGAACATGGATAGCCGACGGTGATCGTTGCGCGAGCAGGGGCCCACGCTGCTTCGCCGCGTCTTCGGCCGACTTCCAGCGCGCGCGAGGCCATTGGGCTGCCCGTTAGAGCCCGTGGGTCACCCCTGCGATGGCGCAGGCCTGCGGAGCCGTTGAACTCGCACGTTCGTTCGTGCCGCTGCCCGGATGGACGGCCGCAGGCAAGCCGTTCCAGGAGTTGTACTGGCGAACCGTGGCGCCCGCACACAGGGAGCATTGCTGAGAGCTGCTGCGAAAGGCTGGATCAGCGAACGACGCAATGGTGTCAGCAGGCTCGGAGAACTCGCGCCTTCGCGCACTACTGCGCGGACTTTCTTGGCAGACTCCGCACGTTTGGCTTCGCGGCCGGTGTTCTGGCTGAACAAGCCGATAGGCTACGCCAGTCGCCAGGAGGCGAACCCTTGGAGGAAGATTGAAATCTGGATTGAAGGAACTGCTGTGGGTGGCTTCTGCCATCGTGGGCCTGAGCGGTGCGTCGCTTGCGCATGCCGGCGGGCGCGTTTACTACTCGCTGGATGCAGCCGTTGCGCCGGGCGTCAACTTGGGCGTCTCGAACGTGCCCCCACAACCCGTTTACCTCCAACCCGCGCCGGTCTATGTGGCCCCGCAGCCGGTGTACGTGCAGCCACCGCCCGTCTATGTGCAACCACCGGTTGTCGTCGAATACGAGGGCAGGGGGCGGCGTGAGCACTGGGAGCACGAGCGCCGGAAACGGGAACACTGGGAACACGAACACGAGTACGAGCGGGAGCACAAGGGAGGCCATCGTGAGCACGAGGAACATGGGCACCACCGCCACGAGGACTGAACTGAAAGCGCCCATGCCGTTCACCGAAAGCCCGCCTCTCGCGGGCTTTTTCTTGTCCGTTGGTTTCTGCCGGCGCACGGCCTCCTTGTGCCTGGTGAACGGCGCTTGGCACACCTCGGAGCCGCGCCGTTCGGGTCGAAGGCGGTGGAGTCCGGGGTGCATGGGGAGTCGTCCCGTGGATGCGATCGAGTACAGCCCCCGTCCGATACCGGGCAGCCCTCGCCGAAATCGACCGAACCACGTGTCATCGCACATTCTCATCCGAACAGAGCTTGCTCGCGTACAGACCGTCCGGAGGGTCCCTTTCGTTCAGCGCTCCGCGGCCAGCTTGGCCCCGAGCGCCGCGAAGGCTGAGGCAAAGGCATAGCGCAGCCGCCGCTGAACCGCCGGAGACTCGATCACGCGCACCCGGAACGCGTGGGCGAGGAAGCCGTACATCACGAACACCACGAACGTCATTGCCATGAAGACGGCGCTGAGCAGCAATAGCTGCAAGAGCGGCGGACCCGCCTGCGCGTTCACGAACTGGGGCAGGAAGGCCAGGAAAAAGAGGGTCAGCTTGGGGTTCAGTATGTTGATGAGGAACGCCTTTACCACCAGCGACGTTGCCGACCTGGTGATGGACTCGTCTACCTGGAACGTCGACGTGTCACGCCAAGTGGCATATGCCAGGTAGAACAGGTAGGCAACGCCGGCGAACTTGAGCAACTGGAAGGCAAGAGCACTTGCGTGCATGACGGCGGCCAATCCCAGGACCGTCGCAAACAGGTGCGGCAGTATGCCCACCGTGCACCCCAACGCGGCGAAGACGCTCGCGCGCCTGCCTCGTGTGAGACCTGTGGACACGGTGTAGAGGACGCCCGTGCCGGGGATCAAGACGACGACCAGGGAGGTGATGAGGAACTCAACGCTGATCATGGCTGCTCCTGATGGTGCAGGCATTGTGGACGAAGGATGCCGGTGACGAGGGCTGACCCTGCGGCAGCGTCCGCCTTGAGCCTTTCCGTCGGGGCCGTCCGCTCCGGCAGGAGCAGCCTTCTCGGCACGAACAGGCATGGCCTGCTCCGTCGAACAACAGGCATGATGGTCAGCCCCCAATCACCCATTCCCAGCCATGCACAAGAGCCGACTTGGAACGATCGTCATCGATTGCCAGACGCAGGACGTCGACGCAGCTGCTGGCTTCTGGTCCGCGGCGCTGGGACGAAGTGCCATGACGTTGCGGAACCCGGACGATGCCGCTTATCGGGGCCTGGCCGGCGCGCCCGAAGACGTGTCGGTGCTGGTCCAGGCTGTTCAGCACGCAAGCCGCGTGCATCTCGACATCGAAACGGACGACATCGAAGCCGAGGTCGCCCGGCTGGAGGCACTCGGCGCGCGGCGCATTGCGCAGGTGAAGCGCTGGTGGGTCATGGAGGCGCCCACCGGCCAGCGTTTTTGTGTGGTACGGCCACAGCGGCCGGATTTCGAAGAGCACGCAAACATCTGGCCCGGTCCAGGCGTTCGCTGACGCAGCGCACATGCGAAAGGAAGGAACGATCGTCCGCTGGGACGAAGCCAAGGGCTTCGGCTTCATTCGCGGCGACGCGGTCGGCCAGGACATCTTCGTGCATGTGCGGGATTACCGCGCCGAGATCCCGAAGAAAGCGTCTGGCCAGAAATTGAGATACGCTGCGCGGCCACATGCGTGAAGCGATCCTCTCCATCGACGGGCTTTCCAAGACCTACGCCTCCGGTTTCTCGGCACTGAAGAACATCAGCCTCGAGATCCGCCGCGGCGAGATCTTCGCCTTGCTCGGACCCAATGGCGCGGGGAAAACCACCCTGATCAGCATCGTCTGCGGCATCGTCAACGCGAGTACCGGGACGGTCACCGTCGACGGACAAGACATCCGCCGGAATTTTCGCGCTGCGCGTTCGCGCATCGGACTGGTTCCCCAGGAACTCACGACGGATGCCTTCGAGACCGTGTGGAACACGGTGAGCTTCAGCCGCGGCTTGTTCGGCAAGCCACCCGATCCTGCGCATATCGAGCAGGTGCTGCGGGACCTGTCACTGTGGGAGAAGAGGGACAGCCAGTTGCGCACACTCTCGGGTGGCATGAAGCGACGCGTGCTGATCGCCAAGGCGCTGTCGCACCAACCCACCTTGCTCTTTCTCGACGAGCCGACCGCTGGCGTGGACGTCACCTTGCGCCAGGAGATGTGGGCGCTGGTGCGCTCACTGCGCGCCAGCGGGGTCACCGTCATTCTCACCACCCACTACATCGACGAGGCGGAACAGATGGCCGACCGCATCGGCATCATCAGCAAGGGCGAGATCATCCTGGTGGAAGACAAGGCGGAGCTGATGCGCAAGCTGGGCACCAAGCAGCTCACGCTGCACCTGGCACAGCCGATGGAACGGCTGCCGGAGGCTCTGGGCAGTTACGCCCTGCAGCTGGGTGGCGACGGCTCGGAACTGGTCTACACCTACGACGCTCGAACGGAGCGCTCCGGCATCAGTCGCCTGCTGCAGGACCTGGAGGCCGCCGGTATCGACTTCAAGGACCTGGAAACCCGCCAGAGCTCCCTCGAGGACATCTTCGTGACCCTGGTGCGTGACACCGACCCCCCATGAACCTGCATGCGATCCGCGCGATCTACCGCTTCGAGATGGCCCGCACCTTCAGGACCCTGCTGCAAAGCATCGTCTCACCGGTGGTCTCGACTTCCCTGTACTTCGTGGTGTTCGGCTCCGCCATCGGCTCGCGCATACCGCAGGTAGGTGGCGTCAGCTACGCAGCCTTCATCGTGCCGGGGCTGGTCATGCTGTCGCTGCTGACCCAAAGCATTTCCAACGCCTCCTTCGGCATCTACTTTCCGAAGTTCTCCGGCACGATCTACGAGCTGCTGTCGGCTCCGGTGTCGGCGTTCGAGATCGTCATCAGCTATGTCGGAGCAGCTGCGACGAAGTCTATTGCCTTGGGCCTCATCATCCTGGCGACCGCGGCCGTGTTCGTTCCCTTGCAGATCATGCATCCCGGCGTCATGCTGCTGTTCCTGGCACTCACCGCCGTGACCTTCAGCTTGCTGGGTTTCATCATCGGAATCTGGGCCGATGGCTTCGAGAAGCTGCAGTTCATCCCGACCTTGATCGTCACGCCCCTCACCTTCCTGGGCGGCAGTTTCTATTCGATCGACATGCTGCCGCCGTTCTGGCAGAAGGTCACCTTGTTCAACCCGGTGGTCTACTTGGTCAGCGGCTTTCGCTGGAGCTTCTATGGCGTGGCCGACGTGAGCGTGGGCATCAGCCTGGTCATGACGCTGTTGTTCATGGCCCTGTGCATGGGGGTGGTGGCGTACATGTTCAAGACCGGTTACCGGCTCAAGAGCTAAGCGCACGTTCCCACGACAGGTAAGCGGCGAGCAGACATCCCTCCGCAATGCTCAAGCAAGCGGTCGCTGCATCCGCTCTTTTTCCCGCAGCATGAAAAGGTAAAGCCCTTCCACCTTCTCACGAGCCCACGGCGTCTTGCGAAGAAACTTGAGGCTTGAGTTGACGCTAGGGTCGTGCGTGAAACAGCGCACGGGTATTTGCGTCGCAAGCTCCGTCCACCCATAGTGCGCTTCCAGGGTGCGGACCATGGCCTCAAGCGTCACGCCGTGCAGGCGATTCCGCGGTTGGGCGGGGGCGGGATGAGCGTCTTGCATGAGGAGATTCTGCCCGCCCGATCGCCTGCGTTGGGTCGGACGCCGTCGCTCGTCCAGAGCCGCGCCTCATCTCCTCAGGTATTCATCCCCTTGCGCTGGCTACTTCATCCGGTCCCTGACCTTCGCCATCGCGGCGCGGGCGCATTCCTCGTCGAACTGCCCGCCCGGGGCGCCGCTGACGCCGAGCGCTCCAATCGTTTGACCGTTGGCGACGATCGCGATAGCGCCCTGTGCGTAGGTAATGTTCGGGAGCGGGAAGACCGGCACGGTGCTCGGCGGCGCCTTGGCCATGCGGTCGGCGATCTGCTTGGTGCTCTCTTCGTTGCGCGCCGGGCCCATGGAGGCGAGCGTGTAGGCCTTGTAGTAGGCGTTATCCAGGGAGTGGACCGGCGCACCGTCGCCGCGCAGCAGCGCCTGTCGCACGCCGTCGAGGTCCACGACGACGGCGACGACCTTGTAGCCCTTCTGCACGCACTCGCGCACGGATTCGCCGACAAGCTCGTTGGCGAGCGAAGCCGACAGCTTCTGCGTGGTGACGACTCCCGGCGTGGTGGCGACTCCCTGCGCGTGGACGGACGCGGCGATGGACATCAAGGCAAGAAATGCAAGGCGCATCGCGAGTCTCCGGTGATAGTGGGGCTGCCAGCTTACGGGAATGGCGCGGCAGCAGCCAGAGGGATACCCTCGTGCGCGAGACGCATGCATGTCGGCTCCCGGCCAAGATCGGAGGTCAGATGACCGGACAAGTCTCCCAAGCCGATGGTCACGCTGCAGACAGCGCCTGCGACATCGGGCTTACCGCCAGACGTCCGCAGCGTTGGCCATGAGCAGTGCCGCCAGCAAAGCAATCAACAAGGCCAGGCCGACCGCGACTGCGATCCATTTCCTGCGTTCCGCGTTCTTCATGTCGCGAGCAGCGATTGCGGCCTGCACTGCCAGGTGATGCTTCAGCGCGTCCTGCGAAACGAAGTCCTGTTCGACGGAGTCGGTGGCGGATACTTCGCGCATCCCGATATAGGCCCTATCCCTTCCTGTGTGGGAAGCCGGCATCGGATGGCCAGGCGGCGGGGACATCGGCGTCCGGTCTGGTGACGGTGGCATATCCGCGGATGCGGGGCTGGGCGTCAAGGTTCGCGGTTCCTTACCAACGTCCAATCGTGTCGTCGCGGTGGAATCCGCCTTCTGAAAAAACTTCGGCATGGCTTGTCCCGGAACAGCAAGGTGCGGCTGAGCTGAATTGTCGAGGTAGTCCGCATGACCACCAAATGAATTAAGTGGAGGCAGTCATAAGCAATCCCTCATGGATCGCTGGCTCCTGCGCGCCGATGTCCAGGAGGGCCGCTCGTGGGCCGGAAGCAGACAACGTGTGTCATGAACATGGCGCGCAATCAGCACCCCATGCCGAACGTGGAGACCACCAGCGCAAGGGCCATCGGCAGGGCAAGCACGCACCACAGTGTGCCGAGGAAGACGGCCAGCTCGCGCGCCACCGAAGCCTTCGCCTCGCCAGGAAGGACGGCAATCAACCAGAGGATCCAGGGCCAGAACAGGAATTGCAGGACCGACAGCAGCGTCGGCGAGGCGGGCAACAGCAGCCAGACCACGGCAAACAGGCCCGCGTGCAGCAGGCACGCTATGCCGCACGCGGTGGTGGCTACAGGACGGGAGGAGGTCATGCGTTCGTTTGGCGTCGAAAGGTTGGAGTTCATCCCCGCACTCTGGCCGGGGCGCCGCGCGCGGTCTTGAACGGAAACGACAGCGTCTTCGCTAGGCGCGTCGGTATGCTTGCGCGCATGCCTGACAAGCCAGCGAACGGATCGAACTGCCCCGCGGCCTCGGCGCGCGCGCCGCGCGTGGCGCCACCGAATCAGGCCGACGCCGCGCACCTACGCGTTGCGTCGCCTGGCCTGCAAGGCGCGGTGCTGTGCGCGATCAGCCGCGACTTCGGCACGGCGCTGTCCGCTGCGCAACGGCTCACGCACCTGCCGGCCACGCCTTTCATTGGCCTTTGTTGCTTCCAGGGCTGCGCAGCCGGCCTGGTGCAGCACACTGCGGTGGGGCCACAGTGGCGGCCCTTCGCGGCCGACGCCATGATCTTCGGCAGCCAGTCACTGCCCACCGTGTGCTGGTGCGCGAAGCCGGGCCGGGCGGTGCTCGTGCTGTTCACCGCCGACGTCGCACGCCATCTGTTCGGCCTCGATCCCACCGCGCTGCACGAGACATTCGAAGCCGCGCACGAGGCGCTGCACGAATCGTGGTGGCCGCTGCTAGCCGCGCTGCAGTCCGCGCCAGACGACGCCACGACGCTTGCCGCGCTCGACCACCACCTCGCGGCGCGGTGGCAGGTACTGCGCGGCGCGCCTGGCAGCACGCCCTCCATCCGCCAGATCGGCCGCCACTGGCTCGAGCGCTTGGCGCTGCAGGCTGGCCAGTGGAGCCGCACCCACAGCGCGCGGCAGGTGGAGCGGCGCATCAAGTCGATGAGTGGCCGCTCCCTGCGCGAATGGCAGACGCTGGTGCGGGCCGAGGGCGCCTTCCACTTGGCCCGTGACCGCTGGCAGGCCGGCCAGCCTTTCGACTGGGCCGGGATCGCGGTCGATGAGGGCTTCGCCGATCAGTCGCACCTTGTCCGCGCCGCCAAGCGCATCACGGGCTTCTCGCCCACGGCCTTTGCCGAGCGCTACATCGCGGACGAGTCGTTCTGGCTGTATCGGCTTTGGGTCTAGCGACTGACGGCGCCTGCAAAGACATCGCAGACCAAAATCTCGCTACTCTTTCACGACATCACCCAGGTCGATCCCCCCTTCGACGGTCTGACCAATCGTGGCGGCGGTCGCCACCAGGGCGTGACCGGCGTGCACGAGGCGGGCCGGTCCGCGAACCACGCATCGAGGGCCGACTGTCGCTAGGGGCGAACCAGCATCTGGTAGAGGTTGTAGGTGCGTGTCACCGAATGAGCCACCCCATACATCGGCAGGAAGGAGACCAGAACGGCAGCACCGCAGAACAGGGCAAGAGCGCTTGCCCCGAATCTCGAGTTCACCATCTTCTTGCTCAGGAAGCTCGCCACGCGATAGAGGACGGGCAGGTAGACCAGGAGATGGATCGCGTAGAGGGCGCCGAACCCAGTGGCCAGATGTCGGAACAGCCACACCATGATCACGAGGGGGGACACGAAGCCACCAATGACGAACCCGTAGAACAGGACGGGGACAACACAACAGAGAAGCACGAAGACCAGCCATTTGACGAAGCTGCGGTTCATGCCGTGTTTCTGACCGTGAATGGGTTGCGCTGGCTGCATGGCGTTCAGGTGAAATTGGGTGGGAGGGACTGTCCGTCATACCGACGCAGCGTGTATTGAACGGAACCGACAGGCCAAATCGACATGGCCCGCGTTGGACCCCGCTCGATTCCTACGCGGACAAGGTCCTGCCCCTCGCCGCATGAGCGGACGAGCGTCGTTTCGGTTCAAGACGCACCCGCGTCGCGATCGCACAGTGCTGCATGACGAACACGGCGCGGCCTTGCAGCAGGGTGCCGCAAGGGCGCAACGTGGACCCGGAGGAACGGATGCGAAAAATCGACAACAGCGCGGGCATGCAAGCACCGCGTATCACCACCAAACGTCGGCGGTTCGCAGTGCCCGCCCTGCTGCTGCTTTCAATGCTGTCAGGATGTGCCCAGAGGTTTGCTGCAGCCGATTTCGGGACGCACACCTTTCGCGGACGTTGGGACAAGGACAGCGGCATTGGAATGGTGGACGTTTGGGGAAAGCCGTATGCCGCAAGATTGTTGCCCGGCGAGACTGGGGAGGTGCTGTTCACTTCCGAGCAAGGGGAACCCATTGCGTGCAACGCCACCAGGTTCATGGATTCGGCATATGGCACATGTCTGCTGCACGGTGGGCAGTCTTACCGTTTCGCCTCCTTTCGGAGGTATGCGGGGAGCGACGCGGGTTTCTATCTGATGGAAGAAGGAAAATACAAATCCCACAACGGCTCATTCAGCATCCTGACGCGCCAGATCACCTTGAACGTAGACGGGGTGCCGTACACCGGGAAGGTGGAGGGCGCGCTGTTCGGCGACGCGCTCCGCCGCGACGTTGTGCTGCGCTCGCCAGATGGCGAGAGCCTGCCTTGCCTGACCTTCGTCTCCGTGGGCCTGGGCTGGCTCTCCTGTTCACCCTTTGACGGAGTCACTTACCAATTCCACAGATCGTCAGGTCACTTCTGATCCTGGCGCGTATCGCACCAAAGCGATCAGGCGGAATGACCAGTCATGGGGGTAGGAGTCTGAGTTATCGCGAGACGGCGTTCAGCGTGGCGAGCATGGCAGCTCCTGGCCGGGAGCAGCCATGCGTTTGCCGACCTGACCACGCACGGCGCCTGTTCGAGTGAACTCACTGATGGGACCTAAACTCGCTCCGCCGGCACACCGCAGGCATCAGATCAAGTCAAGGAAAGAGCGAGACATGTTGAATCACGTG
>NZ_JAQGNQ010000083.1 GCF_028291745.1 Ramlibacter sp. | reverse complement strand
AGCAGCATAAAGGCGCCGAAAGTCGCTCAAAAAGGCGCGGGACGTCTCACAAGATCATGAATTCATCGAGTTTCCGAGAATCGCGCCAGTACGTGCGACTCTCGATTTCGAGATGTTCAGACCTTCCTTAGCGCAGCGGCATGCGATGCCTGCAAACAACCTGCTGTTGGTGTTCAAGCGCTCTTGAGTGAGGCCGCTTCTGGCCGAAGCAGCCATTCTCGGCCCCGACTCCTAAGTCGCAGGCTTCAGACCGTATCGAGCCATCACCTGCAGCAGCTTCGCCTTGTCGGGCGGGCCACCTGCACTCAGCACCGCAGCAACGTCACGGAAGTACTGGGCGCCGATGTCGGGAGTGTTGGTGACCAGTGCCCGCGCTGCCTCTCGATGCGGATTGCTGAATGCGTGCACCGCGCCGCGAGGCGTGAACATCCAGTCCCCCGCTGAAAGGTCGCGTTCTTCCCCGTCGACCCGGTAGCGAAGAACGCCCTCGAGCACATAGATGAACTCGTCGTTGTGCGAGTGGCTGTGCGCGGGCGGCACATTGGAACCGGCGGGAACCGTCAGCTCGAAGCTGCCCATCTCCTGCCTGGCAGTGCCGTCGCGCAGGTAACGAATCGAGAGTTGCCCAATCCCGATCAAGGCATCATCGCTGCGAGCCTGCTCTGTCATTTGCGTCTCCTCTGCGGCGCGATCGTAGCAAACGGCGGGCTCGGAGGACAGGCGGGCCAGGACGGCCCGACAATCCGGAGGCTGAAAGCACCTGCCGACCTCCTGATCCTCACGGGCGAAGGGCTCCTCGACAGGGTCGCGGCCAGCTTCAAGAACCTGCTTCGGCACTCCTTGCTCTAACCGGAACCTCATTGTTGCCGCACATTCCACCACCACTCGGTTCGCGCACGGGGCGCATCGTCGCCACCGGATGCGTTCTGGCGATCCTCTACTTCGGCCGCGCATTCCTTGCGCCGATCGCGCTGGCCGCCATTCTCAGCTTGCTGATTGCGCCACTCAAACGCAAGCTGGCGCGCATCGGCCTCGGACACGCGGCGGGTGCACTGGTGTCGGTCGTGCTCGTGGGCGCCTGCCTCGCCGCGGTGGCCGCAGTGCTGGGGTCCCAGCTGGTCACGGTCGCGGCCGATCTGCCGCAGTACCGGGAAGCCATTCGCTCCAAACTGGAGCATGCAAGGGAACTCACGGTTCGTCCGCTCGAGCAGATGGAATCGGTGCTGCGCACCGTGGTGCCGCCGGCGCACCCGACGACCACCAGCAAGCCGCGTGGGCGAGCAGGCCAGGCGGCAGCCGACCCACAGTCTCCGCCGGTCCAGAGCCGTGAGCCGACGACGGCGGCCGAGGCGATCGCCTGGCTCGTCTCATTCGCGTGGGGACCGGTTGGCCAGGTAGGAATCGTGCTGGTGCTGCTGGTCTTCATCCTTCTGGAGCATGAAGGTCTTCGCGACCGCATGATCAGCCTTGCCGGCGCGGAGGCAGGCAGGACGATGCGAGCCGTGGAAGATGCAGCCCAGGGCGTCTCCCGGTTCTTCGTTTCCCAGTTCTTCGTGAACGTGACCTTCGCAGTCGTGCTCGGCTCCGCCCTGTGGATCGTGGGCGTTCCGCACGCCGCCCTCTGGGGCGCGCTGGCGGGCGTGGGGCGGTTCGTCCCCTACGTCGGCGCCCTGGCCGCCGGTGCCGCCATCGCGGCTTTTGCCGCTGCCGTCGATCCAGGCTGGTCGCTCATGTTCTGGAGCGCGGGCCTGTTCCTCGTGCTCGAAGCGTTGGTTGCGCACCTGGTGGAGCCCCGGGTTTATGGCCAAACCAGCGGCATGGCGCCCCTGGGTGTGATCGTCTCCGCGCTGTTCTGGGGTGCCATCTGGGGTCCTGTGGGCCTCCTGCTCTCCACGCCGATGACCCTGTGCCTTGTCGTGGCAGGGCGCCACGTGCGCGCGCTGGAGCCGATCTCGATTCTTTTCGGCGAGGCTCCTGGGCTGACAGCCGGATTGCGGCTTTACCAGCGTGCACTCTCCGGCGAATCGGGCGAGATCGTTGCAGCCGCCCGGATCTACCTGCGGCGCAGCAACTTCGCGCGCTATTGCGACCAGATCCTGCTGCCCGGCCTGGCTCTCGCCGCCGCCGACTTCCGGGTCGGCCGGATCGGCAGCGAGCAGCAGGATCGGATCCGGCTCACCATCGCGGCAGTCGCGGAATCCCTCAGCGCCGTCAAGCGGCATGAGGGCGCCAGTCGCAAGCGCCGATCCACCTCGCTGCTGGAGGCGGACGTCGGCGCGCACCTGCGCGCACTGCGCGATCAGGGGCTCGATCGCTGGCAGGGAGCCCCACCGCTGCGTGCCGGCCAACTTGTCCTCTGTGCAGGGCTCGGAACCACGCGCGACGACGTGCTCACGCAGTTGCTGGTGCAGGCACTCCGGGACGAAGGCATCCAGGCGGCCGGCTTGTCGCTCGCTCGAACGCTGGACGCGCCGCACGAGGGCAAGTCTGCCCCATTTTCGACAGTGTTCCTGGCCTACCCGCTCGAGGAGAATCTGGACGCCTGGCAAGCAGCCGCGAACAACGTGCGCGTCTCGTTTCCGGAGGCCATGCTGCTGACGGTCAAGCTGCCCCTCGAGGAAGGTGTCGCAGACGAAGCGGTCGTGCAGGGACAGGTCGACCTCCTCGTTCGATCGTTCTCGGAGGCCGTCGCGTTCGAGCTCAGTGGTCGTCTGGACGCCGCCGCAATCTGACCTTTCGGCATGCCTGCTTCGGGCCGGGAGCGGAAGTGATCGGGCCAAGGAACCCGGCTCAGAGGGTCACCGGAATTCAGGCAATGGCGAGGCAGCGGGCGAGTTCGCGCATCAGCAAAGGCGGGCTCGCCAGCACGGGACAGGGCAACTCCTCGGCCAGCGGGCCGGCCAGGTGCGCGAGTGAGGCCTGCGCCAGCACGAGCACATCGACCTCCCTGGCCAGGCGCGTCGCGGAATCGCGGACGAGGAGGTCGTGGGTTGCACGGTCCCCCGACAACAGCGCCTGGTAAGCCGCCGCGTTGACTTCCGTGCGCACCTGGATTTCGCGCTCCTGCTGCACGGCGTGGGACTGCAGCAAGGCGGTGCTAGGCGCGACCGTGCTGCTTGCGGTGCACATCAGGCCGATGCGCTGCCCGCTGCGGACGGCTTGCGCGGCCATCGGGTCGTCGATCTTGAGGATGGGCAGGTCGGTCATCCGGCGGGCCACATCCACCCCGGGCGAGGTGGACGAGCAGGTCATCACGATCAGACCGGCGCCGGCATCGGCAGCGAGCATCAGTTGCTCCGCGACGCGGCGGTGCACCTGCGCTGGCGAGGCGCCACGCAGCAGATCCTGCAGCAGGCTCTCGTTGAGGATGTGGAAGGCGTCGACTTCCGGCTGCTGCGCCCGCATCAGCTTGCGGAATTCATCGGCGAGAAAGCCCACCGTATGGACGAACGCGACGCGCACGGTCATGTGCTTCTCCTTGCAATGCGGGGCGCTAGACCGCGCCCCGGGTGTTGACGTAGAGGCTGTACAGCGACTGGCTGCCGGCCATGAAGAGGCGATTGCGCTGCAGCCCGCCGAAGCACAGGTTGGCGCAGCGCTCGGGCAGGCGGATGCGGCCGATGCGCTCGCCTTGCGGCGAGAACACCATCACGCCATCGAGCTCGGGATCGCCCATGCCCCAGCCGCACCAGAGGTTGCCGTCCTCGTCGACGCGCAGGCCGTCGGGGATGCCCGGTCCGCAGTCGACCAGCACGCGTGGGTTGCGCAGCAGCTTGCCGTCGACGACGTCGCAGGCCACGATGTTGCGCTGGGGCCGGGCGCGGCTTTGCACCACGTAGAGCTTTGATTCGTCCGGCGAGAACGCCAGGCCATTCGGTCCCAGGATATCGCCGGTCGCGACCGTCACCGTTCCGCTCTCGCCATCGATGCGGTACACATTGGTGGGCAACTGCGGCTCGGCCCGGAAGCCCTCGTAGTCGTTGGAGATGCCGAAGGGCGGATCGGTGAACCAGAGGCTGCCGTCGGACTTGGCCACGACGTCGTTCGGCGCGTTGAGCGGCTTGCCTTCGAAGCGGTCGGCCAGCACCGTGATGCGGCCGTCGTATTCGGTGCGCGTCACGCGGCGCTTGCCGTGCTCGCAGGTCACCAGCCGGCCTTGCCGATCGCGCGTGTTGCCATTGGCGAAATCCGAGGGCCTGCGGAACACGCCCACCGCGCCCGTCTCCTCCTCCCACTTCATGATGCGGTTGTTCGGGATGTCGCTGAAAAGGAGGTAGCGGCCGTCGCCGAACCACACGGGTCCTTCGGTGAAGCGGAATCCGGTGGCGAGCCGCTCCACGGCCGCCAGAGCTATGCGGTATTTCTCGAAGCTCGGGTGCAACACCTGCACCGCGGGATCGGGATAGCGCGGGCTGGGCTGCCAGGACGGGATCGCCTCCATCAGCGCTCCGCCATCCGCTGCAGCAGCCCCTTGGCGCCGCGCATGATGATGGACGTGTCCGTGGCCACGCCAACCATCTCGACGCCCTGCGCGATGCGGCGTTTGGCTTCCGCTTCGTTGAGGGTGAGATAGCCCGCCGGCTTGCCGATGCGGCGCAGGCGTGCGAAGGCATCGTCCACGGCGGCCTGCACCTCGGGATGCTGGCCGTTGCCGATGTGGCCCATCGAGGCAGCCAGATCCGCCGGGCCGATGAACACCGCATCCACACCCTCGACGCCAGCGATGGCTTCCAGGTTGCGCAAGGCCTCCACCGTCTCGATCTGCACGATCACGCACAGCTCGGACTGCGCGTTGTGCAGGTACTCGGTGTTCAGGCCGTAGCAGGCGGCGCGCGAACTGCCCGACACGCCGCGCACGCCGTGCGGCGGATAACGCGTGTAGCTGACGGCGGCGGCGGCCTCCTCGGCGGACTGCACGGAGGGAAACAGCAGCGTCTGTGCACCGGCATCGAGCAGGCGCTTGACCAGCACCATGTCGGACCAGGCCGGGCGCACGATGGCGCTCACCTCGAAGCTGGCCATGGCCTGCAGTTGCGCGATCACTTCGCCCAGGTCATTGGGCGAATGCTCGGTATCGAGCAGGATCCAGTCGAAGCCGCAGCCGGCGAAGAGTTCCACCAGCGTGTTGCTGGCGAGGGTGGAGAACATGCCGATCTGCTGGCGCTGGGTCAACGCCTGCTTGAAGCGGTTGGTCTGGGTTTGCATGGGAGTCCTGGGTTGCAAGGGCGGCACGTGGGCGAGCACGGCAGCGGTCAAGAATCGAACAGGCGCAGCGAGGCCATCCCGCCGTCCACAGTGAGCACCGTGCCGACGGTGGAACGCGCCTCGGGATGCGCGAGATAGAGCACGGCCCGCGCGACTTCCTCGGCGGAGACCATGAAACCCGTCGGCTGCCGGTTGTCGTAGACCTGGCGCTGCGCCTGGGGATCCGGCGCCTCTTCGATCAGCCGGGCGATGAAGGGCGTGTCCACCGTGCCAGGCGCCACGCAGTTCACGCGGATGCCCTCGTGCAGCAGGTCCGCCTGCATCGCCCGCGTCATGGCCTCGATCGCGCCTTTGGTGGCGGCGTAGAGGACGCGCCGGCGCAGTCCGGTGCCGGCGGTGCAGCTGGACATGTTGACGATGGCCGCGTGCCGCGACTGCCGCAGGAAGGGCAGCGCCGCGCGCGTGGCGCGGACGTAACCAAGCACGTTGATGTCGAAGATCCGGTGCCAGTCTTCCAGCGGGCCGTCTTCCACGGTGGCCGGATAGCTGATGCCGGCATTGTTCACGAGCAGGTCGATGCGGCCGGCATCGGCACCGAAGGACCCGATCGCGCTGTGCACCTCGGCGTCGCTGGCGACATCCGCCTGCAGGGCCAGCGCCCCGGAGGGAACTCCGGATACGTCGCGGTCCAGGACAGCTACGCGCGCGCCGGCCGCCAGCAGCGCCTCGGTCACGGCGCGGCCGATGCCGGCGCCGCCGCCGGTGACCACGGCCACGCAATCTGCAAAGGCTGCTTTCATGGCGGCGCGCTGTCAGGGCTTGGCGGTGGCCTTGATCTCGGTCGCCAGCGCTTCGTAGAAAGGCCTCTCCCTGGCCACGAAGTCGATCGTGTCCTTGGTGTCCAGGTAGCGGATCGTGAGGCCGCGGGCGTTCATGAACTCGATGAAGGACTTCTCCTTGATGCCCTTGGCAAAGCCGTCCTGCAGGAATTTCACCGCTTCATCCGGCGTTCCGGCCGGGGCGCCGACGGCGCGCCAGGTGCCGATCGAGAGATCGATGCCCTTCTCCTTCAGCGTGGGCACGCCGGGCAGGATGGCGCTGCGCTTGTCCGACATCACGGCCAGCACCTTCATCTTGCCGCCCTTGACCTGCTCGATCACTTCCGGCGGGCTGGCGACGAAGGCCTGGATGTGGCCGCCAAGCAGCGCCTGCACGGTGGGCGAGGCGCCGTTGTAAGGGATCTGCAGCAGCTCGATGCCGGCCTTCTTGGCGAAGGCCGCGGCGGACAGGTGCCAGATGTTGCCGAAGCCCGAGTTGCCCATGCTGATGGCGCCCGGGTTGGCCTTGGCCGCAGCGATCAGCGACTCGAGCGTCTGGAACTTCGAATCGGCGGACACCACGATGCACGCCGGGTCCTCGTTGACCATCAGGATCGGCCGGAAGTCCTTGCCCGCGAGATTCACCGGCATGAAGATCGGCAGGGTGAAAATCTCCGAGGTGTAGGAGTTCAGGTTCAGCCCGTTGGCCGGCTTGCGCGCCGCTTGCCCCAGCCCCACGGCGCCACCCGCGCCCGGCAGGTTCAGCACGACCACCGTGCGATCGAGGTAGGGACGCGAGGCCTCCATCAGCGCGCGGAAAGTCATGTCCGTGCCGCCGCCCGGTGGCACCGGGACGATGAAGTTGATGTTGCCTTCGGGCAGCGGCGACTTGCCGCCTTGCGCGAGGGCCTGCTGCGCCGGGGCGAAGGTGGCCAGTGCGGCGAGCGCCAGCGAGGCGAGCGCGACGCGGCGGGAGGTGGCTGCGGTCTTCATGGTTTGTCTCCGGAAAGGATTGTGTTGCAGGGAGGGGAGTCAGGAAAGCGCCGGCAGCGCGCCGGTGCGGCGGAAGGAGGCGTCGACGACTCGCTGGCGCGAGCTGCCGATGTGGTGCATCAGAGCCGCCACGGCCGCGGCGGCGTCACGCTGGCGCAAGGCCGCCAGGAAGCCGAGGTGCTCCTGCATCGCGGGCACCACGCGCTCGCTGGCGATCTGGCTCGCGTCCAGCGCGATCAGCCGCACGTGCAGGCTGTTGACGCGGTAGATCTCGGACAGGATCTCGTTGCCCATGGCGTCGACCATGCGGTCGTGCAGGCCCCAGTCCAGTTGCTGCGCGTCGTGATCGAGCAGGAGGTCGGGCACCGCAGACTGCGCCCGCGCCAGCATGCGCAGGTGCTCGGCCTCGATCGTGTCGAGCTCCGCCGGCGTGACGACCTGGCTGAAGTGCACGATGGCCTCGCGTTCCACCATCGAGCGCACCTGGAAGGCATTGCGAATCAGCTTGAGGTCCACCGGCGCGATCTGCAGTCCCCGTTTCGGTACCGTCAGCAGCAGGCCGGCCGCTTCCAGGCGCGGGATCAGTTCGCGCACGGCGCCCAGCGGCATGTGCAGCATCTCGACCAGCTCGCGTTGCGAAACGAACTGGCCCGGCCGCAGCCGCGCTCCGCGCAGTTGCTCGCAGAAGCGTTCGTAGGCCTCGGCCCGGCCGGAGAGCACGCGCGTGTTCACGAGAGGGTCCTAAAGCGCCTGCACCATGCGCTGCACGGCGACCATGCCGGGGTCGTCCAGGCCGATGCTGCGCTGCGCGAACATGCGCGCGCGACCGATGCGGTTGGGGCGATTGCGAAAGGCATCGAGCGCCTCCTGCGCCGCCGCCCGCACCATCGTCTTGAGCGCCGACGGCGCGCCATCCCTGGCATGCCGCAGCGCGCTGGCAATGGCGGCCAGGCTATCGAGCATGGTCTTGTCGCCCTGCACGGCGCCACCCCGCTGCGAGAGCGCAGCTTCCACGCCATCGAGCAATTCGACCAAGCCGGCGCGGTCCAGCGCGGCGCGCTCGCCGATGCTCTTGGCGGCGGTGAGGAAGGCGAGCGCCAGCAGCGTGCCGAAACTCGAACCGGAGGCACGGGCACACGCTTGCGCGCAGCCCTTGAGCAAGTCATCGAGTGTCGTCGGCGCAGCGACGAGCAACTCGCGGATGTTGGCCGCGCACTTGGAAAGCGTGGCGCCCAGGTCGCCATCGCCCAGGCAGCCATCGAGCGCATTGAGTTCGGGCGCCGCCGCCTCCAGAGCGTCGCAGCAGCGGGCCAGCGCGGAGTGCAGCACGGTGGCATCCACCAGGGTCTGGTCGTGCATCACACCCTCCAGAACGGGCACTGCGCCGGCGCCTTCAGCAGGCGCTCCAGCTCGGCGTCGAGAGGCATCAGCGTCAGCGAGGCGCCGGCCATTTCCATCGACGTGGCATAGCGGCCCACCAGCGGCATCACGGGCGTGATGCCACGCTGCGCCAGCACCTGCGCGATGCGGCGATAGAGGATGTAGAGCTCCTCGTGCGGCGTCGCGCCCAGGCTGTTCACCAGCACCGCGACGCGGCTGCCGCGATCCAGCGGCAGTTCCGGCAGCAGGTGCGACAGCATTTCGTCGGCCAGGGCGTCGGCGCTCTTCATGGCGCCGCGCCAGATGCCCGGCTCGCCATGGATGCCCATGCCGAACTCGATCTCGCTGTCGGCGATGGTGAAACTGGCCTTGCCCGATTCCGGCACCACGCAGGGCGTGAGCGCCACGCCGATCGAGCGGCAGGCATCGGCAGCCTTCTGTGCGGCGGCCGTCACTTGCTTCAGGGAGGCGCCTTCAGCGGCACGGGCACCGGCGATCTTGAACGCGTACACCATGCCGGCGACGCCGCGACGCTTCATCCGGTCTTCCGTGCTGGCGCTGGCCACGTCGTCGGCCACGCGCACCGAGGTGACCTCCAGGCCTTCCATCTGCAGGAACTCCTGGCACATGTCGAAGTTCATGCGGTCGCCGCCGTAGTTGCCATACAGCTGCAGCACGCCGGCCCCGGCGTCGGCCGCGCGCACGGCCGCCTGGCAGTCAGCCACGCGCGGGCCGGCAAACACGTTGCCGACGGCGCAGGCATCGAGCAGGCCTTCGCCCACGTAGCCGAGGAACACCGGCAGGTGGCCGGAGCCGCCGCCGGTGACGATGCCCACCTTGCCCGGGGAGGTACCGACGGTGCGGGCGATCACCCGGCCGTCGTCGCCCAGGCGCCGCAACGCCTCGGGATGCGCGGCCACCAGGCCTTCGAGCATCTCGTCGACGTAGGCCTGCGGACTGTTCAGGATCTTCTTCATGGCGGCGTCCGGCTTGCGCTCAGATGTCGTAGCGCAGCACGCGGTCCAGCTCGCGCCGGATCGCCACGGCCTGCTGCTCGGACGTCGCGGGCATGGGCATGCGCGGCACGCCGGTCTCGCAGCCTTGCAGCGACAACGAGAACTTGATGTTGGCCGGCAGGTTGTCGAAGGCGATCGTGTTCCAGAAGCGCAGCAGGGCTTCGTGGATCTCCTTGGCCTTCTTGTGGTCGCCGGCCTGCACCGCGTTCCACAGGTTCAGGCACACGCCCGGCACCGCCGCGGGGTTGGCGGCGATGGTGCCGTGGCAGCCCAGGGCAAAGGAGGGATAGAGCAGCGCGTCGACGGCGCTGTAGACCTTCTTGCCGGCCGGCAGGTTGATCAGCAGGTCGGCCATCAGCTTCAGGTCGCCAGCGGATTGCTTGACGCCGATCACGCCCGGCATGTCGCGCATGATGCGCACCAGCAGCGCGGGGCTGAGGTAGTTCCAGGGCACGACGTTGTAGATGATGACCGGGAACTTCGTCGACTCGGACAGCGCCTTGAAGTGCTTGTAGGTCGAGTCTTCGTCCGGCTTGAACACGTAGTGCACCGGGGTGACCTGCAGGCCCGCCATCGGCAGGTGGGCGATCGACTTCGCGCGGGCGATGGCGTCGCGCGTGCTGTTGACGATGATGCCGGCGATCACGGGAATGGCGCCGTTCACCTCTTCGCAGGCGATCTCCATCAGGCGCTTGAATTCCTCGGGCGAGTAGGTGTGGCCTTCGCCGGAGCTGCCGCCCACGCAGATGCCGTGGACCTTCTTCCTGACCATGAAGCGGACGACCCCGCGGAAGGCCTGCTCGTCGACTTCGCCGTCGGCGGTAAACGGGGTGACGATGGGCGGGATGATGCCGGTTAGGTCGTGGTTCATGGCTCTGCTTTCCTTGCGATGCGGTGTTATGACGCGCTGATGTTCTACTGACATGTCAGCGTCATGTCACAGGACAAACCCTGACACGGATGCGTGCGGACCCGCGGTAGACGCGCGCGACAATGGGGCCGTGACTCCACCCGCCACCAAAAGAAAAACCGCGCCCGTGCCGCCGCCCGGCGCCGGGGACGAAGCCCCCGTTCCGCCGAGCCTGCGGGCGCTGGCCTATGAGCGCTTCCGCCAGCAGATCCTGGCCGGCCACCTGCGGGCGGGCCAGTTCGTATCGCAGCGCGAACTGGTCAAGCTGCTGGCGGTGCCGCTGGGCGCCGTGCGGGAAATGATTCCCCGCCTGGAAGCCGCCCGCCTGCTGGTTACCGTGCCCAAGCGCGGCCTGCAGATCGCGCACATCGACCTCAAGCTGATCCGCAATGCCTTCCAGGTGCGCTCGATGATCGAGCGCGAGGCGGTCCTGCACTACGTGCGCACGGCCAGCGACGAAGAGCTGGACGAGGAGGAAAGGCAGCACCGCGCCGTGCTGGAACGGGCGCTCTCCGGCAAGCCCGATCCGCGCCTCGACCAGGACGCGCTCGCCGTGGACTGGCAACTGCACGACCGCATGGTCGATGCGATGGGCAACGAGATCCTTTCAGAGATCTACCGCGCCAACAGCCTGCACGTGCGCATGATTCGCCTCGATGCGCAGCAGGTGCGTCGGCACCGCGTCGTGCCGGCCATGGAGGAGCACCTGAAGTTCATCGCGCTGCTCAAGGCACGCGATCAGGCCGGGGCCGTGCAGGCGATGCAGGAGCACGTGGAGCAATCACGCCAACGCGTGCTGCACACCATCCTGCGCGAAGGCGCTTGAGTGGCGTCGCTTGGCTTACATCGCCGGGCGCCCCTCGGTAGCGCTTGTGGCCGTACCGAAAAAGACGTGCCGACCGCAAGACAGGGGCAGCGCACGCCGCGCGCCGACCCAGGTCCTGCAGATCGAGCTTCTCGGCCGCGTTGGATATGCCAAATCAGCAAAAGGCTGCTTGTGGCTGCGCATCACTACTGCGAGCGTCCAACGGATTGAGCGTATGCTCATTCAAGGATATCCGCTCGGGCGCGCCGTCGAGCAGCAGGAACCAGTGCCGGGTCCCCTGCACTGCTCCTTCAGCTTCGCGATCTCACTGCGGAGCCACGGGCCTCAGGAGCCGCCAGCCCGACAAACCTTGCAGTTCCTGCTGTCGGACGCATAGGATGGGAGGGCGAGCAGAGGAGCGTTCCATGGCTGAGCATTCGGGGCACATGCTGGAGTTCCTGCGGCAACCATCGGCCGCATCGCCTGCGTGGCTGCGTTCCTACGGTTTGGCTGCCGGCCTGTTCGGGATCGCGCTCGGACTGGGCTTGATCGCCCAACAGCTGGGGCTGGAGAACCTGGCATTTCCGCTCCTGCTCATGGTCGTCGCGGCCACGGTCTGGTACGCGGGGCCAGGCCCGGGCGCTCTCGCAATCCTGCTCTCGACCGTGGGCTTCGACTTCTTCTTCATCGACCCGCGCTACAGCCTCGTCATCGAAAGCGCCAACTACCCCTACATTGCCGCCTATATCCTGTTCGCGGTCATGGTCGGCTGGTTCGGCGCGACGAGGCGCCGGATCGAGCAGGAGCTGCGCCAGGCGCGCCACGACCTGCGAAAGCTCAATGCGGACCTCGAACGACGAAGCACCGAGCTCGAGGTGAGCAACAAGGAGCTGGAAGCCTTCGCGTATTCCACGTCGCATGACCTGCGGGCGCCGCTGCGGCACGTCGTGGGCTATACCGAGCTGCTGCAGAAGAACGCCCACGCGACGCTGGACGAGAAGAGCCGCCGCTATGTGGCGATGGTCCTGGAATCGGCGAAGAAGATGGGCGAGCTGATCGACGACCTCCTGGCCTTCTCGAAGATCGGGCGCGCCGATACGCGCAACACGCTCGTGGACCTGGGCGACCTGGTACGGGAAGTGAAGAAGGAAGTCGAAGGGGATGAGAACGGGCGCAAGATCGCCTGGAAGATCGGTGCCCTGCCCTCGCTGCATGGCGACCGCGCGATGCTGAGAATCGCCCTCGTCAATCTCCTTTCCAACGCCGTCAAGTTCACGCGCACGCAGCCGCAAGCCGAGATCGAGATCGGCTGCGCCGATGCCAGGGAAGGCGAGGTCGTGGTGTACGTCAGGGACAACGGAGTGGGCTTCGACATGCAGTATGCGAACAAGCTGTTCGGCGTGTTCCAGCGGCTTCACACCCTCGAAGCCTTCGAAGGCACCGGCATCGGACTGGCCACGGTGCAACGCATCGTGGCTCGCCACGGGGGCAGGGTCTGGGCGGACGGCATTGTGGATGGGGGCGCCACCTTCTATTTCTCGGCCCCGGCCACCGAAAGGAGCCAACCATGAGCGGACTGGGAAGGATCTTGCTGGTCGAGGACGACCCAAAGGATGTCGAGCTCACGCTGGAGGCGCTGGGCGACTACAACCTGGCGAACGAGGTCGTCCTCGTGCGCGACGGCGCAGAGGCTCTCGACTACCTCTATTGCCGGGGCGACTTCGCGGAGCGCGCGAAGGAGAGCCCCGCCGTCCTGCTGCTCGACCTGAAATTGCCCAAGATCAACGGGCTGGAAGTGCTGCAGCGGATCAAGGCCGACGAGAGGTTGAGGATGGTCCCCGTCGTGGTCCTCACGTCCTCCCGGGAGGAGTCGGACATGGTGACGAGCTACCAGCTGGGCGTGAACGCCTATGTGGTCAAGCCGGTCGATTTCCACGAATTCGTCAACGCGATCAAGGAGCTCGGAATCTTCTGGGCGATCATCAACGAGGCGCCGCCGGGCAGCGTCGGATGGAAGCGCTGAGCTCCGCAGACCCGGCTCTGCGCATCCTGCATCTCGAAGACAACGCGAGGGATGCCGAACTCATCCGGGATGTGCTCGAGAGCGAAGGGATCGTCTGCCAGGTGACCCGGGTCGAATCCGCGAACGACTACATCGCTGCGCTCGATGCCGCCGCGTTCGACCTGATCCTCGCCGACTTTTCCCTGCCTTCCTTCGACGGCCTCTCGGCGTTGAAGATCGCGCTGGAAAAGCGTCCCGATGTCCCGTTCATCTTCGTTTCCGGAACCCTGGGCGAGGAGGTGGCGATCGACGCGCTCAAGATCGGCGCAACCGACTACGTCCTCAAGCAGCGGCTGGCGAGGATCGTGAGCTCGGTGCGCCGGGCCTTGCGCGAGGCCCGGGACCGGGCCGAGCGCAAGCAGGCGGAACAGCAGTTGCGACGCAGCGAGGCGTTCCTCGCCGAGGGCCAGAGGATCAGCCACACCGGGAGCTGGGGATGGGTGCTGGCCACCGGGAAGGTGACCTGGTCGGAAGAGCACTACCGCGTGCTGGGGTTCGAACCGGGGGAGGAAGAGCCGTCCGTTGATCTGTTCCTGAGCGCGGTTCATCCCGAGGACCGATCGCGCGTGCGGCACGCCTTCGAAGACGCGACGGGCGCGAAACGGGCTTATGCCTTGAGCTATCGCGTGGTCGTGCCGGATGGATCCATCCGGCATCTGCGCACCATGGGCCGCCCGGTCTTGAACGAAGCGGGTGAAGTCGACGAATTCATCGGCACGACCTCGGACATCACGGAGCGCGTGCAGGCGGAAGCGGCGCTGCTGGCGCGCCAGGAAATGCTCGATCTCGCGCAGAAGGCCGCGCGCGCAGCCGCATTCGAGTGGCGCATCGGCGTGGGCGTCGGGGCCAATCGCTGGTCGGCGGACCTCGATGCGATGTACGGACGCGGGCCGGGGGCCCCCGAACTGAGCTTCGACACCTGGAAAAAGCTGGTCCATCCGGACGATTGGCCGGCCGTGAAGGCCGCGATCGCGCGCGCCAGGGACTCGGGCGATGTCGCCGCGGAGTACCGCGTCATTCATCCGGACGGCTCCGTGCACTGGCTGCAGGCGAAGGGCCGGATGTTCTTCGACCAGGCAGGCGAACCGGTGCGCATCGTGGGAGTCATGGCCGACGCCACGGAGCGGCACCAGGCCGAGGACGAGTTGCGGCGAATGGAGTCCCGGCTGCGGCAGGCCGAGAAAATGGAGGCGATCGGGCGGGTCGCCGGCGGCATCGCGCACGACTTCAACAACGTGCTGGGCGGCATCCTCGCATACGGTGAGACGCTGGTCGACGAAACGCCCGAGGCCTCCGCTCTCAGGCGCTATGCGGAGAACGTACTCAAGGCCGCGAACCGCGGGCGCGCGCTGGTGCAGCAACTCCTGGTCTACAGCCGCAGTCAGCGCGGCAAACGGGTGCGGGTCGACCTGTCGGAGGTGCTGGCGGAGACCCTGGAGCTGGTGCGGGGCACGCTGCTGCCGAACATCGTTCTCGAAGCCAGCCTCCCCGGGCCGCCGCTCGTGGTGATCGGCGATGCCACCGAGCTGCACCAGGTGGTCATGAACCTGTGCAGCAATGCGATGCAGGCGATGAGCGGCAGCGGTCACTTGCACGTGGATCTGGCAGTCACGGAAATCGCAGAGCAGAGCGTGCTGTCGCACGGCACGCTCCGGCCAGGCCCGCACGCGTGCCTGTGCGTCGGGGACGAGGGCTGCGGCATGGACGAGGCGACGCTGTCGCGCATGATGGAGCCGTTCTTCACCACCAAGGAAGTCGGCCGGGGAACCGGCCTGGGCCTCTCGATCGTCTACGCCATCGTCGCCGATACGGGTGGCGCCATCGACGTGAAGAGCGCGGTGGGTCAGGGGAGCACGTTCACGGTCTACCTCCCTTTGGCCGATGGCACTGCGCCTGCCTGAGGGCCGGCGCCGGGGCGGAGGTCGCCAATGCGCAGCGCCTGCGGCGCCCCGCCCGGGGCCGGCCAGGTGGATGCCCTCGCCCACTAGCTGAGCACTCTGCAGCCTGCCGGTTCCAGCCCTGAGGCCGGCGCGGGAACGCGTCCCGTCACGCACCCGAGTTGTACTCGTCCGGCTCGATGTAGACCATCACGCGGCGGTCCAGCATCCCGGGGGGCGCGACCCGCCGCAAGTCGAAGGAGCTCACGCTCCACGCGCCGTCGAAGTCGTACCCGAAGGACTCGCCGTTGGCGACGAAGCGCACGGTGTCGCCGTACGAGACATTCACATACCGGGTGTTCGGCCCGATGGCGACGCTGTGGGTGGCCGACTGCGGCGCCACGCGGTCGCCCAGCAGTCCGATGGGCGTCTGCGGCCAGGCCGCGTGCGCGCCCACCGCGACCAGCAGGCCGGCGATCATGAAGGCAGGGGTTCTTGGTGTCATGGGGATCTCCATTGCTCGGGAGGCGCACAGCGCGCCTTGCCCCAGACCCATGCTGCCCGGCGCCCGTTGCCCTGGCATGAGCGAACCAGGCGCTGCCCACGACAACTGCAGGCCGCCGCTGCCGGTGAAAGTCGCTCACGCGGCTCGGAGACCGGCGCTTGTACAAGTGCAACGGGCCGCGGGCGGGCGTGAAGCACCGGCGTCACGCCCCGGCGGTGCAATGGCTCCGTAGCGACCGGAGTCCCGGTCCATCCAGAAGGAGCATTCCATGAACGCACTCCGAAGCTTCACTCTCGCCACACTCGCCGGGCTCTGCCTCGCGGGCCTCTCCGGCCAGGCGCGGGCCCAGGTCGCCGTGGGCATCGGCCCCGAGCCCGTCTGCGCGTACGGCTTCTACGACGTCCCTCCCTACGCCTGCGCCCCATACGGCTACTACGGGCCCGACTGGTTCGTCGATGGACTGTTCATCGGGGCCGGCCCGTGGTTCCACGGCTCCCGCGACTTCCATGACCGGGCGGACCACGGGTTCGACGAGCATCTTGCCGGCATCGGCCACGAAGGCTTCGGTGGCCATGGGGGCGGTTTCGCCGGACATGCAGGCGGTTTTGGCGGGCATGAGGGCGGCTTCGGAGGTCACGGGGGTGGCGGCGGTCACGGGCGTTGACCGCATGGTTTCGCCCCTGATGGGGCGGACGGCCGCTGAAATCCGCGCGAGATGCCTTGCAACGAGAGCGCAGGCACCCTCGCGGTGCGCGCGTCTCGTGGCGGCCTGTTCCTCGCGTTCGCCGGGCTCTGCGGCGCGCCGGTTCAGCGCGCCGCCTGCTCCTCGGCCTGTGCTTGCTCGGCACCCTGGACCCCGCGGCGGATGGCTTCGGCGCTACCGCGCACCGGATCAGGCGCGTGCGCACGCTCGCGCCAGGCCTCGCGCAAGCGGCCCAGCACGGCCTCCAGCTTGTGGTCCGGGTGGTCGGCTCCATACTGGGCTGCCTCCTGCGCGATCTCGAGCGCCGGCGCGTCTGGCGGCAGCGCATCGGCCCGGGCGAGGCCCGCTCCGAAGAAGACGATCAGCGCGGCGGCGGAGAGGCGTGTCGCACGCGACAAGAAGATCCCTGCGGGGCGCGGCGATTGCGGGCGGCCCCGCTGCGAGGCCAGGTCGGATTTCATCTCATGCTCCTTCGGAAGGCGCATCCCCCTGGACGCGCACGTCCAATGTGGGCCCGCTGCGTGCACCGGGTGTTGCCTGCGTGCCGGGGCCAGACGACGGCTGCAACCTGCCGGCAACGCGCAAGGTTGCGGGCCACGCGACGGCTTCAGCTGTCATCGCGCGCGTCATGCCCTCCTCACACCCGCCCCGCACATTGGGGTGATCGGCCATCTGTTGGCTTACCTTGTGAAAGGCGCCCCGTTATGAAGCGGACTCTCTTGACGGCGGTGCTGGTTCTGCTGACGACGGCGGTGCTGGCCTTGCCCAGCGTGGAGGCGGTGGAGGCGCAAGTCCAGCACGGCAACTACGCGCACGCCGAAAGCACGATGCGCGAAGTCGTTGCCGCCAGGCCGGATAGCGCGAGGGCTCACTACGTCTACGCCGAGATCCTGGCGCACGACCGGCAATTCGACCAGGCAGCGCAGGAGCTGCGAACGGCCCGGCAGATCGAGCCGGACCTGCGCTTCACCCAGCCCGACAGGTTTCGCGCCTTCGAGCAAGAGCTCGGCAACGAGCAGCACCCGGCGCAGCGCACCCGCCAGATGGGGGGCGGGCCTGCGAGAGCCCCGGAAATGCAATCGATCCTGGGCGGCGGCCGCGGCGGCATCCCCGGTGCGGCATGGATCGTGGGCGCGGCCGCGATTGCGGTGCTGCTCTGGCGCGTGTTCAGCGCCAGGCGCCAGTTCGCATCCATGCCGCCCGCACCGGCGACCCCCGCCCTGACCGGTCCGGCGCCGCTTGGCCCTGGCGCGCCGCCACCCGGCAGCGCCTACGGCCTGGCGACAGGCCCGAACGCGGCCGGCAGCAGCCTGCTCGGGACCGGTCTTGCCGCGGCGGGGGGCCTCGCAGCGGGCATGCTGGTCGAGGATCTCCTCGACGGGCGCAACACTTCCACTGGCGTACCGGAAGTGGAGGCCGGCAGCCGCTCGGTGCCGGGCGTCACCAGCGGCGCGCCCGATGCGGATCCTGCTGCCGCCGACCTCGAGCAGCGCCGTATCGACTTTGGCTCGGGCGACGAGTGGGACGACGCTGGCGGGCTGGCCGACAACGGCAGCAGTGGCGATGACGGCGGCAGCAACGATGGTTGGTAACGTACATCCCCGCTGCGTGCACGGCCTGGCGTGCCGGGCACGCCTGATTCACCGCAGCGGGACCGGGAGATCCAGCTTCGACACCCGGGTGCCCTCGACATTCGCCGCCGCCATCAGGCCGGAGTTGGTCAGCGCAAAGGCATTCACGGCGGCCGTGGCGCTGCGGGTGTCCAGGGTGCCATTGGCGCCTGCCCTCAGCACCGCAACCGATGCATCGACGCCCGCGGTCCAGCCCTTGCTGGTGAGGAAGCGGTCCAGCGCCTCCTGCGTCATGAACATGAAGACGAGAGCCTTGGACTCCGCGCCGGCTTGCAGGCCCAGCGACAGACCCGTGGTCTGGTAATAGCCGACCGTCTGATCGCGGACCTGGAGCGCGCCACGGCCGTAGTCGCCGCCGACCACGAGGCCCGCGGCGACGACCCGCGGGAACACCAGGATTCCGTTCGCCTTGCGCGCCAGTTCCCTCGACCCCGGGACGCTCGAATACAGGGTGGCGAGGGTCGCTTCGACACCGTTGTCGATCGCCGTCTCCTGCTGGCCAGGCGAGGCGCCGGACCCCATGTTCGTGGTGCAGCCGGCCAGCAGCAGTGCGGCCGCAACCGAGGCGGCCGCCGTCATCGTCTTGATCCGGTGATGCATCGAGTTTCTCCTGCCTGTTCGGGGGTGCCCACTGTCGGATCCGCGCGTTGCCCACCCGTTGCACGGAGCCGCCCCGGGGTCGCATCTGAAACAATCTCCATCAGAGGCGGATGTGGAACAGCTGCTGCACCACGACGGCGTCGCGTGTTCGGATTCAGCTCCCGGCCGTCGAAGCGGCAGGCACGGATACCCTCGGGCCGGCCTTGCCGCACGTCACGGTTGTGACCTGCCTGGCCCGCTGCGGAACCTGCCGGCGACCCAGCCGGGGAGAATCCTGCGCATCATTCGCTTGTCCTGCCCGAGGCCTGCAATCCCGCGCGCCCGCATCACCCCCGCACCGATCATGTCCGCATCGCGCTCGCCCGATATCGTCGTCATCGAGGACGATTCGATCATGCGGGAAGCGATGACCGAGTGGCTGCAAGCCGCGGGCTATGGCGTGCGCGCCGCAGTCGACGGCAGTGCCGGGCTCGAAGCCGTGAGATTCGCCGCGCCCGCGCTGGTCGTCACCGACATGCACATGCCGCGAACGGATGGCTGGGGGGTCATTGCGGAAATGCGGCATGGGTACCCGGGGGTTCCCGTCGTCGCGGTATCGGGCCAGTTCAGCGGCGTCGACATGGTCGCGACCTTGGCGCTGGGCGCTTCGCGCGTGCTGGTCAAGCCTTTCAAGCGCACCGAACTGCTGCTGGCCGTCGCCGACCTCTTGCGCGGGTAGCGCAGGCGCATTGCGCACGGCGTTTCAGCCGTGACCGCTGCAAGGCGGGCCGACACGCTGGCGTGGTGAAGGGCGGCCAATCTGGGAAGCATCGAAGACTTACCGGATTCAGGAGACCGCCATGCCAGCCTGCCCCACCCCGTTCGCCGGATCTTCCACCAGCCGCGTGCCGGTTCCCGGCAGCGACGCAAGCGGTTTCCAGTTGCGCTTTCGCTCGCTGTTTCGCGAAGGCCGGGGCTACAGCTTCCCATGCGACGCGACGGGCAAGGTCGACCTGGACCGGCTGAGCGAGCGCGCACGACTCAACTACCTGTTCGCCCGCGCGATGGTCGGGCGGGATCTTCACATGGCCGAATTCGTTGCCGGCGAACCGCATGGAAGCGGAGCCGGCGATGAGGGTCCCTGGGACCGCCCGGCAAGGCGGCATTAGCCAGAACGCAATTGCCGCGGCCATTGCAATGGAGACCTCGAAGTACTGGCCGGTCGCGATCGGCTTCTTCGGTCTCGGCACGGCTTACCTCGTCTCGCGAGGCGAGGCGCTGTTCCGATTCCCGGCCCCCAGCCTCCCCAGCCTCCCCAACCCAAGCACCGGAAGAACCATGAACACCTTCATCACCAGGGACGGCACCGAGATCCACTACAAGGACTGGGGCAGCGGCCAGCCGGTCGTCTTCAGCCACGCGTGGCCCCTGAGCGCGGACGCCTTCGAGGAGCAGATGTTCTACCTGGCCTCGCGCGGCTATCGCTGCATCGCGCACGACCGGCGCGGCTACGGGCGTTCCGGCCAGTCCTGGCAGGGAAACGACATGGACACCTACGCCGACGACCTTGCCGAACTCGTGCTGAAGCTGGGGCTCAGGGATGCCGTCCACGTCGGCCATTCCATTGGAGGCGGCGAGGTGGCCCGCTACATTGCGCGGCACGGCAGCCAGCGGGTGGCGAAAGTCGCGCTGATTGCCTCCGCGACGCCCTTGATGCTGCGGACCGCGGCCAACCCGCAAGGCTTGCCGGGCGCCATGTTCGAGCAGCTGCGCGCCAGCGTCCGGGCGGACCGCTCGCAGTTCTTCGAGGACCTCAGCCTGCCCTACTACGGCTACAACCGCGCGGGCGCCAAGGTGTCCGCGGGCGTGCGCAAATCGTTCTGGCTGCAGGCCATGACCGCCGGCTTCCCCGCGGTCTACTTCGGCATCAAGGCCTTTTCCGAAACGGACCAGACCGAGGACCTGAAGAGACTGGACATTCCGACGCTCATCCTGCACGGCGACGACGACCAGATGGTGCCGCTGGAGAACTCCGGCCGGCAACAGGCACGGCTGGTGGCGCACGCGACCCTCAAGGTCTACCAGGGCGGCTCGCACGGCCTGGTCACCACCCACAGGGACGCCGTCAACGAGGACCTGCTCGCGTTCATCATGGAGTAGGAGCCTGGCTGCCGGCGTGGGCTTCCAGGCTGCGCACCAGGCCGTCGATGCCGGAGCTTTCCATGACCTGCGCGAACTGGTCCTGGCATACCGGCGGGCCCTGGGCCATCGCGGCTTCGTCGGCGGCCGCCATCAGCCGATCACCAGCGAATCCGGCCCTGTGAAGCGGTGATGAGGAATCACGAGGTTGGTCGGCGCGGGCACGTTCCTGACCACGCGGCCGGCCAGGTCGAACACCGAGCCGTGGCAGGCGCAGACGTAGCCGTCGGGCGCGCGCAGTTGCGCGGTGAGCGCCGCGTCGCCCAGGCGCAGCGCCGGCGAGCAGCCCAGGTGGGTGCAGATGCCGACGCAGACGAACAGGTCCGGCCGCAACGAACGCGTGGCATTGACGCAGCCAGCCGGCTGCTGCGACCGCGCGGAAAGCGGATCGGCGAGGTCGGAGTTGGTCTGGCGCAGCACCGCCACCTCCGCCGGCGTCCGCCGCATGATCCACACGGGCTGTCCGCGCCAGGGCACGGTGCGCATTTGACCCGGATTCAGCTGCGAGAAGTCGACGTCCACCGGAGCCGCCGCGGCCAAGGCTGCGGCCGACGGTTGGAGGCTGGCAACGAAGGGCATCGCGGCGGTCACGAGGCCTGCCCCGCCGACCACGGCGGTGGCGATCAGCAGGGCGCGCTTGTCCCGGTCGGGCGCCGGCGGCGGGGCGGTCGGTGGCGGAGTATCCATGCCGCATGGTCCGCCCGCCTCATGCGCGCCTGATTGCGGCACGCCGCCGCGACGTTGCTTCCGTCATGGCGCGCCTCACCGGGGATGGAACATCGCGATGGCGATCGCCAGGGTCACGATGCTGAACGCCGTGCTGGCGAACACCATGGAGCCGACGTCCGTCGCTTCCAGCCGGTGGTCCAGGGCGAGCAGGATGCCGAAGAAGCCTGACGGCACGGCCGCCAGCAGGATGGCCATGTTGCCGACCGTGGGCGGGACCGCAAAGAGGTGAACGATCGCCGCGACCGCCAGCGGGCGGATCACATCCCCCGCGACGGTCGCGCCCATGATGCGCCGGTTCAGGCGGGGCGCCTGCGCGGAGAGGACCAGTCCGGTCAGGAACAGGGCCACGCCGCCCGACGCCTTTCCGATCAGATCGAGCGATGCGGAAGCGGCGCCACCCAGGTGCAGGCCCGACAAGGACAGCAGCACCCCCAGTGCAGGAGCCAGCACGATGGGGTTCAGCAGCGCGCGTCTCATCGACCGCAGGACCCGCCCGGCCCGGCTGCGTGCATCGGCCGGCGCCCCGTCGACGGACAGCTCGAGCTGCAGCAAGGCAACCGGGGTCACCAGGATCGAGCCGGCCGCCAGGGTGATCGCGACGGGAACGGCCCCGGCCGGCCCGACGATCGCGGACATCAGCGGCAGCCCCACGCCCGCCATGTTCGGAAAGCAAACCGTCAGGGCCTGGACCGCGGCTTCGGCTTTCGATGCGCTCGTCAGCCGGCGTTGCAGGCCGTACCAGGCCAGGTACACCGCCAGCATGACGCAGCCCTCGATCGCGAAGAGCGAGCCCTGCCGCAGCATCTCGCCGCGGGGAGCGGAGCCGAGGGCGGTGAACATGGCGGCGGGCACCGCGAATTTCATGACCACGGCATTGAGCGAGCCCACCTGCCGGTTGTCGATCGCGCCGGTGCGCCCGGCGACCAACCCCAGTGCCATGACGAAGAACACCGGCGCGAGCGCCAGCAGGATGACATGCGTCATCGCAGCGTCAGTGGTATCCAGCCGCGGGATCGACCTTGCCCTTGAACACGGCATAGATCGTGATGGTGTAGAGAAGGATCAGGGGCAGCACAAAGGCGCCCGCGCCCCAGAAGAAGAACCGCAGGCTGCTCTCGGGCGCCGCAGCCTCCTCGATGGTGATGGAGAACGGCACCATGTACGGCAGGAACGAGGCGGCAAGGGTGGCGAAGGCGGCGATGAAGGTGGTCACCGCCGCGGCGAATGGCCAGGCGTCGCGCCGCCGGCGCATGCCGGCCAGCATGACGGCGCCGGCCAGCAGCCCGATGGCGGGGAACACGGCCAGCCACGGCCGGTCGACCCAGCGATGCATCACCTGCAGGTCCACGCGCAAGGCGTACCAGAAGGCGCAGGCGAGAAAGGCGAGTGCGCCGACGAGCAGACCGGGCAGGAGCCGGTAGCACCGCTCGCGGAATTCCCCGCGGCATTTGAGCACCAGCCAGGTCGCGCCCAGCAGCGTGTAGCCGAAACACAGCCCGACGCCGCACAGGAGCGCGAACGGCGACAGCCAGCCCAGCGTGCCGGCGCCGGCGTAGCGGCCGTCGGCGCCGACCGGCAGCCCATGGACCAGCGCGCCGACGGTGACGCCCTGGACGAATGCGGCCACGAACGACCCGCCGGCGAAGCCCAGGTCCCAGACCCGGCGCATGCGCGGGCCCGCGTTGTGGCGGAACTCGAAGGCGACCCCGCGCAGGATGAGCGCGCCCAGCATCAGGCACAGCGGCAGGTAGAAGGCCGACAGCAGCAGCGCATAGACGGCCGGGAAGGCGGCGAACAGGGTCGTGCCCGCGAGCACCAGCCAGGTTTCGTTGCCATCCCAGGTCGGCGCGATCGTCGCCTGCATCATGCGGCGCTCCCCCTCGTCGCGCGCGAAGCCGAACAGGATGCCCACGCCCAGGTCGAATCCGTCCAGCACGACATAGAGCAGCAGGGACAGCGCCAGGGCCGCGGCCCAGAAGTTGGCGAGCGTCATGACCCTTCCCCCTCCAGCAGCGCCAGCGGCCGGCGCGGGTTGTGCAGTCCGACCGGCGCCGGGGCCGGCAGCGGCCCGCGCCGGAGCATCGCGTAGATGTAGGCCGCGCCGCCGGCGAAGATCAACACGTAAATGCCGCCGAACATCAGCAGCGTGAGCGTGACGTCCTGCGGCGTCAGGAAGGGCGTGACGGCGTCCGCCGTGCGCATCGCCCCGTACACCACCCAGGGTTGCCGGCCCACTTCGGCGGTGAACCAGCCCGCCAGGGTGGCGACCCAGCCGATCGGAAAGCACAGGAAGGTGGCCCACAGCAGGCCCCTCTGCGCCTCGAGCCGGCCACGCAGGGCCAGCCACGTGCCCCGCCAGGCCAGCGCCAGCATGAGGATCCCCAGGCCCACCATGATCCGGAAGGTGAAGAACGGGATCAGCACGGGCGGCCAGTCCGCGCGCGGAATGCTGTTGAGACCGGTCTCGGCCGCGGCAGGATCGTCCGAGTCGATCAGGCTGCCCAGGGGCGCGGGCAGCGTGAGGGCATAAAGGTTGCGCCGGTTCTCGACATCGGGCCAGGCCAGCAGAACCTCGGAGGCGGGTTGCTCGTTGTCCCAGCGCGCCTCGATCGCCGCCATCTTCGCCGGTTGGTACTTGTCGACATATTCGCCGCAGAGGTGGCCGAACAGCAACTGCACCGGCACCAGCACCGCGGCGAGGCCCAGGCCCATGTGCAGCATGACGCGCGCTTGCGCGCGCTGCCGTCCGCCCAGCAGGTACCAGGCTCCCATGGCGGCGACGAAGAAGGCCGAGGTCACGTAGGACGCGAGCAGCATGTGCGGGAAGCGCACCCAGACCACCGGGCTGAAGAGGATGTCCACCCAGCTGTCAGGCACGAAGATGCCGTCCCCTCCCATGTGGCTGCCGATCGGCGCCTGCATCCAGCTGTTGTTGACCATGATCCAGAAGGCCGACAGCGAGGTCCCGAGCATCACCATGGCGCAGGCCACGAGATAGAACCAGCGCGGCACGCGCTTGCGCCCGAACAGCAGCACGCCGAAGAAGGCCGCCTCGAGCGCGAACGCGGTGAAGCTTTCATAGGCAAGCAGCGGCCCCTGGATCGGGCCGGTGCGGCGCGACAGCTCGCTCCAGTTGGTGCCGAACTCGAAGCCCAGGACGACCCCCGTCACCACCCCCAGCCCGAAGGCGACCGCGAAGATGCGCAGCCAGAAATCGAACAGCCGGCGGTAGACGCGCCGCGCGGTCCTGAGGTACAGGAATTCCAGCAGGCAAAGCCACGCAGCCAGACCGACCGTGAACGTCGGAAAGATGATGTGGAAGGAAACGGTGAAGGCGAACTGCACGCGCGAGAGCAGCAGCGCAAGGAACTCGGGCGTCATGGCGATACGCCCGCAGCGGTCTCGGCGAATGGTTCGGCAACAGCGTGCATGAGTTCCTTCCTGGTCCGGACCGGGCCTGCGTTCGTGGCAGTGATTCGGCCGCGGCCAGGTCACGTGCCTGCGTCAGCCTTTCCCGAGCTCATTGCAGCTGTGATGTCATTGCGCGGCTACGTTCCGGTCCACTGACTCGCCCTGCGGCTCTCCAGGGGATTCTTCCGCGCTTCAAGGGCGAGTTCCGGGATCCTGCTCGAGGTCGCGGACCGCGTCCGAGATCTCCCCTGCCATGCGCCAGATGGCGCGGCTGTGCGCGGCCGCGAGCGCCGCGAAATCGCCACCGCGCGCAGTCTCGCGCACGCTCGAATAGCCAGGCCGCCGGCGCCAGCATCGCGCAGAACGCCACCAGGATCGCGGTGGCCGGGTTGCCCAGGCCCGGCCTGACCCACAGGGCGGCAGCGCTTCCCGCGATGGTCGCGGTGTTGCCGATGCCGAGGGCCGTCAGCCGGATCAGGGGCTCGGTATTGGCGATCCAGAACGCGAACGCCGCCGCGATCGACGTGGCGAGCGGTATCTCGAAGGAGCCGGGCCCGGCAATCGGCAGCGCGCCGGCGCAACGGGAGCAGCGCGCCTTCTCCCCGGCGCGCAGCAGCACCTGCGCGTGCAGGAGATCGCAGTCGGGGCAGGCGACGGGCCGCATCGCCGTCAGGCGCGGTACACGCGGTCGCGCGCGGTCGCGTGCGGGATGCCATTGCCGACGCCGGTTGGCGCCGATGCGATGACGGGAAGTTTCATGGGTAGTCCTTTCTGCCTGGCCGCCACGAAGGCGGATTTGGAGCGACGGCGATTCCACCCGCGTTACAGCGCGTCGACGCCGCGTTACGAATGAGACCGCGCACTGCGCCTCGCGTCACATGCCGGGACCACGGGGAGCGCGAAATCGCGGCCCGGGCCCCACCGGCCGTTGCATGGAGAGAACCGACATGTCCCTGAAAACGGCCCTCATCGCCAACGCCGCGAGCAACTGACGATGCGCAATCCGACGCTCTCGCGCCGCGCCTTGCTGCAGGCGGGCGGTTCCCTGGTGGTGACGTTCTCCCTGGCCCCCATGCTGGAGCGGTCCGCGCTCGCCGCCGGTGCGACTGCCAAGCCGCTCGCGCCCGGCGAGGTGGACAGTTTCCTGGCGATCGGCGCCGACGGCACGGTCACCTGCTACTCCGGCAAGGTGGACCTCGGCACCGGCGTGGCGACCGCGTTGCGCCAGATCGTTGCGGACGAACTGGCGGTGGGGCTGGACCGGATAGCCCTCATCACAGGCGACACGCTGCTCACCCCGGACCAGGGCGTGACCTCGGGAAGTTTCTCGATCGAGAACGGGGGCATGCAGATTCGCCAGGCTTGCGCCACCGCGCGCGCGGCCCTGGTGAGCGAGGCGGCGAGATCCTGGAAAGTGGCCGCCAGCGAGCTGTCCGCCGCCGACGGAATGGTTCGCGCGAACACCGGGTCGCGCAGCGTGTCGTACGCGCAGCTCGTGGGCGGCAAGCGCTTCTCCCTGGCGCTGGACCCCAAGGCGCCGCTGCTGGCTCCCTCGCGTTATCGCTTCGTCGGCAAGCCGGTCCCGCGCGTGGACATCCCGGGCAAGGTCACCGGCGAGTTCACCTTCATGCAGGACTTCCGGGTGCCCGGAATGCTGCATGCGCGCGTCGTCCGGCCCGCTGCCATTGGCGCCCGCTTGCTGGCGGTCGACGAGCGCTCCGTGAACGCCATTCCCGATCTGGTGAAAGTCGTGCGCCAAGGCAACTTCCTGGCCGTCGTCGCGCGCAGCGAGTGGGGCGCCGTCAAGGGTGCGAAGCTGCTCAGGGCGACCTGGTCCGAATGGTCGGACTTGCCCGACCAGTCGCGGCTCTGGGAGCACGTCCGGGCCACCAAGGTCGTCAGGGACGACGTCACCAGCAACGTCGGGCACGCCGAACAGGTGCTCCCGCAAGCGGCTACGCACGCCAGCGCCACCTACGACTTCGCGATCCACACCCATGGCTCCATCGGCCCGTCGTGCGCCGTGGCCGACTTCCGCGACGGGAAACTGACCTCCTGGTCGGCGAGCCAGGCCACGCACAACCTGCGCAAGCAGCTGGCCGCCATGTTCTCGCTGCCGCTCGCGGACGTCCGTGCGATCTATGTCGAGGGCGCCGGCTGCTACGGGCGCAACGGCCACGAGGATGCCGCCGCCGATGCCGCCCTCCTCGCGCGCGCCCTGGGCAAGCCGGTGCGCGTGCAGTGGATGCGCGCCGACGAACATGGCTGGGACCCGAAAGGTCCGCCGACCCTGATCGACATGCAGGCGGGGCTCGACGCCCGGGGCAACGTGATGGCCTGGCATTCGCAGTTCCACATCCCGCAGGGCGTCGCCGGCCCCGTCGCCCTCGTCGCGGCCGATCTCGCCGGGCTGCCCCACGAGATGAACATCAGCCCCGGCAACATCCTCAACGACACCGGCGTTCCCTACGTCTTCCCCAATGTGCTGACCGTTGCCCACCGCCTGGCCGACACGCCGCTGCGGCCGTCGTGGATCCGCAGCCCGGGGCGCATGCAGAACACATTCGCCAACGAGGCGTTCATGGACGAACTGGCGATCGCCGCGAAGGCCGACCCCTTCGAGTTCCGGACGCGCCACCTGCGCGACCCGCGCGGCGAGGCAGTCCTGAAGCGCCTGCAGGCGCTCGCCAGGTGGCAGGGCCGCGGCACGCCGGAGCGCACCGGCCCGGGCATCGCCACGGGCCGCGGGGTCGCCTACGTGAAGTACGAGCTGGTGCGAACCTACGTCGGCATCGTCGCGACGGTCGAAGTGGACCGCCGGACCGGTGCGATCCGAGTCAGCCACTGCGCGGTGGTGCAGGACTGCGGGCAGGTCATCAACCCCGACGGCACCCGGAACCAGATCGAGGGCAACGTGCTGCAGACCGTGAGCCGCACGCTGCTGGAGCAGGTGAAGTTCAACCGTTCGCGCGTCACGACCCTCGACTGGGTGAGCTACCCGATCCTGACCTTCCCGCAAATCCCGGCCGTGGACATCGAGCTGATCGACCGGCCGACCGAAAAGCCGTGGGGCGTCGGCGAGTGCGCGGCCGCGGTCGTGCCCGCGGCGATCTCGAACGCGGTGTTCGACGCCGTCGGCGTGCGCCTGCGTTCGGTGCCCTTCCTGCCGGACAAGGTGCTCGCGGCCTTGAAAGGCGCATGAGCGACCGGGCAATGAGGCCGGGCAACGGCCTGGCGTCGATACCGGGAACTACTACCACCCCCGGCAGCGCGATATCAAGAAGGGCGGGATAGTGACATGACTCGCATTTGGCTGCTCGTGGCGATGGCACTCCTGCTGGCGGCGACGCAGTCGCGCGCCGCCGACCCGCCGCCCGGGTTCTACACATCGGGGCAGGCCCAGCAGGGCCGCGCGCTTTACGGCGCGAACTGCGCCGCCTGCCATGGCGCCTCGCTGCAGGGCGGCGCAGGCCCCGCGCTGAGCGGCGAGAACTTCCGCGGCACCTGGGGAACGCGGACGCTGGCCAATCTCGTCGCCTTCGAGCACACCCAGATGCCGCCGGGCAAGCCCGGTTCGGTGCCTGAGCAGGACGACCTCGCCATCACCGCGTTCATCCTGCAGATGAACGGCGCGCCGGCAGGCACCACGGCGTTGGCGGCCCGGTCCCCGCTGCTGGGGCGGCGGGTCGCCGATGCCCTGGCACCCCAGGGCAGCGCGCCCATCGGTGCAGCGGCGCCCGCGCCGCCGCCGGCCGCGCCCCCGCCCGTACTGACCGCTTCCTCCAGGCTGCCGGCGCAGGCGGAGCTGGATGGCGCGGATGCCGATCCGCGCAACTGGCTGATGTACAACAAGGGCTACCGGGGCGAGCGGTACTCGCGGCTCGAGCAGATCAACGCCGCCAACGCCCGCCGGCTGGCGCCCGTGTGCGCCTACCAGCTTGGCGTGGTGGGGCCCTTCCAGGCGAGTCCCGTGGTCTACGACGGGCTCCTCTACATCACCACGGCCACCAGCACCCACGCCATCGACGCCGCGACCTGCCGCAGGAAATGGGTGCACAACTGGGTTCCGACCGGCCCCGACACCACGAGTGTCAACCGCGGCGTGGCCGTGGGGTCCGGGCGCGTGGTCCGCGGGACCCAGGACGGGCACGTGTTCGCCCTCGACGCCAAGACCGGCAAGATGCTCTGGAGCCGGCAGGCGGGCGACCCCAGCCTCGCGCAGTTCTTCGCGGCGCCACCGATCATCTGGAAGGACATCGTCATCATCGGGCGGGCCGGCGGCGACTGGGGCGCGGTCGGCAAGGTGATGGCGTTTCGCCTCGACAGCGGCGCGCCGGTGTGGACCTTCAACACCATTCCGACCGGAACCGAGAAGGGCGCGGACAGCTGGACGCGGCCGCGGTCGACCGAGACCGGCGGCGCCGCGATCTGGACCGTCGCCGCGCTGGAGCCCGAATCGGGCCTGCTGTACGTGCCGGTGGGAAACCCGGGACCCGATTTCGCCGGCGACTACCGGCCGGGCGACAATCTCTTCAGCGACTGCGTGGTCGTGCTCGACGCCGCCACTGGCGCCCTCAAGTGGTGGTACCAGCTCAACCCGCACGACGTGCACGACTGGGACACCACCGGCGTGATCCTGTTCGACCGCTCCGATGGCCGCAAGCTGCTCGGCGCCGTGGGCAAGGAGGGCGTGCTCCACGTCGTCGATCGCGAGCGGCAGACCCTTCTCTACAAGGCCGTGCTCTCGCCGCGCGAGAACGCCGACCTGGCGCCGACGCCGCAAGGCATCCACGTGTGCCCCGGCACGCATGGCGGCATGCTGTGGAACGGCCCCGCCTACAGTCCCCGCACCGGCCTGCTGTACCTCAACACCTCCGACTGGTGCGTCACGCTGATCAGCGGCGACGCCGAGGTCCGCTATGTGGCGGGCGAGCTGTTCAGCGGACTCAAGAACGGCCTGGGCACTTTCGACCCGGTCGAGAAGGCGAAGAGCCTGATCCTTGCCATCGACCCGTACACGGGCAGGACCGTATGGCGGCGCGACCGCGACGGGCCCGGCATTGCGGCCGTCACGGCCACGGCCGGCGGGCTCGTCTTCACCGGCGACCAGAACGGCGCCTTCCTCGCGCTGGACGCGCGGACCGGAAGCATCCTGTACGAGTTCGCGACGGGTGGTGCGGTCGGCGGCGGCATCGCGACGTACGAGGCGGGCGGCCGGCAATACGTGGCGGTGGCCTCGGGCAATGGCTCGAGGATCAACTGGCCGGTCGCCGGGTCGGCCACCGTGCTGGTCTTCGGATTGCCGCGATGACACCGGCCTGGATGCCAGCGCTCCTGCTCGGCGCGACGGCCGTTGCGGCTGCGCCCGCGGCCGCCGTGGAACTGCCGCTGTCGCCCGAGGGCCGGCTGGCTGCCGTCGAAGCGGGGCGCCGGATGGCGGGCGCCGAGGGCGGCTATCCGGTTCGCGACTACGTTCTGTTCGAGACGGACGACGCGCTCGCCATGCAGCCCGGGGAGGGCGAGATCTACGCCGTGACGCTGCGGACTCCGTTCGAGCGGGCCCGCTGGACCAGCTACACGCGCGCGCGGCAGGGAGGACCGGCCACGGAGGCGGTCGACCCGCAGCCGGCCGAGACGGTGGATGTCGTTGTCTACGTGCGAAGCACCGAATCGCGCGGCCATGACGTTCTCGACCGGCTTGGCCTGCCGGTCTTCACGCTGGCCTCCCGCGGTCGGCTCGAGCCCCTGGCGGTCGAGCGGAGCCGGCCTTTCCGCGGCAGCCAGATGGTCGTGCGCGCCGGCGGCCAGGCCAGGCCGGCGGAGCGCTGGTTCGGGACCATCGCCTGGCGTTTCCAGCTGGCCGCGGGCGACGCCGGGCCGCTGTCCTTCGAAATCGTGGACGGCACCGGCCGCACGTACCGGTTGCAGGCGGACCTGGCGCACTTCCGTTGATCGCATGCGACGTTCGAGACCATCATGACCAAGCCCACATTGCGTAGCCTCACCTGGCCGGCGGCCGTCGTTGTCGCGGTTCTATTCGCATCCTGGAGTTTCGGGACGGCGCCCGACCCGCACCGGACCCAGGTGCAGCGGGGCGAATACCTCGCCCGGGCCGGCGACTGCAGCTCCTGCCACACCGCCCCGGGCGGAGCGCCCTACGCCGGCGGCGTGCGGCTCAACACGCCGTTCGGCTACATGCTGGCGTCCAACATCACACCCGACCCGGACACCGGCATCGGACGGTGGTCATTCGACGACCTCTACCGGGCCATGCACCACGGCGTGAACAAGGACGGCCAGGACATGTACCCGGCGATGCCCTACGACTTCTACAGCAAGGTCACGCGCGAGGATGTCGGCGCCATCTTCGCGTACCTGCTGACGCTGCAACCCGTGCGCAACGAGGTGGACGTCAATCACCTGGACTTCCCCTTCAACCTGCGTTCGACGATGGCTGTATGGCGCGAACTCTATTTCAAGGCGGGCGAGTTCAGGCCGGACCCGGCCAGGCCCCCTTCCTGGAATCGCGGTGCCTACCTGGTCGAAGGCCTGGGCCACTGCAGCGCCTGCCATTCGCCGCGCAATGTTCTCGGCGGGATCGAGAAGAGCAGGAGCCTCACCGGCGCGGCGGTCGACGGCTGGTTCGCGCCCGACCTCAGGACGGACATCGCGACCGGACTCGGCACGTGGACCGTGGATGAAATCGCGGCCTACCTCAAGACCGGCGCGGTCGAGGGCAGGACCACGGCCTTCGGGCCCATGGCCGAGGTGGTGCGGAACAGTCTTGCCTACCTGACGGACTCCGATGTCCGGGCCATGGCCGAATACCTGAAGGCGATCCCGCCGGATTCCGCGCTGCGCACCGGCCGGCCGCTGCCGACCCCTGCGCGCACCAAGGGGGCCGCGCTCTACATGGGGTACTGCAGCGGGTGCCACCAGGCCACGGGGGCCGGCATTGTCGGCGTGTTCTCGCCGCTGGCCGGCAATGCCGCCGTCACCGCACCCGATCCGGGGAACCTGCTGCAGGCCGTGCTGCAGGGGCTTCCGGCCGAATTCAGGCACGGCGCGATGCCCGCCTTCGCCAGCCAGCTGAACGACCAGCAGATCGCGGACATCGCCAACTACGTGCGCGGCAGCTGGGGCAACACCGCGCCGCCGAACGCAAGCGCCGCGACGGTCGCCAGGCTGCGCCAGCCAGCGCGGTGATCCAGCCCGGCCCGGCATCAGGCCGGATCCGCGCCGGCGTCCGCCCTGGCGGCGGCCAGGTCGAGGGGGCCGCTACAACCGTGACCTTAGTCACACGAACTGACATCGGCGGCCAGCCAGCCGCCGCCAATCTGGCGGGCGTCGAATTCCGATGCAAGCACAGGGAGGAAATCCATGCGGCACCTGCCGAAACACATCCCGCCTCTGCTCCTGTGCTGCTGTGCCGTGATGTTTCCCGCCGTCGCGAGCGCTCAAGCCGGGCAAGCCAGGGAGGACGAGAAGGCGTCCGCGCCGCTGCCGGGCGCAGGCAACGAAGCCGGGGTCCCGGCCGACACCACCCGCAACCGGCGGGAACAGGAGCGCCTGACCGCGAAGTACCGGCAGATGCACGGCGCCATGCGCCGCCCGGGCATCGCGTTCCACGTGAGCCTGCCCGCGGCGGAGGGGAACGTTCCGCACCAACGGGAGCGATTGCAATGAGCGCGGCTTTGAAGTGCAGCGCCCTGCACTTCTCACGTGGGCAGCCGTGGGCCTTCCGCTGGGATGGGGTGTCTACACAACCCTTCTTGCGGCCGCGAAATTCTTTTCCCAGGCAGGATCGCCATGAGCACTACAGTTCAGATGCCGCAACCGGTTCCGGTGGCGCTCGCGACGCCCGACGACATGCGGGCTCGCATCCGCAGGCACACCAGGCCGAAAGGCCGGCAAGTCGATGCGGGCGCGCTCCAGGATGTCCGCGGCTGCATCGGCGACGCGCCTGCCGAAGGGCATCGCAGGGATCTTCTCATCGAGTACCTGCACCGGCTGAACGACCGGTTCGGCCTCCTGCGCAGGCCTCACCTGGCCGCGCTTGCACGCGAGATGCGGCTCGCGATGGCCGAGGTCTACGAGGTCGCCTCGTTCTACCATCACTTCGAGATCGTCGACGGCGACACCCCGGCCCCGCGTCTCACGGTGCGCGTGTGCAGCAGCCTGTCGTGCGAGCTCGCCGGGTCGGCGGAACTCCTGCAACAAGTCCGCGCCGCGCTCGGGCCCGACGTTCGGGTGATCCCGGCGCCCTGCGTCGGACGCTGCGAGCAGGCGCCCTGCGCCGTGGTCCACCAGACCGCGGTACCGAACGCCACCGAAAGCGCGATCTGCCAGCTGGCGAGCAAGAGCACCGACTTCACACCTCCCGTGCCAGCTCCCGGCCTCAACTTCCAACCGGTTGCATGGGTCGGAAAAGGGATCCCGCCCGCGCTGGGCACCGATGGCCTGCCAGCCTTCACTGACTACGGCACGTACCGGAACAACGGCGGATACCAGCTGGCGGCCTCGGTCGCGCAGGGAGCGCTCGCGCCCGACGCCGTGCTCGAGGCGATGGAGCATTCCGGGCTGCGCGGCCTGGGCGGCGCCGGCTTCCCGGCGGGAAGGAAGTGGCGCATCGTGCGGGACCTGCCCGCTCCCCGGCTCATGGCGGTGAACATCGACGAAGGCGAGCCGGGCACGTTCAAGGACCGCACTTACCTGGAGCGCGATCCGCACCGGTTCCTCGAAGGCGTGCTGATCGCCGCGCAGGTCGTTGGCTGTGAAGCCATCTACATCTACCTGCGCGACGAGTACCACCAATGCAGGCAACTCCTTGCAACGGAGATCGAGCGCCTGGTCGCCGATGCGCCCTGCCCCCTGCCGCACATCGAGCTGCGCCGCGGCGCCGGCGCGTACATCTGCGGCGAGGAGTCGGCCATGATCGAAAGCATCGAGGGCAAACGCGGGGAGCCTCGCCTCAGGCCCCCCTACATCGCGCAAGTCGGACTGTTCGGCCGCCCCACGCTGGAGCACAACTTCGAGACGCTGTACTGGGTCCGCGACATCGTCGAACGGGGGCCGCAGTGGTTCGGCTCCTTCGGCCGCAACGGCCGCAGGGGGCTGCGCTCCTTCAGCGTCAGCGGACGGGTCAAGGACCCGGGCGTCAAGCTGGCCCCGGCGGGCATCACCCTGAGGCAGCTGGTCGACGAGTATTGCGGCGGCATGCAGGACGGGCACCAGCTGTACGCCTTTCTCCCGGGCGGAGCGTCCGGCGGCATCCTGCCCGCGTCCCTCGGCGATGTACCGCTCGACTTCGACACGCTCCAGCCGCACGGCTCGTTCATCGGCTCCGCGGCAGTCATGGTCCTCGGCCACCGGGACAGTGCCCGGGCCGCTGCGCTGAACGTCATGCGCTTCCTGGCCGACGAAAGCTGCGGCCAGTGCACGCCCTGCCGCGTCGGAACGCGGCAGGCCGCGGAACTGATGCAGGCAGCGCGCTGGGACGTCAGCACGCTCAACGACCTGAGCCAGGTCATGGAAGACGCGTCCATCTGTGGACTGGGCCAGGCAGCGCCCAACCCGATCCGCACCGTTCAATCCTACTTTCCCCATGAAATCTGATCTCCCGATCATCGAGTTCGCCATCGACGGCTTGCCGGTGCAGGCCCTGCAGGGCGAGACGATCCTGCGCGCGGCGCAACGGCACGGCCTGGCCATCCCCCACCTCTGCTACATGGAAGGCATGCGCGCCGACGGCAACTGCAGGGCCTGCATGGTGGAGATCGCCGGCGAGCGCGTGCTGGCGCCAAGCTGCTGCCGCACCGCGACCGCCGGAATGCAGGTCAAGGCCGATACCGCTCGCGTGCGCAAGAGCCAGGCGATGGTCCTGGAAATGCTGTTGGCCGACATGCCGGAACGCGGCTTCAAATGGACCGACGGCAACGGGGGCCGCGGCCAGCACGGCGAGCTGTCTGCCTGGGCGGAAAAGCTGGGCGTCAGCCCGCGCCCTGAACTGCTTGCACTCAAGCGCGAACCGGTGCCGCCGGACCTGAGCCACCCGGCGATGGCGGTCAACCTCGATGCCTGCATCCAATGCACCCGATGCGTCCGGGCCTGCCGCGAGGAGCAGGTCAACGACGTCATCGGCTATGCCGGCCGCGGCTCCTCCAGCGCGATCGTGTTCGACCTGGGCGACGCCATGGGCGAAAGCACCTGCGTGGCCTGTGGAGAGTGCGTCCAGGCTTGCCCCACCGGCGCCCTGATGCCGAAGACGATGATCGGATCGCAGGTCGTCGACCGCAAGGTCGACTCGGTCTGCCCGTTCTGCGGTGTGGGCTGCCAGCTGACGTACAACGTTCGCGCCGAAAAGATCCTCAGCGTCGAGGGCCGCGACGGTCCGGCGAACCACCACCGCCTCTGCGTCAAGGGGCGGTTCGGCTTCGATTATGTTCACAGCCCGCAGCGCCTGACCACGCCGCTGATCCGCAGGCCCGGGGTGCCGAAACTGCCGGATGAAACGCCCAGACTGTCCCGGTGGCAGGAGGTCTTCAGGGAGGCAACCTGGGAGGAGGCCCTGGACTTTGCGGCCGCTGGCTTGCTGCGCCTGCGGCAGCAACACGGCGCCATGGCGCTCGCGGCATTCGGCTGCGCCAAGGGAACCAATGAGGAGGCGTACCTCTTCCAGAAGCTGGTACGCACCGGCTTCGGCAACAACAACGTGGACCACTGCACGCGGCTTTGCCACGCATCGAGCGTTGCCGGCTTGCTCGAGGGCGTCGGCTCCGGATCCGTGAGCAACCAGGTGAACGAAGTGGCGCAGGCCGGACTGGTGCTGGTCATCGGCTCGAACCCTGCCGAGAACCATCCGGTAGCCGCCACCTGGATGAAGAACGCCGCCAGGCGCGGCACCAGGTTCGTGCTGGCCGATCCGCGGGTGACCGACCTGGCGCGGCACGCATGGCGCACCCTCCAGTTCAAGCCGGACTCCGACCTGGCCGTCATCAACGCGCTGATCCACACCATCATCGAGGAGGGATTGGCGGACCAGGACTTCATCCGGGAAAGGACCGCGAACTTCGACGCGCTGGCCGAGCACGTCAAGCGGTTCAGTCCGCAAGCCATGGAGCCGGTGTGCGGGATCGCGGCTTCCACCCTGCGCGAGGTCGCCAGGGCCTTCGCGCAGGCGAAGGGCGCGATGATCCTGTGGGGGATGGGGATCAGCCAGCACACCCACGGAACGGACAACGTCCGGGCACTCATCGCGCTGTCCGCGATCACCGGCAATCTCGGCAAGGCGGGCGCCGGACTGCATCCACTGCGCGGACAGAACAACGTGCAGGGTGCCAGCGACGCCGGCCTGATCCCCATGATGTTCCCGAACTACCAGCGGGTCGACCTGCAGGAAGCACGCGAATGGTTCGAGAATTTCTGGGGATGCGCGCTCGATCAGAGGCCCGGCTACACGTCGGTGGAGATCCTGCAGCAGGCCCGGGCAAGCGATTCCGACCCCCACAAGGTCCGGGGCATGTACATCATGGGTGAGAACCCCGCGATGAGCGACCCGGACCTGAATCACGCGCGGCGGGCGTTGGCTGGCCTGCAGCACACGGTGGTCCAGGAGATCTTCCTCACCGAAACGGCCTGGCTTGCCGACGTCATCCTTCCGGCTTCCGCGTGGCCGGAGAAAGCCGGGACCGTGACCAACACGGACCGGATGATCCAGCTGGGCCGCCGCGCCATCAACCCTCCCGGAGACGCTCGAGCCGACCTGTGGATCATCCAGGAGATGGCCCGGCGGATGGGACTGGAGTGGTCCTATCCGGGCGACGCGGATGGAGTGGCGGCCGTCTACGAAGAGATGCGCCAGTGCATGCTCGCGGCGATCGCCGGCATCACGTGGGACCGGCTGGAACGCGAGTCGAGCGTGACGTATCCCTGCCTTTCCGCGGACGATCCCGGGCAACCGACGGTCTTCGTCGACAGCTTCCCGACCGCCGACGGGAGACTGAAGCTGGTGCCCGCCGACCTCGCGACCGCGGATGAGACACCGGATCCCGACTATCCCCTGGTTCTCATCACCGGCAGGCAGCTGGAACATTGGCACACCGGTGCGATGACGCGTCGCGCAACGGTGCTGGATGCGATCGAGCCTCTGCCCACCGCCACGATGAATGGCGCCGACCTTCAGGAACTCGGTCTCGCCGCCGGCGAGGTCGTCACCGTGCAGTCCCGGCGCGGCGAAGTCGTCCTCCACCTGCGCAGGGATGATCGCGCGCCGCCGGGGGCCGTCTTCATCCCCTTCGCCTACTACGAAGCGGCGGCCAACCTGCTGACCAATGCGGCGCTCGACCCCATGGCGAAGATTCCCGAGTTCAAGTACTGTGCCGTACGCATCCGCCGCGGTGGGCAGCTGGCGGCGGCCCAGGAATTCTGGGCGCCCTTGAGTGCCATGCGCGGGGTGGACGAGGAGCTCCCATGAGCGCCTGCCGGCGCCAGGCGTCGAGTGAGGAAGTCCGTTGGCGACGCCACGCAGATCCACCAAGTGGTGATGAACCTCTGCACAAACACCATGCAGGCGATGCCTGAAACGGGCGAGCAGCTGCCATGCCACGACTGACCCGGAGTCTCCTGGTTGCCAACGGCTTGGCTTTCCTGTTGCAACAGGTGCTGGGCGCTTCCTTCGGCTCCCTGTTCGCGCTGTGGCCGCTTGGGTCGGGCCGGTTCATGCCGTGGCAGTTGGCGACGTACGCCTTCATGCACGCCAGCTTGATGCACCTGGCATTCAACATGTACGGCTTGTGGATGTTCGGCTCCGAGCTCGAGAGGATCTGGGGTCCGCGCCGCCTGGCGTTCTTCTACGGGACCAGCGTTCTCGCCGCTGCGGTGGCGCAGCTCGGTGTCTCCGCGTTGATCGGCAATCCCGCACCGACGGTCGGCGCCTCTGGCGGCGTGTTCGGGCTGATGATCGGCTTCGCGATGCTGTTCCCGCATCGCAGGATGATCCTGCTGTTCCCGCCGATCCCGATGCCGGCACGGGTGTTCGTCCTGCTGTACGGGATTCTGGAGCTGACCCTGGGCGTCACCGGCACCGCAGCTGGCGTGGCTCACTTCGCCCACCTGGGCGGCCTCCTCGGCGGGTGGCTGGTGATCCGGTACTGGCGTGGCCAGCCGCCGTTCGGCAGTGCAAGGCGCTGAAATCGAGCGGACCAGCTCGTGGTCGGACGTGCCGTCGAAATGGCCCCGGTCGAATCCTTTGTTACTGCAGCCCCATCTCCTCGCGAATGGATCTGTTGCGGGCGTCCGCGCGTTGGTAAGCGGATCGGCTGTCCAGCCGTTCGACGTAGCCAGTGAACAGCGACGTGGGCGCGATCTGCTTGAAAGACAGCAGGAAGCGGAGCAGACCGCCGAAGACGACGTCGGCCATCGAGAACTCCTCACCCAACAGGAAGGGCCCTTTCGCAACAGCGCTTTCCGCAGTAGCGAGCATGGACGCGTAGTTGCCCCAGCCCGCCGAGACCTCCTTCACCTCCCAGCCCGAGCTTTTCGCCATCACGGCCGGCTCGATGACGCTGGGCGCGAAGAAGGACCAGCGAAGGTAGGTGCCGCGCCGCGGATCGTCCAGGGCGGGCGCCAGCCGGCCCGCAGCGTAGCGGTCGGCCAGGTACAGCGCAATCGCCGCCGACTCCGTTACGACGACATCGCCGTCCACCAGCGCGGGGAGCTTGCCCATCGGGTTGATCGACAGGAACGCGGGCTGCTTCTGCGCGCCCTTCATGATGTCGACGACCTTCAGTTCATAGGGCACCCCCGCCTCCTCGAGCGCCCAGATCGTGCCGGCGGCACGGGAGTACGGGTGGTAATGGAGAGTCAAGGTCATGGGAGCGTCCTTTGAAAACTTGAGCGTCACGGGGCGAATGTTCCCATGATTCATCAAGGCGTGGCAGGCGGCACCCACCCGGCACCACGACGGCGCGGCCGTCGGGGATTCCCTGGCCAGCGGTCACGGGCCGCCTTGAGACCACAACGCGTTGACGGCGCGGTCGCCGAGGTACGCACCGGCTGCTCCGGTGCACAAGGCAACGGCGAACACGACCGAGGCGCTCGAAGCATCGTGGCCACCCAGCTCCTCAGAGATCATCGAGTTGCCCCTGAGGAGCGCGTATGGTTGCGCCCAAGCTTTGGTTCCGCCCTTTCGGGCGCCGCTTCAGAGCGTAGCCACCGCCGGAACTGTTCCAGACGCGCGTCATTCTTCTTGGCAGGTGGATACACGAGGCAGTAAGTGTCCGTTCCCGCGAAGTGCAAGTTCAGTGGATCCACCAGTCGTCCGGAGACGAGGTCGTCCTGCACGAGCAGCGTTGGCACCAGGCCGAAACCCAGGTGCGCCAGCACGGCTTGCGTGACCATGTAGTAGTGCTCGAAGCGCGGACCCACCCATGGGTCGACGCCAGTCACGCCGGCCGCTTCGAACCAGTGGCGCCATTGGTCCGGACGGCGTGTGTGCTGCAGCAGGACGTGATGGCGCAAGTCGCCCGCGGTGCGCACCGGATGACGGCCCGCCAGGTATTCGGGCGAGCAGACGACAGACACTCCGCCACCGAGGGGCTCGGCTACCACGCCCGGCCAGTCGCTGGATCCGAAGTGAAAGGCGGCGTCGAAGCCCTCGCGTTCGAGATCGAAGGGAATGTCGCGCGTCGACAGAGTGACAACGATGTCCGGGCGGGACTGGTTGAAGCGCGCCAGGCGCGGAATCAGCCAACGAGTCGCGAAGGCCGCGCCGGTTGCGATGTTCAGCGTGCCGCCGCCCTTGTGGCCGCGCAGGGCCACCGTGGCTGCCTGCATCTGCTCCAGCGCCTTGCGCACAGCGCCGGCATATTGCTGCCCTGCCTCCGTCAACACGAGCCGCTTGCGGACACGCTGAAAGAGCAGCAGCCCCAGGTACTCCTCGGTCTGGGCCACCTGCCGGCTGACGGCGCTCTGGGTGACATGAAGCTCCTCCGCCGCCTTCGTGAAGCTCATGTGCCTCGAAGCAGCCTCGAACGTGCGCAGGGCGGCGATCGATGGGATTTGCCAGGTCACGGACTCAGTGTATGAGAAAAACTCATGATCTGTTTCGCTTTCCTCGTTTGCCGGTCCCGGGATCCGCTCGAATAATTGCGCGATCAGGTGGCTGGCGCTGCGGCATGGCAGTCCGCGCCACCGCCACAGCGAAGAACACCATGCAGAAGTACGAGCGGCTCTTACTGACCGGCGCCGCCGGCGGCCTTGGACGTGTGTTGCGGGAGGGACTGCGTCCCTGTGGCCGCATCCTGCGCCTCTCCGATATCGCGCCGCTTGGCGCAGCAAGCGAGGGCGAGGAGTTGATGCCTTGCGATCTCGCCGACAAGTCCGCGGTCGATGCCCTGGTGCGGGGTTGCGACGCGATCGTGCATCTGGGCGGGCTTGCCACCGAACACGCGTTCGAACAGATCCTCGAAGCGAACATCAAGGGCGCATTCCACGTCTACGAGGCCGCGCGGCGGCATGGCGTGCGGCGCGTGGTGTTCGCCAGTTCCAATCACGTCACCGGCTTCCATCCGGTCGGACAGCCGCTGGACGCTGAGTCGCCGCGCCGGCCGGACAGCTACTACGGCTTGTCGAAGTGCTTCGGCGAGGACCTCGCGCGCTTCTACTTCGACCGCTACGGCGTCGAGACCGCCTGCGTGCGCATCGGCTCGTGCTTTCCGGAGCCGCGCGATCGCCGCATGCTGATCACCTGGCTGAGCTACCGCGACCTGACCGATCTGGTTCGCTGCTGCCTCGCGGCGCCACGGGTGGGCCACACGGTGGTCTACGGCGTCTCGAAGAATCGCGACGCCTGGTGGGACAACAGCGGCGCGGCGCATCTCCGCTTCGAGCCGCGGGACAGCTCCGAGCCCTGGCGCGAGCGCATCGAAAGCCAGCCGACTGCGGAATCCGGCGATCCTGCAACGCAGTACCAGGGCGCCGGCTTCGTGCAGGCAGGCCCGTTCGAAACGCCGCCGGCGGAAACACCGAAAACACCGAAGGAGACATCATGAAGAAAGCTTTCTCGCACCTGCGGCGCGCGCTGCTGCTCGCAGCCTGCGCGTGCAGCGCCGCGGGCGCGGCGCCGGCCGAGGACTATCCCAGCCATCCGATCCGCTTCATCGTGCCGTTCAGCCCCGGGGGCAGTTCGGACATCGTCGCCCGCCTGCTGGCGAAAGACGGCGACAAGATCATGGGCCAGCCGTTCGTCATCGACAACAAGCCGGGCGCGGCCGCGATGATCGGCCTGAACGAACTGGTGCAGGCGAAGCCCGATGGCTACACCGTCGGCATCACCAACAGCGGCATGGTCACGCAGCCGCTGTACGGGATCGCCAAGTACAACTACGTCACGGACCTGCAGCCGATCGCGCAGGTGGGAGAGGTGCCCTTCGTGCTGGCCGTCAAGGGCGATTCGCCCTGGAAGACGCTGGGCGAATTCATGGCCTATTGCAAGGCGAATCCGAAGGCGTGCAATTACGGCATCACCGGCATCGGCAACACCTCGCACCTCGGTCCGGCGCAATTGACGTACATGGCCAAGTTCCCGATGGAGTTCGTCAATTTCGACGGCGGGGGCACGCTCATCACCTCGCTGCTCGGCGGGCACATCCAGGCCGGCGGCATCAATCCGGTGGACATTCGCGAGTACGTGAAGGCGGGCAAGATCCGCATCCTGTGCGTGTTCGGCGAAAAGCGGCTCTCGGATCCGCTGTTCGCGAACGCGCCGACAGCCAAGGAGCTCGGCTACGACATCGTCGTGACACTCTGGCAGGGCATCGGCGCGCCGAAGAACATGCCGGAGGCGGTGCGCACGAGGCTGGCCGACGGCTTTGCCAGGATCATCAACGACCCGCAGACGCAGCAGCAACTGCGTGCGATCGGCATCGAGCCGGCCTACATGGGCCCCACGGAATTCGCGAAGAAATGGACCGCGGAGCAGCTCCACTACAAGCAGGTGGTCACCGACACGGGGATTCTGCAGCTGGTTCGGGGCAAGTGAAGTGCGCATGACCACCGAACGTTCCGACGCGCGCAAGGGATTCTCCAGCCGCGGCCTCGAGTTCCACTCCAGCCGGATGTGGCAATGGGCGCAGGTCGAGGAGGCGCTGGACTTCATGCAGAAGTTCGGCCTCAACAGCCTGATCTTCCACCAGAACGACATCGTCGACCACCTGGTGTTTCCGCACGCTCTGTTCCCGGAAGAGATGATGTGGAAGCGCTGGCCGGTGCGCCTGCACTCGATCTACCAGAACCGGCACTACATCAACAAGGTGGTGCGCGAGGCACAGCGCCGCGGCATTGGTTTCTACCTGGAGGTCAAGGAGATCTGGTACGTCGATCAGGTGCTGGAGCAGCGGCCCGAGCTGCGCAATCCGGATGGCTCGATGTGCGCCAGCCATCCCTTCTGGTGGGAGCTTGTGGACATGAAGTTTCGCGAGCTGCTCGACGCGGTGCCCGGACTTGCCGGCGTGATTGTCAGCCCCGGAACGCGCGAGAGCAAAGTGTCGATCTCGACCAACACCTGCCAATGCCCGCGCTGCCAGGCCACAGACCCGACCGACTGGTACACCGACCTGCTGCGGGCGATGCATCGCCCGCTGGCCGAGCGCGGCAAGACGTTTGCCGTGCGCGACTTCTCCTACTCCGCCGACCAGCAGAGCCGCATGCTGGATGCGGCCCGGCGCGTCTCGCCGGACATCGTGATCTCGCTGAAGAACACGCCGCACGACTATTACCCGACCTTCCCGCACAACCCGCGCATCGGCCACACCGGCGGGCTGCGCCAGTGGATCGAATTCGACACCTGGGGGCAGTTCTTCGGGCTCGGCGTGTTTCCGGTCAGCGTCGTCGAGGACATGCAGGTTCGCATGCGCCATGCGCTGGCCAGCGGCGCCGAAGGCATCGCACTGCGCACGGACTGGGAAGTGATCACCGATGCCGGATCGTTCAACAGCCCGAACAACCTGAACGTCGTGGCCGGCGCGCTGCTGGCGCGCGACGTCGATTGCCCGCTCGGTGACGTGTACGAAGCCTGGGCGCAGCACGGGTTGTATTCGCCGATGCGCGAGGCGTCCGAGATGGATGGACCGCACGTCGCCACCGCGGCCGACGCGCCGCAGCGGCTGAAGGACTTCATGCGGGCCTCGTGGGCGGTCATGGAGAAGGCGGCCTACGTGCGCGGCCACCTGTTCCATGAGGACGACCAGTACCCGGATACGGTGAAAAAGGCGTTCGACATGCTGGTCGACATCCACGGCCGCGACGACTGGGAGCCGGGCGCCTCGAAGCTGCTCGAGCCCACGGATGCGCACCTGGACATCATCTTTGCCGAGAAGGAGCAAGCCGTGCGCGAAGTCGACCAGCTCGAAGCGGCGCTGCAGCCCGCCACGCTCGGCCTGCCTGCCAGGGTGGCGCATGACTTCAAGGAAATGTTGGACCTGTACCGGCTCTATGTCCGCGGCTACGCGCTGTGCGCCCGGGCCGTGTTCCTGGTGAAGAAGGCGCAGGAGCGGCCGTCCGAGAGCACGATCGCCGCTGCGCGGGGCACCGCCGCACCCCTGCGGGCATTCGGCGAGCAGGTTCGACGCCGCCTGGACGGCAGCTCCTACCCCCATTACGTGTACTGGCTGATGGACACGACGCGCACGGACCTGCTGGCTGACGACGTGGAGCGGCTGCTCACGGCGACGAAGGCGGTCGCCTGATGGCCTTCCAGCTTCGCGCCGTGGAACTGCACGGCCAGCGCATGTGGGAGCGCGATCACGTCGTCAAGCTGCTCGCCTTCATGCAGCGGCACGGATTGAACACGCTGGTGCTGCACGAGTCTGACCTGGTGCACCAGATCGTGTACCCGCGCGCCTACTTCGACCCGTATGCGCTGTGGAGCGACCTGCCCTCACGGCGCGGCGAGAACGCAATCTTCAACAACCGCGCCTACTTCGGGCGGCTGCTGGGGTTGGCAGCGGGTGCGGGCGTCGCGGTGTGGGTGAACGTCAAGGAAATCGGGTTCTCGGATGAGGTGCTTTCCCTCCATCCGGAAGTGATCAAGGGCGGCGTCTTCTGTCCCTCGGAGCCGTTCTGGACCGAGTACATAGGCCACAAGACCGCGGAGCTTTTCGACGATTTCCCCGGTCTTGCCGGCATGATCGTGAGCTTCGGCTCGCAGGAGAGCCGCGCCTCCCGCGTACAGAACCGTTGCCAGTGCGAACTGTGCCAACGCGAGCCGCTCGCCGATTGGTATTCGCGCATGATCACTGCACTGCACGGGCCCATCCACGCCCGCGGCAAGCAACTGGCCATCCGCGACTTCGCCTACAAGCCCTCGGATCACCAGCCGCTCATCGAGGCGGTGCGGCGCGCGCCCGAGGACATCGTGTTCTGCATCAAGGCGATGCCGCACGATTTCTATGTCACCTTTCCCGACAACCCGGCGATCGGCGCGCTGCAGCGGCAGCAGTTCATCGAGTACGACGTCATGGGCCAGTTCTTCGGCTGGGGTCTGATGCCGTGCTTCGTGCTGGACGACCTGAGGCAACGCATGCCGCGCTGGGCCCGGCACGGCGTGAGTGGCGCGATCTTCCGCATCGAATGGGAGCGCATCAACGATCTGGACGCGCTGGACACGCTGAACGAGGCGAACCTGATCGCGGCAGCGGCGTGGGCCCGCGACGACCGCATCGACGCGCGCGAGACCTGCCGGCGCTGGCTGGCTGAGCGCGGCTGGGACCAGGCCGCGGCCCCGTGGCTAGCGGGCATCCTGGAGCGAACGCTGCCGGTGGTGCGTCATGCGGCCTACATGAACGACGCCGTGTCCGCGGACAACAGCATGCTGCCGCGAAGCATCCAGCGCGCCTGGTGGGGCATGGAGGTGCGCGACAGCCTCGCCGCCTGGGACCCGTCGCGGGCGGATGACCTCGTGCTCGATCGCGACAAGGCGAAGGCGCTCCTCGCGGAGAAGGACAGCGCGTTGGCCGACGCGCGTCGGCTCGTCGCCGACATCGCCCGCCCGGCGGCTGGCCTGGACGCGCGCGTCCAGAGATACGTGGAAGCGCAGTTCATGCACTTCGAGAGATGGGTTGAAGGGCTGGTCCTGTGCGCCAAGGTCTGCGTTCTCGTGCGCCAGGCCGCGCACGAGAACTCGCCTGCCGCATCGGACGCCGACCGGCTCGCCGGCAGCCTCGCCGAACTGCAGTCGTATGCCGAATGCACCCGGACGCTGCTGCATGCCGACCCTGGCATTGCGCATCAGGTGCTGATGCTGATCGATCCAAAGCGGGCGCTGGATGTAGTGCGCGAAGGGCGCGTCTTCCTGGAGACGTTGCATGCGAATCACTGACCTCCGCTGAACGCGGTCCGTCTCACTTTGCCGTGCGCTGCAACGTGTGCACGTAATGCCGAAGCTGGCCAGATGACATGCGAGGGATCACAGATCGGGCGGCTATCTCAATCGCCCTGACGCTGGTGCTGCCTTACCTCCCGTTCGCCGGCGGCCAGTGAGCCCGCTCAACGCGGTGCGTAGCGCAGCATCACGCTCGTGACACCCCAGGCGAGCTCTCGGCCCGTCACAGTGCGGCTCATGCCGGTTGCGGCACGGCCGGCGGTTCGACTTGCGATGGCGGCATCGCAGGTGCCTCGCCGCACACCAGCAGCACTGCCTGCGCCGGCAGCCTCTCGAAGTCGACCCACTCACCCCACCCGACCTGCACATCCGGCTGCAGCAGGCGCGACGGGTGCAAGTCCCGTTCCCAGTGCAGCGTGATGTGGCGCTGCTGCACCTTCAGGCGCAGTTCGAACGATGGCCAGTGGGCTGGCAGCCGGGGCGAGAGTGCGAGGGCGCCCGGACGCACCTGCAGCCCCAACAAGGTTTCGACTGCGGCGCGGTACAGCCAGCCGGCCGAGCCCGTGTACCAGCTCCACCCGCCGCGGCCGACATAGGGAGCGGCGCCGAAGGTGTCACCTGCCGTGACGTAGGGCTCGAGCTCATAGGCTGCTGCCTGTCGCGGGTCGCGGCTGCGGTGCGCAGGGCTGATGCCCTTGAAGCTGCGCCACGCCGCTTCCGGATCTCCGGCCAGCGCCTGCGCCATCAGGCCCCACACGGCGGCGTGCGAATACTGCCCACCGTTCTCGCGCACGCCCGGCGGATAGGCCTGGATGTAGCCCGGGTTGTGGGCCGAGTGCTCCAGCGGCGGCGCCAGCAGCAGCAGCAGAGCGGCATCCGCATCGAACAGATGCTGCTCGACGGCCGCCAGCGCGGGCGCGGTGAAGGCCGGCGTTGAAGCGCCGGAAAGCACGGCCCAGGACTGCGCAATGAGATCGATGCGGCACTCGCTGTTCGCTGCGGACCCCAACGGCTCGCCGTCGTCGAAAAAGGCGCGCCGGAACCAACTGCCGTCCCATCCCGCACCGTGCAGCGCCGCGATCCAGCCGTCGCGCGAGCGCAGCCAGCGCTGCGCCCTTTCGCCCTCGCCGCGCGCCGTTGCCAGGGGCGCGAACTGCTCGGTGACGGCGCACAGGAACCACGCGAGCCACACCGACTCGCCGCGCCCCTGGTGCCCGACGCGGTTCATGCCGTCGTTCCAGTCGCCCGTGCCCATCAGCGGCAGTCCATGCACGCCCACCGGCAGGCTGCGGTCGATGGTGCGCGCACAGTGCTCGTACACGCTGGCGCCATCCGCCGAAACGGCCGGCGTGTAGTACGCGTCTTCGGCGCCCGCCGGAATGGCCGCGCCCTCGATGAAGGGCACCTGCTGGTCCAGCAGCGTGGCGTCGCCGGTCGCCTCCAGGTAGTGCGCGCAGGCGTACGGCAGCCAGAGCAGGTCGTCCGAGAAATGGGTCCGCACGCCTTCGCCGCCGGGAGCGTGCCACCAGTGCTGCACGTCCCCCTCCTGGAACTGACGCGAGGCGTTGAGGACGATCTGCTCGCGCAGGCGCCCGGGGTCGGCCAGCGTCAGCGCCATCGCATCCTGCAACTGGTCGCGAAAGCCGGACGCGCCGCCGGCCTGGTAGAAGCCGGCCTTGGACCAGAGCCGGCAGCTCACGGTCTGGTACAGCAGCCAGCGGTTCACCAGCGCGTCGAACAGCGGGTCCGGGGTCGTGACCTGCACCGCATCGTTCAGCCCCGACCACCAGCGCTTGACCTGCGCCAACGCCTGCAGCGGGTCGCGGCCACTCCAGCCGGCGGCCAGCTGCCGCGCCGCTTCGGGCGAGGTCGCGTGGCCCAGCACAAACGTGAACGAAGCATCCTCGCCGGCGGCAAGGACGAAGTCGCCGGCGATCGCCGCGCAGGGGTCCAGGCCTGGCCCGCTGCGCCCTGCCAGGGTCGCAGGCAGGCCTATTCGACCCGTGCCATCGAAGAACTCGGCACGGTCGCAGGTCCATTGCGCGAGCGGCACCCCACCCTGGACCGACAGGAACGCGGTGTGCCCGCCGAAGCCTGCACGTTGCTCGCGCTGCTGCGCGAACAGTGCCGCCAGGTCGGACCCTTTCCAGGTCAGGACGCCGCGCCGGTCGCCACGGTTGGCGCCCAGCTGCCATTCGACCAGTCCCAGCGCGCGCAGCCGCAAGCGGGTGCCTGCGTCATTGCGCAGTTGCACGCGCACGACCTTGACCGAGTCCACGAGGTCGGCGAAGAAGGTCGCTTCCACCTCCAGGCCGGCGCGTGAACTTTCGAACACCGTGTAACCCTGGCCGTGCCGCACCCGCAGCGGCCCGCCGGCCCGCGTGACACTGAACACTTCGCCGCTGTCCAGGTCCTGCAGCAGCCAGTGTTCCGCCGCCGGGTCCGCCACCGGATCGTTGGACCAGGCAGTGAGCTGGTGCAGGCGGCTGTTCACGGCCCACGTGTACCCGCTGCCCGCCTCCGACACCTGGAAGCCGAAGCCGCGGTTGGCAATCACGTTGACCCACGGACGCGGCGGCGCCTGGCCCGGCGCGAGCTCGAAGCGGAACTCACCGGTGGCGGCGTCGAATTCACCCGTTGGCGCGGCAACGCGGATCCTTGCGACGGCGCCCGTGTCGATCGCGGTCGCTACCGGTGCCAGCGGCTGCAGCGGCGGCCCGGCCCAGAGCTCGCGCCGGGCAGCCGCCTGCGCCTCCAGCGGGCGCCCGTCGGCCGTGAGGATCACCCGCGCCAAGCCGGCCAACGCAGCCGTCTCCGAGGGCGAGACCTCCTGATTGCGCAGCAGGAAGAAGCCGGCCTCCTCGCTGCGCGGAAAGCTGTTGCGCACCACTTGCAGCAGGCGGTCCCGCAAGGCCAGGATCTCGCGTTGCAGCGGCATCAGGTAGGAATTGGGTTCGCTGTTGAGAACCACCACGTCCACCGGCAGACCGCCGAAGGTCCACCAGGGCTGGGCGCGCAGCAATGAACGCAGCAGCGGTATGCCGTCGGCGGAATGGATGCGAACCAGCAGGATCGGCTTGTCGCCCGAGAGGCCGAAGCGCCAGAGCTGTCGCTGGTCGATCGGCCCGGGTTCCGGGGCGGCGCGGGGCGCGCTGTACATGAGCGCGGTCGTGAAGTCCTGCAGGGCGATGTTCTCGCCCGGCGTCAGCCCGAGGTCCCGCAGCCGCACCTGGGCCAGCGTGGCCGCCATGCGCACCGCGCGCTCCACGTGCATCGGCTGCCGGTAGCTGTCGATGCGGGCGGCCAGCTCCGTTGCCTGGGGTGCCGCGGTCGTGGCGAACGTCAGGCGCGCCAGCGCGCCCGGCGCCAGCCGCACTCGCACGCGCAGGCAGGCGACGGGATCGAGGCCGTTCACCGGCGCACCATCGCCATCCCTGGACTCGGAAGCGAGCGCCGGATCCGCGACGGCCCGGTTGCGCCCACGGAACGCACGGCGGTCGGTGATGCACTGAACCGAAACCAGCTCGCCTTCGGCGCCGGCCAGGAAATGAGCGGCTGCGATCTCGGGGTCGCCTTGCAGGCGCGGCCTGCGCGTCATCACCAGGGCGCGCGATTGCGGCTGCCAGCTGGTGTGGATGAACAGGTTGGAGAACGCGGGATGCGCCTCGTCGGCCGCCGCAGCGGCCAGCACCGGCTCGAAGCTGGACACCAGCTCCCAGGTGGCGGTGCTCTTGCCGGTATTGCGCAAGGTGACGATGCGCAGCTCGGTGTCGTCCTCCGGGCTGACCAGCACCGTGACGCCGCAAGCCAGGTCGTCCCCCTGTGCGTCGAACTCGACCCGGTCGGCCATGAAGCGCGCCTGGTAGCGCCAGTTCGCCCCGGGGGCGGGACTGGAGGTGAGCGAGACCAGAGCTGTGCGGTCCGGGCGCGACACGTAGAAAAAGCTGCCGAAGTCGTCGCGCAGCAGGTCGTCGCGCCAGCGCGTGATGTTCTGCCCCTGCCAGCGGCTCACGCCCGCCCCGCTCGGACGCAGGGCCACGCTGTAGCGGCCGTTGGACAACAGGTGCGTCGGTTTCCAGCCGCGGGTGGCCGGGTCGACCTTGCGGGCCTGGAACACCGGCGCCTGCGCACTGCTGCCGGGTGCGGGCGGCTGCCTGGGGTCGGCGCTCTCCACGATCTGCCTGGGCGTGCTCTCGTGCAGCAGCACTTCGTGCGCCGCGATCATCGGGTCGGCCGACAGCCAGCGCCGCGGCGCGCCGGCGCACAGCACGTCGCACAGGGCCGCCAAGGCCATGCCCTGGTGGTGTGCCATGAAGGTTTCGACCACCGTGTAAGGTTGCGTCGCCGCCTGGCGCGAAGCGGTGCAGTCCAGCGCCTCGAACATGCCGAGCTCGCCGCGACCCCCGAGCTCCTGCAGCCGCTGCAGGTTGGCAGTGGCATCCCGCGGCTCGAACATCGTCGCCAGCAGCGTGGCGTACGGCGCGATCACCCGTTCCGCGGTCGGCGTGCGACGCAGCGCCAGTCGCGGTGCGCCGAAGGGCCCGTACTGGAAGGCCAGGGAATGGTCCTGCGCGAAATACGCCGATTCCGAAATGCCCCACGGCAACCCCAGCGCCTCGCCGCAGGCGCGCTGTTCGGCGACGGCGGCGCAGGAGGCGGAATGCAGCAGGCCCCCAGCGGGTTCAGGCAACAGCAGCGACGGCATCAGGTACTCGAACATCGAGCCGGACCACGACTTGAGTCCGGCGACCACGCCGACCGACAGGAAGGGCCGGCCCAATGCGGACCAGTGCCGGCGCGGCACGTCACCCTTGGCGATCGCGAGCAGGCTGGTCAAGCGCGATTCGGACGCGAGCAGGTCGTAGTAGCTGGCATCGAGAGCCTGTTCCTGCACCCGCAGGCCGATGTGGAACAGGTGCCGCTTGCCGTCGTACAGGCAGCGAAAGTCCATCGCCATGGCCAGTTCGCGCGAACGGTCCGCCAGGAGCAGCAGCTCGGCACGTACCCCAGTGCCGTCGGTGCCCGCACGCGCCAGCGCCCGGCACGCCTGCGCCACGGTCAGCAAAAGGCCGGCGAGGTTGCCGCTGTCCACGGTCGACACGTAGGCGGGCGGCAGGATCTCCAGCGTCCTGGTGTCGTACCAGTTCAGCAGGTGCCCGCGGTGGCGCGGCAGGCGGTCCATCGTATCCAGCGTCGCCTGCAGGCGGGCGGTCAGTTCCCCGGTACTGATCCAGCCGAATTCCCGGGCACAGCAGACCGCCACCAGGTACAGGCCGATATTGGTGGGCGAGGTGCGGTGGGCGATGGTCGGCTCCGGCACCAGCTGCAGGTTGTCGGGGGGCAGATGGTTATCTTCCGCGCCGACCGTTCGCTCGAAGAAACGCCACGTGTCGCGCGCCAGCTCCTGCAGGTACAACCGGTCCCGATCGCGTAGCTCTCCCAGCGCTGTGCGCCCCTGCGTGATCGCCGACCACCAGCTGACCAGCGGCGAACAGGCCCAGAACGAGAACAGGAGGATGCCGGCGACCGGGTGCCGGCCCCAGAGCGACGCTACGCCGAGTGCAGCGCACAGCAGCGACGCGGGGCCGTGCTGCCGCACGAAGGACGGCAGGTGGTCGCGTGCAGCGCCCTGTGCCTGCTCCGCCGTCGTCCATTCCAGCAGCTTGCGTCGGCTGACGCCCATGCGCCAGAGCGAGCGTGCAATCGCATCGGCCAGGAGCACGGCCTGCGCCGCGAGCTGGCTGAATTGCCACGCCGAGGCGGCGAGCGCACGCAGCAACTCCGTCTTCCCGACATGGAAAAAGTGGCGCCAGGCGATACCGCCGCGCGTCGGCACCAGCCCGGCCAGTGCGCCCAGCATGGGGCCCGCGAGCAGTGCACCGAAGACCATCACGATCGCGCCGACCGGATGCAGCGAACCCTCGAAGACCGACAACGCGAGCAGTACGGCGCAGGCGGGCAACACGAGCGAGCGTCGCAGGTTGTCACCCATCTTCCACAGTCCCAGCGCATCGATGCCGAAGGCGCGGGCCTTGATCATCACAGGGAGCAACTGCCAGTCGCCGCGCGTCCAGCGGTGCAGGCGCGATGCCGCGACTCCCGGGTGCTGCGGAAACTCCTCGACCAATGCGACGTCGCTCACATAGCCGCAACGGGCGATCGCCCCTTCGAGCAGGTCGTGGCTCAGGATCGATTCGTCCGGCAGGCGGCCGTCGAGCACCGCATGGCAAGCGTGCACATTCAGCAGGCCCTTGCCGCTGAAGCTGGCGGTGCCGAACAGGTCCTGGTAGACGTCGGACACGGCACTGTTGTAGGGGTCGATTCCGGCCTGGCCGGCGAACAGCCGGTGAAAGCGCGTGTTCCTGCCATCGGGCGTCAGCGGTGTGACCAGCTGCGGCTGCAGGATGCCGTAGCCGGCCACGACGCGGCGGCTGGCCGGGTCCACGCGGGGCGCATTCAGCGGATGGTCGGCGACCGCCACCAGTTCGCGCAGCGCGCCGGGTGGCAGGCCGGTGTCGCTGTCCAGCGTCAGCACGAAACGGATCCCTTGCTGCAGGCGCAGCGTCGGCGCAAGCGGCTCGAAGCCCTGCCACGCCCCGGTCGCGAGCGCGCGCACCAGCAACTCCAGCTTGCCGCGTTTGCGCTCCCATCCCAGCCAGCGCCGCTGGGTCTCGCACCAGCGGCGCGGCCGATGGATCAACAGGAAGCGCGGCTGCGCGCCATCAGCGACAGGCACACGTGCATTGAGTGCATCGACCTGCGCCAGCGCATCGGCCAGCAGCGGCGCGTCGGTATGCAGCGTCTCGGCATCGGCATCGGTCCAGTCGGTCAGGAGTGCGAACTGCGCATGCTGCTCGCGGTTGGCGAGCCAGTGGCGCTCCAGCTGCTGCAGCAGCAGACGGGTCGACGCTGGTGCCGTGAGCATCGTCGGGATCACCACCAGCACGGCGCTTCCCGGTGGGATGCCCGCTGCCAGCTCCAGCCTTGGCAGCAACTGTACTTTCAGGGATTCGGCCAGCAGCCGGTGCACCAGCGACGCGGCCGCTTCGCTTGCCGGCCATGCCAGCAGGAACAGGAACAGGACGCCTGTCAGCCCTTGGAGGTCCAGCCGGCGCGAGGCCAGGAACAGCAAGACGATGGTGCCCAGCGCGATCGCACCGATGTACAGCGGCAGGCGCGCGCGGCGGCCTGTTTTGCCGCCTGCAGGAAGGCCCAGCGAGGCCGCGAGGGCGCCGCGGCCTTCGCCTATCAGGTAGTAGCCGGCCGTCTGCTCCACCGCCGGACCCGCGCTGGCCTGGGCGATGGCCACGACCGCTTGCGCGACCTGCAGTTCGGGCTTGCGACTGTGGCGCGCGAGCTGCTCCATGGCGCGCGTGATCTGCTGGCGCGTGAGCTCGCTTTCGCGCGCGAAGCTGGGAAGCTGGCGCAGGGCCTGCAGCGAGCGGCTCACCGGCTCGATCAGGTCGACCCAGTCGAGCTGCCCGATCAGCCGCAGTGTGGTGATGATGTTGCCGACCGTGAGGTTGGCCGTGACCTGTGCGGTCTGGCTTTCCATCACCAGGGCTGGCCCGTCGGGACAGTTCTTCTCCATCCACCTGGTCAAGCCCGGCGAGCCGTCGGCCCCGTCCGCCGGAATTCGCTGCCAGAGCTGCGCCAGCCAGGCCCGGCGCAAGCCAACGCGTGTCACCTGCGCATCCAGCAGGTCGAGCTGCGCCTCGGTCACGCTGGCGGCAAGGTCGCCCACAGCGTGCGCCAGCTCACGGGCAACCTTGCCGGATGCGATCTCGTCCGCCATCCGGCGAAGATTTTCCAGCAGCACCACACGCAATGTGGTGGGCAATGCCCAGAGCTCGGCGAGGCGAAGCTCGCTGACCTCCTGGTAGGCGTCGAGGAAGGCGCTCAGGATTTCCGGATCGAGCACGCTGTCCGTGTGAGCGACATACGCCCAGGCGATGCCATAGACGCGCGGCAGGCCGGCAAGCGGCGCGTGCGCGAGTTTGGGCAGATCCGCGTAATACCGGCCAGGCACGCCTTCGCGGATCTGTTCAAGTTGGGCTTCGACGAGGTGGAAGTTGTCCAGCAACCAGTCGGCCGCGGGCGTGACGTAGTGGCCGCTGCTGGAGGTGATTGCGACCTGGTCGTAGGCCCGGCGCAGCGCCTTGAGGTTTTGTTCGACGCGCGGGAAGAATGCGGGGCCGCGGCGGTCGCCGCCCTCCTGGACCACCTGCGCGGCGGCAAGGCTGCGGCCGTGCTCCTCGAAGCGGTGCCGGCCGAACAGCTCCGCGCGGATCGGCGGCTCGATCTCGCCTGCGGATTGCAGGAGGTCGCGGGCGTAGGGGGTGAGGGCTGCCAGCCAGTCGATGCCGGCCCGATCGGCGGCTTTCAGGCGAGGTACAGCAACAGCGCCAGCACCGCCACGCCGAGCAGCGCGCCGGTGCTCACGATGCGTGACGAAACGAGCCCGCGCAGCAGGTCCCCGCCCAGACGCAAGGAAACGAAGCGGCCTTGCGACTGCTTGCAGGCGTCCATGTGCGAGGCCAATGCCGCCATGTCGCTGGATACGAAGGTACGGGGGTCTTCAGGCAACGGTGCCTGTGCGCTTGCGCTGGTCATGCTGAGACTCCGGTAGGTGCGCCGGACGGTGCCACGCGCTGGTGTCCATCTCGGGGCGAAAGACGCATCTTGCGCCTGTTTGGACGAAGCCCGACTTGGAAGGTCTTTCGAGGCGGTGCCGCCGCGCGGCCGTCGTGGCCAGCCAACGGCCTGCCGGACCACCTGCTCGCCGTGCGCGGGCGCAGCGGTGTCGAGCACGCCCGCGTCGACGGCAGGCATCATGTGCGGCTTCTTGCCCGGCTGCACAGCGTGGGCGCTCGGCGCCGCCTCCTCCTGTCTTGCGCCTGGTCCTTGTTCATCTTGTGCTTTCCTTCGCCTGAGCCGAAGCCGCCGGAGGCGTCCTAGGGCTGACTCGACCACGGTGCGCCAGGGCAGAGTTCGCACGCGACAGGAACGCACCCGCTGCTCGGTGGGAGACGTCCCACTCCACGCGTTCCAATCGGGAAACCGCTGTATCGCCATACCACCATCACGTCGCCGCTCAGCGCTGCCTCGATCGCCAGCTGCAGGTCGACGGGAGCGAGCCCCCATTCAGCGCATGACCGCAGCCAGCGCGCGGCGTAGCTCGCCCAGTCGCACGGGCTTGGCCAGCACGTGGTCCACCGGCGCGGACAGGTCATGCTGGCCGTGGAGATCCGGCCGCTGGCCCGTCATCACCATCACGCGCACTCCGGGCAGGAACTGCCTGGCCGTGCGGATCACCTCCGCGCCGCCGACCTGGGGCATCAACCAATCGGTGACCAGCAGGTCGATCGGGGCGCAGTCGGCGGACACCAGCAGTTGCAGGGCCGCGGCGCCGTCCGCGGGCGCGAGCACCTGGTGCCCTTCTCGCTCCAGCATCAGCTTGACGGTCATGCGCACCATGGCCTCATCGTCCACCAGCAGCACACGCAACTTACGGCCGCAGGCCTCCGCCGGCGGCGCTGGATGGTGGTCCGCATTCTCGGTGCGGCGTGCCCTGCTCACGGCGCCCGCCGGCCGCAGCGTCAGGCCGAAGATGGCGCCGCCCGCCGCCGGCGCCTGGGCGCTCACCTCGCCGCCCTGGCGCTGGACCAGTGTCCTGACCAGCGCCAGCCCGATCCCGTTGCCCTCGAATTCCGTCGCGTCGTGCAGGCGCTCGAAAGGACTGAACAGGCGCGCCGCGTAGGCGCTGTCGAAGCCGACGCCGTTGTCCGCCACCGCGAGGGACCAGCGCTCCTCGTGCGCCGTGACTTCGACCCGGATGAGGGCCGGCTCGCGCCCGCGCGTGAACTTGACGGCGTTGGCCAGCAACTGGTCGACGGCCAGCCGCAGCAGGGCCGGGTCTGCCATGGGCCTGGGCCAGGGCGCGCCCGCCAACTCCCATTGCACGTCGCGGCCGGCGTACGCGGAGGCCAGGTCGTGGATCGCCTGTTCCACCAGTCGCTTCACGTCCACCGGTACAAGCTCGACCTCCGCGACCACTGCGGCCGACAGCGCGGCGAGGTCGCCCAGGATGCTGTCGCCTCGGCGTGTGCCGGCGCTGATGCGGCCCAGGTAGTGCCGCTGCCGTTCGCTTGCCTGCCCGGCCAGCTGCTCCTCGAGGACCACCGCGAATCCGTCGATGTTGTGCAAGATCCCCCGCAGGTCATGGGAGATGCGGCTGCTGAACGTGCCGAACTCGGCACGCACCAGGGCGAGTTCCGCCTGCGCCGCCTGCAGGCGTGCCTGCAGCGCGGAGATGTCCGTGGCTTCACTCACTCCCTCGTGCCCCTTTCGTTCGCCTCGCCTGCCGCCAGCACCTCCTCGATCCGGCGCGCGAGCTCGTCGCGGCGATAGGGCTTGGACAGCAGCTGGACGCCGGCTTCGAGGCGTCCGCCGTGCACGATCGCATCCTGGGCATAGCCCGAGGTGTAGAGCACCGGCAGGCCCGGACGCCGCTCGACGGCCCGCGCCGCGAGCTCGCGTCCGCTCATGCCGGGCATCACGACATCCGTGAAGAGCAGGTCGACCTGCTCGCCGCGATCGAGCACCTCCAGCGCCTGCTGGCCGTCGCGCGCTTCGAGCACGACGCAGCCCAGCGCGAGCAGCTGATCGCGCGCGCTGCGCCGCACCAGCTCGTCGTCCTCGACCAGCAGCACCGCGCTGCCGGCCACGGCGCGCGGCGCCGGCGAAAGCGGCTGCGGCGCTGTCGGCGCCTGGCTTGCACGCGCCGCGCGCGGCAAATAGATCCGGATCGTCGTGCCGTGACCGGGCTGGGAATCGATCTCGACATGGCCGCCGGTCTGCTTGACGAAGCCATACGCCATCGCCAGTCCCAGGCCGGTGCCCTTGCCCCTGTCCTTGGTGGTGAAGAAGGGTTCGAAGACCCGGGCGACATGCTCGCGCGCGATCCCCGTCCCGGTATCGGACACGGTCAGCAGGACGTAATGCCCCGCGACCAGGTCGGCTCGCGCTGCTGGCGCCTCTTCGTCGCGCCGCCGGTTCCCGGTGCTGATGCGCAAGTGGCCGCCGCGCGGCATGGCGTCCCGGGCATTGAGGCAAAGATTGAGCAAGGTGTTGTCCAACTGGACCGGGTCGACCAGCGCCGGCCACAGGTCTGCCGCGTCGTCGTAGGTCACCACGATGTCGCTGCCCAGGGCGCGGCGCAGGATGGTGTCCATGGCCGCCACCAGCTGGGACACGTCAACCGGCTTGGGGGCCAGCGGCTGGCGCCGCGCGAAGGCCAGCAGGCGCTGCGTGAGCTCGGCGCCCCGCTGCGCGGCCTGCGTCACCATTTCGGCCAGCGGCCGCAATTGCGCATCATCGGCCAGGTTCTCGCCCAGCATCTCGGCGTTGCCGAGGATGACGGTCAGCAGGTTGTTGAAATCGTGAGCGACCCCGCCGGTGAGCTGGCCCAGCGAGTCCAGGCGCTGGGCCTGGCGCAGGCGCTCTTCCATCTCCACGCGTTCGCTGATGTCCTGCACCGCGCCCTGCACGCGGCGCACCACGCCCTCCGCGTCGTAGTCGGCCTCGCCGAACACGCGCACCCAGCTGCGCCGGCCCCGCCACGTGCTGATCCGCGCTTCGAGGTCGAACGGCGTGCCGGTGATGGCGCAGTGGGCAACGGCGTGAACCAGGCGCTTGCGGTCCAGGGGGTCGACCAGACGGAGCAACTCGCGCGGACGCGGCCTGCGCTGACCCAGCTCCAGGATGTCCATGCCTTCGGCGGACCAGATGAACTGCTGCTGCGGCAGCTCGATGGCCCAGCCGCCGATGCGGGCGACGCGGCCGGCGATGTGCAGCAGCGCGTCCTTCTGCCGAAGGGCGTCTTCGGCGAGCTTGCGTTCGGTGATGTCCTGGAACGCGCCCTGCAGCCGCACGATGCGTCCGCTGGCGTCGCGCACGGCCTCGCCGATCGAGCGGACCCAGATGCGGCGGCCCTTGGCCGTGTACTTCGGCACCTCGAACTCATACGGGACACCTTGCGTTGCACAGGCCTCCACGAGCCGCATCACCCGATCCCGGTGCTCCGGCTCGAACATCGCCAGCCCTTGCGCGAGCGTCGGCTGCTGTCCCACGGGCACGTCGTGGATGGCGCAGTTCTCCTCCGACCACGTCATCCGGTAATCCGGCAGGTCGAGCGTCCAGGCACCCAGGCGCGCCAGCCGCGTGGCGATCCGGGTCAAGCGCAGGCTCTCCGCCAGCCGGTCGAGGGTCAGTTTCTGCTCCGTGACGTCCATGACCATGCCCACGCGACACGCGGCACCGCTGCCGTCTTCGAACAGGCTGCCCCGTTCGTGGAGCCAGCGGATCGCGCCGTCGGGCCGGCGGATTCGGTATTCGCATTCCAGTTGGTCCCCGGGCGCCAGCGCCGCCGTCGCGGCCTGTACGGCAGGCAGGTCTTCGGGCACGACGAAGGTGTGGAAATGCGCCAGCGTTTCACGGAAGTCGCCCGGCGCAATGCCGAACAGCCCGCACGTTGCCGCCGACCACTGCAGCCGGCCACTGCCGGGACTGTAGGACCAGCTGCCCATGGGGCCGATACGTTGCGCGGCGAGCAACAAGGCCTCGTGCTCGGTTTCCGCACGCAGCTCCGGGCGGGCTGCGGGATCGGGGGAGCTGTTCATCCGAGCGGGCGGCGAGGAGTCTGCCGCTCCGAGCGCCCAATGGCTCGCCCCGTGCCGCGCGCGACGAACGCGCCCCTCGCCTCTTTGCGCATGTGATCCCATTGGTGCGGCGCGGTCGAGAACGCTTCCACGATGCTCCCGTCGGCGGACCGGACTGCTAACAATGCCATCTCTTGGGAAGGCTACGCGGCCCAAAGGCCTGCGCCGATGCAGGCGCCGCGAGGGCCGATGCCCATTGGTATGCCTTTGACACCAGTAGAGCCCCCGATTCCGGACCCGGAGAAGTTGAACCGTAAACGAGACCGATTGGCATTGCGCGTGGCACGTGCACTTTCCAGATGAGTGGCAGGAGATCGTCCTGATCGAAGAAAGTACGGGAGAAAAACATGTCGCCGATGTCCGTACGGAACGAGGCATCGCGGCACCTGCCCCTCGAACTGCGAATCAGGGCGGCGCATGGACGTGGATTGTGCCTGCATGGGTGTCGTGCATCCCTGGGCAAATGAACCGCGGCGCATCCTCCCCAGCACGATCGCTGCGTTTTGGCTGTGGCCGAACGGCCTGAACCACCGACGTTGCACTGACAAGGATGATCCCTCCGTGCGCGCGGGGGATGGACGCCATCCCAAGCGCCACTGCGTCAGTGATACCCCTGCCCCGGCTCGAGCTTGCCGCGGAAGAACCAGAACACCAGGCCCATGTATCCCAGGATCAGCGGGATCAGGATCGCGGCGCCCACCAGGTAGAAGCGCTGCGTGGCCGGCGCCGACGCCGCCTGCCAGATCGTCATCGCGGGCGGCACGAGGTACGGCACGTTGGACACCAGCAATCCGGCGAACGCCAGCAGGAAGATCGCGACGGCGCAGGCGAAGGGCAGTACGGCTTGCCCGCGCCGCATCGCTCGCCAGCACCCCCACGCGCACAACGCGCTCGCCGCCGGCAGCAGCCACAGGAACAGGACGTTGGGCAGCGTGAACCAGCGCCGCGCCACGCGCTCGAACGCGAGTGGCGTCCACACGCTCACGATCGCGATGAACACCAGCAGCGCCACGAGCAGCGGCGGGCCGAGCTGGCGCGCGCGCGCCTCCACCGGCCCGGTCGTGCGCAGCATCAGCCAGGTCGCGCCCAGCAGGGCATAGCCCGTCACCAGCCCGAGCCCGCAGACGATGGCGAAGGGCGAGAGCCACCACATGGGCGTGCCCGCGAAGTCCTGGTTCTGCACGGGGATCTCCTGCAGGATGCCGCCCAGCACCAGCCCTTGCGCGAAGGCGGCGAGCGCCGAGCCCACGGCAAACGAGGCATCCCACACGCGGTGGCGCGGCTTGGCGACCCAGCGGAATTCAAACGCGACGCCGCGGAAGATCAATGCCAGCAGCAGCACGAGCACCGGCAGGTAGAGCGCCGGCAGGATGATCGCGAACGCCTTGGGAAACGCCGCCCACAGCGTGACGCCGCCCAGCACCAGCCAGGTCTCGTTGCCGTCCCAGAACGGCGCGACGGAGTTCATCACCAGGTCACGCTGCTGCTCGTCGCGGAACAAGGGGAACAGGATGCCGATGCCCAGGTCGAAGCCGTCCAGCACGACGTACATCGCGACCGCGAATCCCAGGATCAGGAACAGCGCCACCGGCAAGGCACCCGCGGCTTCGCTCATGGCGGCTGCGTGCCGAACCGGCCGCCGGCGAGCGGCCGGTTCGGCAGGGTTTCGGGACCGAGGCGTTGCGCATCGGGCCCGCGCCGGATCATGCGGCTGATGTACCAGATGCCGATGGAAAACACGACCCCGTAGACCACGACGAACAGCGCCAGCGAGACGAACACCTGCCCCGGTTGCAGCGGCGACATGGAATCGGCCGTGCGCAGCAGGCCGGTCGCGATCCAAGGCTGGCGCCCTACTTCCGTCACGACCCAGCCCGACAGCAAGGCAAGGAAGCCCAGCGGCCAGCACACGCGCAGGATGCGCAGGTAGGTCTTCGCCGCCGCGATGCGCCGGCGCCAGTGCAGCCACATGCCCCACCAGCCGAGCGCGATCATCGCCAGTCCGAGCCCGACCATCGCGCGGAAGGCGAAGAACACCGGCACGACCGGCGGGCGCTGGTCGCGCGGGAAATCGCGCAGGCCGCGGTAGCGGCCGTTCCACGAGTGCGTGAGGATCAGGCTGCCCAGGTGCGGGATCGCGACCTGCGCGACATTGCGCTCGCGATCGCGGTCCGGCCATGCGAACAGCACCAGCTCGGCCGGGCCGGTGTCCTCCCAGTGCGCCTCGATGGCCGCCACCTTCGCCGGCTGGTGCTCCAGGGTGTTCCGGCCGTGCTCGTCGCCGACCAGCGCCTGGATGGGCGCGAACACCGCGAGCATCCCCAGCCCCATCTTCAGCATCACGCGCGCTTCCTGTTCGTGCCAGCCGGCGAGCAGGTAGCGCGCACCGGCCGCCGCGACCACCAGCGAGGTCGTGAGATAGGTGGCGATCATCATGTGCAGGAAGCGGTACGGGAAGCTCGGATTGAAGATCACGTGGAGCCAGCTGACCGGATACGCGATGCCGTCCTTGAGCAGGTACCCGTCCGGCGTCTGCATCCAGCTGTTCGCGGCCAGGATCCAGAAGCCGGAGAGCGCGGTGCCCAGTGCGACGAAGATGGAGGCCAGCGTATGCAGCCACGGCGAAACGCGGTTCCATCCGAACAACATCAGCCCGAGGAAACTCGCCTCGAGGAAGAAGGCCGTCAGCACCTCGTAGCTGAAAAGCGGCGCCAGCACGTTGCCCAGCACCTGCGCGAAGCGGCTCCAGTTGGTGCCCACCTGGTACTCCATGACGATGCCCGACACCACGCCCATGGCGAAGGACACGGCGAAGATCTTGGTCCAGAAGCGGGCGAGCGTGTGCAAGTGCTGCCCGCCGGTGGCCATCCACAGCAGCTCCAGCGTGGCGATGAACGCGGACATCCCGATGGAGAACGCCGGGAAGACGATATGGAAGCCGATCGTGAAGGCGAACTGCAGCCGCGACAGCAGCACGGCATCGAGGTATGGCACGGGGTCGCGCTAGGAGACGTTGCGTACGGGAGTCGGGCAGTCACGAAGATGCGACTGGCCAGCACAGTGGGCCGGCAGCATCAGCCATCCTGTAGTCCGGGCACCAGCGCCGTTGTGGGAACGCCGTCCATCACGCCGGCAGCATGAAGCTCTCGCCGGCGCCCGTGTTCGGCGTGCACCACAGGCGCCCGCCATGCGCCTCGACGATCGGGTGACCCTGAAGCCGAACGGTTGAAACGGGGCCTCGTGCAGCGTGCCGGCGCTGCGGCCGCCATTTCCAATGCGACCGGCACGCCGGCAGGCGGGCCCTTACCCGCACACTCGCGGCCGGCCGGCAGCGCTCAGCGCGACGGCTCGACCGACAGCACGCCCAGTTCCCGCAGTTCACCGAACGCCCAGGCGCAGTAGATCGGCGCTGCGATCAGGCCGGAGACGCCGAAGGCCGCCTCGAGCGCCACCATCGTCGCGAGCAGGCAGAACGCCGGCACGTTCGTCGAATGTCCGACGAAGTGCGCGTTCAGGAAATACTCGCCCTTGTGGATCGCGAACAGGAACCCGATGGAAGCCAGCGTCACCGCGGGGCCGACCGTCAGTGAAGCCAGCACGATCGCGGCACTGGAAAGCAGATTGCCCACGATCGGCAGCATTCCCGTGAGCAGCGTCACGGCGACGAGCGTGCCCGAAAGAGGCAGGTGGCTGCCCGCCACCGGCAGCACTGCGAAGAGGTAGATCGCGGTGAAGAGCGCATTGACTGCGGCGATCCGCAACTGCGCGGAGACGACCATGCCGAAGGCGTGCACCAGGTTGCGCAGCGACGCAGCCGCGGCGCGACCCCAGGCGGAGGCGGCCTGCGGCTTGCGCTCGAACGCCGCGAGCAGGCCGATGACCAGCCCGATCAGCACGTGCGCGGCGCCGCGCAAGGCGGCGTGTCCCCAACGCTGCAGGTTCTGGGCATGCGCGCGCAGCCATGCGCCGGCAACGCGCGTGAAATCATCGGCGGAATGCGGGATGCGATCGGACAGCCAGGCCGGAAGGTTCCCGCGCAAGCGATCCAGTGCATCCGCGAGCAGCTCCAGCAATTTCGGAACGCCGCCGGGCGCACTCAGGACCGTGGCGGCCTGCCAGACGGCCGCGCCGAGCAGCGCCAGGACGACGAGCGTCAGGGCGAAGGTTGCTGCAGGCGCGAATCGCGCCGGCAGCCGCCTGCGAAACGTGTGGAGCAGCCGGCTGTAGACAGCGTGCGTCACCAGGGCGCAGACCAGCACTGCGAAGACGCGCAGCGAGAGCACCAGCAGCAGCCCGATGCCGACGAGGACCGCAGCCGATGCACGGGCGATCGTATCGGCCGCGGGGATGCGGCTGGCCGGAGCTTCTGGTTGTGAGCGCATGGGGCGAGCCTAAGGCGCCATCACCTTCTCCGGCGTCATGGGCAGCGTCCGGATCCTGCGCCCGGTGGCGTGCCAGATCGCATTGGAGATCGCGGCCGCGACCCCCAGCGCGCCGATTTCGCCCACGCCCTTGGCGCCCAGGCGGCTGACGATGCGGTCGTCTTCCGGCACGAAGCTGACGTCCAGCGTATGGATGTCCGCATTCACCGGCACGTGGTAGTTGGCCAGGTCCACGGTCATGAAGCGGCCGAGCGCGTGATCGATCAAGGTCCCCTCGTGCAGCGCCTGCCCGATCCCCCAGACGATGCCGCCCAGCACCTGGCTGCGCGCGGTGAGCGCGTTGATGATGCGTCCGGCCGCGACCGCGCTCACCACCCGCGTGACGCGCACGGTGCCCATCGCCTCGTCGATCCGCACCTCGCAGAACACCGCCGAATGCACGGCGCGCTCGTAACGGCCCTGCTCGTCCTCGTCCGGCTCCAGGTGGAAGTGCGCCTCGAACTGGCCGGCGCCGGAAGCCGCCAGCACTTCATGCAGAACCAGCGCATCGCCCGGCGACTTGCGCAGCCGCACCCTGCCGCCGACGAACTCCACCTCCGCGAGCTTGCTGCCCGCCAGCGGTGACCCCGCTATCGCCCGCGCGAGTTGCCAGACTTTCTTGCGCAGCTTCTCGCACGCGCCATCCACCGCCGAGCCCACGCTGGCGACGTGCGAAGAACCGCCCTCCGTCGGCGCCTCGGGCAGGCGGGTATCGGCGATGTGCACGCGCACGTCCTGCAGCGGCACGCCCAGCGCGGAGGCTGCGAGCTGCGCCAGCACGGTGGCCGTGCCGGTGCCGATGTCGCTGGCCGCCGTTGCCACATCAAGGTGGCCGTCGGTGTGCAACACCACCCGCGCCTGCGCTTCCTCCTGCTCGGCGATCCACTGCCCGCTGGCCATGCCCCAGCCAACGAGCTCGTCGCCTTCGCGCATGCTGCGCGGCTTCGGGTCACGCTGCGACCAGCCGAAGCGCTGCGCCGCCAGCGCGTAGCACTCGCGCAGTTTCTTGCTGGAATAAGGCTTGTCGCTGGCCGGCGCGCGCTCGGCGTAATTGCGCAGGCGCAGCGTCAGTGGATCCATCCCGAGCGCGTGCGCGAGTTCGTCCATGGCGACCTCGAGCGGGAACAGGCCGCTGGCCGCGCCCGGTGCCCGCATGTCCAGCGGCGTGGGCAGGTCCAGCGGCAGCACCCGGTAGTCGCCGCGCAGGTTCTCGCAGCGGTACAGCGTGCCTGACCACCTGGTGACCATCTCGGTGTAGTCGTCCACGCGCGAGGTTTCACCTACCGCCTCGTGGATCAGCGCCTTGAGCGTGCCGTCGCGTTCGGCGGCCAGTCGCACGCGCTGCCAGATCTCCGGCCGGTGCCCGAAGGTGAACATCTGCTGGCGCGTCAGCACGACCCGCACCGCACGCCGCAGGTGCAGCGCGCCCACCATGGCCAGCAGCAGGTTGTACTGCGGCCGCAGCCCGGAGCCGAAGGCGCCGCCCACGAAGGTGTTCAGCAGGGTGAGCTGGCTTTCGTCCAGGCCGAACACCTTCGCCAAGCGCCTGCGGGTGCCGTACCCGCCCTGGTTCTTGTCGTGGATGGTGAGCCTGCCACCTTCCTCGAAGATCACCGTGCTGGCGTGCAGCTCCATCGGGTTGTGGTGCTCCGCGCCCTGGTGGAACTCGGCGTCGATCTTGAAGGGCGCCGCGGCGAAGGCCGCATCGGCATCGCCGCGCGGCTTCGGCGGCGCCGTGTCTTCGTCGAGTTCCCTGGGTGCGCGGCTGTCGGCGCGGTGGCGCAGCAGGTCGGTCTCATGCGCCTCCACCTCGTAGTCGATGCGCACCAGGCCCGCCGCGTAGCGCGCCGCTTCCCAGCGCTGCGCCAGCACCAGCACCACTGGCTGGCCGGCGTAGTGCACCCTGTCGCCCACCAGCGGCTTGACCGGCACGGTGGAGAAGTCCTCGCCCGTCTCGAAGTAGTGTGCGAGCTGCGGCGCCTCGGGCCGGTGGCCGTGCCACAGCACGTCCAGCACACCGGGCACGGCGCGCGCCTCCTGATCGTGCACGGCCACGATGCGTCCGCGGGCGATGGCGGCATTGACCACCGCGCCATGCACGAGACCGTCGACGGCGATCTCGGCGGCATAGCGCGCCTGGCCGGTCACCTTTGCGCGGCCGTCGATGCGCGGGACGGCGTCGCCCGTGGTGACATAGCCCTCCCCCAAGGGAGCGACCGGCTGCAGTTCGTGGAGGTGGTCGCTCATCGTCCGTCGTCGCCGAGGTTGGTCACCGTGCCGGCCGTGGCCACCGCCAGCGCACGGACGATGGCTCGGCGGGCCAGCGGGATCTTGAAGGCGTTGCAGCCCTCACCGGCGCCCTGCGGCACGGCGCCCTGCAGCAGGGCGTCGGCGGAGCGGGCGAACGATGCATCGCTCGCCGGCTGGCCGACCAGCAGGGCTTCGGCCGCCGGATCGCGCCAGGGCTTGTGCGCCACGCCGCCCAGGACCAGGCGCGCGCCGCGGATGATGCCGCCGTCCAGGTCCAGTGCCGCCGCCACCGAGACCAGCGCGAAGGCATAGGACAGGCGCTCGCGCAGCTTGAGGTAGACGCTGTGGCCGCGGAAGCCGTCCGCCGGGGGCAGCGTGAGCGCGATGATCAACTCGTCCTGCGCCAGCGTCGTGTCGATGTCCGGCCGGTCGCCGGGCAAGCGGTGGAAGTCGGCGAAGGGGATGGCGCGTTCGCCGCGCGCGGAAGCGACCTGCACCGTTGCCTCCAGCGCGGCCAGCGCCACGCACATATCCGATGGATGGGTGGCAATGCAATGCGCGCTCGCGCCCAGGATCGCATGCTGTCGCGCCAGCCCGCCGATGGCCGAGCAGCCCGCACCCGGCTCGCGCTTGTTGCAAGGCGTGGCGGTGTCGTAGAAGTAGCAGCAGCGGGTGCGTTGCAGCAGGTTGCCGCCGTTGCTGGCCATGTTGCGGATCTGCCCCGAGGCGCCGGCCAGGATGGCGCTGGCGAGCAGCGGGTAGTGCTCGCGCACCAGCGGGTGGTACGCCGTGGCCGCGTTGCGGGTCAGCGCGCCGAGCCGCAGGCCGCCGTCGGACGTGCGCTCGATCGCATCGAGCCCGAGCCCGTTGATGTCGACCAGCCGCGCCGGCCGCAGCACGTTCACCTTCATCAGGTCGATGAGGTTGGTGCCGCCGGCGATGAAGAGGGTCCCCTCCCCAAGCTGCGCGAGCGCCGCGGGAACGTCTCTTGCGCTGACGAAGGTGAACGGGTTCATGCCTGTTCCTCCCTCGCCCTCGTATTCACGGTGGTCCCCGCAATCCACCGCCTCTGCGCCACCTCGCTCGTGTGCGGCCCGGAACCGAGCACCACCTGCGCCACCGCCTGTGCGATCTGCGCATAGGCGCCGCAGCGGCACAGGTTGCCCGACATCAGCTCGCGCACATCGTCCAGCGACTTCGCATGTCCCTCGTTCGCCAATCCGAGCGCGGAGCACAGTTGCCCCGGCGTGCAGTAGCCGCACTGGAAAGCGTCGTGCTGCATGAAGGCCTGCTGCAGCGGGTGCAGCTGGTCGCCGCGCGCGAGGCCCTCCACGGTGGTCACCTCCGTGCCGTCGTGCATGACCGCGAGGGTCAGGCACGAGAGCACGCGCACGCCGTCCACGAGCACCGTGCACGCGCCGCACTGGCCGTGGTCGCAGCCTTTCTTGGTGCCGGTGAGGTCGAGGTGCTCGCGCAGAAGTTCCAGCAGCGGCGTCCAGCTCTCGACCTGGAGCTCGTACGGCGTGCCATTGATGCCGAGCCGGATGGCGTGGCGGGAAGGACCGGCAGCTGGCGGCATGGGCGGCCTCCGGGAAAGCGGGGAACGAGCGAGCATTCTGCCAGCCGGCACGTGGGCCCGCCGCTCAGCGGCTGCCGCCCAGGATCACGTCGACGCCGGCCGCGCGCGGCTGCTGCCGGCAATCGGCGCGCAGCGCGGGCTCGACGATCTGCAAGCTGCGGTCGCCGCGCGCCAGGCCCTCCTTGATGAACGCAAACATGACGCGGTACTCCTCCTGCGGGTTGCGAAGAAGGCGCAGAGGATGGCGGTGCCTGCCGAGCGTGGCGCCGGCAGGCGGCCGGCCGGTCGAGCCGACAAATTCCAGCAAGATTCCGCAATGGGCAAGGCGCGCCGCCGGCCCGCCGCGGTGCGGCCGCGCCATCATGCGAACACCGCTGTTCCGGGTGGCGGTGAACCAGGCCGCGGCCGAGTTCCAGCGCGAAAAGAAGCCCAGTTCAATGCCGCTGGTACAGAGGCGCGGATCAAGATCTCGCTGGGCTTCCGCAGTCCCATCGAGCACCGCAGGAACCTCGGACTCGCTGCTTAACCCGTCCACGTTTTCTGCCGCATCCCCCATCGGGCGGTTTCGGCTCCGCGCCCTTGCGGGCTTGCTCGCGCCCCGCGTGGGCCACGCACACGGGGCGGCGGCGACCTGCAAGTCGAACCTGCTGCCAGGCGGCGCCTAAAGCCTGCAGTCACCAGGGTCGCGCGGCTCGATCACCCCCCATGCAATCCGGGTCGTCAGGCCCCATGGATGCCGCAGACCGCGCGAAGGAGCCCACGGCAGCTGCCATTCTCCATGCACGTCCGAGAGTACGAGCCAGCGGCTCACGGTGGGCTGGGGAAGACTGGAGCCGCCCGTGCGGTCCAGCACCACGACTGCCCCACAGGCGCGCACATCGGCCTCGCTGACCCACGCCGCGCGTGCGGGGTCTCCGTCTGCCAGCACCGCCAGGGGAAGAGGCCGATAAGCCGCTATCGTGCCACCCAGCCAGGTGTCGGAAATCACGATCCGTAACGGCTGCCTCGCATGCCCGCTCCAGGTCTCCTGGACGAGCGTGGCAAGCTCGCGCCCCGGAAAGTTCGAGCGGCCCTGCCAGCCGATCGCCTCCTTCAACTCGGGAACCAGGATCGCCATGGCGGTCCACAAGACAAGGTTGAAACCGACGCACACGCGCAGCGCCGGGACTATGCGGTCCGCAGGCCAGCGCAGCGCGTCGAGAGCCAGCCACCCAGCCAGCAGAAAGACGTTGTATCCCCAGCGGGGAAGGATCTCGCAACGTGCCACGGTCCCGCTGAGGACAACGAGCAGGAGCGGCGCCAGCCCCGCCGTCCACAGGAACCGGCGATCCGACGCTGAGGCGACGGCGCCCGCTTCGCGCGCTGGTCCTCGCAGTGACCAAGCCATCCACGCCACCACCATGAGCAGCGGCATGAGGGTCAGCAGCTGCGCCTCGCCGAATTCGCCGAGGTTTGCAGCCCATGCGCGAAAGCCGGAGAGCGGCTGCGCCACCGAACTCGCGTAGTGCAGCGTCGAATAGTCATGCAGCTGCAGCCACACCACGTGGGGAGCGAAAACCGATGCCGCCGCAGCCGCTGCCAATGCCAAGCCGCTGGCAGTCCTGCGGTTGCGGGCTTGCCGATCCAACGCCAGGTAGATCAGCAGCCCGCACAAGGGAAACAGCGCGGCGTATTTCACGAGCATCGCCAACCCGGCACAAACGCCCGTGAGCAGCCACAGGTGCCAGTACCCGCGACGCACGGCGAGATAGAAGAACAGCGTCACGGCCGCCTGAAAGGGAAGCAGCGCGGAATTGTGGTTGTACGACTCGGCCTGCCAGCTGTGATAGCCCACCAGCGCGGTCAGCGCCGCGGCAAGCAACGAGCGCCCTGGGCCGAAAATCTCCGCGCCCAGGCGCCAGAGCAGCGCCAGCGCAAGTGCTGCCGAGATCTCGGCGGCAAAGAAAGGGAGTGCGACCGAGGGCCCGAACACCTGAGTCAGGCCATGCATGATCCAGGACGGCAGCGGTGGGTGCTTCCAATAGCTCGCCTCCAGCGAATAGGACCAGACCAGCTGTTCGGCGCTGTCCAGCGGCGGCGCTCCATACCCGTGGGCCAGCCCGGCGGCCCACCAGCACGCGTAGGCGAAGGCGAAGGCGAGTGCGACTGCGACGCCCGCAAGCTGCACCTGGTGCGTGTTGCGACCGGTCACGGCCTGAAGTTGAACCTGGCTCACGGGGCGGTCTGTCTTGCGGCCGTCCTGCCTGCATGCACGGGGCGATCAGCCAAAGACCCAGCACACCGAAGCGGCCCCCAGGCACAGGAAAAGATGCAGCCCCGTGGCACTGCGGTACAGGTTGTCGGCCTTGAGCAAGCGCCAGGCCTCACGTGCGACCACCGGCGGCGCGCTTCAGCACTTCCAGGAGCGCCAGTCCGACGACGCCGGTGACAGCGGTCGCACCGATGCTGCGCGCAGCGGCTTGCCGGAAGGCCGCGGCGGAGCGGAAGAAGCTGACCCGCCAGGACGACCGGAAGCATGCAATGACGGCAAACATCGTGCCGGTGTGAAGCATGACGAGCAAGAACGTCATCTCCGCAGAGGTGGCGTCCAGCCCCATCCACCTCTCCACCATGATGACGTGGGCAGAGCTGGAAACCGGGAGAAGTTCGGCGAGGCCCTGGACGAAAGCCAGGATGACGATCTGAAGGTGATGCATGCCAATATCCAAGCGCGTGCTGTCAATGCCCGCGTGCCGCAGCCAATCTACAGGATGCGGATTTCAGCTTTCTAACAAGCGGCGCGCCCGCGTCAGCCCGCATCCAGGACGGGCCGACGCTGCCTACGACGTGCAAACCTTGCCGTGATCAGCATGGAAGCCTTTGCTCTTCGCATCGGCTTCCGACATGTACTCGCCCTTCTTGGTCTTGCCGTAATACGGGTCACCAGGGCAGTGGTAGACCTTGCTCCGCTCGTTCGCCCACACCTTGCCGACGCTGCTTGCGGCAGGCGACGTCGAAGCGGGCGCAGGAGCAGCTCCCATCGTCGATGCGCTCTTGGCGATGCCACCATGACCGCGACAGGCATGCCGCAGTGACTTGCTCGTGGCGGCTGTTCCGTCGCTGCAGGCGGCTTGCGCGGTGGCACTGCTCGTGTTCGCGCTGGAGTTGACCGCAGCGGGAGTTTGCGAGGTTTGCGAATAAGCACAGGTGCTCACCAGCCCTGCGATGGCGAATGCGAGGCGGACGTTCATGGGATTGCGACCACTGTAGGTTGGGGTGAAGTCATCCTGCCCTCGCCTTTCTGCACGCCGTGTACTCGGACGTATGCGGCCGACGTAGGAACTCGGTGACACTGCTTACGCGCGAGGCGCGCAGAGCTGGCCATCAACGACGCAATCCCGAACGCTTCAGATCCCGGCCGCCTCTTGGCCGCTCGCCCACAGGATGGCCCGACCGTTCTCGTGCCTTCAGTGCAGCGCGAACGCCGAAACCGCGATGCCGATTCCACCGGCTGCCGAGGCCACCGACGCCCAAAGCAACCATTTGCGCCGAGTGAGCACCGTGATGGCAGCCAATGCAATCGCGATCTGAACGAAGGTCAAGGCCAATGCGAGGCGCTCATGGGGCCGCAGCTTTGCTTCGGATTCCTCACCGAGCTTGCGCGACTCCGCCTCGAGCTTTCGGGCTTCGGTCTGGACCTCGGCCTTGCCCGCATCTTCCTTTGCACTCTCGGAGCGGAAATGAGCCTTGACTGCAGGATCGTTGGAAAGCGCAGCCGTTGCCTCGTCCACGTGGCCCTTGACCGACTTCGCCTGGTAGAACGCCCACTGGTCGCTCGCCTGGGCTTGCTTGAGGATGCTTTGGTTCTTCAGAAACATCGCTTCGTTCTGGGCGCTCCCACTCTGGTAGCTGATGAGCGCACCTATGGTCGCGAGCACTGCCGTCATGAGCGCAATCCTCTGACTCAGGCCCCCACCCTCCTTTTCAATGGCGGCCTCGACCTCACGTTCGTGCGGCCCTGGCACTTCGTATTCGGACTCGATGTTGGTCTCCCGCTCGTCAAAAACAAAAGCATATCCGGCCTGCGATGCCGACACTTTCGCGCTTGCGCGGGCCGTGCGGGAGCGCTCTTCAACGACGAGCGCAGCATCCGGTATGCCATGCAACAGCCAGAATCGGCGTCCAACCTGCGCCTCCGAGGGATACCCCGCGACGGGTGAGCCGCCCGTCAGGGTGGTCCAACGAGGCCTGCGACTGCGAACTACCCACGTCAGTCCCGGCCCTCCCGGTGATCCCGTCCGCGGTGTTCGCCGCGGTCATGGTGTTCCTGCCATTGGCGCCGACGCCATTCTTCTCGGCGCCATTCTTGTTCACGCCATTGCCTACGTTGCCAGTCCTGTTGCTCCTCGTAGGAATAGCGCGGCTGCAGGTAAACCTGCTCTTGCGGTTGGACATAGATCGGCTGAGGAGTAACGTAAGTTGCCTGAGGCTGCACGTACACAGGACCCGGCGCGCTGTAAACGGGCGCGCCGAGGCCGAATGAGAACTGCACGTCGGTGTGGGCCTGGGCAGCGGAGGCGATGCCCAACATACCGATTGCAACGGCGGCCACGGCGAATAAGCGGGGGCGGGAAATGCCAGTCATGAGAGCTCCTTTGAAAGCTGGTGGCATCCTGAGCCGACAACCATGAACGGCGCCTGAACACGCCTTCTCCGCGTTGTTGGCGGATGTTGGCGGCCGTGACGAGGCTACTCGCCGCGAACGCCGTCCGGATAGAAGCAATCAGCCATTTGCCGGCGCCTACACGGCATCACTGCCGGGTCTTACCTGGACATGAACGCAGTCGAAACAGAGTGGTGCATCACTCTTCAAAGGAACGCCCCATGAAAAAAGCTCATCTGATCGGCGCCTCTGCCTGCTTTGCTCTGGCCGCGATGTCCGGTGGCGCCAACGCCGGTTGTCTGGGCGGTGCGGCGGCAGGCGGCATTGCCGGCCACTTCATGCGTCACCACAGTGTTGCCGGCGCCGCGGCCGGCTGCGCTATCGGCCATTTCCACTCCAAGCACCAAGCCGCGCGTGCGGAACAGGCGCGAAACGACCACGTTGCACAAGCTCCGACGCAACCTTCCCATCGCCATTGGTTCCACAAGGCGTAAGGCAATGAAGAAGGGGCCCGTTCCACGGCCCCTTTCTCGGATTGCCGTGTCGCATCGCGCGCGTCGCCGCTGCGGCCAAGTCATGGCGGAACTTGCCGGACCCCGCCGGCCATAAGCGTTGCGGAGCCGCAGCCTGCGTCGCGTCGCGCCCGCGACCGCCAGGAATTCAGATCTGTATCCGCGCTCGCAGCTCGATCACGGCGTCGTTCGGGACACGGAAGAAGCTCGCCATGCTACCGGCGTTGCGCATCATCGCCGCGAAGAGCCGCTCCCGCCACTTGGCATGCCAGCGGCACCGCTGGGGACGACGTTGGCGCGGCTGAGGAAATAGCTGGTGTTCGCGGGATCCACTTCCAGGCCGAGCGGCGCACAGCGCGCAAGCACATCGGGCAGGTCAGGCACGTCCTTGAATCCACGTGGTGTTCGGTTGGCGGCGCTTTCCAAGCACCAGGGCCGCCGTGACGGGCGTTTCCGCAGCCGTCGGACTGCGCCTGCGCGCGGACAGCCTTCGCGCCGTCGATCATCGGCCGGGCTCCCTCGTCAAACACACAGGAGCCCCGCAAAGGGCATGTCATCCACTTAACAGAGGACCTATCATGAACCTGAAGACCATCGCTCTCGCACTCACCGTCGTCGCTGCTGGGGTCACGGGTGGGCAAGCGTTCGCGCAGGACCGCGACGTGACCATCACGCGCGACACGCCCAACGGCGTGGTGACCAGGCACATCGAGCGCTCCGACGACGGAGCGGGCCCGGTCGTGCGACGCACGACGCGCGTGGTGCGGCCGGACGGCAGCACCGTCGTGCGTCGCGTGACGCGGCGCGTTTACTCGAACGAGTACGTGCAGCCGCAGCGCATGGTCGTCGTCCACCACCGCTACGATCCGGAGGGTCAAGTGGTGGTCCGCCGCTACGACGAGCATCCCTACCGCGAATTCAACCGCGCGTGGTGATTCACGCCCCTGACTGATGGCCGCAGTGGACCGCGAGGCGGTCCTCGTGGTCCCCTGACAGGAACCGCGCCTTCAGTTTGATGATCCAGTACCAGCAGATCTTCAAGGGCATGGGATCTGCCGCCAGTTGGGCCTCGAATGCCGCCTCGTCGAACTGCGAATCGCTGAAGGTGGAGATGTTCGCGGTCCGGCCCTGCATGGTCGCAACGAAGCGTTGCTGGGTCCGGATGATGTCTACCGTGGCGCCGTACTTGGCTTCCCGGGCGAAGTCCAGCGCCAGCCCCGACTCCCGCCAGACCGCATCGAGCGGATCATTGCGCAACAGAAGCAGCGTGCAGATGTGGTACATGGCATAGCACGCGGCGGGCAGATCGCCCGTCTCGATCGCGGCGCGAAATGACGCCCGGATGAAATCGATCGGGGTCGCGATCGGCTGCGTCCAGAAGGCAGTCGTTCCCATCGCGTAGAGGACCTTTCCCCGATAGACGACGAAGCCGTGCTTGTCAACCAGGTCGCACGCCAGCTGGCCGAAGCGATACCCGTCGCCGTAGCGGTGAAAGACGGGGCCGAGCACGATCCCGAGATAGGCACAGCCGTGCGTGGACGCGCCGCACATTCCGTGTTGCATGCTGACGTTCACCATCCGGCACACAAGCAGGCAAAACAGGTTGGAGTCGGTGAAGTAGGCGGGCGCCAGCAGGGTCGAAAGCACCTGCATGGCGGCCTGCAGTTCCGGATCGGTCATCAGCGGCAAGTCGATCAGGCTCTCGATCGGGCGCCCATCGAGGTTCTGCCAGAGGCTCTCGTACTCGGCCTGTGCCTGCTCCGGAGTCGGGTGCGCAGCAAGGTCGATTCCGAACAGGCGCAGGCAGGCAAGCGCGGTGTCAACGGCTTGTGCGCTTTCAGACTTGACCGTATGGAGCAGGATCTTCTGGTGGTAGACGGCAGCCCGATCGACCTTCGCCGCCGCGCGCTGCAGTAGCTCCACAAGCAATTGCTCCGCTGTGTCGAATTCGCCGGTCAGGAACTTGCACGCCGCGCATTCGAGCCGGAGGCTGAACATCAATTCGTAGAGGGTGGCCCAACAGGTCTCGTCGAGCAGCGCCATGCCGGCGGCGAGATATACATTGGCCGACGAGTAGGCGGCCGACGCCTTGGCCTTTCGCCCGGCACGCAGCTCGATCGCCGCGACCTGGGCTTTCTCGTCTCGATCGATCAGCCGTTCGGCGCCCCGATTGAACTGGCTCGCCATGTCGAACAACTGCTCGGCGCGCTGATCCGCCGTCAGGTTCGCCAGCAGCAACCGTCCGATGCGCAGGTGGACGTCGGCACGTTGCTCGTCGGGTATCAGTGAATAGGCCGCCTGCTGGATGCGGTCGTGCAGAAATCTCCAGGTACTCTCCTGTTGGAAGACCAGCCCGGCGTGGACGGCTTCCTGCAGTGCCGTGTGGATCTCCGCCTCTGTTGTCCCGTGAACCAGGCTCAGGGTCGCGGCCGGCGCGACGTTACCGAGGCAGGCGAGCTGCTTGAGGACTTCCTGGGTGGTGGAAGAGAGCCGCTTGAGCTTCGCGGCCATGAGATCCACCACGTTATCGGTGTAGTTCTTGGCCCGGATGCGACTGACGTCCCACTGCCAGGCTGGCGCGACCGGGTCGAACGCGAGCAACCCCTCTTCGGCAAGTGCCGTGAAAAACTGGATCGTGAAGAACGGATTCCCGCCGGTCTTCTCATGCACGAGCCGAGCCAGAGGGCTTGCGCGATCCCGCCCGCAATGCAGTGCATCGGCGGCGAGCCGGCCGAGATCGTCGAGCCCCAGCGGCGCCAGCACGATCTCCTGCACTCTCGCATCGGCCTTGCGGATCGCCGCCACCGTGCGCAGGAGCGGGTGCGCAGGGCCGACCTCGTTATCCCGGTAGGCTCCGACCAGCAGCAGATGCCGCAACTCGGAATGCGTGACCACATGCTCGAGCAGGTCGAGCGTTGCCGGATCGAGCCATTGCAGATCGTCGAGGAACAGCGCGAGCGGGTGCTCCGGCCGGGCAAACGCACCGATGAACCGCCGGAACACCATCTGGAATCGGTTCTGTGCATCTCGCGCGAGCAATTCCGGAACGGGCAGCTGTTTCCCGACGATGAACTCGAACTCGGGAATGAGGCCGCAGATAAGTTGGCCATTCGGCCCCACCGCCTCCGCCAGGGCGTGGCGCCACCGGGCCACCTCCGCTTCGCTCTTGGCGAGGATCTGACGGACCAGCGTCTGGAACGCCTGCGCCAGGGTCGCGTAAGGGATGTCACGCTTGTACTGGTCGAACTTGCCGGACGCGAAGAGGCCGCGCGGCAGGACGAGCACCTTGTGCAGTTCGTTCACCACGGAAGATTTGCCGACGCCGGAATATCCGGATACGAGCACGAGTTCCGGAGTCCCTTCAGCCGCGACCCGCCCGAAGGCCGCGAGCAGGGCCTCGATCTCGCGCTCCCTCCCGTACAACTTCTCCGGGATCCGCAACCGGTCCGAAAGGTCATGCGTCCCCAGCGGGAACGCATCGATGCGGGACTGCGCCTCCCATTGCGCCAGGCAGCGCCGCAGATCGCTCTCCAGGCCGGCGGCGGTCTGGTAGCGCTCCTCGGCGTTCTTGGCCAGCAGCTTCATGATCAGGGTCGACAGCGGGCCGGGGATCGTGGCGCGCTCACCGGGCGGTGTCGGCTGGCGCGCGATATGGCAGTGCACCCACTCCAGCGGATCGGCGGCAACGAACGGAAGGGTGCCGGTGAGCATCTGGTACAAGGTGACGCCCAGGGAGTAGAGATCGCTGCGTGCATCGATCGAGCGGTTCATGCGGCCGGTCTGCTCGGGCGCCATGTAGGCGAGCGTGCCCGCGATGACCTCGGGTGGCGCCGGCGCCTGGCTCTCGTGCGGCAGCCGCGACGCGATGCCGAAGCCCGTGAACCAGACCTTGCCGCTCGCGACGTCGACGAGAACGTTGGCCGGCTTGATGTCCTTGTGTACCAGGCCCTTTTGATGGATCCGCCCGAGCGCGGCCGAGAGACCGATGGCGATGCTCAGGAACTGCCGCAGCTCCATCGGCGTGCCGATGAATCGGCCCAGCGGCTCGCCACCCGCATCCGTGAGCACGAGCATCGTTCGCGCTTCGCGACGCGTGAGCGCGAGCGGCTGGGCCGCCCACGCGGGCTCGAGCTCGGCCGCAAGCGAGTATTCATGCTGGAGCCTCTTCAGGCTCTGGGGTGCGGGCTGTTGGGCCACGGCAATCAACATGAGGACCGGGAATGGGTAGCCCGGCAGCCCGCCACGGTACAGGGCGAACTCGTCGTCCTTGCGCAGCATCTCCAGCGCGTGTCCGGAATGCTCTTTCATGGGAGCCCCCTCGCGTGCCCGCACCGGGTCCGGCGAAGCCGCCGAGCCGGCACCACAAATCTCATGCCCCTTCCGGTTTGGCCCCGGGGAACCGACGCATTGTCATCCGGATAGTCGGTGTGACTCAAGGAGGCGACCGCAATGCCCTTGCCGGGAAAAGCGGCGAGATTCAGTGAGATGGCGCGGGCCTGCTGGCGCCTGGGGGTACAAGCGCAGCAGCGACTTCGCCCCGTTGTAGACCGGCACGCCGTTGATGGTCTTGCCTTCCATGGTGCCGCGGTAAGCGTGCCCGTCGAACACGGCGCCCACGGGTTAGCGCAGCAGCGGCTCCTCGGATCCGCACGTTTCGAAGTACATCACGTAGGCGTAGCCGCTCGCACGGCGCGCAGCGCCGCAGCGTAGAAGTTGCTCCCGTAAGTCGAACTCATGATTGCTTTCTCCGCTCGGCCACCGGTCGGCCTGCCGTGTCGGAGGCATTCGTCCCGAAGGGGGACAGGAGCCGGGAAAGCTCCCGCGCGGGAAGCTGTCCCGGGCGGGTGGGTGGGTTGGCGCAGCAGGTGCGCCCCTGCGGCAAAGCTCAAACGGACAGGGCCTCGCAGAAGCTGGTCTGCCCTGTGAATGCGGCACTCACCAGGAGTGATGGCTTTCTGGAAACGGCCAATCGGGAGGTTTGCTGCTGGCGCGCTCGGAAGGTGTGATGCCGCCCGGCGGTGTGGGACGAGGACGTGCCGCCGGTGCCTGCATGGAAGAAGCGGCGCGTCGAGCGTTCACGGCGTCGATCACGTTCTGTGCGGAGAGCCTTGCCGCGACGTCCAGACCGGCCGCCGTGAGCGCGCCATTGATGGTCAGGAGCCCTGCGGCCTGGAGCGCCGCGCCCACGCGCGGACTGGAGATTTTCACGGGACCGGGGTGGCTCCGCAATGCATCCAGTAGCAGACGCTCCTTTGCTGGGGACAGCGCCTTCCGCGCGCCGTCCGGCGCGTTGTGTCGCTTGTCGCCCGATCCCGCCACTGTGGCCCTTTCGAGGTCCGAGATGGTCTGCGCGCCCTGCGCGGTGCGTGAGGACCTTCCATTCTCGTGCAGCGCGATTGCACCCAATGTGGCCCTCGACCGCCAACCGTTGCCGGCGCTCAGGTGTGGACCACCTCGGGTTCGCGTCCCACGTGGCTCTGGTCGCTCGCGGTGAGGTAGACGTCGAGCCCGAGGCGAGGCCCCAACGTGCTCACTTAGTCCTGCAGCTTGTCCTGATCGCCGAGGCGCGCATCGGCGATCAGGGGCGGTTCGCCGGCGCACCGCGGCGCAAACCGTTCGGGGAACAGGGCGAAGACGATCGACTTCAGCTTCGGGGCTTGGGCGCGCAGCTTCTCGCAGATGAGAAATCCGCGGCCGTCGCCAGGTCGCTGCCGCGATTGCGAGCGCGCCGGACGAACCGGTAGAGCATGCCGGCGGCGAGGCTGCGCCATTCCTGTAGGCCTGAACCATCGCATCAACGACGTCACCTTCCAGAGCCTGTCGACCCGTGTGGATTTCGACGAGGTGTATTGCGGCGACGCTGACTCGGCGCCTTGCGACTGCAGGCGGACCAGACCCGGCGCGAGGATGAGGCCGCCAGATGAATCAGCGATTAAGCAGGGCACGACAACAGTTGCCTTCGATGTTTGTTCGGGTTTTTGGCAACCCCGCACGAGAGGCACGTTCCAATGTGCAGAAGCCTGGCCTACCATCTGGAGTAGCAACTCCATGAACCGATTTTCAGCTCCCCCGGCCTGCGGCATCCGCCGCGTTCTCGCACCCATCATTGCGTGGGTCGCCATGGCGCTTGCGGCCGGGTCTCCTGCTCCGGCCTGGGCGCAGGCGCAGCGCGACTCCGATCTCCTGGTGAACCTGCGGCACGACTGGGAAGTGGCGCGCTACCAGAGCCCGCCTGGAGACCGCGAACGCTTGTTCGCTGCGCTGGCGGGCAGGGCGCACACAGTCGCAGACCTCATGCCCGGGCGTGCCGAGCCCCTGGTGTGGGAGGGCATGGCAATGAGTGCGCAAGCCGAAGAAGAAGGCTTGCTCGGCGTCTGGACCAAGTACCAGCTCACGCACAAGGCCAAGGCGCTGTTCGAGGCCGCGATCCGGATCAATGGCGACGTCCTCGATGGCGCCGCCTACATCGGCTTGGGCATGCTTTACTACAAGGTCCCGCGCTGGCCCATGAGCTTCGGCGATCTGGCAAAGGGGGGCGAGTTGCTGCAGAAGGCCCTGGCGCTGCACCCTGGATCCATAGACCCCAACTACTCCTATGGCGAGTACCTGTTCGAGACGCGCAGGGCCGACCAGGCAGTGTCCTACCTGCAGAAGGCCTTGCAGATACCGATCCGCTCCGGCTACCAGGTGGCGGATACCGGCCGCCGGGAGGAAATTCGCGCGCTCCTGAACCAGGTCAAGGAGCGCTGACCGCCGCAGCCGGGCGCAGCACAACGCGCACGCCCTGGCCTGCGTGCGCCGTTCCGAACTCCACGGCCAGTCCGTGCAGGTGCGCTATCCGCTGCACGATCGAGATGCCCAGGCCGCTGCCCAGTTCGCGTTGTCCTTCGGGTCGCGAGAAGCGCTGCCCCAGTTGCGTGACCCGCTCGGGCAACAGCGACGGCCCCTCGTTCTCGACCTCCGCGCTGTTCGTTCCAACGCGCAGCGTGACCGTGCCGCCCTCTGGCGTGTATCGCACGCCGTTATCCAGCAGGTTGCGAAGCAGCACCGTCATCAGCGCGGTGCTGCCTGTCAGGGGCCACGTCGGCTCCGTTTCACGCGGCCATTCGCACGCGAGTTCGACCTTGCGCTTCTCGGCCAGGGCGAAGCAATCGTTCATGACCTGCTCCACCAGAATGCCCCAGTTCACCGATTCCACCTGCGCGAGGAGCTCCACCGACTCGACCCGCGAGAGCGCAAGCATCTGCGTGACGAGCCGGTCCATGCGCGCGAGGCCCGATTCGAATTTTTCTTCGGCGCTCCGTCGCTCTTCCCCGGAGCGCGCGCGGCGCAGCACGTCCCACTGCGCGCGCAGTGCTGCCAGCGGTGTGCGCAGTTCGTGGGCGGCATCGGCGGTGAAGCGGCGCTCGCCGGCAAGTACCGCCTCGATCCGGCCGAACAGTCCATTCATGGAGGCCAGCAGGGGCCGCAGTTCTCTCGGAGCATCCACCACCTGCAGCGGGCGCAGGTCGTCGGCCTTGCGGCCGCCCAGCTCCGCGCTGAGGTGGTGCAGCGGCGACAGCGCGCGGCGAACCGCCCAGGCCATGGCCCCCAGCAATACGGGCAGCACGAGCACCCAGGGCACGGCCTGGCTCACCGTGAGGTCCCAGACCAGGTCGGTGCGTTCGCGCATCCTCTGGCCTGCCGCAACCAGCCAGGTCCCGTCGAAGGATTGCAGGTAGTAGACCCGCCAGGGCTGGCCCTCGATGTCCTCGAGCGTGAATCCCACCGCGTCGGCAAGGTAGGGGATCTGCACGCCCTCGCGATCGGCCGCGGCGATCTGGCCGCGCGCGTTCCACACCGCGATGGCGAAGGCGCGCAGGTCGGCGTCGCCCACCAGGCTTTTCTTCGGCATGGGCGGCAGCAAGGCGCCGACGCGCAGCGAGGCTTCAGGGAGCGTGGCTTGCACCTGGCGCGCCAGGTGGATGATCTCGGTGTCGTACAGCTCGTTGATCTCGTGCCGGGCCCGGTGGATCGTGATCGCCAGGCCCGCCGCCCAGACGACCGGCGCGCACAGCAGCAGGTACAGCAGCAGCCTACGCTGCAGGCTCACGAAGCGGCCTCGCCGGGGCCGAGCGCGTAGCCCACCCCGCGGATCGTGCGCACGATGCCGGGGTGGATCTTCCGGCGCAGATGGTGCACGTAGACGTCGACCGTGTTGCTCTCGGGCTCGCTGCCGTTCCAGTCGTACAGGCGCTCTTGCAGATGGGCGCGCGACATCACGCGCTGGGGCTGACTGAGGAGTGCCTCCAGCAGCGCCATCTCCCGGCTGGTCAGCTCGATGTTGCGCCCGCGCCAGCTGACGGTCTTGTGCGCGGGGTCGTACGCCAGTGGCCCATGGCGCCACACGGCCTGCACGCGGCCGGCGGCGCGGCGCACGAGGGCACGCAAGTGCGCCGCGAGTTCGTCCACGCCGACCGGTTTCACCAGATATTCGTCGGCGCCCAGGTCCAGCCCCGCGATGCGCTGTTCCACCGCGTCCCGCGCGGTGAGGATGAGAACCGGCAGCGTGAGCCCGTTCGCTCGCCAGCGTGCCAGCCAGGTCGCGCCGTCGCGGCCGGGCAGGCCCAGGTCAAGGACGACCGCGTCGTATTCCGTGTGGCTGATCGCGGCGTCGGCTTGCGCGCCGTCGCCAAACCAGTCCACCACGTGATCGAGCTGTTGCAGCCCGGTGGCGAGGGCATCTCCGAGCAGAGGATCGTCCTCCACGATCAGCAAGCGCATGGCCGGGCGTCGGCTACCTGGCCTTGATCGCGTCCATGAGGGCGCGCACTTCGTGGCGCCGGCCGGCGTCGGCAATCTCGCGGCCGGGGCGCGGCGGGGCTCTCAGGGCCTTCTCGAGGTAAGGCAGCGGATCGGACTGTCTGGTCTGCATCAGATATTCGGCGTAGAAGAAGTTCGCATCGATTCCCTGCGGATCGATGGCAAGGCTCTTCTGCAGCAGTTCGCGCGCCTTGTCCTTGTCACCGAAGCCGATAGGCCAGCCCGGGACCCTGTAGTAGAGCACACCGAGGCTGTCGTACGCCGAGCCGTTCAGGACCTCACCATCGATCGCGATGGCCTGCTCGAACAGCCGCTTGGCCTGCCGTACCAGGTCGAGGCCGCCGAGGCCGCCCTTTTCGCCGGCCCACGAGCTGAGGATGATGCCTTCCCAGACCAGCGGCTCGGCGCGTCCGGGGCTGGCGCTGGTGACCTGGCGGGCCTTGGCGGCCAGCGATGCGAAGCGTTTCTCGCGCTCCGCCGCTGGTTCCTGATAGCGGATCACCTCCCATTCATGCTGCAGGCCGGTGACCGCGTCCTGGGCCGGGTCGGCGATGGCAGCGAAGCTGCAGGCTGCGCAGAGCACCGCGCAGACATGGCCCAGCGCCGTGCGGCGGCTGGGCGCGCCAGTGAGGAGGACCGATCGGTGCATGCGGGGCGTCTTTGGAAGTTGGGTGTGGAACATCATTCGGCTGCGGCTTGGACCTGCGGGTGAAGCAGGTGTTCTCGGTGGCTGGAGAAGGCACCATCCAGGAGCGCGGGTGCGCAGCCGTTCATGCGTACCGCGAACCTTTCCGGAACGCCCAGGAAGCGCTCCGGCTGTCCCGAGCGCAGCAGGTCCACCAGCGCGCTGGCGACCGTCTCGGGCGGATCCGATGCGGTCCCGGTCGCCCGGTTGAAAGCCTCGGCACTGGCCGAATTGAGAGCGGTCTTCGTGCTGCGCGGCCCGAGGTACTGCACGCGCAGCGGACCCTTGCCCAGTTCGCGCCGCAACGCTTCGGCGAAACCGCGCAGGCCGAACTTGCTGGCCGAGTACACGGCGTACCCCGGCAGGCCGAGGCCGCCCAGCACCGAACCGACGCAGACCACGCGCGCTGAAGCCTGGGCTCGCAGGTGCGGCAGCAGCGCGCGCGTGAGAAGCATGGGAGCGAGCAGGTTCGTCGCGAGCACCTGCTCGATCGCGTCGGCAGACGCGTGCTCGAACTGCCCGAACAAGCCTACGCCGGCGTTGTGGAGCAGGACGTTGCATTGCCACCGGGCAGCCCGCGTTGCCAGGTCGGCGACGCCCGTGTCGGTGAGCAGATCGCCGGCGAACCATTCGACGCGCGCCGGCGCCGCATGCGCCTGCTGCAGCGACTGCGCCAGCTGCTCGAGCCGAGCCGAGTCACGGCCCGTCAGCAGGACGCAGGCGCCGGCCGCCAGCAGCGCGTGCGCGCTGGCCGCACCGATGCCCCCCGCTGCGCCCGTCAGCAGGACCCGTGCTTCGGTGAGCTTCATGCGGGAGCTCCAGCGGCGGCGCGGTCAGGCATCGTCGGAAGGGCACCAGTGCCGGCAAGCGGCAGGCTGCGGAACACGTCGCCATAGAGCTTGAAGAAGGCCCGGGCAGCATGGATGATGTCGGCCTGGTCACGCGGGTCTTGGATGCGGTTCATCAGCAGCGCGAACGAGCCGACATGCTCGTTGTCCAGCGTGCCGTGGGAGCGCAGGTAGGTGAAGGCGCGATCGGGCAATTGCAGCGCCTTCTGGATCCGGTCGGCAGCCATCAGCGCCAGCGACACGCTGGTGCCTTCCAGCACGTACACCATCCCGAAGAACCCCAGGGGGTTCCGGCGGACGATCGTGTCGTAGGCATAGGCCACCATCAGTTCGGTCGCAAGATCAGGCGGGCCGGCGCGCACGACGGCCACGTCACCTCCCGCCGCCGCGATGTCGTCGAGGATCCACTGCTCATGGCCGATTTCTTCCTGCACGTACTCGTCGAGCGGCTCTTCCAGCCACCGGTTGCGAACCGGCAGCGCCGCCTGGCAGGCGTGCATCAGAGGCACGGTGTGGCGTACGTGGTGGAACGCTTCGCGCAGGAATGCCAGGTAACTTGGCAACGAGACCTCGCCGCGCAGGCAGGCCTGGATGATGGCGGCTCCCAGCAGGCCCTGGCGGGCATCGGCTGTTTCCGCGACGAGACGCTCGTAGAAAGTCATGGAGATCTCCTGGGATGGGGTGCTCGGGGGGGGCACGCCGAAGCCCAGCTCCGACGCATGCGCAACCAGGACGGCTGCGCGCTGGGGCCGGCCATTCGCGGTGGCCATGCCGCTGGCGAAGTCGAAGGCGGCCCTGGCGCGCACCCACGGGCCAATGCGCGCGTAATCCGGCAGCGTGCCGTTGGCTGCGTCCACTGCCTGCTGCAGTTGCTCATCGCTTGCGTCGGCGTGCGCCGGCCAGAGGACGGCGCCGAGTCCCGGCTGTCCGTCCCCCAGCACCACCGCTTGCGCGATGGCACTCTCGCTGCGCAACGCGGTCTCCACCCATTCGGGTGAGACGTTGCGGCCGTAGCCGGTGATCAGGACGTGGTCACGGCGGCCGCGGACGTGCAGGAAACCGTCGGCGGCAATGGACCCCAAGTCACCCGTGGGCCACCACGCGGGCACGGGCGTGGAATCTCCCAGGTATCCCGCGAACAGGCTGCCGCCAATCTCGATTTCATCCTCCGCTCCGATGCGTACCAGTGCTTGCGGCAGCGGCTGGCCGGCGCTGCCAAGCCTGTGGGCGCCCGGCAGGTTGAGCGTCTGCACCGAGCCTCCTTCGGACAGGCCGTAGCCCTCGTAGGCCGGGATGCCGAGCGACCATGCGCGTGCGAGCAGAGGCCTGCCCACGGCCGAGCCACCCACTGCGACGAAGCGCAGGCATTCCGGTGCGCGTTGGCCGGATTGCTGCAAGTGGTCCGCCCACGCTCGCAACATCTGCGGCAGCAGGATGATGCTGTTCGGCCGGTGCTGCAGGACTGCGGCATGGAGGCCCGCGGCATCGAAGCTGGATGAGCCACGCAAGCCGACCTGGGCGAGCGGGAGCGCGATGCACGTGACGCCACGCGCCAGCGGCGCCAGCACGCCGGCGATGTTTTCCAGCAGCACCGCAAACGGCAGCGCGCACAGGTGCCGGCGGATGCCGAGCGGCTCCAGCGCCGCGAGCAGTCCCGCGGCCACGCGCCGCATTCCGGCCTCGGTGAGGCAGACGCCCTTGGGGGCGCCCGTCGTTCCCGAGGTGAAGGTCACCTTGGACGTGTTGGCGGGCATCGCCACCGGTTGCGAAGGAACGCGGACCAGGGCGAGCTCCTGGCCCGCCACGCTGCAGGCCTGCGACGGCAGTTGCGGCCATTGCGCCGCGGCACGCGGCAGCGTGAGTACCGTATCGACACCGGCAGCTTGCAGCGCATGGCTGATTTGCTGCGGCGTGAAGAACAGCGGCAACGGGACGTGCACGAGCCCCGCGGCAGCGGCGGCGCGATCCGCCACGATCCAGGCTGGAGAATTGTCCAGGAGCGTGGCCACCACTCGCGCACCATCGCGTTCCAGTCGCGCGGCGAGATCGCTGACCTCGAGCTTCAAGGCCTCCAATGTCCATGCACGCTGGCCGTCTTCGAGCGCAATGGACCCAGGTGTCACACCCGGCTCGGTACCGTGGGAGAGTTCAGTCGGCATGGGCATGCGAGGTGGTCCTGGAACCCGGGATGCGAGCTTGGAACTGCTGCAGCACCTGAGGCAGGTAGCCGCCGACGACGACCGGTTGGTGCCGGTAGTAGCTGCCCCAGAGCGTGGCCTGCTCACCGAGCGCACGCGGATCGGCGAGGCCGAGTGTCATGGGTGTGAGCCCGAGGCGAACGAGCAGGTGTCGAAGTTCCTGCGTGACCGTGGTGGCCACCCACTGGAAGCCGTGCTGGGCGAGGTGCGGCCCGAGCAGCAGGATCAGGCGTCGGCCTTCGCCGGCCTTGCGCGCGGCGAGGTGGCCGACCTCCACGATGCTGCGGCGGCGGGCCGGTGCCTGCGGGTGCGGCGCCAGCATAGCCTCGACCGGCTGCGCGAGATAGCGTTCGAGGAACAGCGGCTCCTCGGCGGCAGGGCGGTAGCCGGCAGCTGCCAGGATGCCGCTTCGGTCGCGCAGTGTCACGAGCACTGGCGCGAGGGACGGCAACGCAGCGCCGAAGCGGTGGGCATAGACGCCGCGGATGAAGTCTTCGACCTCGAGGCGGCACGGATCGCCGGCCGTGTGCGTGGCCAGCCACGGGGACGAGGATGGGGCAATGAACATGCGCTGAGCTCCTGGGCTGCCTGTGGAGCGCGAATGCTCGTGCCTCGACATGAATGCGGGATTAAGAGCGTCCAGGGTCACGAACGGGCGAAACGCTCACCGGTACGCCGACAGGTCAAGCTCCACGCGGTAGCGGCGCCCGCTGCCGTCGGTCATTTCGAAGGACGAAGGCCCGGGATCGGCTGCCTCCAGCCGGAACCGATAGGCGACGTCCCGAGACAGCGCTCCTGCGGCCGGGCCTGTCCGTCGGAGCCCACGACCCGCTGGCTGCCGCGGAACGGCCGGCCGCGTTCGACCGCCTGCGGCTCGAGCCGGATGCCGGAGGCCAGCGTGAGGGCCGAAAACTGCATCCGCTCGAGAACGTCGCGCCCGCGCCCGTCGCTACTTCGCGCATGGACGATGACATCCACCGTCCGGGCGGACTGGGCATGGTCCTCCCCGCTCGCAGGCCGCCCCTGGCGCGCCTGCACGTAGCTGGTTCAGCGGGCCCGCTCGAACGGGGTGCGCAAGGTGAACATTGCCGCAGCTGTACGGCGTGCTACAGATCGTATTACAGCAGAAAAAGAACAGCGCGGCCAGATCAGGCGCGGTCGTGCGACGTTCTTTAGATCGTTTCATTAATCGTTTCACGGTTCGACCTGAGCGCGGTAGACTCCACTCGCAAAAGGCCAGTTTTCGTCGACGCATCAATCGTTTCACTGAAATGCCCACCCCTGACGATGTGCTGCGCACCCTGCGCATTGCTGGCCGGCAGAGCGCCGGTGCTCTGGTGGAGCGCCTGGGCATCAGCCGCGCCACGCTCATGCGGTACGTCCAGGCGCTGGGTCCACAGGTGCTGTCCATGGGGCGGGCGCGCCGCACCACCTACGCGGCCACCCGCGCCATCCGCGGCGCCCGGCTGGAGTTGCCCGTCTACTGCATCAGCGAGACCGGAGAAGCTCAAGAGCTGGCCAGCCTGGTTCCGCTCGCCGACGGCACGGCGCTGCAGGTCCGGCAGCAGCTTGGCTGGCCCCTGGACGAGGACATGGCCCAGGGCTGGTTCGACGGCATCCCCTACATGCTCTATGACATGCGCCCTCAGGGATTCCTCGGCCGCCACTTCGCGCGCGCCAACGCGGCGCTGATGCAGGTGCCGGAGGACCCCGCGCAGTGGTCGGACGATGACATCCTGTACGTCCTGTCCATTGCCGGCGTGGATGTGCCGGGCTGCTACGTCCTCGGAGAGACGGCGCTGCGCACGTGGCTGGCCCTCACCCAGCAGCCAGTTGACGCCATCGAGGACGACCAGGTCGATGCAGCCTACCCTGCCCTTGCGCAGGCGGCCATGGCCCAAGGCATCCCCGGATCGTCCGCCGGCGGCGACTTCCCCAAGTTCACCGCGGTGCGCAGGATCCAGGGGCAGATCGTGCACGTGCTGGTGAAGTTCTGCGGCTCCGATGTCTCCGCGGGCACGCAGCGCTGGTCGGACCTGCTGGTGTGCGAGCACCTGGCCGGCGAGGTGATGCGCGAGCGGCTGCAAGTGGAGGCGGCGGCGAGCCGCGTGCGCCAGGCCGGCGGCCGCACCTTTCTGGAAGTCATTCGGTTCGACCGCCACGGCGCACACGGCCGCTCGCCCCTGTGCTCCTGGGGGTCGCTCAACGCCGGGGTGGTCGGTGCGGGACCGGGCCCCTGGACGGCGGCAGCCGCCGCCCTGGCCGCGCGCGGCTGGATCGACGCGATCACCCGTTCGCGCATCGAGCTGCTGTGGCATTTCGGCAAGCTGACCGCCAACACCGACATGCATGAGGGCAACCTGTCGTTTCGCCCGGGACTTGCGCTCGCGCCCGCCTACGACATGCTGCCGATGCTGTACGCGCCCGAGCGCGGGGTCGAATTGCCGCAGCGCGAGTTCGCCCCGCTGCCGCCCATCCCCGCGGAGCGCGAGGCCTGGAACGCGGCGCGGCCGGCGGCTGTCGCCTTCTGGGAGCGCGCAGCAGCGGATGCTCGCATCAGCGCCGGTTTCCGCGCCATTTGCGCCGCTAACGCGCAGCGCCTGCACGCCATGCACTGAGGGCTTGCCATGTACCCTGCCCTGCCCCTCGAACTCGCCCAGCAAGCCTGCGCGCCCTCGCTGCTGGCCGCAGGCACGCCGGTCGCACCGCTGGATCCGCACCGGCTCGACGACCAGGCGGTGGCAGCGATCGCGGTGTTCCAGACCGCCGGCGAGAGCGAGAACACCCGCCGCGGCTACCGCCAGGCGTTGCGCTACTGGCTGGCGTGGTTTCAGATCCGCTACGGCCGCGCGCTGCAGCTGCCGGTGCATGTGGCGACCGTCGCCCAATTCATCGTCGACCACGCGGAGACTGCGCCTGGCGCGGGCGACCAGCAGCTGCCCGCCGCGCACGACGAGCGGCTGGTGGCCGCGCGCATCAAGGCCAACCGCGGGCCGCTGGCGCTGGCCACCATCGAGCATCGGCTGGCCGCCCTCGCGCGCGCCCACCGCGATCACGACCAGCCCTCCCCGGTGGAGGAGGCGCACGTGCGACGCCTGTTGGGCGAAAGCTCTAAAAAGTCACGAAAGCGCGCTGCGGAGCCATGGCCGCGGTGGACATTTGTGGGTTCGGGGAGCCAAAGGGATGACCCCTCTTCCCTCCATTACCACCAACGACTAGATTTCACCCATGGGAAGACGTACCGGATTTGGAGCCATCTTTCGCGCGGCCGCCCGCGCTTCGGCCGCAGCAGAACGAGACCGCCATCGGCAGATCAGGGCCGCGGCCACCCAGGCGCGACGCGCCCACGCTCAATTCACCCGCGAACAGAAAGCGGCGGACAAGGAAGCGAAAGCCCAGTACCTGGCGGATCGCCTGGCTGAAGCCGAGGAGCAGAACGCCGAGGTGCGCGAGCAACTGGAGCAACTGCAAGGCTTGCTGGCGCACACGCTGTCAGTCAACGACTGCATCGACTTCAACTCGCTGCGCATCGTGCCGCAGCTTCCGAAATTCGAGTTACCGATAGAACTTCGCCCAGATTCCGAACCACGCCTGATCGTGGTCAAGCCGGTGGGATTCCTGGGGCGGTTGGTTCCAGGCAGCGCCCAGCGCCATGCCGTAGCCACAGAACGCGCTCGTGCCGAGCACGAGGCGGCGATCGCCCGGCACGGCGAGTGTGAGACAGAGAAGAAAACAAAGCTTGAAGAGCTCCGCAGGAAGCACGAGGAGCAGGTCGCGCACATCCGCGCGGACGCGGCCGCCCGCAACGCTGAAGTCGACGAGTTGGAGGCCCAGTACCACGCCGGCGAAGAAGAAGGCGTCGTCGCCTACAACGAGATGGTGCTGGAACGCTCCGAATACCCGGACGCCGAATTTCCCGAGATGTTCCGGGTGGCATATGTCGCGGCTTCGCGGGAGCTGGTGGTCGAATACGATCTCCCCGAACCGACGGTCATCCCGCAGGAGTGCGATTTCAAGTACGTCCGCACGCGCGACGTGATCGAGAGCAAGACGCGCAAGCCGGCTGAACTCAAGGCCATCTATCAGGACGTGATCGCCTCAATCACCCTGCGCACGCTGCACGAACTGTTCGAGGCCGACCAGGGCAACGTCCTTTCTTCGGTCACCTTCACCGGCATTCGTGACACTGAAGACCTCGCTACCGGAAACCCCGTTCGGGTTCCGGTGATCTCCGTCCGCGCTACGAAAGACGAGTTCCTGGCGATTCGGCTGGATCGCGTGGACCGCGCGCTGTGCCTGAAGAACCTGGGCGCACACGTCTCGCCTCGCCCGGATGAACTGCTCGCGGTGAGGCCGATCGTGGAATTCGACATGGCGGATCGGCGCTTTATCGACCAGGGTGATGCCCTTTCCGTCATCGAGTCGCGTCCCAATCTCATGGATCTCACCCCGTCGGAATTCGAGACCCTTGTCTCCAACCTTTTCAGCAGCATGGGGCTCGAGACGAAACTGACTCGCGCTTCACGTGACGGTGGAGTGGATGCCGTTGCCTACGACGCGCGGCCGGTTCTCGGCGGCAAGGTGGTGATCCAGGCCAAACGCTACAAAGACACGGTCGGCGTGAGCGCCGTGCGCGACCTGTACGGGACCATGCAGCATGAAGGGGCCAACAAGGGCATCCTCGTCACAACCAGTGGATACGGACCGGACGCGCACCAGTTCTCGAAGGACAAGCCCATCGAACTGATCACGGGGAGCGGCCTTCTGCACCTCCTGCAGGAGCACGCCGGCGTGCGGGCGCGGATCCTGACGCGATAGCAGCGCTCGCTGCAGATGCAGAAGCACGCACAACGCAGTCAGGGTTCGAACACCGGTACGGTCGCAAGCGCTCGGAATGCGGGCGCGCCGACGTTGACTGCCGAGAACGGCGTGAGAGCGTGGGGAGACACGGCAAGCCCCTCTACTCCGGAGGTCAAAGTTCGCGTCGCAGCCCTGTGGGCGCACGGAGGCAGGCAATGGCTTCAGCCGACCCATAGCGACGGTAAGCGGTGTGAGGTAACCGGCCACCGTGTTGGGAGATCAGGAGTTTTCCAAGTGGAGTGGAGTTCTGATGTCCCGGAGCTACTAACTGTCGCCAGTTCCTATTCACGGGCAGCAACCATGATCAGCTCTCGGCCGAGCCGGATGCGCGGCCGACCACCTCCGCGCACCGGCCGCGCCGCATTGAACTTTGAATCGCCCCGGCTTCCGTGGAGGCCAGTTGGTTTAAGTCAGGCCACCACCGTGGCGACCTGATTGGCTAGTTGCCGGTAGTAGTTTGCCTCAGCCTCCGCCGGCGGGATGTAGCCGATGGGTTCGAGGAGGCGATGGTGGTTGAACCAGGACACCCATTCGAGAGTGGCCAGTTCGACCGACTCCCTCGTTTTCCACGGCGCCCGGCGATGGATCAATTCGGCCTTGTAGAGCCCGTTGATTGTCTCGGCCAAGGCGTTGTCGTAGGAGTCGCCCTTGCTGCCCACAGAGGGTTCGATGCCGGCCTCGGCCAGGCGCTCGGTGTATCGAATACTGACGTATTGCGAGCCGCGATCGAGTGGCACACGAGACTTCCGTCGCGCTCAGGCTGCCTGGCATACAGCGCCTGCTCCAGGGCGTCCAGCACGAAGTCCGTTCGCATCGAACTGCTCACCCGCCAGCCCACGATGCGACGGGCAAACACGTCGATCACGAATGCCACGTACAGCCAGCCCTGCCAAGTCGACACGTAGGTGAAGTCACTGACCCAAAGCTGGTTCGGCCGCTCGGCGCGGAACTGCCGGTTTACGCGGTCCAGCGGGCATGGCGCCTTGCTGTCGCTGATCGTGGTCCTCACGACCTTGCCGCGCATGACACCTCGCAGTCCCAGACGGCGCATCAGCCGCTCCACCGTGCAGCGGGCTACCACCGTCCCTTCGCGGGCCAGTTGCCTCCAAACCTTGTCGGCGCCATAGACCTGCATGTTGGCTTGCCAGACACGCTGGATCTGCGGCGCCAGGTCCTCGTCGCGGCGAGCCCGGGCACAGCGTCTGTCCGGTTCACGCAGCAGCGCTGCATGGCGCCAATATCCCGACGGGGCGATCTGCAGTGCCTTGCAGATCGGCTCGACTCCGTGGGTGACGCGGTGTTTGTCGATGAAGTCGTTCAGGGCTTCAGTCGGCGGTCGAGCTCCGCCTGGGCGAAAAACGCGCTCGCCAGTTTCAGGATCTCGTTGGCCCGGCGCAGCTCCTTGTTCTCGCGTTCAAGATCCTTGACCCGTTGCGCCTCGGACGTCGTGACGCCTTGGCGCACCCCGGCATCGACCTCCACGCGCTTGACCCATTCCAGCAGCGTTTGCGGCACGCAGCCGATCTTCGGCGCAATCGATTCGACCGCCGCCCACAGCGACGGGTACTCCCCCTTGTGTTCCTGCACCATCCTCACCGCACGCTCACGGCCTCGGGTGAGAACTTGTTCGACTTCTTCATGGCTCAATCCTCTCAGAGATTTGAGCCTCCTCAAAAGCCGGGGCGATTCAATGTGCCAATGGCTGACGCCTTTGCATTAGGAACAATAGCGCTCCGTGATCGCTGACACCTCGCTCGACTCACTGGATCCGCAGCAGCTTCGGCAGGCTGTGCGGGAATTGCAGGAAGTGGTCCAAGCGCAGTGCCGCGACGGTGGCGACGGGCGCCCGCGTCATGGCCCATAGCGCGATGCCATAGGAACCGAGCGAGGCGATCGCGCCCACCAGAGCCAGCGGCGCCCGCGCGCGGGCATAGTGCGAGGCCACCGCCCACCCGCGGCGATGCAGCACCATCAGCGCGAACGGCCAGCCGTCCAGCGCGAACAGGGCGATCACGTACTGCAGCGGGTTGCCCGAGGCGCGGGCGCCGAGCGCATCGACCACGGTGTAGACCGCGATCACCACCGCGTTGGTCAGCGCGAAGGCCACTGCCCGCGGCGAGTCCATGGCGTGGCGCGACAGCCCGAGCGCCAGCACGCCGCAGCTCACGCCCAGCACCCCGAGCCAGGACAGCGCAGACAGCGACTCGCCCACCGTGAAGGCGGCCGACAGCGCCACCAGCAGCGGCGCCGTGCCCCGCATCAGCGGGTAGGTCAGGCCGAGGTCGCCGTGCCGGTAGGCGCCGGTCAGGGCGATGTAGTAGCCGATGTGGATGACCACCGAGGCCAGGATGAAGGGCCACGAGCCAGCCGCCGGCAGCCCCACCAGCAGCAGCAGCGGCAACGCGACCAGCGATCCCGTCAGGTGGATCAGCGCCGTATCCAGCGCCTTGTCTGCGCTGGACTTCACCATCGCGTTCCAGCTCGCGTGCAGCAGCGCGCCGAACAGCACCGCCGCGACGATCGGCCAGGTCAGGACCACGGCCGGCGCTCGCTCGCGCGCTGCGGCCCGTCGCGGCGGGCGCACTCACTGTGCATGGTTCAGTGCCAGGTCGAAGGCATCGAAGTTGCGCCAGCGCCGCTGCGCATCCAGCCCCCGCAGCCGGCGGTTGAGGATCAGCGGCACCCGCTGTTCGCTCAGGCCGCCGTGCGAGCGCAGCGGCGCGTCCAGTGCCGACAGGTCGTGCCGCGCCTGCGCCGTGCCCAGCACCGTGAAGCGCTCGGAGACGCACACGATGTCGCCGATGCGGTCCGGCGGCAACTCGAAGCGGCGCGCCGCCGCCTCGCGCTCCAGCACCAGCTCCATGCCGCGCAACTCGCGCAGCTGCGCCACCAGGGGCGCCGCCGGCGTGCCCGCGGGCAGGTAGATCGTGGCGTAGGAGCCGAGGGCGCCGTGGTGCACGATGTACGGGTCGGTGATCGGCAGGATCACGCGCGCCCGGCCCGCGCCCAGCGCCTCGTCGCACCAGTCCTGCAGGTAGATCACGTCGGGCCGGCCGTCCATGCCGACCTTGGCGTTCATGCCGTGGTCGGCCGTGAGGGCGATCACGCAGCCGAGCGCATCGAGCTCGCCGAGGTAGCGGTCCATCATGGCGTAGAAGGCATTGGCGCCGGGCGTGCCGGGCGCGTGCTTGTGCTGCACGTAGTCGGTGGTGGACAGGTACATCACGTCGGGTCGCTGGCGCTGCATCAGGCGCACGCCGGCGGCGAACACGAATTCCGACAGTTCCGCGCTGTACACGTCCGGCACCGGCATGCCCACCAGCTCCGTCACGCCGGTGATGCCGTGTTCCTGCAGCGTGGCCTCGTCCGCCTTCTCGGCGGAAAAGCAGATCCCGCGCATGCCATGCCCGAGCAGCCGGCGCAGCTTGTCCTTGGCCGTGACCACCGCCACCGCGTACCCTGCCTCGGCCAGCGCCGCCAGTAGCGACGGAGCGCGCAGCCACTTCGGGTCGTTCATCATCAGCTCGCTGCCGCTCGCCGGGTCGTACAGGTAGTTGCCGCAGATGCCGTGCACGCTGGGCGGCGCGCCGGTGACGATCGACAGGTTGTTGGGATTGGTGAAGGTGGGCACCACGCAGTCGGCGATCAGGCCCGTGCCCTGTGCCAGCGTGCGCTCCAGCCAGGGCATGTGGCCGGTCGCCACCGCCTGCCCCAGGTAGTCCGGCTCGCAGCCGTCCACGCACACGACCACCGTGGGCTGGAGCGGCGGCCGGTAGCTCCGGTCGTTGACTTTCAGCATGTCGGGCCTGCTTTCATGCTGCCGCCACTTCGAGGGCGCCGGTGGCGATGCCCATCTCGTGCACCAGCACATGGCCGTCGCGCGGCACCAGCGTGCCGATCGCCGCCTCCACCGCGAAGGTGCCACTGCCCTGGAGGGGGACGCACTCGTGCGTTTCCTGGCCATGGGCGATGCGCAGCAGCCCCTCGCGCAACCGGGCCGTGATCTGGTTGAACTCCGCGTCCCAGGAGCCCCAGTCGCGCAGCATGCTCTGCTTGGTGCGCGCCGAGGTGCTGAGGGGTCCGGGAGTGAGCAGGAAGGGGCTGGCGGTCATGCGGGGGGGCTCCTGTGGAAGATGGCACGTGACGAGACACGAGGACGCGTTTCAGCTGCGGGCGCCCCGGCGCCAGGCCTGGGTGCGCCGCAGCAGCACGCGGGGGGCCAGGGGCGAGGGCATCGGGCCGCGGCGGCACTGCGAGATCGGCGGGGAGAGTCAGGTTCATGCGGTCCGTCCAGGTGGGGGCGTGGAATTCATCGTAGGCGGCAGTTTGCTGTCTGTCAATTGTTGACAATCTTCAAAAGCGCCGGTTAAATCCACCTTCACCGCTTTCGCGACCTCGGCCTGAACCTCGCCCGCTGACCGTCCGCCCAGATCCCAGGAGACCGCATGTCCGCCGACACCCGCCCGCCCGTGATCCACGAACGCCTGCGCATCGCCGGCGAGAAGATCTCCCGCGACCGCGTCATCGAGGTGCGCCACCCGTACAGCGGCGAACTGGTCGCCACCGTGCCCAAGGCGACGCTGCAGGACGTGCAGCGGGCGCTGGCAATCGCCCGCGGCTACCGGTCGAAACTGACGCGGCATGAGCGCTATCGCATCCTGATGAAGGCCGGCGAGCTGGTGGCCGCCCGCCGCGACGCCATCGCCCGGCTGATCACGCTGGAGTCTGGCCTGTGCCTGAAGGACACCCAGTACGAGGTCGGCCGCGCCTCCGATGTGCTGCTGTTCGCCGCCAACCAGGCGCTGGTGGACGACGGCCAGGTCTTCTCCTGCGATCTCACGGCGCACGGCAAGAGCCGAAAGGTCTACACGTTGAAGGAGCCGCTGCTGGGCGTCATCAGCGCCATCACGCCGTTCAACCACCCCCTGAACCAGGTGATCCACAAGGTGGCGCCGGCGGTGGCCACCAACAACCGGGTGGTGCTCAAGCCGAGCGAGAAGACGCCGCTGGCAGCCTTCGCGCTGGCCGACATCCTGTACGAGGCGGGCCTGCCGCCCGAGATGCTGAGCGTGGTCACTGGTGACCCGCGCGAGATCGCCGACGAGATGCTGACCAGCGAACACGTCGACCTGGTCACCTTCACCGGTGGCGTGGCGATCGGCAAGTACATCGCGGCGAAAGCGGTCTACAAGCGGCAGATCCTGGAGCTGGGTGGCAACGATCCCATCATCGTGATGGACGACGCCGACCTGGAGGAGGCGGCGACGCTGGCGGCCAGCGGCTCGTACAAGAACTCGGGCCAGCGCTGCACCGCGGTCAAGCGCATCCTGGTGCAGGACAGCGTGGCCGACCGCTTCGTCGAGCTGCTCGTGGCGAAGACGAAGGCGCTGACGTACGGCGATCCGTTCGACGCGCGGATGGACATGGGCACGGTGATCGACGAGGCCGCCGCGACGCTGTTCGAGGCGCGGGTGAACGAGGCCGTCGCCCACGGCGCGCGCCTGCTGGCCGGCAACGTGCGCCGCGGCGCGCTCTATGCGCCGACGGTGATCGACCGGGTGCGGCCGGAGATGACCGTGGTGAAGGAAGAGACCTTCGGCCCGGTGTCGCCGGTGATCCGTTTTCGCGACCTCGACGAGGCGATCCGCATCGTCAACGGCACCGCCTACGGCCTCTCCAGTTCGCTGTGCACCAACCGCCTGGACGTCATCACCCGCGTCGTGCAGGAGCTGCACGTGGGCACGGTCAACGTGCGCGAGGTGCCCGGCTACCGGCTGGAGATGACGCCCTTCGGCGGCATCAAGGACTCCGGCCTGGGCTACAAGGAAGGCGTGCTGGAAGCGATGAAGAGCTTCTGCAACACCAAGACCTACTCGCTGCCCTGGTGAGTGCCATCGCCGCCACCTTCCCTTCACCCGCGGACGGCATCGCACGCATCGCGGCCCTCTATGCGGCGTTCGGGCCGCGCGCCTACAGCGGCGAGCCCGTGAGCCAGCTGGAACACGCGCTGCAGAGCGCGGCGCTGGCGCAGGCCGACGGCGCCGCGGAGCCGCTGGTGGCCGCCGCGCTGCTGCACGACATCGGCCACCTGCTGAACGACCAGGGCGAGACGCCGACCGCGCGCGGCATCGACGACCTGCATCAGTTCCACGGCGCGCATTGGTTGAAGCCACTGTTCGGCCCCGACGTGAGCGAGCCGGTGCGCCTGCACGTCGCCGCCAAGCGCTACCTGTGTGCCGTCCGGCCTGGCTACCAGCAGGCCCTGTCCGCCGACTCGCAGCGCAGCCTCGCGCTGCAGGGAGGCACGTTCAGCGCCAGCGGAGCTGAGGCGTTCAGCCGCAACCCGCATGCCGAGGCGGCCGTGTCCCTGCGCCTGTGGGACGACCGGGCCAAGGTCGCCGGGCTGGCGACACCGACGCTGCAAGACCTTCTGCCGCTGCTGGCGCGCTGCGCCGCGGCCGCGTCATAGGCCGCCCGCCATGAACGCTCGACCCTTCTGGATCGCCCAGGCGCTGGCGCAGGAGGCGCAGGCCCCGGCGCCGGCGCTGCGCGAAGCCACCCGCGCCGACCTGTGCATCGTCGGCGGCGGCTTCACCGGGCTGTGGACCGCGATCCTGGCCAAGCAGGCGCGGCCGGCGCTCGACGTCGTGCTGCTGGAGGCCGACGTCTGCGGCGCCGGCGCCAGCGGGCGCAATGGCGGCTGCGTGCTCACCTGGTCGACCAAGTTCTTCACCCTGCGGCGCTTGTATGGCGAGGCCGAAGCGGTGCGGCTGGTGCAGGCGTCGGAACAGGCGGTGCTGGACATCGAGGCCTTCTGCCGCGATCACGCGATCGACTGCGAATTCCGCCGCGACGGCACGCTCTACACGGCCAGCGCGCCGGCGCAGATCGGCGCGTCGGATGCCGTGATGGGCGCGCTGCAGGCGTGCGGCATCAGCAGCTGGCACCGCCTGCCCGTCGCGGAGGTGCAGCGGCGCGCCGGCTCTCGCCAGCACCTGGAGGGCTGGTTCTCGCCGCTGGCCGCCAGCGTGCAACCCGGCAAGCTGGTGCGCGGACTGCGCCGCGTGGCCCTGGAACTGGGCGTGCGGCTGCACGAAGGCACGCCGATGGTGGACATCGCGCCGGGCTCGCCGGCCATGGTGCGCACGCCGCACGGCAGCGTCGCAGCCGACCGGGTGGTGGTCGCGATCAACGCCTGGATGGCCGGGCGCTTCCGCGAGTTCGAGCGCAGCATCGCCATCGTCTCCAGCGACATGGTGATCACCGAGCCGGCGCCTCAATCCCTTGAGGCCAGCGGGCTGAACGGCGGCATCACGGTGCTCGACTCGCGCACCTTCGTGCACTACTACCGCAGCACGGCCGACGGCCGCCTGATGTTCGGCAAGGGCGGCAACACCTTCGCCTATGGCGGCCGCATGCTGCCGGTGTTCGACCAGCCCTCGCCCTGCCGCGAGGCGCTCGCGCGCAGCCTGCACGCGTTCATCCCGCAGCTCGCGGGCGTGCCGCTGGCGGCCAGCTGGAACGGTGCCTCGGACCGCTCGGTGACGGGCCTGCCGTTCTTTGGGCGGCTGCGCGGCACCGCAAACGTGTTCTATGGCTTCGGCTACTCGGGCAACGGCGTCGGGCCCAGCCGCATGGGCGGCGAGATCCTCTGCGCGTTGGCCCTCGGCCGGGACGATGCGTGGACCCGCAGCCCGCTGGTGCGCGGGCCGCTCGGGATGTTCCCGCCGGAGCCGATCCGCTACCTCGGCTCGATCGTGGTGCGCAACGCGATCCGCCGCAAGGAAGCGGCGGAAGACAGCGGCCGCACGCCGCGCGCGCTGGATCGCCGGCTGGCGCAGTTCGCCGCGGCGGCCGGCAAGGCGGACAAGCAGTGAGAGGAGAGTGGGCGCAGCCGGCGGGGCCGCGCTCAGCGCCTGGCCTTGGCGGCCTTGGCGGCCTTCGCCGCCGGCAGCTGGCCCTTGGCGTTGTTCTCCATGGTCCGTTCCTTGCTCTCCATGACGTGGTCGAACATCGCCTTGCCGGCAGCCTGCGTATCGCCCGAAGCGATGGCCTTCACGATCTGGCGGTGCTCGCCGGCGGAGATCGGCAGCATCGTGCCCTCGGCGAGGTTGATGCGGCGGAACAGGGACAGCTCCTTGATCAGCTTGCGGTAGATGGCGGTGACCTTGCTGTTGCCGGCCATCTCCACCAGGCGGTCGTGGAAACGGAGATTGAGCAGGTGGTAGTTGCGTGCGTCGTCCGCCTTCACGGCCTTTTCCATCGTGTCCACGAGTTCGCGGATTTCCTTCAGCTGCGCGGGCGTGATCTTCTGCGCCAGCTGGCGGCCGACCATTTCATCCATCGCCGCGCGCAGGTCGAAGATCTCCAGCGCCTCCTCCAGCGGGATCGAGCGCACGAAGACGCCGCGGTTCTTCTCGTTGCGCAGCAGCCCCGCCTCCTCCAGCATCCGGAAGGCCTCGCGCACCGGCCCGCGCGACACGCCCATCTTCTCGGCCAGCGTCGCTTCGATCAGCTTGCTGCCCGGCTCGTATTCGCCGGCCAGGATCGCGCGTTCGATCTCCTGCTGCACCACGCTGGTGAGGGAGTTGCTCTGGAGCAGGGCGATGGTCGGATGCAGGCTGGCGTTCATGGGCGAGATTGGAGCACATCGCGGACACTGTCAACAATTTGCAAACAACAATTGACACAACGCAAGACCCGGACGTCAAATGCAACCGACGGGGACGCCTGCACGCAGTCATGGCGACGTTCACCGGCCGGCCCGACCATTTCCAGTTTTCGCCTCTCCCGATGAAAGGAAATCCGACCATGCCTGCGCGTCCCGTCCCCCGCCTGCTCGCCCGCGCCATCGCCGCCGCCGGTCTCGCCCTGCTCGCTTGCGGCGCCTATGCGCAGAAGGCGCAGCTGCTGGTCTACACCGCGCTGGAGACCGACCAGCTCAAGGCCTACCAGGAAGGCTTCAACAAGGCCCATCCCGAGATCGAGCTGAAGTGGGTGCGCGACTCCACCGGCGTGATCACCGCCAAGCTGCTGGCGGAGAAGGCCAACCCGCAGGCCGACATCGTCATGGGCGTGGCCGCATCCAGCCTGGCGCTGCTCGATCGCCAGGGGATGCTGGAGCCGTACGCGCCGCTGAACCTCGACGCGATCATGAGCCAGTACCGCGACAAGAAGAAGGTACCGGCCTGGTGGGGCATGGACGTGTGGGGCGCCACGGTCTGCTTCAACACCATCGAGGCGCAGAAGAAGAACATCCCGAAGCCCGAGACCTGGCAGGACCTGACCAAGCCGGTCTACAAGGGGCAGATCGTGATGCCGAACCCGGCGTCGTCCGGCACCGGCTACTTCGACGTCACCGCCTGGCTCTCGCTCTGGGGCGACGAGGGCGGCAAGGGCAAGGGCTGGAAGTACATGGATGCGCTGCACGAGAACGTCGCCCAGTACACGCACTCGGGCTCCAAGCCGTGCAACATGGCAGCGGCCGGCGAGTACGTGGTGGGCATCTCCTTCGAATACCGCGGCAACACCAACAAGGCCAAGGGCGCGCCGATCGAGCTGGTGTTCCCGAAGGAAGGCCTGGGCTGGGACCTGGAAGCCTTCGGCATCATGAAGGGCACGAAGAAGCTGGAGGCGGCGAAGAAGCTCGCCGACTGGGCCTCGAGCAAGGACGCGATGCTGCTCTATGGCAAGAACTTCGCCATCACCGCGCAACCCGGCGTTGCGGCGCCGCTGGCCAACGTGCCGAAGGACTACGAGGCGCGCCTGGTGAAGATGGACTTCGGCTGGGCCGCCGACAACCGCGAGCGCATCCTCGAGGAGTGGAAGAAGCGCTACGACGGCAAGACCGAGAAGCGCTGAGGCGCCCGCCGTGGCACCGCAGCCGTCCCTCGAGTTGCGCGACATCCGCAAGGAGTTCGGCGGCTTCACCGCGCTGCACGATGTCAGCCTGGGCATCGCCAGCGGCGAGTTCGTCTGCTTCCTCGGCCCTTCGGGCTGCGGCAAGACCACCCTGCTGCGCATCATCGCGGGGCTGGAGGTGCAGTCCGCGGGCCAGGTCTGGCAGGGCGGCCGCGACGTCTCGCGGCTGCCGCCGGCGCAGCGCGATTACGGCATCGTGTTCCAGTCGTACGCCCTCTTCCCCAACCTGACGGTGGCCGACAACGTCGCCTACGGGCTGGTCAACCGCCGGACCGCGCGGGCGCAGATCGCGCAGCGCGTGGCCGAACTCCTGAAGCTGGTCGGGCTGCCTGGCAGCGAGGGCAGGTACCCGGCGCAGCTCTCGGGCGGCCAGCAGCAGCGCATCGCGCTGGCCCGCGCGCTGGCCACCGCGCCCGGCCTGCTGCTGCTGGACGAGCCGCTGTCCGCACTGGACGCGCTCGAGCGGGTGCGGCTGCGGCAGGAGATCCGCGCGCTGCAGCAGAAACTGGGCGTGACAACCATCATGGTGACGCACGACCAGGAGGAGGCGCTCTGCCTGGCCGACCGCATCGTGGTGATGAACCAGGGCGTGATCGAGCAGGTCGGCACGCCGATGGAGATCTACCGCGAGCCGGCCACCCCCTTCGTCGCCGACTTCGTGGGCAAGGCCAACGTGCTGCCGGGACGAGTGCACGGCGGCACGCTGGAGGTCGGCACGCTGCGCATTCCCTATCAGGGGCAGGACCGCGACGCGCGCATCTACCTGCGGCCGGAAGACGTGCTGGCGCGGCCGGTGCGGCCGGGCGACGCGCACGTGTTCGACGCCAGCATCGAGAAGATCGAGTTCCTGGGTTCCTACTGCCACGTGCACGTGACCACCACCGCGCTCCAGCCGAACAAGCTCACCGTCTACCTGTCGCTCAATTACCTGTCCGAGGCCTCGCTGGCAGTGGGCTCGCGCCTGCAACTGAAGCTGCTGCCCGAGCGGCTGAAGGTCTTCTAGGCGGGCATGGCCGCGGTCCTTCCCGTTCCCGAACAACTGCCGGTGCGCCAGGCCGCGCACTGGAGCGACCGGCTGGCGCACGGCGCCCTGCTGCTCGTGGCATTGCTGCTGCTGGTGTTCCTTGCGCTGCCGCTGGCGACCATCCTGCTGCAGGCGCTGCAGGGCCGGCAGGGCCAGTTCGTGTTCCTGGCCAACTTCATCGCCTACGCGCGCACGCCCGCGCTGCTGCAAAGCCTGTGGAACAGCCTCTGGGTGTCGGCGCTGGTGACCCTGTTGACGGTGCCCCTGGCCTTCGGCTTCGCCTATGCGCTGGCGCGCTCGTGCATGCCTTGCAAGCCGCTGTTCCGCGGCATCACGCTGATTCCGCTGCTGGCGCCCTCGCTGCTGTCGGCGATCTCCCTGATCTACTGGTTCGGTAACCAGGGCGTGCTCAAGTCCTGGCTGCAGCGGCTGGGTGTGAGCGAGATCTACGGCGCGCCCGGCATCGTCATCGGCGAGTGCTTCGCCGTGTTCCCGCACGCGCTGATGATCCTGCTGGCGGCGCTGTCGCTGGCCGACGCCCGCCTGTACGAGGTGGCGCAGGCGCTCGGAACTTCCCGCGCCCGCAAGTTCTTCACCATCACGCTGCCGGGCGCCAGGTACGGCCTGATCTCGGCGGCGCTGGTCACCTTTACCCTGGTGATCACCGACTTCGGCATCCCCAAGGTGATCGGCGGCAACTTCAACATGCTGGCCACCGATGTCTTCAAGCTGGTGATCGGCCAGCAGGACTTCGCCCAGGGCGCGGTGGTGGCGATCCTGCTGCTGGCGCCGGCGGTGCTCACCTTCGCACTCGACCACTACGTCAGCCGGCGGCACACCGCGATGCTCACCGCGCGCGCCGTGCCCTACGCACCGCAGCGCGCGCCGCTGTTCGACGCGGTCATGACCGGCTACTGCGTGCTGATTGCCTGCCTGATGTTGGCGATGCTGGGCATGGCGGTGTTCGCCTCGCTTGCCACCTTCTGGCCCTACCAGCTCGCGCCCAGCCTGCGCCACTACCTGCTGGGGCTGGTCGACGCCGAGGTGGGAAGCGCCTTTGCGAACAGCCTGAAGATGGCGGCGGGCACCGCCGTCGCCGGCACGCTGCTGGTGTTCTGCGGCGCCTACCTGCTGGAAAAGACGCCGGGCGGCCGGGCGCTGGAACGCGGTCCGCTGGCCTGGCTGCGCACCCTGGTGCGGGCGCTGGCGATGCTGCCGATGGCGGTGCCGGGACTGGTGCTGGGACTGGGCTACATCTTCTTCTTCAATGCGCCGGGCAATCCGCTCGCGGGCCTCTACCACACGGTGACGCTGCTCACGCTGTGCACCATCGTCCACTTCTACACCACCGGCCACCTCACGGCCGTGACGGCGCTGAAGGCGCTGGACGGCGAGTTCGAGGCCGTGAGCGCCTCGCTGAAGGTGCCGTTCTTCAAGACCTTCTGGCGCGTGACCCTGCCGATCTGCACCCCGGCGCTGGTGGACATCGCCCGCTACTTTTTCGTCAATGCCATGACCACCGTGTCCGCCGTGGTCTTCCTGTACGCGCCGGACACCAAGGTCGCCGCGATCGCCATCCTGAACCTCGATGAGGCGGGCGAACTGGGCGCCGCGGCGGCGATGGCGGTGATGATCGCCGGCGCCTCGGCCCTGGCCACGCTGGCCTTCATGGGGCTGGCGTGGTGGGTCGAGCGCCGCACGCAGGCCTGGCGCACGCTCTCCCGATAGGAACCCCGCATGGACCGCGACCGCATCCTCCTCACCCCCGGCCCGCTGACCACGACCCTGCGCACCCGGCTCGCCATGCTGCGCGACTGGGGCTCCTGGGACGGCGACTTCATCGCCCTCACCGCGCAAGTGCGGCAAAGCCTGCTGCGGATCATCCATGGCGCGGACTCGCACGTGGTGGTGCCCCTGCAGGGCAGCGGCACCTTCAGCGTGGAAGCGGCGGTGGCGACCGTGGTGCCGCGCGACGGCCACGTGCTGGTCCTGGACAACGGCGCCTACTGCAAGCGCGCCGCCCGGCTCACCACCCTGATGGGGCGCGAATGCACCGTGCTGCCCTTCAACGAATCAGCGCCGGTGGAACCGGCGGCGCTCGATGCGGCGCTGGCAGCCAACGCCGGCATCACGCACGTGCTGCTGGTGCACTGCGAGACCGGGGCCGGCGTGCTGAACCCGCTGGCGCAGGTGGCCGAGGTCTGCCGACGCCGCGGCCGGGGATTGATCGTCGACGCCATGAGCTCGTTCGGGGCATTGCCGATCGACGCGCGCGAGATCCGCTTCGACGCGCTGGTCGCCGCCAGCGGCAAGTGCCTGGAAGGCGTGCCGGGCATGGGCTTCGTGTTCCTGCGCAAGGCGATCGTGGAAGGTTGCGCGGGCAACAGCCAGTCGCTCGCCATGGACCTGCACGACCAGCACCGGTACATGGAGCAGACCGGCCAGTGGCGCTTCACCCCGCCGACCCACGTGCTGGCGGCGCTGGCCGAAGCGCTGGCGCAGTTCCAGGAGGAAGGCGGCCAGCCCGCCCGCCTGGCCCGCTACACCGACAACTACCGCACGCTGGTCGACGGCATGGCGCGGCTGGAATTCATGCCCTTCCTCGATGCGCGCGTGCAGGCGCCGATCATCGTCACCTTCCACGCGCCGGGCGATCCGCGCTACGCCTTCAAGGACTTCAACGCCGGCGCGAGGGCGCACGGCTTCCTGCTCTATCCCGGCAAGCTGACGCAGGTCGAGACTTTCCGCGTCGGCTGCATCGGCGCCATCGGGCGCAACGAGATGCAGCAGGCGGTGCACGCGGTGGAACTGACGCTGCGGGAGCTGGGGATAGCCTCGGGAGCGCCCGCCCTCCAGCAGCGACGCGAGGGATGAAACCGCGGCTCGCGCTGTTCGACCTGGACCACACGCTGCTGCATGGCGACACCGACGTGCTGTGGTGCGAATTCCTGATGGCGCAAGGCGTCCTGGACCCGGAGCGCTTCGCCGCTCGCAACGCGGAGATGGAGGCGCGCTACCAGGGCGGCACGGTGAATGCCGCCGAATTCGCGCAGTTCTATCTCGGCACTCTGGCCGGCCGCAGCGCGGCGCAGTGGGAGCCGCTGCGATCGCGGTTCATTTCCGAGGTGGTGGTCCCGCGGATCCCGCGCACGAGAGCCAGAGGCTCGTCGTGTTCGACTTCGCCAAAGGCCGGGCCGGCCGCCATCCGATGGAGTTCCTGCGCCACCCCGGGGACCAAGCCTGGCGCGGTACGCTGGTGTGCGACGACTATGCCGGCTACAAGGCGCTGTTCGCCCAACATCACCGAAGCCGGTTGCTTGGCGCACGCCCGGCGCAAGTTCCACGAGCTGTGGGTCAACCACAAGAGCACGCTGGCCGAACGGGCCCTGGCGCTGTTCGGCAGGCTGTACGAGGTGGAGCGCGAGGTCGCCGCACTGGCTGCCGAGGAGCGCTTGCGAATACGGCAAGCCAGGGCGAAGCCGGCGGCCGATGCCCTGTATGCGTGGCTGATGGCGCAGCGGCAGAAGGTGCCACCGGGCTCCGCCACGGCCAAGGCGATCGACTACAGTCTTGGGCGCTGGCCGGCCCTGACACGCTATCTGAACGACGGCGATCTGCCGGCGGACAACAACTGGGCGGAGAACCAGATCCGGCCCATTGCGATCGGGCGCAACAACTGGCTGTTCGCTGGGTCACTGCGCGCGGGCAAACGTGCTGCCGCCGTCATGAGCCTGGTGCACTCGGCCAAGCTGAATGGGCATGACCCGCATGCCTATCTCAAGGACGTCATGGAACGCCTGCCGACGCAGCCCGCCAGCTGCATCGGCGAGTTGCTGCCGCACCGCTGGCAGCCTCCGCTGAACTGACCTGCTCCCGTCGTTAAGACGGGAGGCCCGGACGCTTACGGACATCCAGCCTGCTTGACGCGCTCGCGTCTAGTCCTACATCTTCCCGGGCGTACTCAGCTGATTGACGTGCGCTTCTGGCCGGGCCAAAAGCGGACCTCCTGAAACCTCAGATTCTGGTCACGACACATAGTCATCGTGATCTTGGAACTCGGGCTGGCTCGGCGACCTCATCGCTGGAGCGGCCTTCCTTGAGGGTGCCGGCCCACCACACGATTTCGTCCAGCATCCGCTTGGCGTAATCATCGAGGTAAGGATAGTCCGCCATGGACTTTCCCCCGCGCAGCATGCCCATCATCTCGGTCATGCCGATATGAACGGTGTGCTTGAGCGAGGCCGCGAGGAGCATCTCTCCCAAGTGCCCGATGGCCCGGGCCGCGCCGGTGCCGCCATAGCCCAGGAAGGTCGCCGGCTTTCGGCGGATCTCGGAGTGGAGGTAATCGACGGCATTCTTCAGCACGGCCGGGATGCTGTGGTTATATTCCGCCGTAATGAAGATGTACCCGTCGAGGCTGGCGATCTTCTTGCCCCAGCGCAGCGCCACCTCGTTCTGCGGCGGCGCCTGGTGCAGCGGCGCCTTTTCCTCGAAGAACGGCATGGGATAGTCGCGCAGATCGACAATCTCGAAATCGGCGTCATTGCGCCCTTTGGCGATATTGAACAGCCAGTCGGTCGGGATATCCGCGAACCGCCCGGGACGGGTCGTACTCATGACGATTCCGATTTTGGGCCGCTTTTGCATCGTCGCCTCTAGACACTTACGATTAGTAAGCAACGATATGGCGGCGCCTGAAACGGGCGCCAAGACGGCACTTTTTCCGCAGTAACTTACCCGCCGGTAAGTGAGGTCGCTGGCTCAGTCAGGGGCGGCGGCTATGTCACCGCGGATTTGCTCCCTGCCGCGCTCGCGCGTCTCCTCGATGTCGGCCCGGTTCTCCATCACCCACTTACCGATGGGGGCGAGC